>JAGKTY010000026.1 GCA_021153185.1 Lachnospiraceae bacterium
AACTGCGGTCATCTGGTCATCGGCGAGGAAGCACCCAAGGTTTGCCCCGTCTGTGCTCATCCCCAGGCATACTTTGAAGTCCGTAAGGAAAACTACTAAGATTTTTTGAAAAAGCCCCGGTCGTTTGACCGGGGATTTTTTTTATTGTTTATAATTCTTTTATTTTTTTATTGTTGACATAGACTAAGGTTAGGTGTATCTTATGGTAAGAAGATGTTAGCACTCATTTGAGTTGAGTGCTAATAATTCCAAAGCAAATGGCATACAATATGGAAAGGGGGACGCAAATTGCAGCTTGATGAGAGAAAGTTAACGATTTTAAATGCAATCATACGCAATTATTTAGAAACAGGCGAGCCTGTTGGAAGCAGAACCATTTCCAAATATACGGATTTGAATCTTAGCTCCGCTACCATCCGCAATGAGATGGCAGATTTGGAGGAGCTTGGATATATTGTTCAGCCGCATACATCGGCAGGCCGGATTCCATCTGATAAGGGTTATCGTTTATATGTTGACGCGATGATGGCGCAAAAGGATCAGGAAGTCAGGGAAATGAAAGAGCTCCTTCTTGAGAAGGAAGAGAAGATGGAGCAGCTGTTGAAAAATGCTGCCAAAGCGCTTGCCGTAAATACCAATTATGCATCGATGGTTACAGCACCGAGCGTAAAAGGAAATAAGGTCAAATTTATCCAGCTCTCAAGAGTGGATGCGCATCAACTTGTTGCGGTCATTGTTGCGGAAGGAAACATGATTAAGAATAACATGTTAACGATTCCGGAGCCGCTTGATGATGAGACGCTTCTAAAACTCAATATGTTACTCAACACATATTTGAATGGGTTATCGATAGAAGAAATCAATCTCAACATCATCACCAAGATGAAGCAACAGGCAGGAATCCATAGCGATATTGTGAGTGAGGTCATTGATGCGGTTGCCGCTGCGATTCAGGAAGGCAACGACCTTGAAATTTACACGTCGGGAACGAACAATATTTTCAAGTATCCGGAGCTTTCTGACCAGCACAGAGCAAGCGAAATCATCAGTACGTTTGAAGAAAAACAGATGCTGCAGGGGCTTATCCCGCAGACTTCTGCTGACGAAGAAACCGGAATCCGCGTTTATATCGGTGAGGAATCGCCAATTTCTTCTATGAAAGATTGCAGTGTTGTGACAGCAACGTATGAGCTTGGTGAAGGCATGAAGGGAACAATCGGTATTGTAGGACCGAAGCGTATGGATTATGAGAAGGTTGTGGATACACTCAAGGATTTGATGCAACAGCTTGAGCGCATTTATACAAGCAAAAAGAAGTAGCAAGGAGGACTTTCATACATGAGTGATCAGGAAAAGGATATGACGGCCCGGACAGAAGCAGAAGAGGTGGCCGAAGCAGTTGAAACGGAAGAAACTGCCACTACGACGGAGGAGGCTGTCAGTGAAGAAGCTGCCACGGATAAGGAGACAGAAAAAGCTTCCAAGATAGAAGAAAAACAAGCAAAGAAAAAAGAGAAAGCAGACAAAAAGAAAGACAAAGCAAAAGAAAAAATTGATGAGCTCGAAGACAAAGTGAAACGTCAGCTTGCTGAGTTTGAAAACTTCCGAAACAGAAGTGAAAAAGAAAAAGCAGCAATGTTTGATATGGGTGCAAAAAGCATCGTTGAAAAGGTTTTGCCGGTTGTAGATAACTTTGAGCGTGGTCTTACGAATGCACCGGAAGGAGACGCATTTGCAGACGGCATGAAGATGATTTACAAGCAGCTTATCACAGAACTCGATGCAGTCGGTGTCAAACCGATTGAAGCCGTCGGATGCGAGTTCAACCCGGAGCTTCACAATGCGGTTATGCAGGTGGAAAGTGAAGAATTTGAAAGCGGCATCGTCGCGCAGGAGCTTCAAAAAGGATATATGTATCGAGACACTGTTGTCAGACATAGTATGGTAGCAGTTGTATCATAATAAAACGTAGTTCATAACTTTATTTTCAATAAGGAGGACGTAAGTCATGGGTAAAATTATTGGTATCGATTTAGGAACAACAAACAGCTGTGTAGCAGTTATGGAAGGTGGTAAACCTACTGTTATCGCAAATACAGAAGGCGCAAGAACAACACCATCTGTTGTTGCGTTCACAAAAACAGGTGAGAGACTTGTCGGTGAGCCGGCAAAACGTCAGGCTGTTACAAATGCAGAAAAAACAATCTCTTCTATCAAGAGAGATATGGGTACAGACAAAGGTCGTACAATTGATGACAAGAAGTATTCTCCACAGCAGATTTCTGCAATGATTCTTCAGAAATTAAAAGCAGATGCTGAGAATTACTTGGGAGAAAAAGTATCGGAAGCAGTTATTACGGTACCTGCATATTTCAATGATGCACAGCGTCAGGCTACAAAGGATGCCGGTAAGATTGCAGGTCTTGATGTAAAACGTATCATCAACGAGCCGACAGCGGCAGCGCTTGCTTACGGTCTTGACAATGAGAAAGAGCAGAAAATCATGGTATATGACCTTGGTGGTGGTACATTCGATGTTTCTATCATCGAGATTGGTGATGGCGTTATCGAAGTACTTGCTACAAACGGTGATAACAGACTTGGTGGTGATGACTTCGACCAGAAAATCACAGATTGGATGCTTTCAGAGTTCAAAGCAGCAGAAGGTGTAGATCTTTCAAATGATAAGATGGCGCTTCAGAGACTTCGCGAGGCAGCTGAGAAAGCGAAAAAAGAATTGTCATCTGCTACAACAACAAACATCAACCTGCCGTTCATCACAGCAACAGCAGAAGGTCCAAAACATTTTGATATGAACCTGACACGTGCCAAATTTGATGAACTCACACATGACCTTGTAGAGCGTACAGCAATTCCGGTACAGAATGCGTTAAAAGATGCAGGTATGACAGCTTCAGAGCTGAGCAAAGTATTGCTTGTCGGTGGATCAACACGTATCCCGGCAGTACAGGATAAAGTAAAACAGTTAACAGGTCATGAGCCAAGCAAGACATTGAACCCGGATGAGTGTGTAGCACTTGGTGCTTCTATCCAGGGTGGTAAGCTTGCAGGAGATGCCGGCGCCGGTGATATCTTATTGCTCGATGTTACACCACTTTCTCTTGCCATCGAGACAATGGGTGGTGTCGCAACAAAGCTTATTGAGAGAAATACGACAATTCCGACAAAGAAGAGCCAGGTATTCTCTACAGCAGCTGACAATCAGACAGCGGTTGATATCAACGTTGTACAGGGTGAAAGACAGTTTGCAAAGGATAACAAATCGCTTGGACAGTTCCGTCTTGACGGAATCGCTCCGGCACCAAGAGGAATCCCACAGATCGAGGTTACATTTGATATCGATGCAAATGGTATCGTAAATGTATCTGCAAAAGATCTCGGAACAGGAAAAGAGCAGCACATCACAATTACAGCAGGTTCCAATATGTCTGACGAAGATATCGAGAAAGCTGTAAAAGAGGCTGCTGAGTACGAGGCACAGGATAAAGCACGTAAGGAAGCAATCGATGCCAGAAATGAAGCAGACAGCTTTGTATTCCAGACAGAGAAAGCATTAAATGACGTGGGTGATAAATTATCAGAGAGCGAGAAAGCACCGGTTGAGGCTGATCTTGCTGACATGAAAGCATACCTTGAGAGCACAAAGGATCAGGAGCTTACTCCGGAGCAGGTAACTGAACTCAATGCGAAGAAGGATAAATTAATGCAGAGCGCACAGGCGCTGTTCACAAAAGTATATGAGCAGGCACAGGCACAAGGTGCTGCAGGTGCAGGCCCTGATATGAGCACAGCAGGAGCAGCAGAAAGCGCACCGGAAGGTGACGTAGTAGACGGTGACTATAGAGAAGTATAAGGACTAGGTTATGGCAGAACAAAAAAGAGACTATTATGAAGTCTTAGGCGTAGATAGAAATGCTGACGAGGCGACAATCAAAAAAGCATATAGAGCGCTTGCTAAAAAATATCACCCGGATATGCATCCGGGTGATGAAGAAGCAGAGAAGAAATTCAAAGAAGCTTCGGAGGCGTATGCCATTTTAAGTGATCCGGAAAAGAAGAGCCAGTATGATCAATTTGGTCATGCTGCCTTTGAGCAGGGTGGCGCCGGATATGGCGGCTTTGATTTTAACGGTGCTGACTTTAGTGATATCTTTGGTGATATTTTTGGCGATATCTTTGGCGGCGGAAGAACAAGGCGGGGCGGCAATGGTCCGATGAAGGGAGCCAATATCCGCACAAGCGTACACATTTCGTTTGAAGAGGCTGTATTTGGCTGCGAGAAAGAAATCGAACTGACACTGAAGGATCCATGTCCGACATGTAAGGGGTCAGGTGCGAAGCCGGGCACAAGCAAAGAGACTTGTCCGAAATGTGGCGGTAAGGGTCAGGTTGTCATGACACAGCAGTCATTCTTTGGTGTTGTGCGGAACGTGCAGACTTGTCCGGATTGCCAGGGAAGCGGACAGATTATCAAAGAGAAATGTCCGGATTGTCATGGAAGCGGTTATATTGCAAGCCGCAAGAAAATCCAGGTTAAGATTCCGGCGGGAATCGATAACGGACAGAGTGTACGTATCCGGGATAAGGGTGAGCCGGGCGTAAACGGCGGACCAAGAGGAGATCTTTTGGTAGAAGTGATCGTACAGCGGCATCCAATCTTCCAGAGACAGGATTACAATATTTATTCGACCGTGCCTGTATCGTTTGCAATTGCAGCACTTGGCGGCGAGATTATGATCGATACAGTGGATGGCAAGGTCGTATACGATGTAAAACCGGGTACACAGACAGATACAAAAGTGCGTCTTCGCGGAAAAGGTGTTCCATCGCTCCGCAACAAGGAGATGCGCGGGGATCATTACATCACGCTCGTTGTGCAGGTGCCGGATAAGCTTTCACATGAGGCAAAAGAGCTTCTTAAGAAGTTTGATGAGCTCACGGGCAATTCCTTAAGTGCAGTCAAAGAGTATTCTGCAAAGAAGGATGAAGGTACGGAAAAAGAGAAGGACAAAGAGAAAAAGAAAAAAGGATTTTTTAAGTAAAAGATAGAAAGTTCTGTTTTGATTAAAAGCGCTTCTTTTGGAGGCGCTTTTTTATTACTCGTTTTACGAAGGAAAGATTGTTTGTCTCTTGTGACTAAAAACAGTTTCGTATTCATATAAAACATGGTATAATAAATGACACGAAATGACGTATGGGGAGAAACATGATGAGAAAAAATGCGATCATCTGGTGTATACTATTGGGATTTGTTTTGACAGGACTTTTTTGTACCGTTCCTGCACATGCGACGACAGCAAAACCAAGCGCAGAAGCCGGTGACAAAACGCCGGTTACGACGCCGGATTTTTCTTTTACAGAGACAACAAAGGAAATCGTGCCAAAGGAACAAACGGTACTGTATGTGATCAAAGATACTGTCGTATCTGTTCCGGTATCCGGCAATGCTGTCAGTGTCAAAATGGAGGATAGCACAGTTGCGAGTGCTGTATCGTCAAATGAACTTGCGGCATACGAAAAGGCTGAGACGAGGCAACAAAGCACATGGAATCTGGAAAACGGCTATACGGTAACAAAGAATTTACACTTCTACGGTGAAAAAATCGGAACAACCAAGGTAAAACTGTACGAGGGTAAGGATGCGCAGGATAAGCCGCTTGGTCAGATTATCGAGGTGAATGTTGTGGAGCCGGCGATTGAGACAGACGCCCAGGCTGTTTATAATATGCTCGAAGGTGAAACCATCAGCTTTCAGGCAACGTATTATGGCGAGATTTACTGGCTTGCCATGGAGGGCCGGGAAGAGTGTATTGAGGTTGGCGGTGACGCGACGGGAAAGGTAACCATCACGGCGCTAAAGGGCGGAACTGTCAAAATTATATTGTATGATGACAATTTGGGTTCCTATACAGACGAAAAGACACCAAAGAGTAAAGAAATCACCATCAATATCACGTGCAATAAGCCGATGAAGGTATCAAATCAAATTCTTGCCATGAATAGCGGAGAAGAGAAGACCATCACGGTTTCGTCGCACAGAGGCTGTAATTATACGGCAAGTCTTAAATCCGGTGCGGATGTGATTGCAACCGTATCCGCTACAGGACTTAAGGATGGCCAGCAGCGCTTGACAGTGAAGGGAGCAAGTAACTGGAAGAATCCGGAGCGCAATCTGTATGCAATGCTTGTTGTATCGTGCGCGTGTGACCCGGCAACCAAAATTGAAATTCCTGTTTTCGTGCACAATACCAATCCGGTTGTGACTCAGGCGCCGACGCCGATACCGTACAGTCAGGCAGTGAAGGTCACACAGAAGAAAAAGACGCTGACGACTTATGCCAATAAGAGTATTAGCCTAAGCAAATATTTCAAGGTATATAACAAAAGTAAGGTTTCAAAATATAGCTACAAATCAAGCAACAAAAAAGTTGCAAAGGTTTCCTCAAAAGGAAAGGTAACCTGTCTGAAGAAAGGAACCGCCAAGATTACATTGACGATTCGTTTTAAGGACAATTCAAAGAAGACACTTACATACAAAATTAATGTAAAAAAACCGAAGAGTTAAGAGGTGGAGCAGATGGTGAAACATGTGATTTTATGGACATTAAAAGACAGCCTTAGCGCAGAAGAAAAGGAGACTGTGAAACAGGGCATCAAGGAAGGTCTGGAAGGCCTTTCGGGCAAAATTCCGGGTCTTTTGGAGATTAAGGTTTATACAAATGGGCTGAAAAGCTCAAATGCGGAGGTAATGCTCGATTCCTCCTTTGAAGATGAGGCGTCATTACAGGGATATGCAGTACATCCGGAACATGTGGCTGTTGCAGACGGAAAAGTAAGGCCGTACACTGCAAGCAGAACATGTCTGGATTATATTGTGTAGATTGTGCGCGAAAGGAGAAAAAGATGAATAAGAAATTGTGTAGGAGTAAAAACGACAGAGTGCTTGCAGGCGTATGTGCAGGCGTGGCAAACTATTTTGGATGGGACACAACCATGACAAGAATGGGATTTGCACTTCTTTGTCTTGTATGGGGTTCCGGTATTATTTTGTATATTGTCGGCGCTGTGGTTATGCCGGAAGAAGATGACAACATTGTTGATATGTAAATGTGACGGCAGCGAGGATTGTGATGAAGGGTAAGAGTATAATTGAACAAAACGAAATTAGGGGAAATCAGGCGGCTGCCAATGTCATGGGGATTACCGAGTGTATCTTTTTGCTGATCTATATCCTGAATGTACTTGGTATTTTTATTGTCAAAGAAAAGGCAATGAATCTGGCATTCATAACCGGTACGATATTACTTGTGATGCCGATGATTATGAATCATTTTATTGACAACAGTAATCCCAAATTGAAATACATATATGTTTTGGATGCCAGTCTTTTTCTTCTTGTGGTGGTATCTATTTTGTCATTTCATGTGGTGATTGTGTATGTGTATCCGGTCTTAATTTCCTGCCTGTATTTTTCGAGGAGGCTGACGTGGATTGCAACGGCTTTGACAGCGTCTTTCGTGACGATTGGGCAGTTTGCTTCATTTTTTAATCAGTATGTTGTGGATAAAAACTTTGATACGATCCGAAACCTGATTGTGTTTGGTATTATCCCAAGAGCGCTTGTTCTTGTTGCGCTTGCATGTGTGCTTGGCACAATGACAAACAGCACATCGAGATTGCTCGCTGAGCAGCAGGCTGCCATGCAGAAAATACTGACCCATCAGCAGGATATGATTACGGGATTTGCGCTTCTTGCCGAAAACAGGGATGAAGTATCGGGTAAGCATGTTCAGCGCGTCAGTATGTATACCGAAGTTCTTGCAAGGGCAATGCAGAAACGAGGATTGTACCCAAAGGTTTTGACAGATGATTACATTGAGTGTCTCATTTCCTCGACAAAGCTTCATGATATCGGAAGAATCTCTGTTTCGGATGCAGTCTTACAAAAACCGGGCAAGCTGACGGAAAGTGAATTTGAACTTGTCAAATTACATACCACCAAAGGCGGCGAGATTATTTCACAAACACTAAAAAGTGATGATGAGGATTTTCAGAAGATGGCATATGAGGTTGCAATGTATCATCACGAGCGTTGGAACGGACGCGGATACCCGGAGGAGCTTCGGGAGACGATGATTCCCCTGTCGGCGCGCATTGTTGCGATTTGTGATGTGTTTGAGGCGATTTCGAGCAAGCGTTGTTATCGCGATGCGATGCCGCTTGATAAATGCTTTGAAATAATAAGGAGAGGCAGAGGGGTTGATTTTGACCCGATGATGGTTGATATCTTTTTGGATTGTCAGGAACAAATTAGTGAAATTTATCACAAAGAGCTGAATGAGGTTATATAAAAATTAGCAGGAGATTATTCTCCTGCTATTATTTTGGGAATGCTTCGCATATCGGCGGCAATATCCGTAAAGGAACTAAAGAAACTGCCGATGATTTTGCTTGTGGATGCGAGACAGTACAAATCGACCATGGCATCTTTGATGCCGGATATGCTGTCGCGGGATAAATCCCTTCCCTCGTTTGAAATGATGCGGTCCGGGAACCGCTCTCGGAGTGCTTCCTCCTCGCGCATATCATCCGTTGCCAGATAGAACTGTGTATCCGGCACGCGCGAAAGCTCTGCCTCCATCGACCGGATAAACGCCTCGGATGAGCTTTTGGCCATGGCAGGAAGGTTGTCCGTACGTCTGATATGAACACCGACGCAGTGCGGACCCAAAAGCGCCTTCTTTGCATCAATCTTCGCCTGCACGTCGTCAGAAGGTACAAATAAATCATATTCGTGGCACGGATAAAAATGCTCTTCTGTGGCAATATAAACCTTTGCGCGAAGCGATTTGCGGAATGCCTCATCTAATAGGCCGTCCCCTTTGTGCGCTTTGATTTCGTCATTGGGAATAAACTGAGCGGTGAGCTGATGGAACAATTTGCGCACATTCCATTTGGAGTGGATATTGATCACGCGCAGTGTGTCATTTGGCTGAAAAATTTCTTCAAACGGACACCCAAGTTCGTGATTGACATTCCAGATGACGGTCAGCTTATCGCCGCGCTCTTTTGCCAGCATCCGGGCGGAGTTTATCGCGCGCATTCTATTGCACAATCCACCAATCGGTTGTATGATTAACATAAGTATAGCCTTCTTTCATGAGTGATATCATGATTATAACAGTTTGGCATAGGAGGGACAAGGTTGGCACGCAAAATTGTTCAAATAAATACAGTGTGCGGCAGTGGAAGCACAGGACGGATCATGGCGGATTTGTACGAAATGAGCGAGCAAAGGGGCTATGAGAATTACTGTATTTTCGGAAGGGGAAAGAAACCGGAACAGGTTGTTGGCATGTGCATCGGCAGTAAGCCGGATTTTTATATGCATGTACTTCGTAATTTTTTCCGGGGAGAGAGTGGCTTTGGTTCCAAAACTGCGACAAAAGAACTTGTAAAATGGTTAAGAGAGCTAAAGCCGGATGTAATTCATCTGCACAACTTACATGGCTTTTATTTACAGGTGGAACTTTTGTTTGCCTATCTTAAGGAAGCGGATGTTAAGGTGATTTGGACGCTGCATGACTGCTGGCCGTTTACAGGGCACTGCGCTTTTTTTGATTATGCGGGCTGTCATAAGTGGAAAAAGGGCTGCAAATCGTGTGCGTACCATCGGAGTGCCTATCCGTATGCACTGTTTAAAGACAATGCGGCGAATGCCTATGTGCGCAAAGCGGAGGCTTTTTCGGGCGTGAAGCATATGACAATCGTCACGCCGAGTAAATGGCTCGGACAGCTTGTCAGACAGTCGTTTCTGAAGGAATATCCGGTAGTGGTCATTCCAAACGGCATTAATCTGGAGTGCTTTAGGCCGACGAACAGGCCAATCAAAGGTGTCCTTCGAAGAAAAAAGATTGTGCTTGGCGTTGCCAATATATGGGAAAAACGAAAGGGTCTTATGTATTTTGAAAAATTGGCGCAGGATCTTCCGAACGCATATCAGGTCGTGGTAGTCGGAGTCAGCAAAAAACAGAAACGACAGCTGAAGCAAAAGTATAATCCGGCCAAATTGTTTGCAGTGACGAGAACGGAAAGTGTTGAGGAGCTTGCGGCGTTTTATACGGCGGCGGATGTGTTTGTCAATGCGACACTTGAGGACAATTATCCGACGACGAATATGGAAGCGCAGGCATGTGGTACCCCGGTCATTACGTTTGATACGGGCGGAAGCAGTGAATCCGTTCCGACGGCTTGCGGAATGGTTGTGCCAAAAGGAGATTATAGAGCTCTCTACAAAGCGGTCCTTCAAATGACAAAGGAAGGCAAACGAACCGATATGTGTCTTTTGATGAGAGACCGTTATGATCAGAAAAAATGCTTTGAAGCATATATGGAGCTTTATAAGGAGTAACAATAGATGAAACAAATCAGAATGATAGTGCGTGCGTGTGTGCGCATGAGTCAGGTGCTGCTGCTTTTATGCCTGATGGTGATTGCGTGGCAGGCGTCTGCAAGGTTGCCCGAGGCAGGGATGCTTCTTGAAGCTGCAGGCGGACTAAGAGCCAAGTGCTTGCTGTTTGGGGCGACAGCTTTTTTGGCATTGTTCTTTTTCCTGATATACCGCATGCTCGGATATTTGAGCAAAAGAGGACTTTTCGTTGTGCGGCTGGTGTGTGGATGCATTTTGCTTGGCGGACAGCTGCTTTTTTTGTTATATTATCAAAGTTTATATATGTGGGACAGCGCGCTTGTTGTAGGCGGCGTTTCGACACTTATTGCAGACGGAGGGATTGCACCACAGGCGCTGTATTATTTTGGCCAGTATCCAAATCAGAATGCATTTGCAGTTGTGACAAAGCTTTTGTTAGCGATTGCGAATTTGTTTGGAGGGACAGGCATGGCAAGGCTCCTTGTCTTAAATACATGCAATCTGCTTTGCATAGATTTGGCAATTGTCCTGACGATGAAGCTTGCAAAGGTTGTATTTGAGGAGCTTTCTGACAGAGCGTATACGATGCTTTTGGTTATCATCATCTGTCAGCCGTTCTTTTATATGGGCGTGTCTTACTATTATACGATTACGCTCTCCATGCCGTTTTTTATGGGATTTTTGTATTTGGCATGCAAAGCAGTCAGACAAGAAAAAGAGACCGGTCCAAAATTAGGCGGACGGATGATTTGTGCGGTTTTGGCAGGTATTGTGCTCTCGGTCGGTACGCTCATCCGCGCAACCTGCCTTGTACCGGCTATTGCAGTATTCCTCTGTGTAGGGTTGAAGCTTTTGCGTTCGAGGGAGGTTGGCAAACAGATGGTTCTCCCAATCATAGTCTGTTTGCTTGCGGCGTTTGTCAGCTTTATGGTTGTCAAACCGTTTCTCAATCGTCAAATCGGAATTGATACAAAAGACAGTGCGTTTCCGGCGACGCACTGGGTCATGATGAGTATGACGCCGCCGGGCTGTCACAATGCAGAAGATGAGGCTTACACGGCTTCTTTTGCATCGGCGCAGGAAAAGCGGGCGGCTGTGAGGGAGCGCATGGCGCAGAAAGCGCAGCAGCTTGGCGCCAAAGGATTTATGAATCTCGCACTTCAAAAAATACGAAACACATGGTCAGATGGCACCAACAATTATGTGTTGTTTATGGAGAACTGTCTGCATATGGATGGAATGTATCCGTATGTATTTGGACATCATAAGGATGTGGCGGTTTTGTATCATCAGGCGATGCTGCTGCTTACGATTTTGGGCAGCGCGCTATCAGTTATATGCAGTTTTACAAGACGAAGTGATATCGGAGCGATTTATTTGTTTCAGCTAACATTTCTCGGCGGTATTTTGTTTTATCTGTTATGGGAAACCGGGGCACAGTACAGTCTGCCGTTTTTGTTTTGTATGCTATTTTGTGGTCTTGACGGCTGGAACGGTCTTGCATCGGACGTTTTGCGAGGCAAAGAGAAACGATATGCACAAGGCGGATTTGTGATTGTCTGTGCGGCATTGCTCCTTGTGTCTACGGGCAGTTTGTTCTCACTGAAGGATGTGCTGACAAAGGAAGCGGCGACGTACAAATCTCCTGTTGTCAATCAGATTATTGCAAACGGTGAGCTTATGGGCGATGCACCTATCCGACAGACATTTGTCACAAATGATCCGTTTAACCAACTGATTTTTCAGTGGCGCAATACCGCAGGCGAAAACAGTCAGGCGGTCTACGATGTCTCTCTTTCTGACGAGGAAGGTACGATATTGATGTCGGGACAAATTGTGGCCGAAGGACAGCCGTATCAGGGCGCTTTTATCAAAGAGATGGATATGGTTACGCCAGACGGAGATACAAGCTATACACTTACGCTGCAAAAAACAGATGCATCAGCTGATACGATTTCGTTTGTCACATACACTTGCGGAACGTATGCGCCATACCCAAAGGGAACACTCACAAAAGGCAATCAGGTACAAAATGGTGCGCTCATGTTCCAGATAGCGCGAAATGAACAAAAACCATATGCAACGGCCCGTCAATATGTATTTTTCATGCTCGTGGCAGTGGGCATCTTCCTAATTTTAGAAATCTGTTGTATACTAGAGGTTAAAAGGAAAGAGAGAACATGACACCAAAAGTATCAATCATCACAACGACATACAATGATGTTGCAAATTTTGAACGGATTCTGGCATGCGTGAATGCGCAGGATTATCCCAATATTGAGCACATTATTGTCGATGGCGCATCGACCGACGGCACACTTGATGCAATCAGGAAAGCAGCCGGGGAGCGGGGAGAAAAGCTCCGCTATGTTTCAGAGCCTGATCACGGCATTTATGATGCCATCAATAAGGGTATCCGTATGGCAGGCGGTGACATCATCGGGATGTGCTTTGATGCGTATGCCAATCCGCATGTCATATCAGATATGGTCCGCGCGATGCAGGACGAGGGAACTGACGGTGTCCATGGAGATTTAAATTATGTAGATGGTGACCGTATCGTGCGCAAGTGGCGTATGGGACAAGGAAGCATCCGGACGGGATGGATGCCCGGACATCCGACGTTATATCTCAAAAAAGAGGTTTATGAGACATACGGTCTATACAAAGAAGATTACAAGATTGCTGCCGACTATGAGTTTATGATCCGCATCCTCAAAGACGGCAACGTGAAATTATCCTATATTCCAAAGGTGCTCATCAATATGTTCTATGGCGGGACAAGCACCGGTGGACTGAAAAATTATATTGATTCGTTTTTTGAGGGACTCAGAGCGCTTCGCGAAAATCATGTGCGGTTTGCATTTTTGGTTGAGTGCCTTAGAATGGTCCGCGTGCTTATGCAGTTTATGGGGCACGAAAAAGGAGCTATATGAAAAGTTTAGTTATTATTCCTGCTTACAATGAGGAAAAGAGCATAGAGAACACTGTGCGGGATATCATGCAGAATGCACCGGAGTTTGACTATGTGATCATCAATGACTGCTCGAAGGACAATACGCTTGCGGTCTGCAAGGAAAAAGGCCTGCACGTACTGAATCTTCCGGTCAATCTCGGAATTGGCGGTGCGGTGCAGACCGGTTACCGCTATGCATTGCAAAACGGGTATGACTATGCCATTCAGTTTGATGGCGATGGGCAGCACGATGCCAAGTTTTTACACGAAATGCGTGATTACATGATTCAAAATCATACGGATATGTTAATCGGCTCAAGGTACATTACGAAGGAGGGCTTTCAGTCCAGCAGCTTAAGACGATTTGGTATCCGCTATTTTTCTGTGCTTATTAAGCTTTTGACCGGGGCACGCATCACGGATCCGACCTCGGGCATGCGTATGGTAAACCGCGATATTATCAAGCTATACGCCAATGTATACCCAAAGGATTATCCGGAACCGGAAAGCGTGGTTGCCATCTTAAGGATGGGCAAAAAAGTTGAGGAATATCCGGTCATTATGCGCGAGCGCACGGAGGGTGTAAGCTCTATTTCGCCGCTTAAGTCGATCTATTACATGGTGAAGGTGACCTTGGCGATTTTGGTGGAGCGCATCAGATAGACGCGCAATTCTAACAAACAATCGGAGGATGAAGATATGATGACTGCAAAAATTCAACTCATTATCGGTGCATGTCTGATCGTTGCACTGATTATGATTGTCAATATGATCAAACGCAGGAGCCTGGAGCTGAAATACGCGCTTTCCTGGTTAGTAGCAATCTTTTTTGTACTGGTTTTGGATTGTTTTCCGGTGCTCCTTGTCAAGATTTCGTCGCTGCTCGGTATCTGGGCCCCGGTCAATATGATTTTTTTCCTGGGCTTTTGTTTTTCGCTCATGATTATTTTTATTTTGACGGTGACACTTTCCCGTATGTCAGAGCGCGTGCGGAAGCTTTCGCAGGCAGTTGCGCTCAATGAAGAAAAGATTGATCAGCTCATGAAGGAGAAGGAAGCATGAAATTTTTGATGATTGGTCTCGGCAGTATCGGACAGAGACATCTAAGGAATATCAGGCGTGTATATGGGGATGATGCAGAGATTATCGCGTATCGTGTGCGTGGACTAAAGCGTACCTTTTCTGATACGATGCAAATCCGTGAGGGTGTGTCGTTAGAAGAGGAGTTTGGCATTACATCGTATGCGGATTTGGACGAGGCACTCTCTACAAAGCCGGATGTCGCGTTCATTGCCAATCCGACCAATATGCATATTCCATGTGCCATTAAGTGCGCGAGGGCAGGTTGCCATCTGTTTTTGGAAAAACCGATTTCCAATGATTTGACAGGCATCGAGGAACTAAGACAGATCGCAGATGAGAATCACGTTCAGATTTTTGTCGGCTATCAGAATCGTCTGCATCCGGGAATACAGGCGCTGAAGCAGACACTTGACGCAGGAGAGCTTGGCGAAATTTTGTCTGTGCGCGTTGTGGTCGGAGAGCGGCTGACAACGATGCATACATATGAGGATTACAAAGAGACTTATATGGCAAGAAAAGATATGGGCGGCGGTGTTGTGACAAACCAGCTTGTGCATGAGCTTGATTACTTATACTATTTATTTGGTGCGCCGACAAGTGTATTTGCGCAGGGTGGCACATTGGGCAATCTTGGAATCGATGTGGAGGATATGTGCGATGCAATCCTGACGATTCCCGGGAAGGGGCGCGATATTGCGGTCAGCTGCCATGCGGATTTTTACCAGAGCCCGCCGGAGCGTGGCATCACGGTCATTGGAAGCAAAGGAAAAATGCAGGTCGATATCATCAAAAACAAGTCACTTAAGGCAATTGGCGATGAAGTAACCGAAGTATTATATGACGATTTTCAGAGAAATGACATGTTCATTTGGGAATTACAGATGTTTATCGATGGCATCAACAATCATACAGAACCTGAAATTGGACTTAACGATGGCATTGTGAGCTTAAAGCTTGCGCTCGCAATCAAAGAGTCCATGGAAAAAGGAGGACAAAAACTTGCATTCGATATTTGATCAGTTTATGATTACAGGTCAGGTCGTCATTATAACCGGCGGCGCAGGACTGATTGGAAGACGCCACATGGAGGCTGTGCTTGAGGGCGGCGGCATTCCTGTCTTACTTGATATTTTTGAAGAGCCGCTCCAAAAAGCAAAAGAAGAATATATGGCGAAGTATCCTGATGCGGTCATTGAGACGTATGTTGCGGATATCACAGCAGAGGAAAGTCTTTGCGAAATCAGGGATGCGCTGCTTGCCAAATACGGACATATTGACGGGCTGATTAATAATGCGGCCAACAACCCAAAGATGGAGGGTGGTTCCAAAAATATGGGCGCCATCCAGTTCCACAATTTCCCACTCGATATCTGGCAGGAGGATTTGATGGTCGGACTGACCGGTTCATTCCTTTGTGCCAAGATATTTGGTACAGTCATGGAAAAACAGGGAAAGGGTGCGATTATCAATATTTCATCTGATTATGGTGTGATTTCACCAAACCAGTCGATTTACAGAAAAGAAGGCATTCCGGAGGAAGAACAGATTATCAAGCCGGTTTCCTACTCGGTAGTCAAACACGGCCTGATGGGATTGACCAAATATCTTGCTACATACTGGGGCAAGAAGGGCGTGCGTGTGAATACACTTTGTCCGGCCAGTCTTTTCAACGGACAGGATGAGGAATTTGTTAAACGCATCAGTGAGCTTATCCCGATGGGCAGAATGTCACGCCCGGATGAATACCCGGCAACAGTACTGTACATGCTTTCCGATGCAAGCTCATATATGACCGGCGCAACGGTCATCCTAGACGGCGGAAGAACCATATGGTAAATACGGCACATACCAATGTCGACAAATGTGAGACAGATGGCGATAACGCATACAAAATCAATGCCATTGGACCGAGAAACCTCAGTATTGCAGCCACAGAAACCGGTGCCAAGATAATCCATGTTTCAACAGATTATGTGTTTGAGGGCAATGGTACCAAACCATACACAGAGTTTGACGCAACCAACCCGGTTAGTATGTATGGACGTACAAAGTTAGCGGGTGAAAACTTTGTAAAAGAGTTCGCAAAGGATTATTTCATCATTCGTACAGCATGGCTTTACGGAGACGGAAAGAATTTTGCAAAAACAATGCTTACACTTTCTGAAACACACGATACACTCCGCGTTGTCAATGATCAGATCGGTTCGCCGACAAGCGCATCAGAGTTAGCAAAGGCTATCAAATTCCTGGAGCCGACAGAAAATTACGGACTGTTCCACGGTACATGCGAGGGCGTATGCAGCTGGGCAGATTTTGCCGCAGAGGTACTCAGACTTGCCGGAAAAGACACGGTTGTTCAGGGTATTACAACAGAAGAATACAATTCTCCGACAAAGAGACCTGCGTATTCTGTGCTGGAAAACTATATGCTCAAATTGACAAGTGACTATATGTTTGCCGATTGGCATGATGCAATCAAGGAGTACATGGCAAACCTGCCAATGTAATGTGGAAGGACTCTCGATATGTTAGATGAAAAAATAAGAGACTTTGCGCGCACGAAAAAGCACGTGCTTCTGTTTGGACTTTTGACAGTCCTTGCACTTTATGTCCGCTATGTAATGCGCGGCATTGTGGCAGATGATTATACCATTTTTTTTGAGCCGTGGATTGCGACATTGCGCGAAGCAGGTGGCGGTCTTAAAGGACTCAATGCGGAGTTTGAATATGTCGATTACACGACACCATATTTGTTTATTTTGTCGTGTATCAGTATTTGTCCGGTCCTAAATCCGCTGCTCCTTATGAAAATCGTTTCGATTGTATTTGATTTTTCGGCAGCAGCAGCCGTGATGCTGCTTGTGTATCAGATGACAAAGGATAAGACAAAAGCAGTGCTTGCTTACGGATGTCTCCTGCTTGCACCGACCATTGTGACAAACAGCGCAGCCTGGGCGCAGTGCGACATCATCTTTACAAGCTTTGTCCTTTGGTCATTATATTTTATGATGAAAGAAAAACCGGCGATTTCCATGATGTTTTATGGAATCGCGTTTGCATTCAAGCTACAGACATTATTCCTGTTGCCGCTTTATGTAATTTTGTGGATGAAGGGCAAAGTGAAAATGCAGCATTTCCTTTTTATTCCGGGGATGTATCTCGTCGGAATTATTCCGGGTCTTCTTGCAGGGCAAAGCTTTATCGATTTAATCAGCGTCTATTTTATGCAGGCGCAGGGTAAAATGGATATTTATGCGCTCTCACACAAATTCCCGAATATTTACCAGCTCGTCGGAACGGACACCTTCCTCATCGAGTACGCAGATGCCGGTGTTTGGATGGCGCTTGCAGCGCTGATGGTGATGATGTATTCACTTGCCAGAAAAGCCTCATACGAGTTGTCCGGCAAACTTATGCTGGAGATGGGTATGCTCCTGACGATGTGTGTTGTATTTTTCTTACCGCACATGCATGAGCGCTATGCAATTTTGGTAGATGTGATGTCAATCGCCTATGCGTTTGTCTATGTCAAAAAATGGTATATTCCGGTATTGGTGATTTTGTCATCCTTTGCCGGCTACAGCATTTATCTTGCAAAGACAACCATTTTGCCGATGGGTGTCTATACACTCGTTTTTGTGTATGTGATGTTAGATCTTGGTGTAAGTATTTATCAGGAAATTTGGGGTAAGGCAAAGCCTGCCGGTCAGGAGGCTGTTCATGGATAAACTGTTGACTACATTTCTTCTAAAAAAAGGAAAACTTGGACTTGCACCGATTGACTATCTGCTTCTTGTCGGTATGACAGTTGCCGGTGTAATGTTGCGGCTCACCATGTGGAATGCACCCCTTGAACATGCACCGTATCAGAATTTGGATGGTACGATGAAACTCATTACAGCGGTCTTTGACGTGCTTGTGGCAGTAATCGGCGCGGCAATGGTGTTGTATTTTACGAAACACCGGATAAAAGCCATGCTCGCGTACGGTATTTTGTTCGTACTGCCGCCGATGGTGGCAGGCAGTGCCGTCTGGGGAATGGGAGATTCCATTTATGTATTTATCGTGCTCGTATCACTGTATCTGCTGATGCTTGGCAGAAAAAACAGCAATGGCAAGCTGTTTGTATTATCCCTAATTGTTTATGGCGTGGCGCTTTTGTTAAATGCGTATGCGTTGTTTGTGTTCCCACTTTATCTGATTGTCTATCTGACAGCGGAGGGAAAAGGGAACCATATATCCGGATTTTTAGCGCCGCTTCTCGGCATGGGACTTCACCAAGTGCTTGACAAAGGGAGCACTTCGTTTTCGGTGTTTTTTGCAGCCGAGGGAGCACTTTCTGAGGCCAGATACGAGACACTTCTTAGCTACAATTATCCGAATATTTACCAGATATTCGGACCGGCAAGCTATATTCATGAATATGGCAGTGCCATGCGCGTGTTAGTACTCGTCATGCTCATCGTGATTCCGCTCTTTGCACTTCGAAGACCATATGGGTGGGATGACAGAAGACTTCTGTTTGGCAGCGTGCTGCTTTGCATATGGGTGCCGTATGTGATGCCGTTTATGGATGAACGCGCCGGACTACTGGCAGCAGTGCTATCGGTCATTTATGGACTTGTCTGCATCGAGCAGTTTTTTGTACCGATCATTCAGGTGACGATTTGTTATTTGGCTTATGCGGCATATTTCAGGGGAGACAGCTTCCTGCCGCTTTCCTATATTGCAATCGCACAGCTTTTGCTTGCAATGTATCTGGTATTCTGTTATGTTCGTGATAGTCACAAGGTGATGCGATAACGAAAAGATGGAAAGGAGAGGCCTTATGAAACAGCCTCAAAAACTGGATTATATCGATGGACTGAAGGTATTAGCCTGTCTGATGATATTTAATTTTCATTTTATCAATGCATTCTACTGCGGGATTTATTCGTTAAATCCTGCAGATTTTCATGTTCCGGGTGTGGAATATTTACTCGGTTCCACACCGCTGAATCTAATTATGGGCGGAAAATTCGGCGTGCGCATTTTTATGACAATCAGTGGATTTTTTGTCGGATACCGCTTTTTCACGACGGGGGATGCGTCGTCACTTGGCGGCGGCGTCATCAAAAAATATTTCAGACTTGTATTGCCGATTGTGGTCGTTAACATTTTGATTTTTGCAATGATGGCGCTTGGACTTTATAAAAATGATGAGGCGTCTATTTTGACGGGATGTCAGGTGTTTTTCGGAAACTACAATCAGTTTTTACCAAATCTGTTTGCTGCGCTGAAGGAGGCATTTGTCGGATGCTTTATAACAGGTGAGAATCATTATAACGGACCGCTTTGGTTTATTTATTATGAATTTTGGGGAACCATTCTCGTCGCCGCAATCCTTTCGCTGCTTGGCAAGACAAAGGCGCGTTATGTGGCGTATGTCGTAGGCAGTATTTTGCTGATTCGTACAGATTTTCTGCCGTTTATTCTCGGTGCAGTTGTCTGTGACCTCACTTATGCTGAGCCAAAATGGCTGTCAAAGCTTTCAGGGCAGAAATGGCTTATGACGCTTTTGCTGATTTTGGGCTTTTTCCTCGGCAGCTTTCCACCGATTGGTGAGCGCTATGAGGGCACCATGTATCAGTTTTTTCCGGCAAAAGTACTCCTGTTTTATATCATCGGCGCATCGATGGTGTTGTATGCGCTTCTGCATTTAGAGTGGCCGAGAAAGCTGCTTGGAAACAGGGTGTTTGTCCGGTTTAACAAAACAAGCTACGGTTTTTATCTGCTCCATTTTCCGATTATGTGTACGTTTGGCTGTGGACTGTATCTGTTTCTGCATGGCTGTGTGAATTATTATCTTGCTACACTGCTTGTGTATGTGGCAACGTTTGTCGTAACAACAGAACTTTCTGATCTTTTGAACCGTTTTGTGGAAAAGCCGGGAATGAAGCTTGCGGGTATCATTAGCAAAAAATTGAGCAGTGAATAACGTGGCGCCTTCAATAAGATGGGGACTGTGACGGATGAGCGGAGGCAGTATGGAACAAAAGAGAGAAAAGTGGATAGATTTCGTCAAAGTAATCGCAATCTTTATCGTCCTTTTGAATCATGCAGGGGTGCGTATTCCCGGCGTGAACTTCTGGGGAGGTATGTTTTTTGTGCCTGTCTTTTTTGTCCTGTCCGGGTATACTTATGAGACGAAGAAGCAGTCCTATCAAACGTTTGCAGTCGCAAAAGCAAAGAGACTACTGCTTCCCTATTTCACAGCGAATGCGATACTTCTTTTGTTTTTTGTCTGTAAGGATGCCATCATAAGGCATGATATCAATTGCCTTTCATGGGAAGGAATTCTCGGGATTTTTTATGCGCGCAATCAGTTGTGCTTACGGGGGCGTGAGCCGCATGTGCTTTTTTATCAATATTTGAATGCACCGACCTGGTTTTTGCCGGCGCTGTTTCTGACGCTTCTTTTGTTCGATGCTTTGATGCGCAAATTTCGGGGACATCAGGGAAAGGTGTTTGGTGTGCTGTTTGGTTTGTATGTGCTGCAAAATGTCTATTTTTTCTTTTCTAAGACACTGCTTCCATGGAGTGTCGACAGCCTGCCACTTTTTGGTCTCTTGACGCAGGCGGGATATTGCCTCAAAAAATATGATATCTTTGCGCGCCTTCTACAGCAGGGAAACCGTATTGTGAAAGCCGCGGCGCTCATTTGCACAGCAATCTTTATTGGGACAGCAATTTATAATGGCTCAGCCAATTTGTCGATTGCGGATTTTGGGAAACATGTCGTCCTTTGCATATACAATTCGGTCATTGCCTCAGCGCTTATTTGCTTTGTTTGTTTCATTTGGGACCACAAAGCACAAAAGGGAATTCCGGAGTTTTTGACAAGACCGGGAAAGCATACGCTAACGATTTTGTGTTACCATATGCTCATTTTTGCGATTTTGATCGGCGGCGCCGGTCTGGTGCCGGTTATACTTGGAATGCATGAGAATGTATATTTGATGAGTGCTTTGAAACTATGTGTCATTGTATTTACGATGGCACTCTTTACGAGATTGGGAGAGTGGAAACGTGCGTGAACGGGACTTATCAATTGACGCAGTGAAGGGAATTGCGATACTTATTGTGATGCTTGGGCATTGTATCGTATGGAACAATATGGCTGAAAGTGATCCATATCTGTATGACATGATTGCCTGCGTGCAAATGCCGCTGTTTATGGCAGTTAGCGGATTCCTGGCGGGAATGCACCGGCAAAGGAGAACCGGAAGGGAAGTTCTTTTGCAGATGGGAAAGCGCGCCTTCGCCTATCTTGTGCCATTTTTTGTATGGCCTCTCCTGCTTGACTTCATGCATCCGGTTCAACGGATCAAAGAACTGCTGTTTCAGCTCGATACAGGACTTTGGTTTCTGATGACACTTTTTATCGTAACAATCCTCGTTATGATTGCAGAATGGATTTCCTATCTTGTCAAAAAAGGACAGATGCTTATCTTTTTTGCAGTTACAATTGTTTTTTACCTCGGATTTTTCGTGCAGGCAAGAGTCGGAAATACGTTTCTTAGTCCATCGTTAACCGTCAATTATATGCCGTTTTATGTTGCGGCGTACTCTGTGACGGCATTTTTGCCACAAATATCGATCGTTCAAAATCTCAGACCGGGATTTTACAGGGGACTTGCAATTGTATGCGGTGTCAGCTTTGCGGCGATGTGTGTACTCTTTGATATGCAGGCGGTGACGAATCTGACACAGACGCTGTTTCGTATGTGCGCCGGCGCATGTGGCACATATGCCATTTTTTATGCGGTAAAACGCATCAAAAAAGGCACGCTCCAAAATGGGCTTGCCTTGATTGGTCAGTATACATTACAGCTGTATGTGTGCCAGTATGTGATGCATGGCTTTTTTGTCCGCATGCGCGCACTTGGCGATGAGACGTTTTCGCCGTACAGCCTGACAAGCATTCTTGTCATCCTGGCGACGTTTGGCGTGATGTGTCTGTTTAGTGCATTACTCATTTGGATCTGCAATCATATTGCCGTCCTCAACCTTTGTCTGTTTGGCAAAAAAACGCGTGTCAAATAAGGCAATCAGCAGTAAAAAAGCTGTCGCATACATCACAGGATAACTATATTGGATAAAACTTGCAGGGGCAGTCAGGAAAATGACTGCCTCTCTTGCTAACATCATGAGGCAAAATGCCAAAGTCAAATGCCGCTTTTTTAGGAACGACAGGCACGTTAAGATACCAAGAAGGAGCAGCATCGGAATATATGCTTCGCCGCCGTGTTCAAACCAAAACAGCGCATAGTCATCATCCGTAACAAGCGGCAGTCGTTTGTTGCCGTCAATGAGCTCAAAGCCGTAGGCACGGTCGTGGTCATACAGATGGAAGTTCGTCGTTACGACAGGTTTTAGGTGGAGCACCATATCCTGGTTGTAATCAAAAATGCCATTTGTGACACAAAACAGCTGGATGCGCTCACCAATATATAAATCCAGATTGTGTAAAATCATGCGCACAGCACTTTTTAAATAGCGTTTTTGTGTTTCCCTGTCAGCGCCCGTTTCGGTGTATTTCCCTTCGTTATGATCGCTGTTGTAACGGTTGTAGGCGCTGCAGGAGAGTGAGTCATTGTGGAGATATCCAAACTCTGTGACGGCACTGATGTTTGCAAGGTCTTCCTCGGCACCCTCGTACGTCTGGTCACGGTGGACGATCACGGACAGTGGTCTTGTCGTTGAAATAATGAGATAATCACTGCCGTAGAATAATTTCTCGCCGCGCGACTGAGGCGCTTTGATGACGCCAAAGCAAACAATGAGGCTTAAGAGCAAAAGGAACGCCCCCTTTTTGCCAAGCGATTTGGATGCGCCGCGGTACGCATAATAAACAATGAAAAATACAAAAAATAATAGTACAATCGCTTCACTGCGCCATATCGCAAGAATGGCTGTCGTGAGGGATATTACCAAAAGCTTTGCCGTGGTAAGGCTTGCTTTTTTCTTATGCTCAAAGATGAAAAATGCAACGTAGCCAAGGAAAAACGGGGCATAAAGCGCCGGTCTGAAACACATAAGCCCGCCGAGAAGACTAAACGGAAGAACGCCCAAAAGTAATGCGGCGTAGCGTTTTTTGCCGGAATATAAGTGCCATACCTCGTGGAAAATATATGCGTAAACGATGCTGTGACAGATGCCGTTTAACAGAACCGGACCGCACGATGCAGGAATCAGGCTCATGGCAATCATATAGTATAAGCTCGTCAGATAGCAGTGCCAGTAAACAGGATAATATCTGGATGCATAGGCATAAATGATCGGATCATCGCTCATAAAATAACCGGGATATGTGGCAATCAGCCCGAGGGCATAGATGACCATGAAAATGACAAACGGGATTAGGAGGGTTTTATGCGAGAGAGCTGTTTTGGCAAACCAAAGCAGTCCGAACATAACAAACAGAAGAAGAAGCTTGCTGGCAATATGCATAAACGGAACCATCTGCAGATCAATCGGCAGACAGTTCATGTTGAGGGGGTCGCTGCTAAAGACCTTGCGGTCTGTGACAAATGTCGCGCCCCAGATGAGGAGACTTGACACAAATAAGAGGCAGCTAACTTTATGTTTTTTCAAAAAAGAAGTAATTTGCTTCATACAATAACCCTATCTTTCTATGAATGAAATAGTATGTATTTCCCGTTCTCAAAGCAGCTTAAACGGATACCTTTTCAGTATACAACCGAAGGCTGATTGTGTCAAAAGAGCGGCAAGGGAGCGCACATGAAAAAGAAGGGGAAGAATAAATTTTGACGCGGGTAGTCCGGTAAGGTATACTTGGGTGGGAGTCACTTTTGGAAAACCGGCAGTGGACCCGAACTATTATGTGTAAATAGGATTAGGTGGATGTTATGATTTTGATTTTGCCGGCTGCGTTTGCAGCACTTGTCTATACGAGATGGAATGCCAAGAAGAAATTTACGGAGGGGCTTGTGCAGGGAATGATCTTATATCATGTACTGCTTCTTGTCATCACAAATGTATGGAGTTTCCCGTCGCTCATAAATAAATGGACCATTTTTGTAAGCTGGTGCATTGTGCTTGCAGTGACCGTTTTGCTTGGTGCCATGAATGCGAGGGGAGAGCACGTCGCATTCGGAAGAGGGGATATCACAAAGCGGTGGCAGGATGCAAATCTGCTGCAAAAGACAATGCTTTTGGGGATGCTTGTGCTAGGCATCATTTTGCTTGTGGGCGCCCTGTTTACGGTTCCGTACAATTATGATTCCATGACATACCATTTGGGAAGAATCGGGCACTGGATTGACAATGGCAGCGTGGCGCATTATGTCTCATGCATCGACAGGCAGATTTATTCTCCGGTTATGTCTGAATACGAAATGCTGCATATGTTTCTGTTAAACGGAAATGATTCCTTCCTAAATCTGCTGCAATACGGCAGCATGATTGTTACTTGTATCATTCTGTATGCGACGACAAGGAAGCTTGGAACGAGCAGGCTTTGTTCGCTGCTTGCGTCCTTTTTGTATATGACGATGCCGCTTACCATATCGCAGGCGATTACGACGCAAAACGATCTGCTTGCGAGTATGTGGTTTGCCATCTTCCTTTACTATTTTGTGGACTTCGTGCAGTTTTCAAAGATTACCTTTGACAGAGCGCAAAAAAAGGAGCTGCTTTGCATTGGCGCGGCGGCCGCGTTCGCATTTTTGACCAAGTCGAGCATTTGCGCATCCATGCTGTTTTTTATGCCGTGGCTTTTGATTGTTTGCATCAGACGAAAAGACAGCTTTAAGAACTTAATGAAAAGCGCGCTTCTGGCAGGAAGTACACTGCTTGTGCTCATCTCGGAAACGCTCATCCGCACCTACTTATCCTGCGGACATCTGATGGCAGACACGACGAGTGCCAATATTATGGTTGCGACGAAGAACGTCAAATATATTTTGGTGAATATCTGCAAAAATTATTCGCTGCTCATCACGCAGCATCTGCTTAGACCACTCAATGGAGTTGTTTACCGGTTTGCAATCCGGCTTGGGAGCCTTTTGCAGGTCGACTTTAACAACGAGGCGATTTCCTATCATGGCTTTGATTTTTTGCACCATATGAACATGGGCGATGATATGTATAGCCATGATAAGACGTCGAGTGCCGTCGTTGCGTATCTGGCGCTGCTTGCCGGTATTGTTTTGGTGGCTGCACTCGTTGCATATCTCATTTCCGCGGTATCAAAAAAGAAGACGCAGACAGGTAATTTGGCAGTGGAACAAGCAAACAGCGCCACAGGAGATGCGCTACCGTTTTACAGAAAGCTCAACATCGGATTTGTCATTTCCGGCTGGCTGAGTCTTGGGTTTATCATGGCGCTGCTTCGCTGGCAGCCTTGGGGGACGAGACTGATGTATCCCGCGCTTGCCATGATGACTGTGACAAGCGGACATACCGTTTATGCTGTTTTTGACGGGAAAAAGAAAGCGGCAATGTCTATTGCGGTCGGAGTCTGTGCACTGTTATCGGCAGTATTTTGTATCAGGCCGGTTATCTATAATATGAAACCGGCAGCAGACTATATGGCTGCAGGCATGAAGGACCGTGAGAGCAGGTACTTTTTGTTTAACAACCGCTATACAGCTTATCAGCAGCTCCTTACGCAGCTTGAAAAGCTTGATGAAGACAAAATCGGGGTATCGATTTCAGGTGATGGCTATGACTATCCGCTCTGGCTCATGATGCGAAACCATCTGCCGGATACAAAGCTTTATCATGTGATCCTCGATGAAAACGATACAAACGGAACCGACCAAAATACGCAGGTTCCGAATTATATTTTGTATATTGAACAGGGAAGATTGGAAATCGGAGAAAAAAAAGAATACCATGGTGCGACCTATGAATGTGTCTATGTCAGTGACATCAATCCGGACGCACCGGATAGTATTCTAAAAAGAGTTGAATAAAAAAGAGGATGGAATGGTTGACGAAAAAGCGGGAATGCTTATGCGTCAAGCAGCGCCCAAAGCTCCTCTTTGGAATGTGCGATATGAATGTTTGGATAAAGCGCAGTGAGCGTTTTGAAATAATGTTCATACGCACATTTTTCGTTGAAGGCATCCTCTGCGAGCGGATAGAGAAAGATGACCTTTGCCTGACTGCCAAACAGGATGCTGCCGGAAGCACAGGCTGTTGAATAATAGGAAATAAGCGTACAGTCTTCAAACGTTTTGTTAGCGCACGCTAATTCAAATGGACAGTCGTCGAGGTAATATGCAATGGAATCTCCAAGCCGGTCGTTGACACCGCGCGGATGCGGCTTCATGCAAAAACGCGAGCCCACCTTTCCGGCGATTTCGTAAATCAGCTTTTGGTACGTATCGACATTGCCGGCACCATTTGCTGTACCCTGACCTAGAAATACGACATCGCCCGGCAGTGCTTTTGGCGCAAAATCAAGCATCTGCTTCATCATGGTTATGACGCACTCGGTAAGCTGTTTATCCCGCTCGATTCTTGTGAGGGTAAATCCGGACTTGCCAATGTCCGGCTCTGCAAGCGCAGGCTCGAACAGATAAAGTGTCTGTTCCTGCTTTGCTACATCGAAGCGTTTCAATTTTTGATAGAGCGTCTGACCGGACGCAGAACTGACCACGTGAACCGGCGGTTTGGTGTAGCTTGCAAACCCGTCCTCAAACCTCGAAAAGGTCACCTGTCTGTTTTTTAAAATGAGCGATTTGGCGAGCTCCTTTACGATTTCATCCGGCATGCCCGGGGAAGCAAAATACACATGATCATAGGTATCTAAGGGCTTATCCAAAAAGGTTTTGGTGGTCGGATTATAAACCATGCTTTCCAAAAGCGTCGTAAAAGCGCCCTTATACGGATTTTTGATTTTGCGCGCATCTGCAAAATAGACCTTGTGAAAAAAACGGTCAAAGCCACCCTTATGGTACGTCTCTTCCATAAACTGCGTCTTGTCGGTGACAACGAGATCCACGATGTGGTCCTTAAGCAGACTTTCCTTTAGATATAAAAAAACAATCAGATGATACGGCGTACTGACGATGCCGAGTGTTTTTGGGATCATAATCCGTTCCTCCGTGTACGGTATGCGTGAATGATTTATCCGCGGTTTCGTTTCAAAAACCGGAAAATCGTCTCCTGGAAAATGAGACGCTCCTTTTTCGTAAATAAAATGAGGTAATTCAGGATCAGGCCTGTCACACCGCAAAGAAGGATGTCGGCAAATAGGACAAGCCAGCTTTCGGTCGAAATCATGCGGTTATACAGGGTAAAGATGCCGGCCATCAAAATTGTAACGGACATATAACGGATGATGGTCGGATAAAATACGCGCTTTTTCAGACCTAAGCAGTGCGCTGCATACATCGGTGTAAAGGTTAGGTTTTTGACGATACCGAGAATCGATGAAATGCCTGCGATGAAAAATAATCCATATGGATGCAGCACATCGAACTGCAGTAAAATAAACACAATCACGACGTTCAAAAAGCCCATAAGGAGTGTGACAATCGAATTCCATTTGAGCTTGTTGACAATGGTGTAGACATTAAACAAAGGACTGATTGCACCGCCGACGAGCGTTCCGCACATGATGAGAAGCGTCAGAATATAAATCGTCGGGACGGCAAAGTGCTTTGTGGCCGGGAGCCATAAGTAATAAAACGGAATACCAAACGCAATGACAAAGCAAAGCGGAATGTTGGCAAACAGACCGGTCAGTCGCATGGCGGACTTCAAATCTTCGGTGAGCTCCTCCTTGTTTTCTTTGGCAAAGCTGATGGTAAGCGATGGCGTAAACACCGCAGAGACGGTCTCATACAGTGTGTTGATTGCATTGGCGATGGTTGTCGCTGTGCTGACATAGCCGCCTTCGTCCCCGCCAATCCAGATGTTGGAAAGGTATGTGTCAAGCTGGTTGGTCAGCAGCTGGCCGCTTCGCATCACAGTGTTCCAAATGCCTGCGGATAAAATTTCAAATACCTTACGGATATCAAAATATTTCGGACTTACCTGAATATCAGGAAGCAGCTTCTTCGTATAATGGATGTACGTCAAAAACAGATAGACGTTTGCCAGAAGCGTCGCAATCCCGAGGTAACTGATCCGGATTGGGAAAAAGTGGAACAGTGCCACAAGGATAATGGCCTTCATAAGCTGCGACTCAATCGTGCGCATTGCCGAGAGGTCGAGCCTGTTTGCAGCAAAGGTTGCAGTGGAAAAGGTCGCACTGACAATCGTCACCATAAAACTCAAAAAGGTCACTGCAAATAAGAGCTTGACATCATATAACAGCTCCGGTGAGATGTTGACAAGCTTTTGCAGATAAAAGACAACGGCTGTGCATGGGAGCACCAAAACTGCCACAATCGCCATGTTGGCATACATGACAGAGTTAAAGTAGGTGTTGGCGCCCCGAAAGTCGCCCTGATGGATGTGCACCGTAATAAAACGGCCTGCCATAGAGTTTAATGCCATCGTGACAATCGAGGCAAAGCTGACAAAGTTGTTTGCCATTGTCCAAAAGCTCTGCGCCTCAAAGCCGAGCTTTGCAATGATGGTCGGTGAAATAAAAAAGGAGATGGCAAGGCTTACGAGACACGATAAGAGACTTGCCACCATATTGATCATTAATTGTTTATTCTTACTAACTTCCTGCATGTTCTTTATTCTTTCAATGGATTTGCCCTGGCGAACGCCCACATTTGCGGACATTGTAAATATAGTATACCACCAAGAGAACCATTTGACTACAAAAAGCAGCAATGCTATACTAAATCTGTATGACTAGATAATGGGCAGAGATGGTAGACGGAGGGATTTCTTTATGGAAATCATGCCAAATAGATTGGACCGGGGCTTTTTTGCATATCAGGAGGAATTTGAAAACAAAGCACTTGAAGTGCTGCGTTCAGGCTGGTATGTGCTCGGCAAGGAAGTAGAAGCATTTGAACAGGAGTTTGCGTCATATATCGGAAGCAAGTATTGTGTCGGTGTGGCCAACGGACTTGATGCACTTATTTTAGCGTTTCGTGCACTTGGCATCGGCGCGGGGGATGAAGTCATTGTACAGGCCAATACGTACATTGCAAGTGTCATGGGTGTGACAATCAATGGAGCGACCCCGGTATTTGTAGAGCCGGATGCACAGTACGGAATCGATGCAAGTCAGATTGAACAGGCGATCACAGATAAGACAAAGGCGGTTTTGGTCGTTCACTTGTATGGACAGGCCTGTGAGATGGACCGTGTATGTGAGATCTGTAAAAAGCATAACCTGAAGCTTGTTGAGGATTGTGCACAGTCGCATGGGGCAACTTATAAAGGCCGGATGACAGGTACATTTGGGGATATTGGATGCTTTTCGTTTTACCCATCCAAAAATCTCGGCGCATTTGGTGATGGCGGTGCAATCGTGACAGATGATGAAGCGCTTGCTGCAGAAATCAAAGTGCTTCGCAATTACGGAAGTGAAAAGCGCTACTACAATAAAGTGGTTGGTGTCAATTCAAGACTGGATGAACTGCAGGCCGGACTTCTTCGTGTGCGCCTTCGTCACTTAGATGAACTCGCGCGGGAAAAACAGGATATTGCACAGCGTTATTTAAACGAACTGAAAAGCCCTTATTTTACATTGCCGACCATCAGGGAGGGCGCTGAACATATCTGGCATCAGTTTGTCATTTATGCAGAGCATAGACAACAACTGATTGACTATTTAAAGGAGCGTGGTATCGGTACGATTATCCATTATCCGATTCCGCCGCATCTGTCACAGGCATATGCATATCTTGGTCATCAAACCGGAGATTTTCCAATTACCGAGACGTATGCGGAGCATGTGTTATCCATTCCGATGTACAATGGCATGACCGCAGAGGAACTGCAATACGTGATTGAGACACTGAATGCATTTGAAATCTGAATAGCTACACGAATTTGAGGAAATAATAGATGAATATCAAAGAGCAGTACAAAATTTTGGAATTTGGCGAATTTGGAGATGAGAGAGGGAATCTTGTCGTTGCAGAGGGCAGCGGGAAAGATATCCCGTTTGAAATCAAACGCGTTTTTTATATGTATGGGTCTGATGCGACTGTCATCAGAGGGCAGCACGCCAACCGACGTACGGAGTTTGTGCTGATTAATGTATCGGGAACGAGCAAGGTAAAGGTCGACAACGGATACGAGACGGACATTATTGAATTAAACAAGCCGCGTATGGGACTCTATCTGCCGACGATGGTTTGGAAGGATATGTATGATTTTTCGGCTGATTCGGTCCTTTTGGTTCTTGCGAGCGAACATTATGACGGCAGTGAGTATATTAGAGATTACGAAACCTTTTTACAGGAAGTGAGAAAGTAGATACGTATGAGTAAAATTTCAATTGTTGTGCCGGTATATTACAATTCCGACACACTGATGATGTTATATGAAGATATGAAAGCCAAAATCCTCGGAAAGCTTGGGGAATACGAGCTTGTGTTTGTGGATGACGGCTCCGGAGATAATTCCTGGGAAATCATGAACCGGATTAAGGAAATGGACGGAAACGTCCAGTGCGTGAAGCTTTCGAGAAACTTTGGAGAGCATGCGGCGCTGCTTGCCGGATTATCGGTCTGCACAGGTGATTGTGCCGTGACAAAGCAGGCGGATTTGCAGGAAGATTCCGAGATTATCCTAGAGATGTATGAAAGCTGGAAAAAGGGCAATAAAGTCGTGCTGGCAGTGCGTGCTTCCCGCGATGAGAATCCGGTCAAAAAGTTTTTTGCCGGTATGTATTATTTCATCGTGCGCAAGTTTATCAACAACCGCATGCCGCAAGGCGGGTGCGACTGCTATCTTCTTGACAGACAAGTCATTCAGGTCCTTGAAATGCTCGATGAGAAAAACTCTTCCCTGACACTTCAGGTGCTCTGGGCAGGTTTTCAGACAGACATGGTTTACTTCCACAGAAAAGACAGGGAAGTGGGTAAGAGCCGCTGGACGCTTGGCAAAAAAGTGAAGCTGGTGATGGATTCCATGATGAGCTTCAGCTATTTCCCGATTCGCTGTATGTCAACAATGGGCGTTCTGTTCTTCCTGGCATCTTTGATTTTGATGATACAGGTCATTGTCGAAAAGTGTACGGTAGGCACCCCAATCCTTGGATGGGCATCGCTGATGTGTGTCGTATTATTCGCATTTGGCATTATGATGCTGATGATGGGAATCCTGGGAGAATATGTCTGGAGAGCACTGGATGCATCGCGCAACCGTCCGCCGTATCTGATTGACACAGTGGAGAAAAGCAAAAAGCAGGATTGATAACCCTGCTTTTGACGTTGTTAAAAATTCATTGTAAATACAATTGCATAAATGATGCCGAGACATCCGCCGACACAAACCTGAAGTGGTGTATGTCCTACGAATTCAGATAATTTTTCATGGGGAGTTTTTAAGGAACTTCCCATATTTTTTAGCAGCTCCATCATATCGTTGATGATGACTGCCTGTTTGCCGGTCTCAAGTCTGACACCCATTGCATCGTGCATAACGATGATGGCGAGAATGGCAGCAATCGCAAAATAAGGGCTGTCCAGTCCGCATAGAATACCGGTCGCAGAAGCGGTCGCGCAGACAGTACACGAATGACAGCTGGGCATGCCGCCGTCTCCGATCAGACGCTCAAAATCTACTTTGCGATTGACTATGATATGAATGATGAATTTACAAACCTGTGCAAATGCCCATGCTGTGGCGGCACAGATTAAGATTTTGTTGGAAAGTAGTGCAGAAAAATAATAATTCATGGATTCCCCCTCGTAAGTCGTTCCTTATGTCTCGAAAATAGTTTAGCATTATTGCGATAAAATGTCTATGAAATGTGGCATAGACATGAAAAATATGATAAGATAGCAAGTAGGTTTGGCCGAAGCAGGCTTTGTAAAATAAAGGAGAAGCAGAATGAGAAATGTAGCATTGATTACAGGTATTACGGGGCAGGATGGGTCCTATCTTGCAGAGTTTTTATTGGAAAAGGGATATGAGGTGCACGGTCTTGTACGCCGTCACAGTATCAGCAATACACAGCGGATCGATCACTTGCTTGGTTCCAAATACAACAAGGTGAAGTTCTTTATGCACTTTGCGGATACGACAGATTCAAGCAACTTAATGCGCTTAATTGGCGAGATCAAACCGACAGAGGTATATAACCTTGCGGCACAGTCGCATGTCGGTATTTCGTTTGAGGTGCCGGAATATACAGCGGAGGCAACAGGCGTCAGCACGCTTAAGCTTCTTGAGGCGATCCGTGTCAATGGCGGGAACTGCAGATATTACCAGGCATCAACGTCAGAACTGTTTGGCGGTATTCCTGAGACAGCGCCGCAGAGCGAGAAAACACCATTTTATCCAAAGAGTCCATATGGTGTTGCAAAGCTTTACTCGTATTGGATCACGGTCAACTATCGTGAGTCCTACAATATGTTTGCCTGCAACGGTATTTTGTTTAACCACGAATCCCCGAGAAGGGGCGAGAACTTTGTGACGCGTAAGATTACACTTGCCATCGCCAATATTCTTGCAGGAAAACAGGAAAAGCTTTCTTTGGGTAACATGGATGCAAAGCGTGACTGGGGATATGCCGGTGATTATGTGGAAGGTATGTGGATGATGCTTCAGGCGGACAAACCGGACGATTTTGTGCTTGCGACCAATGAGACACACACCGTACGTGAATTTGTCGTAGAGGCGTTTGCAAACCTTGGAATCGAAATCCGCTTTGAAGGCGAGGGCGTTGATGAGAAGGGATACGATGCAAAGACAGGAAAGCTTCTTGTGGATGTCAATCCGGAGTTTTACCGTCCTGCAGAGGTCGAATTCCTTTGGGGAGATGCCTCAAAAGCAGAAAGAGAGCTTGGCTGGAAACGCCGCGTAGACTTCAAGGGACTTGTTGCCATGATGATGGATGCCGATATGAAGGAAATCGCGGGAATGAGCTGCGAGGAATACAAAGCACAGGCTTAGGGAGTAAATGGTAGTATGAATAAGACAGATAAGATTTATGTTGCGGGACACAGAGGACTTGTCGGAAGTGCCATAGTCCGCAACCTAAAGAGCAAAGGGTACGAAAATGTGATCGGCCGTACACACAAGGAGCTTGATCTTTGCGATCAGGCAGCAGTCCGAACCTTTTTTGAGACGCAAAGACCGGATGTTGTCGTGCTTGCCGCTGCAAAGGTTGGCGGTATCAATGCAAACAACACGACACCTGCAGAGTTTATCTATGAGAATTCGCAGATTCAGTGCAACATCATTAAGTGTTGTCATGATTTTAGGGTGAAGAAGCTGTTGTTTCTTGGCAGTACCTGTATTTATCCAAAGATGGCACCGCAGCCGATTCCGGAGGAGGCACTTCTGACGGGTCCGCTTGAGCCGACCAACGAGGCCTATGCGCTGGCAAAAATTTCAGGGCTTAAGATGTGCCAATTTTATAAGAGACAATACGGAGATGATTTCATCAGCTGCATGCCGACCAATCTATACGGTCCGCATGATAACTATGATTTGAATGGCTCTCATGTTATGCCGGCCATGATCCGCAAGTTCCATGAAGCAAAGGTAAACGGTGCGCCGGCGGTCGAGCTGTGGGGAACCGGTTCTCCGCTTCGTGAGTTTCTGTATGTGGATGATATGGCAGATGCATGCGTGTTCCTGCTTGAGAATTACAGCGGTGAGAGTCATGTCAATATCGGAACCGGCAAGGAAGTGACCATCAGACAGCTTGCTGAAACCGTAAAAAATACAGTCGGATATACAGGAGATATTATTTGGAACAGTGCAATGCCGGATGGCACACCGCGCAAACTGACAGATGTCACCAAACTTCACGCGCTCGGCTGGACGCATAAGGTGGAGCTTGAGGAGGGTGTGAGATTGGCATACGACTGGTTTCGGGAAAATGTCGATCAGGCACGCATGTAACAAATTTGTTATATACCTTCCCGTTTTGTGTTGTTCAAAACACAAAATGCACGTTTTTTATCAAAAAAAGGTGTCATTCGTGATTTAGACAATTGTAGAAACAGTTGCTACAATGTTGGTGTAACGAAAAAACACGCGATAAAGGGCGAAAAGAGGGGAGGTTCATTTATTATGAACGAAGTAACAATGAACAAGGAACAATATGTGACAAGAGTTATGCTGGACATGGGTGTTCCGGCACATCTGAAAGGATACCATTATCTGCGTAAGGCGATTTTACTTTCAGAGGAGGATATGGAGGTTGTGACAAGTGTGACGAAGCTTCTGTATCCGGAAATCGCAAGGTTGTATCACACAACAGACCAAAAGGTTGAACGTGCAATCCGCAATGCAATTGAGGTATCCTGGATGAGGGGCAATATGGATACCATTCAGGAGCTGTTTGGATATTCGGCTGATTCCGGAAAGGGCAGACCGACGAACAGCGAATACATTGCCCGTATTGCCGATAAGATCCATTTGGATCTCAAATACGCGCAGGGCGCATAACACTTATCCACATAGGATAGGAGAGGACATGGCAAATAAAGAGATTAAAATCGGAGAATATCTTGTCAGCGAGACAAGCGCTCCATACATGATTGCAGAGATTGGAATCAATCACAACGGTGATATCGAAATAGCGAAGAAGCTGATGGATGCCGCCAATGCGACAGGCTGGCATAATGTTAAATTCCAGAAGAGAACACCGGAGCTTGCGGTTCCGGAAGCACAAAAAAGTGTTATGCGTGACACACCGTGGGGCCGCATGACTTATTTGGAATACAAATACCGCGTGGAATTTGAAAAAGAGCAATACGATATCATTGACGCATATTGCAAGGACAAAGGACTGACCTGGAGTGCATCGCCATGGGATATGCCATCGCTTGAATTCCTCCTTCAGTACGATGTTCCGTATATTAAGGTTGCAAGTGCATCCAATGGTCGTGATGAGATGATTGCAGAGGCTGCTAAGTCCGGAAAACCGGTTATTCTTTCCACCGGTATGACAACTATGGAAGAGGTGGATCATGCAGTTGAGGTTTTGGAAAAGAATGGTCATGGGGATTACATTCTGCTTCATACCAACAGTGCATATCCGGCACCGGTTGAGGAACTCAATCTCCGCATGATCGAAACACTGCGCAAACGATTTGACTGTCTTGTCGGATATAGTGGACATGAGGCGAATCTTGAACCGACAATCGCAGCAGCCGTGCTTGGTGCATGTGTGATTGAACGCCATGTAACACTTTCGCATGACATGTGGGGAAGCGATCAGAAAGCAAGTCTTGAAGTGAATGCGATGGATATGCTTAATAAACGGATTGCTGATGTCAGAAAAGCACTTGGCAATGGCGTGAAATATATGTCAGATAGTGAGGCAGCACAGAGAAAAAAATTGAGAACAGTATAATGATTACGAGATTATGCGATAAATTTGGGATTCATTCAAAACAGGATTTTTTGGGGTTTGTCTGGCAGGTAGTGAAATTCGGGATTGTCGGATGCTCAAACACTGTGATTTCGCTCGTTGTATACTGGGTGCTGTGCTATCTTGGAATGCATTACATTGTTTCGTTTGCAATCGGAGAAGTGGTCAGCATACTGAACGCGTATATATGGAGCAGCCTGTTTGTTTTTAGGCAGAAGGAAGGACAGAGAAGAAACCATGGAAAAGCAATGGTTCGCGTGTTCGTTATTTATTTGAGTACGTTTCTTCTCGCTGAGCTTCTGCTTTACGTGCAGGTGGATTGTCTGTCGTGGAATGAAAAGCTTGCACCGGTTTTAAATTTGCTGTGTACTATCCCAATTAATTTCTTGTTAAACAAATTCTGGGCATTTGAGGAGGGATGAAAAGCAAGAATTGATTGTGCAAAAGTACCTAAAAGAACAAAACGGAATTGTGAAGTTTGTGCAAATGCGAACTTGCACATAGGGTTGACATAAGATATAATACTCCTTGCCGAATGTGGCAGGGAGTTTTTTTATGAAAAAAGTAATTGTGGAATTACAGCAAAATCCGATGCAGTTTGTCGCAGAAGTATGCAGGTTTGCACTGGTTGGATGTAGCAATGTAGCAATCAATTTAATCGGATATTGGTGCCTGATGGCATTTGGTATGCATTATATCCCGGCGTATGGAATCAGCTATATGGTGAGCATTGTCAATGCGTACTTTATGAGCAACCGCTTTGTATTCAAGACGGAGCCGGGGCAGGAGCGAAGCACACTCGCAAGTATGTCGCGGGTTTTTGTGATATACATAGGAACCTTTCTTGTTTCGGAAGTGCTCCTTACACTTCAAATTGACTATCTTTTTGTGAACGCCAATGTGGCACCGGTCATCAACCTGATGGTGACGAGTCCGATGACGTTTTTGTTAAATAAATACTGGGCGTTCGGAACGTGTAAACAACCACTGAATTTGGCAAAGTAATGCTGAATTAGTGGTTGTTTTGCTATATGGAAATGGGGTATAATAAAACTGTATAATGTCAAAAAATAGGAGAACCTTATGAATATTGTATTGTTGTCGGGCGGATCAGGCAAAAGACTTTGGCCGTTGTCGAATGATATCCGCTCAAAACAGTTTATCAAAATCTTCAAAAAAGAAGACGGAACATATGAATCGATGGTACAGAGAGTGTACCGTCAAATTAAGACCATTGACGCAAATGCCAATATTACAATTGCGACGTCAAAAACACAGGTTTCCCTCATCCACAATCAGCTCGGTGATGATGTGGGAATCAGCATTGAGCCATGTAGGCGTGATACGTTTCCTGCAATTGCGCTTGCCGGTGCATATCTGAAATATGAACGCGGCGTATCTGAGGATGAGGCAGTTGTGATCTGTCCGGTTGACCCGTATGTACAGCAGCCGTATTTTGAGGCGGTTAGGAAACTGGGACAACTTGCCGAGACAGGTCAGGCAGGTCTTGTATTGATGGGAATTGAGCCAACCTATCCGAGCGAAAAATACGGTTACATTATTCCAAAGAACGAAGATGCTGTGAGCCGTGTGGATGTTTTTAAGGAAAAACCAACCAAAGAGGTCGCACAGGACTATATTGCAAAGGGTGCGCTTTGGAATGGCGGCGTGTTTGCGCTTAAGCTTGGGTATCTGTTAAAACGTGCACATGAGCTGATTGATTTTACAGATTACGACGATTTATTTGCCAAATATGAATCGCTAGAGAAAATCAGCTTTGACTATGCTGTGGTTGAGCATGAGCCATGGATTGATGTGATGCGGTTTCAAGGAGAATGGAAGGACCTCGGTACCTGGAATACGCTCACGGAGGCGATGGAGGAGCGTGCTGTCGGAGATGCGATGTTTAATGAGACGTGCGAGAATGTGCATGTGCTGAACGAACTGAATGTCCCGATTCTTTGTATGGGACTTAAGGATGTCGTTGTATCCGCAAGTCCGGAAGGTATCCTTGTATCGGACAAAGAGCAGTCGAGCTACATCAAACCGTATGTAGATCAAATCAGCGACCAGGTTATGTTTGCGGAAAAATCGTGGGGGAGCTTCCGCGTGCTGGATGCATCCGATTCGCAGATGACCATCAAGGTGACCTTAAATCCGGGGCACAGTATGAATTATCACAGCCATGACAGACGCGATGAGGTATGGACCATTATTTCCGGCGAGGGAACAACGATTGTCGATGGCATGGAACAGGAAGTAAAAGCCGGTGATGTCATTACAATGGCAGCAGGCTGCAGACATACCATTGTTGCAAAAACGCTGCTTCAAGTCATTGAGGTACAGCTTGGCAAGGAGATTAGTGTTCATGACAAACACAAATTCAATCTGGAATAGTGGAGAGCGGATTCCCTTCTTGCTGAAACCAAGTGTGAAGCATTATATTTGGGGCGGTAATCGTCTGATTGACGATTTTGCGATTCAGTCAGATACACTTCCGGTAGCAGAAGCATGGGAGTGCTCGACACATGAGGATGGAGAAAGTATTGTATGTGGTGGTGCGTACGATGGAAAGCCACTTTCTTATGTACTCGATGCGCATCCGGAAATCCTCGGAAGCCACCCAAGGAGCGGAACGAAGCTTCCGATACTCATCAAATTAATAGATGCCAAGGAAGACCTTTCCCTGCAGGTTCATCCGGATGATGCATATGCAAAGGAGCACGAAAATGGGAGTCTTGGAAAAACAGAACTCTGGTATGTGTTGGATGCCGGGAGTGAATCTGTGATTTCGTATGGCTTTCGGCATGAGATGGACAAAGATAAGCTGCGGGAGAGTCTCCATGATGGCACGGTCATGAAACATGTACAGCAGGTGCCGGCACATGTCGATGATGTATTTTACGTAGAAGCCGGAACGGTACATGCCATTGGTGCGGGAACGCTCATAGCGGAAATCCAGGAAGCGTCCAATATCACGTACCGCATGTATGATTACGGACGCGTTGATTCGTGCGGGAACCCACGAGAGCTTCATATCGAGAAAGCCCTGGATGTGGCTGATTTGGTGGGCGCAAAAGAGCCGCGGCAGCCAATGCGCGTCCTCAAATACACACCGGGGTGCGCAAGAGAGCTTTTGTACCGCTGTCAATATTTTGAAGTGGAGCGCATGCTTATTAATACAGAGAGATGCAGAAATTTGGCATCGTATCGAGCAGACAGCACATCATTCCGTGTGCTTTTATGTACATCAGGGTGCGGCAATGTCATGCCGGAGAATGGGGAAACGATACCGTTTTTTAAGGGCGATTGCATTTTTGTCCCGGCGGATTCGCAGACAATGAGATTACATGGAAAGGCACAGTTTTTGAGTGTGAAATGCTAAGAGTGTGTTCTATGTTAGGAGGAAAAATAATATTTACATGCAGATTATTTTACAGGGAATGATGGTGCTTTTATGGCTGATATTTGTTCCAATGTTGCTTGGGACAGCAATCGAAGTCTGGTGCCAAAAGGAAATACAATACCGCTCCGCTTATCTGTTGGGCACATTTTTCATGTGGGCAGTTTTTCAATTGATTGCTGTTTTGGCCATTGCTTTACAGAAAACATTAACAACGGTAACCTATATTTGGATTTTTATCATAGGACTTGCACTAATTGTCAGTGTCGTTTATCTAAAAACAGTTTATTTAAAAAGAAAAGAGGTCTTTTTATTTCGGCGTCCCAATATCCATTTATTAAATTATCAAACAAAAATAGTTTATATACTGATTGTTTTGGTGATAGGAATTGAGATTGTTTTGTATATTTTTGGAGTACACAAGGATTTAGATGATACACGTTTTGTAGCCAATTCGGTCGTTGCATGGAATCGTGACCGAATACTTCTTACCAATCCTCAAACGGGAGCAAATTGGGATGGAATTTATGGTGAAGCACAAAAAGATGCGGTTTCACCTTGGACAATTTATATTGCGTTATTGGCCAGGCTGATGCAGATTCATCCAACAATTATAGCACATACGGTATTGCCGGTTTTTTTGTTAGTCATGAGTTATTTTGCGTATAGTCTTCTGGTTGGTGCATGTGTAAAAAAAGAACCATTTGTGCAAGCGTTGTTTTTGCTTATTTTGTGCATTGCTATTTTGTTTGGAAGATTTTCAGTTTATGCAAGTGCAACGTTCATGCTTACAAGAATCTGGCAGGGCAAATCCTGTGTAGTGGCGGTGCTACTACCATATCTTCTTTGTTGGTTAATAAGGTTGTATGATGATGTGCAAAATAAGAGAAGATATGTTGTTTTAGCACTTATTCATACAGCGGGATGTTTGTTGTCCGGAATGGGAATTATACTTTGTGCACTACTTAGCGGCGCGCAGATTGTTTCCTATGGTATACAGAAAAGAGACTGGAAAGTGTGGTTATACGGTTTGTTTGCTTGTATCCCGAATTTGTTTTTTGCATTACTTTTTTTGAAAGGATGAAAGATGCAGTTCTTTATTGAAGCGTTTGGTCAGTTCGGAAGCTTTTTAATCCGTTATTTTGACAATGGTTGGTGTATTGGTTTATATGCACTTGCATTTATTTTTTTGATGATCGGAAATCAAATATTTCGGAGGAAAATAGGGTATGGGCTTTTGATAATCATGCTGTTGTTTGCATGCAAACCGCTTTATAGTATTATTTGGGAGAAAATTTTCGGCAATACTTTCTGGAGAGCGTTTTGGCTATTAAATGTGGAATTTGTTTTTGCATTTGCAATCATCGATTTGGTACGTAAGTCAAATCAGAAAGCACTCAAATTTGGAATCATGCTTTGTGGGATTGTGCTTTTGATTTTTAGCGGAACATTTATGTATCAGGAAGGTGTATTCAAAAAAGCAGATAATCCTTACAAGCTGGATCAGAATAGCATTGACATTGCGCAATACCTTCTCTCGATTGATGCGCATCCTTATGCGTTGTGCTCGTTAGATGTAGCCATGCAAATCAGGCAGTATTCGGATGATATTCAGTTATTGTATGGACGTGATGCAGTTGGATATAGTCTTCCAATCTCGGATGAGAATGTAAAAGAGGTTAGCCGGCAAATCGAAAAGGAAAAGCGTCCTGATTTTGCATTTATTACAAATGTATGTAAACAATATGGTGTGCGCTATATGGTTATTCGAAAGAAAAAAAACCAAGATGAGCTGATTGAGAATGGTTGGCGTCAAATTGCGGTTTTTGACAAAAAAATAATATATTTACTGAATTAGATGAGGAGAAAACATGAATTCTAATGTGATTGAAGTAAAAATAAGAGATTTAATCTGGGAAATCGTTTCAAAATGGAAAAGTATTTTCGTATTTGCAATCATAGGTGCTGTGATACTTGCTGGCGTTGATTATTCACAGAAAAAAAGCCAAGAAAGCCGACAAGTAGAAACCAGCAATATGGATATTGAAAGCTACCAGATTGATACGGTCGAGAAAAACAGAGCAAAGGCATATATGATTTTGGAAGAGCAGTTACAGGGGCAGAGCGAGTATATGCTTCATTCGCCTCTTATGCAACTGAATCCAAATAGTTTTTATGTAGGAACACTTCGCTATTATATTCAGTCAGACGAGTCAGTTAAGGCAGCCATCGGTTCGGCGTATGATATGAGTTTGACAAGTGAGGTGCTATATGAAGAAATTAGTCAGGCATTGAAATTAGATGATGTGCAGACGGCGTACGCTTCAGAATTGATTGATACCAAAGCAACCTATTGTGATTTTCTTTTTAAAACGGTCAATGTATTTGGTGAAGCAACTGCAGAAACAACGCAGTACGTAACAATTAATGTGTATGCCGACAATGAGTCGGATTGCGAGACGCTTCTTGAGACGGTTGACGAATTTGTCGGAAAACAAACAAATGATATCCGAAAAAAGGTTGGCGAACATTCGTTAGAAAAAATCAGCCGGGAATGTTCAAATGTCTCAAGCAAAGAGTTGGTGCGTTTCCAAACAGAATATACAAAGGATGTCAACTCAAATTATACTGCACTGAATAACATTAAGAAGGAGATGACGGACTCAGAACAGGCATATATCGCATTTTACAGAAGACAGTTTCCGGCGACAAATAATGTTGTGGCAACAATCAGTTTAAAGAAGGTTTTGATTGGATTTGTGCTTGGTGCATTTCTTGCTGTGATGGTATATATCATTCTGTATATTTTGAACGGAAAAATCCGTAAGGAAGATCAGGCTCAGGAAATGTTCGGCATACCACAGCTTGGTGTAATATGTATGAGGGAAAAAACTGCTTGGGGATTTATTGACCGATGGATCGAAAAAATGCGTTATGCACATCTCAGACTGACAGACGGACAGAATGCGACGGAACTCTTGGCATTGAATTTAAAGCTATTGAGTAAAAGAAATCAAATAAAGTCGCTTTGTATCGTTGGATGTGGATTGACAGAGGAAACAAAGCAAGTGATTAAGCATCTTCAAAACAGCTCAAAAGGTTCTGATTTACAAATTGTAGAAGGTGGCGCAATTGTTTATGACGCAAAAGCTCTTGAAAAAGCGGTAGAAGTTGGTACTGTTGTTTTGCTTGAGTCAGTTGGAGTTTCGGCCTATTTAGAAATTCAAGAGGAACTTGAAATCTGTAAGACGCAGGGAATCCGTGTTCTTGGTCTTGCTATGGTTGAAAAATAAAGTTTGTATGGTTGATTGAGGAAAAGCAAATGCGACATATTTATATCGTGGGAGCAAAAGGTGTGTCATTTTATGGTGGATACGAAAGCTTTTTGCAAAAACTATTAGAATATCATCAAAATCAAACGGAAATACAATATCATGTCGCTTGCAAAGCAAATGGCGAAGGTTGTATGGATTTATCGCAGATGAAAGGCATATCGGAAGTGAAGGATGGTCATTTTACGTATATGAATGCGGATTGTTTTCTTGTAGATGTTCCGAGGATTGGGGCGGCACAGGCAATTGCGTATGATATCAAAGCCTTGGAACAATGCTGTAAGCATATTGCGGAGCATCATATTCAAAATGCGATTGTCTATATTTTGGCTTGTCGGATTGGTCCGTTTATTGGTAAGTATGTCAAAAAAATTCACAAGCTTGGCGGAACAGTATTCCTGAATCCGGACGGTCATGAATGGAAACGCGCAAAATGGTCAGCGCCGATTCGAAAATACTGGAAATCATCAGAGCGTCTTATGGTAAAACATGCAGATTTGGTTATCTGTGACAGTGTGAATATTGAGAAATACATTCAAGAGGAATATCGGGCATTTTTGCCAAAGACCACCTACATTGCGTATGGTGCAGAAACAAAAGAAAGCAATTTATCGGATCAAGATGAAAAGTATACATCCTGGCTTTTAAAACATGGGATTGTTGGAGCGTATTATCTGGTCGTCGGAAGATTTGTTCCGGAAAACAATTATGAGACAATTATTCGGGAGTTCATGAAATGTCGCACAAAGAAGGATTTGGTGATTGTGACAACACAAAATGACAAATTTATGAACGCTTTGGAAGAAACTTTGCACTATTCAAGAGATAAGAGAATCAAGTTTGTTGGAACGGTTTACGATGCAGAGCTTTTGACAAAAATCCGGGAATGTGCTTTTGCATATATTCATGGACATTCGGTAGGAGGTACGAATCCGTCATTGCTTGAGGCGCTTGGTGCGACAAAATTAAATTTGCTTTATGATATAGGATTTAATCAGGAAGTCGGAATGGATAGTGCTTTCTATTGGTCGCTGGATGAGGGAAATCTGGCACATCTGCTTGACGAAGTTGACGATATGGCAGAAGCGGAAATTATGCAGTATGGCGCGCGTGCCAAAAAACGTATTGCAGATGCGTATTCATGGCAGTTGATTGCCAATCAGTATAGGGATGTATTTACAAAATAGATTGTCAAAAATGACATAGTAGGAGAACGCTATGATTCATATTCTATATTTACACGCAGGTGCGGAAATGTACGGAGCAGACAAGGTGATGCTCGATTTAATCAAAGGACTTGATAAGACCGTTTTTACTCCATATGTAATCCTGCCGACAGAAGGTGTCCTTGTGGATGCCTTAAAAAAAGAAGGCGTAAGGGTCATGGTCATTCCGTATCCGATTATGCGTCGGAAATATTTCAATCCAAAAGGGATTATTCAGTATGGATTGAATCTTTTTAAATATGCAAACAAAATAGCGAAGATTGCAAAAAAGAATAAGATTGATTTGATTCATACAAATACAGCTGCCGTTTTAGAAGGTAGTATAATAAGCCGAAAATTACGAATCCCACAACTTTGGAGTATTCACGAAATTATTGTAAGTCCGAAAATCATGTATAAAGTGACAAGCTGGCTGATTTCGAGATTTTCGAATCAGACAGTTGTTGTGTCAAATGCGGTCAAAAATCATCTTGAGAAAACGGGATATTTTCATAATAAACCATTGAAGGTGATATACAATGGTGTCGATAGCGAACGGTTCAATCCGAACAGGGATTGTGACTATTTGTATGAAGAATGGAATATTCCCAGGGATGCAAAAATTATCGGAATGGTTGGAAGGGTAAACAGTTGGAAAGGACAAAGTGATTTCCTCACTGCCGCCAATCAGATTATGGAAAAGTACCCATCTGTTTATACCGTTTTCGTGGGCGCAGCCTTTGAGGGTGAAGAATGGAGAGAGAAGGAACTAAATGATAAAATAGCAGCGTCACCATATGCAGAGCGCATTATCAACATGGGCTATCGAACGGACGGAGAAGCAATATATGCATTGTTTGATATTTTTGTATTGCCAAGCACAAATCCCGATCCGCTGCCAACGGTTGTGCTCGAAGCGATGGCAACCGGGAAGCCGGTTGTTGCATATAGGCATGGTGGCGTATGCGAGATGGTAAAAGAAGATTACAATGGGTTGTTTGCAGATGTTTGTAATCCGGCTGATTTAGCAGATAAAATTGAGTTGCTTCTTTCAGATGAAGCAAGGCGAATAGAGATGGGTGAACATGCAAGAAAACGTTTGCTTGAGCAGTTTTCTATCAATGCATATGTGCGTAATTTTTCAGATGTGTATCAAAAGCTTATTGAGGAAAAATAAAAACGGTTTAAGGAGTTGGCTATGATTTCTGTTGCTATGACAACGTACAACGGACAGCAGTATATTGAGCAGCAGTTGCAATCGATTATCAATCAGACAACGCCGGTTGACGAGATTATTATTTGTGATGACGGTTCTACAGATGAAACTTGCAATATCATTAAGCGGTTTGATGATAAACGTATTATTCTCGTGTGTAACCCGCAAAATTTGGGCTATATTGAAAATTTTTATCAGGCAATAGCAAGGACGAGCGGAGACTATATTTTTCTTGCCGATCAAGACGACATCTGGAGACCTGATAAAGTAGAGAAAATGGTTGCATTTATGGAGCGGCAATCTTGTGTTGCAGCATGTTCCAATTTCGAATTGATAGATCAAGACGGCAAGGTGATTGCCGAGCGGGAGAATTATCAGATTCATCCGAAGGTGTTGTCCTGTAAAAAATCATATCTAACGCTTACAACGTTGCAGCTTGTATTTCGGAATGTTGCACAGGGTTGCACCTACTGTTTTGATAAAACGGTAAAAAAAATCTATGTGGATTTGCATAATACCGAGGTTATTCATGATCATCAAATAATGCTGATAGCTTCTTGTGTAGGAAAGGTCGGGTTTTTGAATGAAAAATTGATTTCCTATCGTATTCATGAAAAGAATTCCATTGGTTTTTCCAAAAAGAACAAAGAATACAAGCTGAAAAAAGCAATATCAAGAGAACCCTTTATGTATCGTTTTTTTAGACAATTGAATGCCCACATTACTATCAAAGGGCTTTATTTCTATAAACTTTTGTATTATTTGAGAATACCTGCAATAAGAGAGTTGATATTCAGAAAGCTTTTTGGAATTTAATCCGCGTAAGAAAGTAACGAGTTTATATGCTGCATTTATTTACATTTTATATTAAAAAATTGAATATTTCAGGCTGTATATTGGGATTGATGTTTTTCTTTTCGTCTCTTCTCGTATTTCAGATACCATTTCATTCCATGACTTATTTTATCGTACTTGAAGTGATTTTTTGCGGGTATATGTTTTTATGGAAAAAAAGTCTATATTTTTCTGATATGCTTCTTACATTATTCATGTTTGAAATTGTCTGCAGTGCATTTTTGTCTTTCTTTTATAGTACTATTCCACTATCCTATCGTAAGACTGCACTGTATATGACAGCGCTTATTTTGCCATCCTATTTTGTAGTCATGTATTTGAATCAGCTTATTACGGAGAAACCGGATTGCGTTTACGTATTGAAATGGGCAATCAAGGCAATGTGTGTTGCGCAAATCGGATGGAGTCTGATTCAGTTTGTATGTTATCGAGTTGGTATTGATTTAAATAAAGTCGTATTTGAGGATTTGCTTCACATGTTGGAAAATGCTTCCTCAGGTAAAATTGCACCATCCGGCTTTGCATGGCATCCGGCGATTCTGGCGCCGGTAGTTGTTCTTACCTTTTATTTGTTTGATAATATTTGGATTAAAATGGCGGCCGTATTTGTTGCACTCACTTGCAAGAATGCAACGGCACTTCTTGGAGTGATGCTCTGTATTGCGATTGAAGTTTTTTATATTGTGAAAAGCAGAAAAATAAAAATCAATAAATTCCTTTTTAAAATACTATTGGTGCTTGGCATGCTAGCAATTGTAGGAGGAATCAAGCTGGGGATCTTTCAACAGATTTTTGATAAAATATTATTTATTTTTCAGAGAATAGCAGGAACTGTTCAGGATGACAGCGCGATGGGACACAAACGTTATTTTACTGCACTGCCGATAGTCTGGGGCGTTAGCTCTGTGTCGCAGATATTATTTGGGTATGGAACGGGGTGCTCAGGATATGCGATTGACCGCATCTTTCAGCAGTTTACGCTGCTAGGACTTGGAAACTGGGCGGTTGAGAGTGATATTATGAACATCTTATATTCTTGGGGCATTTTTGGCTTCGTGCTGTATTATAGTATGCTGCTTTATATTATGCTCAAAGGGGGAAGTATTAATCGAAAATATACTTGTGCCTGTCTCATCATTACGCTTCAGGGAATTACGTATAATATACAATATGAAGGAATGATGCTTATTATGATGACATTATATATATGTGTGAAAAGAAAAATAGATATTTTTCAAGCGACAAAGGATTGGGAGGAAAAACAATGTGTCGATTTAGCGTGATTGTTCCTACTTATAATGTAAAGGACAAAGTTGAAAAAACAATTGAGTCCGTTTTAAAACAGAAATTTCAGGATTATGAAATCATTATTATGGATGGTGATTCCAATGACGGAACAAAGGAAGTGGTAAGACAGTATTCGGATACGCATATCAAAATGATTTCGCAAAAAGATGACGGAATATATGATGCGATGAACAAAGGCGTCAGGGAAGCAGCAGGGGATTATTGTATTTTTCTTGGTGCAGGTGACACGTTATATGATGAATCCGTTTTGGAAAAAGTTGATGCTTTTGTGAAAGCGCAGGAGAAGCATCCGGACGTTGTTTATGGGTATGTATATAACGTACTTGACGGAAAAGAAGAAAAATTCTGCAGAAAATTGGATTTTTGGTATACAGTTAAGTTTGATCCGGTCTGTCATCAAGCGGTTTTTGCAGCAAGAGAATTATTTGATGAAAAAGCGTTTGATGCAGGTTATGTGATAGCGGCTGATCAAGATTGGATGATGTGTATGAAGCGCAAGAAAAAACGCTTTGTCTTTATTGATGAGCCTGTCGCAAGATATTTAATGGATGGCGTGAGTTCATCAGATCATGGGGAAGCAATCTATTTACGTGAACAAAAGAAAATTCACAAAGAGTATTTTCCATGTAAACGTTTTGTTATTGGAATTTATCGAAGATTAAAAGGTGATCCGAGAGGGTAAAGATGCGCATTATTTCTAAAGTCAAACAATATTATTATTCCTTTATGAATAGGAGAGTCCTTCAAAAAAACAAAATAATATATGGTGAAAACCTTACGATAACAGGAAGACTCCGTTATGAGGGAGTGCCCCAGCGACTTCGGTTAGGCAAGGATATTACCATGCATTCTATGCCGTACGAGATTCCGATAGGATATCCTACGGTTTGTTCATTTTGGATTATGGAAGATGGACAAGTTGAAATTGGTGATGGATGTGGGTTAAGCAATACAACGATATGCTGCATGAAAAAAATAACCATTGGAAAACATTGTCTATTTGGCGGTGGTGTTAAGATTTATGACACGGACTTTCATTCACTTAATTGGGAAAAAAGGCGGGATATTGCCGGAGATAATGACCGGAAAACAAAGGAAGTTATTATCGAAGATGATGTGTTTGTCGGTTCCGGAAGTATTATTTTAAAAGGGACAAAAATAGGTGAGAGAGCAGTCATAGGTTGTTGAACTGCCGATGGTGGCAAGATATAGAGGACGAAAAAGCTTATATGGCGGATGGTTAGAGCAGTCGGCTAAAATTCTTTCGCAAAGCGAGGGAATATCGTTAGCTGTTTTGAGCATGGGGGAAGCATATGATGAAATTATGCTTGATGGTGTGCGTTATTATGGCTTTTGTGCGGATGCATTTATCCCCAAATTTGACATGCTATTGCAGGAATTTGAGCCGGATATTATTCATATCTGGGGAACAGAATACCAGCATTCTTATGAAGCAATGTGCAAAGTAAAAGAAGAAAATTTACAGGAAAGAACAATTTTGTCAATCCAAGGACTCGTCTCTGTTTATTGGCAGCATTATTATGCGGGAGTTCCGGAAAAAATATACAAAAAGAAAACTGTTTATGAACTTGTAAAAAAATGTAGTTTAGAGCACATGCGTGAAGCAATGAAAGCACAGGGGGCGTATGAGCAGACATGTTTTTTGCTTGCAAAGCATTGTATTGGTCGTACGGACTGGGATTTGGCGTGTGCAAAGCAAATGAATCCTGAAATACATTATTATAAATGCAATGAAACACTTCGAGAAGTGTTTTATCAGAATGAGTGGTCCCATGAAGCGTGTGAGAAGCACACAATCGTTTTCAGTCAGGCGCATTATCCAATTAAAGGATTGCATAATATGATGAAGGCTTTGGCGATCGTAAAAAGAAATTATCCGGATGTGAAATTAAAGACATTGGGGGTATCCCCATTTGAAATCAACGGCATTAAGCAGTACCTAAAACGATCTACATATCAGCGCTATATTATGGAGCTGGTACAGAAATATGATTTGAAAAATCATATTGAATGGGTTGGTAGTCTGGATGCAAAACAGATGGTGGAACACTATTTACATGGAAATGTGTTTGTATGTGCTTCGGCTATAGAAAACTCGTCAAATTCAATTGGGGAGGCAATGCTGCTTGGGATGCCTGTTGTCGCGTCGGATGTTGGAGGAATTAAATCGTTGCTTGTTCATGAGAAAGAGGGACTACTTTACCAACAAGATGCACCTTATATGCTGGCTGACTGTATTGAACGTATTTTTAAAAATCCGGAATGGGCGATGGAACTTGGAAAAAGCGCAAAAGAAAAAGCATCTATCACACATGACAGGATGAAAAATGGAAATGACTTAATAAAGATTTATGAGGAATTAAAGCAATGAGAGGGAAAAGGACAGGTTACTATTTGCGCTATATCAAAAACCGTATCCGGAATATATTGTGGCAAGGGAAGCGTACAGTGAAAGAGCAAAAGAGAGTTGTTCGCAGGTATCCGACCACAATACAGCTTCCGATTACGTATAAATGCAACTTTGACTGTATTATGTGTGGAATGCATCATATGGTAACAAGAAAAGACTTGACCGCAAAAGAGCTTTTCGATATATTGTGTGATCCGCTCTTTCAAAAGGTCGAATATATCGGCGTCAACGGTGGAGAACCATTCATTAAGCCGGACATTGTGGAGTGCTTTGAAGCAATGCTACAGGCATGCCCCAATTTAAAAACATTTGGCGTTATTTCCAATGGTTTCTTTACGCAAAAGATTTTGGACGTATTAAGTCAGGTGAAACCTCTTTGTGAAAAGAAAGGTGTTACATTAAATTTGGCGCTGAGCGTAGATGGTGTTGGGAAAATTCAGGATATGCACCGGGGAAGAGAGGGGGCGTTTGAACACGTCAATGAAACAGTCGACAAAATTTTGCAGGAACAAAAAAAATACGTTGATGGACTTTCTGTTATTTGTACATTGACACGCCATAATATTTTTTATGTGAATGAAGTTGAAGCGTGGGGAAATGAAAAAAAAATCGACATATCCTACAACATTGCAACTGTGAATGTGCGTATTGAAAATGAAGATAGGGAAGCGGATTTCTCAGTCTTTTCGGACGAGCAGGCAAGAATGCTCGCACAGGAATTTTTTTACTCGAAGTATATTCAAACAGGGGAGGAAAAGTATTTTGGCCTTTTCCTGTATTTGCGTGATCGAAAAAGATATGCACCATGTCCATGTCAGTATAATGAATGGGTGACATTGACGCCGGATTCACAGATCGGATATTGCGCAACGCATAGTAGAAATCTGGGATCGGCTTTAGAGACATCTGCGTATGAAATCTTCAATGGAAATTTGGATTATTTGGAAGAATTGAAGAAAGATTATTGCAAATCATGTTCGCATTATCTGTATGAATTGTCAGCAGAAGGGTTGAAACAGCTAGCAGAGGATCAACGTAAAAATATTTTTGTAAGAGGTTAAATGGACGGATGAAATTGGGAATCGTTGGATGGTACGGAACTGAAACGATGGGTGACCGTGCCATTTTAGATGGAATACTTGCAATCATCAATCAAATTGAACACAACAATACAGTTTTTTTAGGCAGTCTGTTTCCGTTTTATTCGGAAAGAACACTACTTGAGGAAAGAGAGGTTTTTCGACAGACAGCGCCAGGTACAAAAGTTGAATTGTTTGATGTCAAAAATGCAGATGCATGTAAAATGGCAATCGGGGAATGTGAGCTCCTCATCATGGGAGGCGGTCCGCTGATGGATATCGAGGAATTGTTTTGTGTAGAGCGCTGTTTTCGCTATGCGAAGAAGCGGAGAATCAAAACGGCAATCGTAGGATGCGGCGTTGGACCGCTTAACAATAGCGATTACAGGGAATCTGTCAGGAGAATTTTTGAACTTTCTGATGCAATCTATGTACGCGACGAATTGTCTGTGCAGGTCGTAAATCAGTTGTTTGGGAATTCATTTTTGTGTGATAACTTAGGTGACCCGGCCGTTATTTCGATTGAGCAGTTCCGAAAGGCTACGCAAAAACGTCCTGCGCTGCTTATGAATTTCCGCGATTACCCGAAATCAGCCTATGGCGCTGTTTCAATGATTGAAGATGCGCATTTTGAGCAATTGATTTCTTACGCTTCTGAAAAGTATGAGGAAGTCATACTTGTACCAATGCATACATTTTTTGTCGGGGGAGATGATCGGGCATATTTGACGAAGCTGGCAAGAGCGTGCAGAAAAGAAAATGTGATTGTGGTGCATAAACCCATGAATTTACATGAATTATATGATTTGTTTGCTACAGCGCAGGCTTGTGTTGGTATGCGATACCATTCTGTCGTTATGCAGACAATTTTGAATGGAAATAATGTGATATTAGAATATACCGACAGTAAAAACGGAAAGATTGCAGGATTCATAAAAAGTGTTGACTGTGACGGATTTTACGACAATAGAATCATTTCTCTGCAGGGAATCAAAGAGTGGAAGTTTGAGGATACAATGAATTCACTTTTGGATAATCGTACTTTTAAATATCGCAAGTCAAATATGTCAGAGGCTTATGAGAATGCTTTTAAGCGATTGCTGGATTAGTGGAGTGAAGAAAAGTGGGAAAGAAAACAAAGGCTTCCTTTTATACAATGATTGTATCGATATTGAATTCAATCATGATAGTCTTATTTAACTTAATATATAATAATTATTTGATTCAAATGTATGGATCAAATATCAATGGCTTGATCTCGACTTTAACACAGTTTGTATCATTGTTTTCGATTATTGAAGGTGGATTTACAACGGCAGCTGTTGTTGCAACATATGATCCGATTGTAAAAGGAGAATCGCAAAGATTAAATGATATTCTTTATACGACGAAGAAAACATATATGAGAATAGGTGGCGCCATTACGGCATGTGTTCTCATATTGGGTAGTGTATACATTTTATTTGTAGAGAGTCCGTTGTCTTACGTACACACTTATTCGCTTCTTTTGATTAGTGTTCTCACCATGGCTTCTTCTTTGTGTTTCTTGTCAAAATATAGTGTCTTACTTATGGGAAGCAACCGGGAATATATACAAGTGATATTAAGTTTTGTTGCAAGAACGATTACCTGGATTATCTCAATGGGGCTGATTCTGAAGAATGCGCCGATTGTGTTGGTATATGCCATCAATCTGTTAACAGTTATTGTTAATTGTATCCTTGCCGGGAGCTATGAAAAAAAGAATTATCCGGATGTGACATATTGCGGAACGTATGACAAATCACTGATACAAGGAACCGGTGACGTGCTGCTTCAAAAAATTGCAAATACGATTTTTACATCGACGGATCTTGTACTAATTTCGGTTTTCATCAATTTTGCAATGGCAAGTGTATATAATCTGTATTATCAGGTTTTTCGGGCGCTGTTAACGTTTTTAACCGCAGTTGTACAGGCACCGTTTAATTCGTTCGGACAACTTGTGCAGACGGATGAGGGAAAAGGAAAGCTGCAGGAGTATTTTGAAATATATGAGCATCTTGTGCTGATGCTGTCGTCGATAGCGTTGACAATTGCGGGAATTATGATTATTCCGTTTGTCACAATCTATACGTTACACATTAAAGATTGCAATTATATTTATCCATCTCTGGCAATTTTATTTTTCTCACAGATTTTCATGCAGATTGTCAATAGACCGTTTGGAACGCTTTTAAATGCGACGGGCAATTTTAAAATGCAAAACAAACAGTGTCTGGCCGCGGCTATTGTAAATATAGTAGTATCGATATCATTTATCAAGGTTTGGGGGATTCATAGTATTATCTTTGGTTCCTTTGTCGCTACCTTGGTCATTGTTGCTGCAAATATTGTACAGGTATATAAGTATATATTGCATGGTGGAATGCCCAGATGCGTCAAGAACATTGTTATCAACTATTGCGTAGGATGTGTTTTGATTTTGTTTAGTTTTCAAATGAATTGGGCGACACAGAATTATTTTCAGTGGATATGGCAGGCAATCTTAACGTCCTGTGTGATAGGAACCGTTTTTATTATCCTTAATTTGATTGTCGATCGGAAAGCCTGTTTCCGGGTTGCGCGGTATTTGATTGGTATCATTCAGAAAAAGACAAACACAACCCGGAGCAAATAAGTTATATAGAGTTAAGCTATTTTATTCAGTGTATTTAATATGAGCCGGTAACAAATATTTGCGCATAATGCATCAAAACAGTTCAGCAGTATTTTGGGTGAAAGCTGATGGGTGTCTTGATGGTACTTGAACAAGATAGCGCGCTTCAATTTGGCGATTTGTTTTGGCATCAAGGTATGATTACGGCTTAGAATTTCAACCATTTCAAGTGAAGAATTCTTCATTTGCGTCAGATTGGCGGATAGGTTATTGCCACCTGTATCATTGTGCAGATACACAAACTCCGGATTGCATGTAAATCTGGCATTTGAACGAAACAAAGTGATCCATAAAAACCAATCATCAGAGCCGCTCGTGTGAAGAAAAGAGGTGGTCCATGTTTTTGGAATGCAGTCTTTTCGAATCAGACACTCTCCGGGTGAAGGAATCAGATTGCGGATGGTAAGAAATTGTTTTTCGCGGATGAGAAAACGCATGGCTTTTTGTGTATGAAAAATGCGGTGGTCATAGTCACCAAGACGATAGATTCCATTGCCAACAATGACATCAGCATAGTCGGTTAGCTGTATTTGACGGAGAAATCCATCGCTAATCAGTTCATCGTCCTGATCCAAGAAAAGTATCCATTCACCGCTTGCTTGTTGTAGTCCGTGAACGCGAGTCTTTTGTATACCAACATTTTGTGCATTCTGTATCAACTTAATGTCGAGTGCGGAAGGCGGCAGAACGACTGATTCGTCTGGACTGTCATTGACAATCAGTACTTCAAAACAGCACAAATCTTTTGATAAGTCTGCAACCGTTTCGATGCTTTTTAATAGTCTTGGAATATATAAATTGCCATGATAAAATGGAATAATAATTGATATTTTTTTAGACATATGATTACCTCAAATAAAACGCTGATGGAAATAATTATAAAATAAATATATAATCAGGTCAATGGATGTAAGAAACAGGAAAATATGCCAAAAGGAGTCTGAGATGAAAATACACATCAATGGAGAAGAAATCACGATCCAAAACTTACATGATTTAGAAGAAATCATGGGAAACATAAAACGGGAATATATTCACAACAACATCCCTGATTTGTCAGGAATTAAGATGCTTCTAACGGACTGCGACGGATGTCTTACGGATGGCGGCATGTACTATGCGGAAACAGGGGATGAGCTGAAGAAATTCAACACGCGTGACGGCATGGGCTTTAAGCTCCTTCGTGAAGCGGGAATTCTCACCGGAATCGTGACAGGAGAAAAGGTAGAACTGAACCGCAGAAGAGTGAACAAATTGAAGCTTGATGTGCTGGAAGAAGGATGCACCGACAAGATGGAAAACCTGGCATCTATATGCAAACGCTTTGATGTGACGCCTGAAGAAATCGTCTATATCGGTGATGATGTGAATGACATCGATGTGATAAAGGCTGTCAAATTTGGTTGTTGCCCATCTGATGCAGCATATGCGGTCAAAGAAGTGGCCGATTATATTACAGGTGCCTTAGGTGGGCGCGGTGTCATCAGAGAGGTGGCGGAACTGATTTTGTCATATAAAAAGTAACGGCGTAAGTCCATAAAAAAACCTCATCCGGTTTTCAACAAACCGGATGAGGTTTTTGCATGCCCTATTTACTTCCACGTCTGAATAACACCACAAACACCGTCTGGAACAAAATCTTGATATCAAGCGTCAGTGACCAGTTGTCGATATACTGAAGATCCAGCCGTACGACCTCGTCAAAGTCCTGAATATCACTGCGCCCGCTTACCTGCCACATGCCGGTGAGACCTGGCTTGATGGAAAGCCGTCTTCGGTAGTACATATTGTACTGTGTGAATTCGTCCTTAGTTGGCGGTCTTGTGCCGACCAGACTCATCTGTCCGATTAAGATGTTAAAGAACTGCGGAAGCTCGTCAATGCTCGTTTTGCGGATGAATTTGCCGACCTTGGTTACGCGCGGATCGTCCGTCATCTTAAACATCAGACCGTCCATCTCATTTTGCTTCATGAGTGCGGCTTTACGTTCTTCGGCATCCGGATACATCGAGCGGAATTTGTAGATATAAAATTCACGTCCGTTTTTACCGATTCGTATCTGTTTAAAAAAGATAGGACCCGGTGATTCAATAAAAATCGCAAGTGCGACAAACGGTGTGACGACAAGTGTGATGGCAAGGCCTACCAGAGCACCACAAATATCAATCAGACGCTTTAAAATCATATATTTGTAATCGAATATCGTCGTTGCGTAAGATAAAACCGTATAGCCGGCAAACTCTTCGGTCGTCTTGTGTGCTGTCAAAATATCAAAGAAATCAACGTTGACATGAACGATGACGCCGGCGTGCTCAAATGTCTTGATGATTTTTTCGAGCTGTTTGTTTGTATAGTTTGGCAGGTGTATGAACACTTCATCCATCAGTAAAGACGGCGCTATTTCATATAGGTTACCGGCGGAAGCAACAACGGGAATGTCATGAAAAGATTCTCCGGTTAAATTGCGGTCCATTAATACAATCGAGGAAATCTGATGTGCCCATTCGCCGCTGACTGTCATTTTTTGTAAAATCTCATCAAGCAAATCGGAAGTTGTAATCACGAGACATTTGTTGCTTGCAGAGCTTTTCTGATATACCTTGTTTAGGTATTTTTTGACCACGATGTGTCCCAAATACGTCAGTAACATATTTGAGAGAAAAAAGTAAACGAAAGCTAACCTTGAAAAGTCCTGCGCATTTTGGGTGATGAACAGAAAAAATGCCCAAACGAGAATCAAACACAAATTGTACTTGAAGACGGAAAGGAATTCCTCAAAGTAGCCGCGCTTAAAAATTGCGACATTCCAGTCTGTCAAGAAAAAAATGAGAAATGCTGCAATAATTAAAAACAGCAGGATGTTGGTATAATATTGACTATATTGAGGTGCTTTGAACTGATACTCAAAAATACCTCGCATAAATAATGATAAAGCGTATGAAAGGAAAATGCTGATGCATTCGATACACAGAACGATTGCATTTTGTATCATGCGCTGTTTTTGGTTAAATTGTGACATCTCATCCTCCAAGCGGAAGTAATAATAAACGTACAGGCTTATTATAAGATAAAACAAAGTGTCGGTCAATGGCAGGCATTTGTGGTTGCACATGCCTGCCAATCAAGTTATAATGAAAATAGTGCTTTGAAATGGGAGAATATTTATGAATTTAAACGACATCACATTAACGATTGTAATTCCGTGCTTTAATGAGAAAAATAATATTGAAAAAATTGTTAACCGTGTGCTCGCAGCGCCGATTCCGAATAAGGAGATTATCGTGGTCAATGACAAATCGACAGATGGCTGTGAGGTGATTTTGGAAGAAAAAATCAAACCGCTTGTCAGCAAGATTATCCACCATGAGCAAAACGGCGGAAAGGGTGCAGCGCTTAAGACAGGCTTTGCGCATGCGACAGGTGATTTTGTCATTATCCAGGATGCAGACCAGGAATATGACCCACAGGATTACATTAAGGTGTTACAACCGCTTCTTGAAGAAAAGACGCAGGTTTGCTATGGCTCACGTTTCAAAGAGACCAAAGCCAAGGGCTATCTTGCCAACAGGCTTGCCAATAAATTTTTGACGATGCTTTCCAATATTTTTACGCACCAGCATCTGACCGATATGGAGACATGCTATAAGTGCTTCAAGCGGGAAGTGATTCAGTCGATTGATATTGAAGAAAAGCGTTTCGGCTTTGAGCCGGAGATTACCGCCAAGATTTCCGCTAAGGGGATCAAAATCATGGAAGTACCAATTTCTTATGCGCCGCGTACCAACGAGGAGGGCAAAAAGATTGGGTTCAAGGATGGCGTGAGAGCCATCATCTGTATTTTTAAGTATCACTGATTTGCAGTATGAGGAATTTTTATGAAAAAAGCGATTATCATAGGTGCAGGACCGGCTGGTGTGACGGCAGCGTATGAGCTCCTTTCAAGGTCCAAAGAATATGATGTGACAATTTTAGAAGAATCAAACGAAATCGGTGGTATTTCGCGCACAGTGCAGCATCATGGCAACCGCATGGATATCGGCGGTCATCGTTTTTTCTCCAAAGATGAGCGTGTGACCAAGTGGTGGGAGCATATGATGCCAACGCAGGGGGCCCCTTCTTTTGATGACAAGGTACTTAGGCGTCAAAAAAGCCTCGTGGCGGGCGGTCCGGATCCTGAAAAAGAGGACCGCGTCATGCTTGTGCGCAACCGTGTTTCGCGTATTTATTACAAAAAGAAATTTTTTGATTATCCGATTTCAATGAAACCACAGACATTTATCAATATGGGCTTTGTGGCGACGGTGCGTGCCGGTTTCAGTTATATGCATTCGTGTTTTTTTAAGAGAAAAGAGAATTCGTTGGAGGATTTCTATGTGAACCGGTTTGGCAGGGTGCTGTATGGTATGTTTTTTGAAGGCTATACAGAAAAGCTCTGGGGGCGCCATCCAAGTCAGATCTCTGCGGATTGGGGTGCGCAGCGCGTGAAGGGCTTATCGATTCTGGCGGTCATCCGGGATATGTTCGGGAAACTGCTTCCAAAGAAAAACCGTCATGTGGAGACTTCCCTCATTGAAGAGTTTGTTTATCCGAAGTTTGGTCCGGGCCAGCTTTGGGAGACTGCAGCAGCTGAGGTGGAAAAGCTGGGCGGCCATATCTTCAAAGGCTGCAGGGTAATCGGGTTATCTCAGGATGATAACGGGCAGATCACAAGCGTGACTTATGAAGAAAATGGTGAAACGAAGACGCTTTGCGGCGATCTGTTCATTTCCTCTATGCCGGTGAAGGATCTGGTTGCGGGCATGCAGAATGTCCCTGATGATGTGGCGCGCGTGGCAGCAGGACTTCCGTATCGCGATTTTGTGACCGTCGGATTACTTGTTGACAAGCTCAATCTGAAAAATAAGACAAAGCTCAAAACGCTTGGAAATATCGTACCGGATTGCTGGATTTATGTGCAGGATACAGGTGTGCGCTTGGGGCGTATTCAGATTTTTAACAACTGGTCACCGTATATGGTAAAGGACCCATCAGGCACTGTCTGGATCGGACTTGAATATTTTTGCAATGAGGGCGATAAGTTCTGGAATTTATCCGAGGAGAAATGTACACAATACGCGGTGAAAGAACTCATGAAAATGGGTGTTATTACGAGCGAAAAGGTTGTGCTTGACTCACACAGGGAACGCGTGAAAAAAGCGTATCCGGCTTACTTTGACACATACGATGAGATAGATAAGGTTGTCGCTTATCTGGATTCGTTTGAGAACTTATATTGTGTCGGTCGCAATGGACAGCACCGGTACAACAATATGGACCATTCGATGGCGACATCGTTTGAGGCGGTTTCCAATATTTTATCGGGAAAGACGACCAAAGAGAACGTCTGGAATGTCAATACAGACCGGGAATACCATGAAACGAAATAGAGACATGCATCTTTGTCATGCATGTTCTCTTTATGTAATACATTAGTTAAAAATAGGAGTTTGCTATGGCAGCAAAAAATAGAGTACTTGTGACAGGCGGAGCCGGGTTCCTCGGTTCCCATCTGTGCGACCGGCTAATTGAGGCAGGCAATGACGTCATTTGCGTCGACAATCTGTTTACCGGTTCCAAAGACAACATCAGACATCTTCTGGGAAATCCATATTTTGAATTTATCAGACATGATGTGACAGAGCCGCTGTATGTGGAGGTGGATCAGATTTATAACCTTGCATGTCCTGCAAGTCCGCCGCACTATCAGTACAATCCGATTAAGACGGCCAAAACAAGTGTGTATGGTGCGATGAATATGCTTGGTCTTGCCAAGAGAACCGGGGCAAGGATTTTGCAGGCGAGTACGTCGGAGGTATATGGAGACCCGGAGATTCATCCGCAGCCGGAAAGCTACCGGGGATGCGTCAATCCAATCGGTATCCGTTCGTGTTATGATGAAGGGAAACGTATGGCGGAGACGCTGTTTTTTGATTATCACCGCCGTCATGGGGTTGATATCAAAGTCATGCGTATCTTTAATACATACGGACCGCGCATGAATCCGGGCGACGGGCGTGTTGTCAGCAATTTTATCGTGCAGGCATTAAAGGGAGAGGACATCACGGTGTATGGCGATGGCAGTCAGACGAGAAGCTTTTGCTATGTGGACGATCTGATTGAAGGCATGATTCGCCTGATGAATTCAAGAGATGGCTTTACGGGACCAGTCAACATCGGAAACCCGGGCGAGTTTACGATGCTGCAGCTTGCAAAGCTCGTGCTGGAGCTTGTCGGGTCTGACAGCAGGATTGTGTTTAAGGAATTACCGAGTGATGACCCAATGCAGAGATGCCCTATGATCGAACTTGCAAAGAAGGAGCTTGACTGGGAGCCGACGATCCCGCTTCGGGAAGGGCTTGAAAAGACGATTGCGTATTTTCGGGAAATAGTATAAAAGAAACTCAGAATTAGAAAATAAGAAAGGCTCGCTGTCAAAAGCGGGCCTTTGTCATGTCAGGAATTATGGTTTCATTAACGTATTCTTTTTGTTGATTGTGTAGAGTGTTACACCTTCAGTAAACTCTTCCTTTGTCTTGCTGTTCATATATTTGACAATAATTTCTGTATTTGGGAAGAGTCTGTCATGCTGGTAAATGTAACCGGAAATCGTGCCACTTGAATTATAGCTGTAGTCACCTTTATAAGCAACTTTTGTCACAAGTTTAATTTTGCTATTATTTTTTACAGGTGTAGTGACATACTTGCCTGTTGCATCGTAGCTGCCTCGTTCAATAGAAATCAGTTTGTAGCCCTTTTTCATTTTGACAGAAAGCTTTCCTGATTTTACGTTTGTATATGGGTAGTAAGAATAGGCATCTTTTCCGGCATATTTGATGGAAAGGATGCCGGATTTGTATGTTTTGGAATTCGTTGAAACAGCAATTGTTTTTGTACATTTCAGATTGCCTGATGCATCAACGACATCAAAACTTACGGTATATTTTCCGGCTTTCTTAGCAAATACGCCAATATAGCATTCTGGATAAGAGGTTGTAGCGGAACTGTTATAATTATTCTTCTGGGTATACTCATATACCTTTTGTGCGATTAGATTGCTGCTGTTTGAGCGTACATTTGTAACGCGGTCGCCGGCCTTGTCTAAACGAACAGTTACAGTATCGCTTGAACCATAGCTCCATGCATAGCCGACACCGATTCCGGTTTTTTTATTATCATAGTTCACTCCATTGGCACGATCCGTTACCCATTCGGCTTTTGCGACCGTAGATAACGATACGGAGCATAAAACAATGAGAGCAAGAGAGAGAACTGTCTTTTGAATTGATTTAAGTGTTTTGCTCATTTTTTTCCCCTTTCTTATTTTTTCAGATAAATTCTATATGTGTTTGTGTATTGTGTATTTAATAATGTGTCAACATAGGTAATACGAACAAATGTGACAGGGCAGATATAGTTGTGGTCATAGTAAGATGAATCGTAGTAAGAATCATCACGCACGCCTGATTTGAATGCTGTTTTCTGGGCAAGCGTGATAGATGCCCCATTTTTGACCGGTATGTAAGTAGGCTCCGGACTATATTCGCTATAAGAAGCTTTGTCATATTTGCCGACTTCAATCTTCTTCAATTTATATGTTTTGTTCATTTTAATTTTTAAAGCACCGCTTGTTTTTGAAAATGTCTGGGTGCCCCCAATATCTTTTCCGGCGAATTTGATTGATTTGAATGGAAAAGAGATATTGTTGACATATACCGTTACTTTCTTTGTTGCAATTTTCTTTTTCTTTGCGTTGTTGATTGTCAACGTCACAGTGTATTTTCCGGGTTTTGTTGAAAAATAAGAAATCGCATAATGAGACCGGATTATTTCATATCCTTCTTTATTAGGAACTGATA
>JAGKTY010000084.1 GCA_021153185.1 Lachnospiraceae bacterium
AGGAGCCAAACATGGCATCGGGCTCGATGATGTGGCGAAGGACTATGCTCGTGGAAAAGCGTTTTTTAATGTAACTTCCCGGTATATTGAAACCTATTCTTCTTCTAACAACAAGGACAGACAATATCTGTATTCCTCTTTGCCGTTGCAAGGTATTGTAAACCATCAGGAATTTATATTAGAGAAAGATGAATTTTTTCTTCTGTCATACAATGAAAAGGTGATTCCTGTTGATATAGAGCGTGAGAAACTGGAGTATTGCCGCACGTTGGTTTATTGGTTGAACTGGACGGATCGTACAAGAAAGTTCACTATTTACAACGATATAATAGAGCGTAGCTTACTCACCCTGAAGATGATGTCTTTTTATAATGGCGCAGTATTAGCCTCTCTTACTACCAGCCTGCCCGAAGCTGTGGGAGAAGTACGCAATTGGGATTACCGTTTTTGTTGGTTGCGGGATGCCTCCATGTCCATAGAGACTCTTTTCAAGATAGGTCATGCCGATGCAGCCCGCAAATTCATGAAATTCATACAATCTACTTTTGTTGTCGAGCATGACACTTATCAAATAATGTATGGCATTCGTGGGGAAAGGAAATTGACTGAAGTTATACTCGACCATCTTTCAGGATATAAAAACTCCCAACCGGTGCGTATCGGCAATGATGCTTATCATCAAAGGCAGAATGATTCATTCGGCTATCTGATGGACTTGATTTACCAATATTACCGGTTGATGCCAGGTACATTGGATGAAATAGAAGATATGTGGGAAATGGTGAAAAGCATTATGACGACTGTGATGGAAGATTGGAGAAAGCCTGATAAAGGAATTTGGGAGATACGGGGCGAAGGACAGCATTTCGTTTCGTCCAAAGTGATGTGTTGGGTTGCTTTGGACAGAGGAGCCCGCATAGCCCGTATTCTGAATAAATATGAGAATAGCCGACGTTGGGAAGAAGAAGCTGATGCAATTAAAGCGGATGTTATGAGAAACGGATGGAAGGAAGAAATACAAAGTTTTTCACAAGCATACGGCAATCTGGATTTGGACTCTTCTTTACTGTTAATGGAACCTTATGGATTTATAGATGCTGATGATATTCGTTATCATAAAACAGTGAAAGCCGTCAAGCAATCCTTATTACACAAAGGATTGATGTACCGCTATAATACTCATGATGATTTTGGCTGTCCTTCTTCGGCCTTTACCATCTGTACATTTTGGCTGATTCGTGCACTTTATGTCATCGGGGAAAAAGACGAAGCACGCTGTCTGTTCGATGAAATTTTGCAATATTCAAACCATTTGGGTCTGTTCAGTGAAGATATTGATTTCGAAACAAAAGAACAATTGGGTAATTTCCCACAAGCTTATTCTCATCTGGCACTGGTAAATACTGCTGTGTTATTTGCGGAAGAAGATAAAAGGCTAATCTTTAAATAAGGAAAAATTTGGAGAAGGACTGATAATCCGGTATCTTCGTACAATTAAAATCAGGAAAATGCGTATAACAAAAAAACGGAGCCCAAGGTTAATCTTGCAGTCTTTAGTAAAAAACGGATGTCCATATATTATTATATGTATATGGTGTGTGTTGTCTGGCGGATGTGTTCAGAATAAATCCCAAGATTCATTGAAAACATTAAAAACAGAAATTCGACATATTATTAAAGATAAGAAAGCAACTATAGGAGTGGCTTTGATACTGGATGGAGAAGATACGCTGGCCATAAATAATGCCGAAAAATATCCCATGATGAGCGTTTATAAGTTTCATCAGGCATTGGCTGTATGTGATTACCTGCAAAAACGGCATATTCCACTTTCCACTTCCCTATATCTTGATAAAAAATATTTCAAACCGGATACATATAGCCCTTTGCGTGATAAATATCCCCAAGGCAATTTAGAACTTCCGATTAGTGAACTTTTAGTTTATACAATGCAGTCAAGTGACAATGTAGCCTGTGATATCTTATTCGATTATATAGGTGGTGTAAACGTGGTGGATGAATACATTCATTCATTGGGAATAAACGATGTTTCCATAACTGCTACCGAAGATGAGATGCATCAAGACATGGATGATTGTTACAAAAACTGGACAACACCAATGGAAGCAGCCAATCTATTGGAACTTTTTATGACTCAAGATTTCATGAGAAATGAATATACAGATTTTCTAAAGCATATTATGATAGAGTGTGGGACAGGCAAAGACAGACTGCCTGCTCCCCTTCCCGAAAGTGAAGTCAAGATAGGACATAAGACAGGAACTTCCGATAAGAATGACCGGGGAGAATACATTGGCATCAATGACATTGGCTTTGTAATTCTACCTGATGGAAGCCGATACGTAGTAGCTGTATTTGTCAAAGACTCAAAAGAAAATATGGAAACGAATGCTAAAATAATCTCTGATATTTCGGCTGCTGTTTACCGATATGCCGGGAATCGTTAAAATAGTGCTGTTTTGCACTATCTATAGAGACAAGAATGTTATAAATATAATATTATGGATTATCACATCATTAAAATATCTAGAAATAAAAAGCAATATCTGGACTTATTATTGCTTGGGGATGAACAGGAAACAATGATAGACCGGTATCTGGAGCGTGGTGACTTGTTTGTATTGGAAGATAATGGGATAAAAGCCGTGGGCGTTGTAACAAAAGGAGGTAACATAGAGAATTTCATTAAGTCGTTGTGTCAACTTGAGAGACTTCCGCTGCACAAGCAGATAAGCATGACGGCGAATTTAGAACAAGTGCTCACACCTTACGCTGAATGCGAGAATGTTTTTATAAGACTCCGTTCGTGGCTGGACATAGACGGTTGGGAGCAATTGTCTGTCGGCGAGTTAGAAGAACGATTGACGCGCTGGTCAGCCCACCTCGATAAGTTGAA
>JAGKTY010000027.1 GCA_021153185.1 Lachnospiraceae bacterium
ATATTATAATCAATATATAACATTTTGAAAAGGGATTATGGTAAAAAATGGCAGAAAAATTTCGATTAAATAAATATATAGCGGATGCCGGCATCTGCAGCAGACGGGAAGCAGATAGAATGATTGACAAGGGGCTTGTGATCGTAAATGGTCAAAATGCTTCTATGGGACTGCGCGTGGATGATTCGGATGAAATCGTTGTGAATGGCAAACCGGTAAAGGGCAGAAATGAAAAAGTAGTGCTTGCTTACCATAAACCGATTGGGATTACCTGTACCGAGAAAGATAAATTTGCAACAAAAAAAATATTTGATGATGTCAAATTTCCAATGCGGATTACGTATGCAGGAAGACTTGATAAAGAATCAAGAGGACTCATGATTCTGACAAATGATGGGGATTTGATTCAGGCAATGATGCGCGCCGGCAACCGCCATGAAAAAGAATATATCGTAAAAGTGAAGGAAGAGATTACCGATGAATTCTTAGAGTCGATGAGGCGTGGCGTATATTTGCAGGAGTTAGATCAAACGACAAGACCCTGTGAGGTAGAAAAAATCGGGAAGCTGACATTCCGTATTGTTTTAACGCAAGGGCTGAACCGGCAGATCAGGCTGATGTGCAAGGCGCATGAATATCATGTGACGAGTCTGTGCAGAATCCGGATCATGAATATTTCGTTAGGGGAATTAAAGCCGTCCGAGTGGCGCCATCTGACGCAGGAAGAACGCTCGGAACTTTACAAACTTTGCAAATTGGAACCGAGGTAAAAAGATGAGTCAGAATAAAGTAGATAGAATGAAGGAGCTTTCAAGGCTTTTGACAGAAGCATCCGAAGCGTATTATGCGAAGAACCGGGAAATTATGAGCAATTTTGAATACGATGCGCTCTATGACGAACTGGAACAGTTGGAGGCACTAACGGGCATTGTCCTATCCGGTTCTCCAACGCAAAAAGTTGGATATGAGGCAGTGCAGTCTCTGCCGAAGGAGCGTCATGCTTCGCCGATGCTTTCGCTTGCCAAAACAAAGGACCGAGAGGAACTTGCAAACTGGCTTCTTGGCAAAGAAGGCGTGCTTTCCTGGAAGCTGGATGGCTTGACCGTCGTTCTCACGTATGAAGGCGGCGCATTATCAAAAGCTGTTACAAGAGGGAACGGGGAAGTCGGGGAGGTCATCACAGCCAACGCAAAATGTTTTGACAATATTCCACTCACCATTCCGTATAAAGGAACCTTGACGGTCCGTGGCGAAGCAGTCATTGGATATTCGGATTTTGAAAAGCTCAATGCGGAAATAGAAGAGGTCTCTGCCAAATACAAAAACCCTAGAAATTTGTGCAGCGGCTCTGTCAGACAGCTTCAAAGTGAAATCACAGCCAAGAGGCATGTGCAGTTTGTTGCCTTTTCTTTTGTGGATGCGACAGGGCAGCCGCTTGATGACGCAGTTTTCAATGACCGCATGGCACAATTTGCGTATTTAAAAGATTTGGGATTTACGGTTGTAGAGCATTATGTTGTCACAAAGGAAACGATTCTTGACCAAATCGATGCCTTTGCAAAAGCAATTGAAACGTACGACATTCCATCCGACGGGCTTGTGTTATCGTTCCGTGATATCGCATACGGAAAGAGCCTTGGAAGAACGGCTAAATTTCCGCGTGATTCCATTGCGTTTAAATGGGCGGATGAAATTGCAAAGACAACGCTTTTGGAAATCGAGTGGAGCCCGAGCAGGACGGGACTCATTAATCCGGTTGCTATTTTTGAACCGGTGGAATTAGAAGGAACAACCGTGTCGAGGGCGAGTGTACACAACATCAGTATTGTTGAGTCACTGGCACTTGGAATCGGAGATGAGATTGAAGTATACAAAGCCAATATGATTATCCCACAGATTGCACAGAATCTCACGAGAAGCGGAACGCTTGCCATTCCGGAGCGTTGTCCTGCCTGCGGCGGTAAGACGCAGATCCGTGCGGTGTCCGATGCAAAAGCGCTGTATTGTACCAATCCGGAGTGCAGTGCAAAGCATATCAAGGCATTTACACTGTTTGTCAGCCGCGATGCGATGAATATCGACGGTCTTTCCGAGGCAACGCTTGAAAAGTTTATTGCCAAAGGATTTGTCAGAAGCTTAGTGGATTTGTTCCATCTCGATGCGCATATGGACGAGATTATGCAGATGGAAGGATTTGGCGCAAAAAGCTATCAGAATCTGATAGGGAGCATACAGAAGGCAAAGCAGACGACGCTGCCGCGACTCATTTATGCACTCGGCATACCGGGCATCGGCGTCCAAAATGCAAAGATGATTTGCAAGCACTTTGCGTATGATGCCAATAAATTAGCAGGGGCCAATATGGAGGAACTTGCGGCCGTTGATGGCGTCGGACCAATCATGGCGAATGCTTTTGCATCGTACTTTGCGTCAGAAAAAAACCGGAAGCAGTATGAATTATTGCTTGACGAACTGACTTTAGAGGTGCCTGCTTCAAACTTGCAAAATCAGACACTTGATGGTAAAGTGTTTGTGATAACGGGAAGTGTTAATCACTTTGCCAACCGCTCTGAGGTAAAAGAAGTGATAGAAGGCCTGGGCGGAAAGGTGACCGGGTCTGTGACATCCAATACGGATTATTTGATTAATAACGATGTTAACAGTACTTCCGGTAAAAATAAAAAAGCAAAAGAGCTCGGCGTAGCGATTATTTCCGAGGAAGAATTTATGACGCTTGCCGGGATAGAAGGATAGAGAGAAGGTTTTTGAGATGCCAATTAAAACACAAAGTGATTTGCCGGCAAAGGAAATATTGGAGAATGAAAATATTTTTGTCATGGATGAAAATAGGGCGATTCATCAGGATATCAGACCACTTCAGGTCTGTATTCTCAATATTATGCCGGTTAAGCAGGATACGGAGCTTCAGCTCCTTCGGGCGCTTTCCAACACGCCGCTTCAGATCGATGTGACATTTTTAAATTTAAGGAGCCATATCAGCCTGAACACGCCGGCCAGTCACTTAAATAAATTTTATGTGTCGTTTGAAGAGATAAAGCAGCGCAAATTTGATGGTCTGATTATTACCGGCGCGCCGGTTGAAGATATTACATTCGAGGAAGTGGATTATTGGGATGAGGTTTGCATGATTATGGACTGGGCTGAGAGCCATGTCACGAGCACACTTCATATTTGCTGGGGCGCACAGGCAGGATTTTACCATTATTACGGCATTCAGAAAGCGCATCTTTCGGAAAAACTGTTTGGTGTATATCCGCACAAGGTCATGAACCGCAAGATTCCGCTCGTGCGCGGATTTGATGATATTTTCCTGGCACCGCACAGCCGCCATACGGAGACGCCGGCAAAAGACATTCACGCATGCAAAGAGATTACCGTGCTTGCGGAATCTGAGGAGGCGGGCGTGTTCCTTGCACTCGCCGAGAACGGCAAAAAAGTATTTGTAAACGGACATCCGGAATATGACCGGTATACGCTTGATAAAGAATATCACAGAGACCTTGACAAAGGGCTTCCGATTCATGTGCCGTATAATTATTATCCGCAGGATGACCCGGCGCAGAAACCACTGCTTCAGTGGAGAAGCCACAGCAATAATCTGTATAGCAACTGGCTCAATTATTATGTCTATCAGACAACACCATATGAACTGTAGAAAAGGAGTAGCGAGGCTACTCTTTTTTCTTGCTTATCTTTGGGAAAAAAGGTAAAATATACATAATTATGAGAACATGTAAATTATGTAATTTGTTGTTCGATAAAATTGTGATGCAGATTAAGGAGAGGAGAATAAATGGTAAATACCTCTGTTAATATAGCACTTGAGGCAATGAGCATCGTCATATGCCTGATTTTACTGATGTATCAGGTTTCTGACCGCAAACACGCAGATGAATCAAGGAAATGGTTTACTGCAATGATTAGCTTTAATATTTTGATGCTCGTCGGGGATATGAGCGACTGGCTTTTCGGTGGTGTGCCGGGGAAATTTTTGTTTTATGTGCAGTGGCTTCTGACCATTATTTTGTATTTTGGAGCAATGGGGCTTCTGGTTTATGCGAGCACCGGCTGGATTGTATCGTGCATCAAACAAAAGACGACCATTTCTCCGATCTGGATGCGCATTTGTTTTGTTGTGAATTTATGGCAGGTTTTGTTTTCACTTTCGATGCCGCTTCACAAAACCTGTTACATCGATGCAAACAATCAGTATGTGCGGGGCGATGCCTTTTGGCTGACGCAGGTTGCGCCATACATCAGTTATGTAATCGTCTTTATTGTGATATGCAAGTATCGCAAAGCGTTTACCAAAACGGAATGTGTATATCTCATGGTATTTGTACTGATTCCGCTCGTTGCAGGAATTGTACAGACAGCGACATACGCAATCTGTTCCCTCAACGTTGCAATGTCTGTCGGTATGATCGTTATTCTGATGTTTATTCAATCCCAGCGCAGCATTGAGCACGAACAACAGATTTCGGAACTGATGTCGGTAGAAAATAAAAAGCTTGAAGAAATTCAAAGCTTTCAGGAAAATCTCAGCGAACAGCTCATCGAAGCACTTTGCAGTACAGTGGAAGCCAAAGATCACTACACGAGGGGACATTCCCTGCGCGTGGCACAATATGCGCGCGAAATTATGTTACGGCTTGGCGGTGATGAAAAGGCGCAGAGGGAAGTATTTTACATCGGTATTTTGCACGATGTTGGAAAAATCAGTGTCAAAGATGAAATCATTAACAAAAAGGGACGTCTCACAGACGAAGAGTTTGAGCAGATCAAGCTTCATACGATTGCGGGCTATCAGATTTTGCGCAATATTGATGTGATTCCTGATCTGGCGATTGGTGCAAGATGGCATCATGAGCGCTATGATGGTTCGGGTTATCCAAACGGTCTTGCGGGCGAAAACATTCCGCTTGTTGCAAGAATCATCAGTGTGGCGGATGCCTATGATGCGATGACGAGCAACCGAAGCTATCATTCGACAATGCCGCAGGAGGTCGTCAGAAACGAGATTGCAAACGGTATGGGCACACAGTTCGACCCGAAAATTGCCAAAATCATGTTGGACATGATCGATGAAGATTTACAATATGAAATGAAACAGGTGAATTTCTGTAAGGCGATTAACATTTTGATGATTGATGACGACGAAGTCATACACAAATTGGTGGAAAATGCACTGCTTGACGAAAACTGTACGCTGACATCAGCTTACAGCGGAAAAGAGGGCATTGCGCTTTTGAAGGATAACAAATATGATGTGTGTCTGCTCGACATGGAGATGCCTGAAATGAATGGGTTTGAGGTGCTTAGCTGGATTCGTGAAAATGTGCGCAGGCTGAAGGTTATTTTCTTGACCGGTTCCAAAGAAATCGAGACGATTAAGAAAAGCGAAGCGCTTGGTGCAGTTGATTATGTGACAAAGCCTGTCAGCATTGCAATGCTGAAGCAAAGTATATTTAGTGTTTTGATGCATTAAGGGGATGAGAAAGTATATGAGGCAAACGTTTACAGATAATAGTACAGAATTAAGAATCATGCAGTTTACAGCCACACTCGCCTGTTTTATGGTTGCCGTATTTGATACGGCTATAGGGATTACGGAAGGATGGCCGGGTTACGTAGCTGTGATTATATGGTGTCAGATGGCGCTGATTTTATGGAGTACATTTGATAGGCGTATTTCTATCAGATTACATTCGTATGCATTTATGTTTTTTGTGACGAATACCATTTTTATCAGTGGACTTTATATGCACAATTATTACGTGACATTTATTATGCTGACCGGTTCGTTTTTGTTTGGTATTTTTTTTCATGATTTGTATCTGCTTGTTTTCCAATTCGTACTGGTTGAGATTGTCAATTTGCTTCACGTCTTTGTATTTCAAGTAGTGCCGCTTGATAAGACAAACAATAAAATGGAATTTGGTATGGCTGTTTTGATTCAGACGCTGACGGGGCTGGCTCTGATTTTGCGCATCGGAGCAGATGGATTTGTCAGAAAAAATCTGGAAGAGACAGCGCAAAAGGCAGAAGCAGCAGAGCGGGCAAAATCAGATTTCCTTGCCAATATGAGTCATGAAATCCGTACGCCGATGAATGCCATCATCGGTATGTGCGAGCTGATTTTACGAGAAGGAAACTTATCTCAAAGTGTGCGGGAATTTTGCGGCAATATACAGAACTCCGGCCGTAGTCTTTTGTCCATTATCAATGATATTCTTGATTTTTCCAAAATTGAATCCGGTAAAATGGAACTCATTGAAGATGAATTTAACATCGCTTCCACATTAAATGATGTGATCAATATGACGCTGACGCGTATGAAAAATAAAAAAATCGAATTTATTGTGCAGGTAGATCCGGGGATTCCAAAAGGGCTCATCGGCGATGAAATCCGAATCCGTCAGATTATGATTAATCTGCTGACAAACGCGGTCAAGTACACAAATGAAGGTGCGATTACACTGCGTATCAGCAAGACGGTTCGCTCTTACGGTATCAATCTCAACGTCAGCATAAAGGATTCCGGAATCGGTATTACAAAGAAGAATCTGGAGAAATTATTTAACAGCTTCCAGCAGGTCGATACGAAGAAAAACCGTGCGGTCGAGGGTACCGGACTCGGACTTGTTATTACGAAGCGTCTGCTTGCTTCCATGGGGGGATTTATCAACGTGCAAAGCGAGTATGGCAAGGGCTCTGAATTCCGCTTTGTCGTGCCGCTTAAGGTCAAGGATAAGATGCCGTTTATCCATGTTGAAAATGCGGATGCAATCAGTGTTGCAACCTATATCGACATGGAAAAATTCACGATGGATTGTCTCAGGGTAGAATATAAGCATTTTATTGAAGATATCAGTGAATCGTTACAGGTCCGCAATTTCTACTGTAAGAAGTTTGAAGATTTGAAAATGCGTGTGGATCGCGGAAAAATCACACATTGTTTTATCGGAAAAGAAGAATTCCTTGCACACAAGGCCTTTTTTGAAGACCTCGCAAATAAGATTGTGGTTGTCATTGTGCAGGATCGTCGTGACGCCGTCAGTGTGCCGCAAAACATGCGCTGTATCTACAAGCCGATTTATGAGCTTTCTGTTGCGGGAATACTGAACAATGAAAGTATCATTTCCGATATCCAGAGTGCGAAGGCAGGAACAATTTCCTTTACGGCGCCGAAGGCCAGAATATTGATTGTAGATGACAATGCAGTCAATTTACAGGTGGCAAGTGGATTGATGCAGCCGTATAAGATGCAGATTCTGACAGTGACAAGCGGAAAGGATGCAATCCGCGTGCTTGGTTCAAAGGACTTTGACCTTGTGTTTATGGATCATATGATGCCGGAGATGGATGGTGTCGAGGCGACCAAGCTCATTCGAAGCAAACCGGAGGAGTACTATAAGAAGCTTCCGATTGTTGCACTTACGGCCAATGCGGTTGGTGGTGCACGTGAGATGTTTATGGCCAATGGATTTAACGGGTTCCTTGCAAAACCGATTGAACTTTCCGCACTTGACCGCGTTTTGAAACAGAATCTTCCGCAGAACCTCATTGTCAGACCAAGTGATGAAATGCTGAATTCTGCTGTGGAGCAGGCTTCGGAGATTGAGGTTTCGGATGAAATTGCTGAGATGATTCATGTAAAAACGGGTCTGTTTTACACGGGCGGCAGCAAAGATGCTTATTTGTCTATTCTTGAGACCTATGTCGGCAAGGGAGATGAAAAGGTTGTTCAGCTCAGGGAGCTGTTCAACCAAAAAGAGTGGCGCAATTATATTATCGAGGCGCACGCGCTCAAGAGTTCCTCCTTATCGATTGGTGCAAAGGAGTTATCTGAGGTGGCCAAAACAGTTGAACTTGCCGGAAAAGCAGGCGATATGGAAGTGGTTATGCAAAATCACGACAGGATGTGCGAGCTGTATGAACAGGTTTTGAGTCGCGCCAAAAAACTGCTTGCTGACAACAAAACGCAGGATGCGCCGGAGGAACCGGCCGAGGTGACGGAGATTTCAAAAGAGGAACTGACTGCGCTTATTGAACAGCTGAAGGTGGCGATGGATGCGTATGACAGTGACGAAATTGTGAAGCTTGCAAAAGAACATCTGCATTCCGTTTACGGAGAATTGGAACTTACACAGTACCTTGATGGAATCAAAACTGCTGCAGACAATTTTGAATATGAGAGTGCTGCGGAGCAGCTTTCACAGTTAGAGTCTCTGATTGATAAGGAGGACGGAGCAGATGCGTAAAATAGCAATTACAACAGAGTGTGTAGCGGATCTGCCGAAAGCAGTGCTGCAAAAATATGAAATAGACATCATTTATTTTGACATTGCGACGGAGGGCGGATTGTTCCGCGACACGGATGAGGTCGATGCCGATAATATCATGGAATATATGATTGACGGTAAGAAAAAGGCGCAGAGCGTCGTTCCGAATGCCAACGAATTTAAAAACTTTTTCAGAAAAAAATTAGAGGATTACGATGAGGTGATTCATATCTGCATCGGTGCCGGAATCAGTGTCACAGTCGAAAATGCAACGATGGCCAAAACCAAGCTCGGTATCGACGGCAGACGCATTCATATCATTGACTCACAGTCCCTTTCCGGCGGACAGGGAATTATCGTTATGGAAGCATGCAAATGCAGGGATAATGGCATGTCGAGTGAAGAAATCATTGCGCATATTGAACAGTACAAGCTCCGCGTGCAGACAACCTTTCTTGCAAACAATGCGGATTATCTGTATTACAACGGAAAAGTCAGCAAAGCTGTCATGAAACTATGCAAAACACTCCATCTTCATCCTGTGCTTGCGATGAGTGAGAAAGGTCTTGCTCTTAGGTGGATTTACATCGGAAATTATGAAAAAGCAGGCATTCGCTATATGAAAAAGCTGCTTGGCAAACATCATAAAATAGATACAAGTGCCTGTATGCTTGTGTATGCCGGATGCAATCATGAAATGATTGAGCAGATTAAGACTAGGATGGGAGAAATGGTTCAGTTTGAGCATTTCCTTGAAAATACAGCTTCAGCGACCGTTTCATGTAACTGTGGGCCTTTGACCTACGGTATTTTGTTTGCACATAAGGGAGAGTAGCATGAAACACATACTGGTGGTGGACGACAACAAAACAAATTTGATGACGGCCAAGGCTGCGCTTCAGGAGCAGTACAAGGTGACTGCCGTCCTCATGGGAGTGCAGGCACTAAAGTTTCTCGAAAGCAATATGTGTGATCTGATACTGCTCGATATTGATATGCCGCAGATGGATGGCTTTGAAGTGCTTGCCTGCATAAAAGAAATGCAGCTCGAAAACGAGCCGCCGGTTTTGTTTTTGACGGCCAATATGGAACCGGCGATGCTCGAGCAGTGCATTACAAGCGGCGGAATGGATGTTGTGCTTAAGCCCTTTGTACACAAGGTTCTGCTCTCGCGCATCAGCTATATTTTGGAGTTGATGGAATATCGCAGGGGAGAGTGACAAACAAAATACCGGTGTTATTTTATGTGCGCAAACGATACAGGTTTCGACAGAGAAAATTATTATTTTGTAAAAAAGCTTCGCAGTTGTGAGGCTTTTTTGTCGCTACGGGAGAAAAATTGCGATGTAAATAGGTTGCAGCTCTTTTTGACATTTCTTATACTTTACGTGTAACAAAAAGCAATAAGAATTTGCAGATGAATGTCTGATTCTGATTGAATACCGCGCGGATGTTATAAAACTAGGTTTTTAGGAGGAAATATGACAGTAGGTAGCTATGTTGTTACGCCGGATAAAAGTGAAGAAATGTTTACAGTGCTCAGAACACTCGTCAAGGAGAAGGAATCATTTCAGATTGTAATCAGGGTACAGGGAGATGAATCTGATGAAAACAAAATAGAGGAAATGCAGCACAACGCCGCGCCTAAGGTAAGAGATTTGGAAGGCGATGTCACACAGATGATTCATGAACTCGGGGTTCCGGCACACATCAAGGGATATCAGTATTTGCGGGAAGCAATTATGATGTCGGTAAATGATGTGGAGATGCTAAGCTGTGTGACAAAGGTATTATATCCGACCATTGCAAAGAAGTACCAGACAACGCCGAGCCGTGTTGAAAGGGCAATCAGGCATGCGATTGAGGTTGCTTTTTCCAGAGGAAAAATGGAAACACTTGATAATATGTTTGGTTACACCGTAAGCGGCGGAAAAGGAAAACCGACGAACTCTGAGTTTATTGCACTCATTGCAGACCGAATCCGTTTGTTATATCGAAATTAGGAATGGCTAAGAGTTATGAAAAGGTCTTTAAAAAGCGGTTAAGTAGTGATATAATAACCCCATACAGTGTAATCACAGGAGGGGTAAGTTACATGAAAAAAATATTATATGTTGCTTCGGAAGGTGTACCATTCATTAAGACCGGCGGACTTGCGGACGTTGTTGGTTCATTACCCAAAAACATTGATAAGAGATATTTTGATGTGCGCGTAATCATGCCGAAATACGCTTGTATGAAACAAGAGTACAAGGACATGATGAAATACAAAACACATTATTATATGGATTTCAACTGGAAGAATGAATATGTAGGTGTTTTAGAAGCGAAGGTCAATGGCATTACGTATTATTTCATTGACAATGAGATGTTTTTTAGCGGGTTTAGCATATACAGTGACAACGTGATTGATGAGATTACGAAGTTCTCATATTTTTGTAAAGCAGTGTTGTCATCACTTCCGCTTATTGGTTTCAGACCGGATATCATTCATTGCCACGATTGGCAGGCAGGTCTTGTACCGGTTTATTTGCATGAGCGTTTCCAGGGGAACGAGTTCTTTCGGGGCATCAAGACAATTATGACCATTCACAATCTCAAATTCCAGGGAAAATGGGATGTGAAAACAGTCAAGAGCATTACAGGCCTTCCGGACAGCTTCTTTACAGCTGACAAATTGGAGGCATACAAAGATGCGAACCTCTTGAAAGGTGGTATCGTTTATGCGGATGCCATCACAACAGTATCTAATACATATGCGGAAGAGATTAAGACAGCATTCTACGGAGAAGGCTTAAACGGACTGCTTCAGGCAAGAAGCAATTCCCTTCGCGGTATTGTCAACGGTATTGATTATGATGAATTCAATCCTGCGACAGATAAGAAGATTCCGTTCCCTTATAACGCGATGAATTTCCGCAAAGAAAAGGTCAAAAACAAACGTGCGCTTCAGGCTGAACTTGGACTCGAACAGGATGATAGGAAGTTCATGATTGGTATTGTTTCACGCTTGACCGATCAGAAGGGCTTTGATTTGATTGCCTATATTATGGACGAGTTATGCCAGGAAGATGTGCAGGTTGTTGTACTCGGAACAGGAGAAGAACGTTACGAGAATATGTTCCGTCATTTCGACTGGAAATACAATAATAAAGTGTCAGCTAATATTTATTATTCAGACGAATTGTCTCATAAGATTTATGCTGCTTCAGATGCATTCCTTATGCCGTCGCTGTTTGAGCCGTGTGGACTTAGCCAGCTGATGTCAATGCATTACGGAACACTTCCGATTGTCCGTGAGACAGGTGGTCTCAAGGATACGGTTGAACCATTCAACGAGTATGAGAGTACCGGAACGGGATTCAGCTTCCGCAATTACAATGCACATGAAATGCTTGCGACCATTCGTTATGCGAAGTATGTATTTTATCAGCGTAAGAGAGAGTGGAATAAGATGGTTGACCGTGCGATGGCAGCCGACTTCTCATGGAAGGTTGCTGCAAACAAATACCAGGAGATGTACGATTGGTTGATTGGATAGGGATACGCTCTATCAACGTGGTTAGCGAACAATAATAGGAGTTTTCGGAGCAGTATTGCACCGGAAACTCCTACTGTTTATTCTGAGATAATCTTTGAAAGTGATTCTGTTTTGATTTTACCTATTTTAAGTTTATAGCATTCCATTTTATGAATTACTAATTACTCAATTTGTGTGGAATTTATATTATGTATGAATAATATTCATATTTACTAATAAAATCCATCAAATAATCCGATATTTTCACAAAAGAGGGAAGGGAAAATCTCATAAAAAGAATGCACAGTTTGTGCCAGGGGATTTAAGGTGTCAAGCGTGATTATTATTTCAAAATATCATATTGATGAAAAAGGAGAAAATTTTACGTAATCAGTGAAGAGGATACCATCTGTCCGTGTTGCGGCAGTGCACTGCGAAAGAGGGATCAGAGGAGAAGGATACAAAAACGAGCCGGCGGAGGGAAACGCTGGCTTATTATTAATCGGCTGAAATGTTCAAATGAAAAGTGCGGCCGTTTGCATAACGAACTTCCGGATTGTGTAGTTCCCTTTAAACATTATAACGGGGGACTGATTGAGGACGTAATTGATGAAAAAATCGGCGTCAATGATATCGAAACGGAGGATTATCCTTGCGAAGCGACAATGAATCACTGGAAAGGATGGATGCGTGCGAATGTATCCGTAATCATCGGGCAGATGGAAAAGATAAAGAAGAAGCAGCTCCTGGATTTTGCTATGTTGTTCCCAAAATTCAGAGAGGCTTCACTGATGGAACAAACAGAGAAACAGCGGGAGGGGTGGCTGTCGGTTGTGACGCGATTTATCTATAATACCGGGAACAAAATTTCAATATGCAATGATTCTGCACCTACTTTTGTGTGAAAAAAACAGATGAATATGATAGAGTGATGACATTGAAACGTTTCGATAAAACGCTTTTCGGGAATATGGATTGGGGTGTCTTCGAATGGTCATTCAATTTTTGTCCGGATGTGTGTTTGCATGGATGGAGTCTTAGCCATAATCTGTAGCCCGACAAAGTGTTTTGTTACACTTTTTCGTCATCGATATCTTTATGATATTGATGGGAGATTTATGCTGGGCTTTTTTGTCGAATTATGGTAAAATAGTCCTATGTGAAATCGTAACGGAAGGAGTGTTATTTTTTTGAAAAAATTAATGTTGGGCAACGAAGCTGTTGCCCGTGGATTGTATGAGGCGGGGGTAAAAATTGTTTCAAGTTATCCCGGTACGCCTTCTACGGAAATTACAGAAATTGCAGCTACATATGATGATATCTATTGTGAGTGGGCACCAAATGAAAAGGTTGCGGCTGAGGTTGCCTTTGGTGCATCGCTCCGCGGTGCCAGAAGTGCCTGCGCGATGAAACACGTTGGATTAAATGTTGCTGCGGACCCACTTTTTACACTTTCTTATACCGGTGTAAACGGCGGACTTGTCATGATTGTGGCAGATGATCCGGCCATGCATTCTTCACAGAATGAGCAGGATTCCAGACATTACGCAATCGGTGCAAAGGTTCCGATGCTTGAGCCGGCTGATTCCATGGAGGCCAAAGAATATGTCAAAGAGGCATATCGCATTTCAGAAGCGTTTGATACACCGGTTTTACTTCGTATGTGCACAAGAATCGCACATTCACAGAGCATGGTAGAATGCGCTGAGCGCGTGGAAAAAGAAATCGGTGATTACGAAAAAAATGCGCAGAAATTTATCATGGTTCCTGCAAACGCAAAGAAGAGACATCCGTTTGTGGAAGAGAGAATGCAGAAGCTGACAGAGTATGCAGAGCATTCTTTTGTAAACAGAGTGGAAATGGGTGGAAATGAAATCGGAATCATTTGTTCCGGTACATGCTACCAGTATGTAAAGGAAGTGTTTGGCGATAGCGTATCTGTCTTAAAGTTAGGCATGGTTAACCCACTTCCGGTTACCGCAATCAAAGATTTTGCAGCTTCGGTAGAGCAGCTTTATGTCATTGAGGAGCTTGACGGCATCATTGAAAACCATGTCAAATCACTTGGAATTGATTGCATCGGCAAAGAGAAATTCTCTCCGATTGGCGAGTTTTCGCAGGCGACAATCAGGGAGGCGTTCGGAAAAGAGATGCCGGCGTTTGTGACTGCTGACTCGGCAATACCTGTCCGTCCGCCTGTCATGTGTGCAGGATGTCCGCACAGAGGACTATTTTATACACTTTCAAAGAACAAAATCACAACACTCGGTGATATCGGATGCTATACACTTGGAAGTGCGGCACCGCTTTTTGCGATTGATTCCACACTTTGTATGGGTGCGTCCGTATCCGGCATTCATGGCTTTAATAAAGTGGGTGGAAAAGAGACAGAGAAGAGGACGGTTTGTGTCATCGGTGATTCCACATTTATGCATTCCGGTATGACAGGACTTGTGAATATTGCATACAATTCGACAAACTCAACGGTGATTATTCTTGATAACTCCATTACAGGTATGACGGGACATCAGCAGAATCCTACAACAGGCTACAACATCAAAGGTGACCCGGCTGCGGCAGTGAATTTGGAAGATTTGGTTCGTGCTATCGGAATCAAGAGAGTGCGCGTTGTTGATCCATACAATTTAAAAGAATGCGAAGACGTGATTTTAGAAGAAATTGCAACAGAAGAGCCATCTGTGATTATTTCAAGAAGACCATGTGTGCTTCTGAAATATGTCAAAGCAAACCCACCGGTTAAGGTCAACAAAGACAAGTGTGTCGGCTGTAAAATGTGTCTGAAAATCGGATGCCCGGCTGTCAGCTACAAGGACGGTAAAGCGGTCATTGACACATCACTTTGCGTTGGCTGTGAAGTGTGCATGCAGATGTGTAAAGTCGGAGCAATTGAAAAGGGAGAAGTGTAATGGAGACAGTAAATGTTATGATTGTTGGTGTAGGTGGACAGGGAAGTTTGCTTGCGAGTAAGCTTCTTGGTAAGCTCCTCACGAACGAAGGATATGATGTAAAAGTTAGCGAAGTGCACGGAATGAGCCAGCGTGGCGGTTCGGTTGTTACATATGTAAGATACGGCGATAAAGTATATTCGCCAATCGTGACAGAGGGAGAAGCAGATTTCATCGTTTCTTTTGAAAAAATTGAGGCTGCCAGATATGCAAATTGTCTCAAAAAAGACGGTAAGATTATCGTGAATTTGCAGTCAATCGATCCAATGCCGGTGATTATCGGTGATGCGGCATATCCGGAAACTGTTCTTGATGAACTTAAGGCAAAAGGTCTGTTTGTAGATGGTATTAATGCTTATGAGCTTGCAAGTCAGGCCGGAAACGGCAAGTCGACAAACATCGTTTTGATGGGTAGAATGGCGAAGTATCTTGATATCAGTTACGACAAATGGATTCAGGCGATCAAAGATTCCGTTAAGCCGCAGTTCGTTGACGTCAACGTAAAGGCTTTTGAAATGGGTTACAATTACTAAAAGAAAAGAGAGGGTTAGGAATGTCAAACTATTTTCAAGAAGAAATCGAAACCGCTTCGAGAGAGAAGATTGTTGAGATTCAAAATGAAAAAATCGTAAAACAGGTAAAACATGTGTATGAGAATGTGGCATACTACAGAAATCTCATGGACAAACAGGGGGTAAAGCCTGAAGATATCAAATCAATCGATGATATCAAAAAGCTTCCGTTTTTAACAAAGGCTGATCTGCGGGATGCATATCCGTATGGACTTCTTGGCACAGACCTCAAAGACTGTGTGAGAATTCAGTCTACATCAGGAACAACGGGAAGACGTGTTGTCGCATTTTATACACAGCATGACATCGATCTTTGGGAGGAGTGCTGTGCCAGGGCAATCGTAGCGGCAGGCGGAACCAATGAAGACGTAGTTCAGGTATGTTACGGTTACGGACTTTTCACAGGCGGTCCGGGATTAAACGGTGGTTCACACAAGGTGGGCTCTCTGACTCTTCCGATGTCATCCGGTAATACAGAGAGACAGATTCAGTTTATGATGGATCTTCAGTCTACGATTCTTTGCTGTACACCATCCTACGCGGCATTTATCGGAGAGTCTTTGGCAGAAAAAGGCTACAAACCGGAAGACAACAAATTGAAAGCCGGTATTTTTGGTGCGGAGCCATGGACAGAAGAGATGAGAAAGAGCATCGAAAAGAGTCTTGGAATTAAGGCATACGATATTTACGGCCTGACTGAGACAAGCGGTCCGGGGGTTGCGTTCGAGTGTGAAGAGCAGACCGGTATGCACATCAACGAAGATCATTTCTATGCAGAGATTATCAATCCGGATACGGGAGAAGTGCTTCCGGAGGGCGAAAAGGGAGAACTTGTCTTTACCTCACTTGACAAAGAGGCATTCCCGTTACTTCGTTATCGCACAAGAGACATTTGTGTTCTTTCCAGAAAGAAATGCTCGTGCGGCAGAACACACGTGAAAATGACCAAACCGATGGGACGAAGCGATGACATGATGATTATTCGTGGTGTAAACGTATTCCCAAGCCAGATTGAGACAGTTCTTTTGAATGAAGGCTATGCACCGAACTATCAGATTCTGGTAGATCGTAAGAACAACACAGATACTTTGGATGTCAATGTTGAACTGCTTCCGGAGCAGATGTCAGATAAAGTTTCCGATATTGAAGCAATGGAGAAGAAGCTTGAAGGTGCAATGCGTACAATGCTTGGAATCGGACCGAAGATTCATCTTGTTCCGCCAAAATCAATTACACGTAGCGAGGGTAAAGCAGTGCGTGTGATTGACAAACGTAAACTGGTGTAAATGTAATTCCGCATTGTTCGCGGAGAAAGGGAGGTTACAATGGCAATTAAACAGCTTTCGGTTTTTATGGAAAACAAACAGGGGCAGTTATCAGGTGCCGTTAAGAAGATTGCTGAGGCAGGCATTGATATTCGGGCGCTCAGCATTGGTGAAGCACAGGATTTCGGTATATTAAGACTGATTGTCTCAGATACCAACAAAGCAAAAGCGGTTCTTGGGGAAGATACGCTTTGCAAAACCAATGATGTCATCGCTGTCAAAATGGATGACAATGCAGGTGCGCTTTGCAAGGTGCTTTCTGTATTTGATGCAGAGCAGATTGATGTAGAGTATTCGTATGCATTTACATCAAGGGATCTCGGTGCGTATGTTGTGTTCCGTGTTGCGGATGTTGCAAAGGGAGAAAAAGTATTGCTTGAAAACGGGGTAACACTTGTTTGCAAAGATGATATATAATTCATTTTAGGGGAAAATTTCATATCGTTTTTCATAAACCTCTATGATATAATGTCATAGGGGTTTATTAATTTTGCGAATGTGGAGCTGAATCGTTGCAGAATAATTATTATTGCGAGGAAAATAAATGGCATTTGATGGGATAACTGTTGCCGCGATTGTGGCAGAATGTAAAGATAAATTAATCGGTGGAAGAATTAATAAGATTGCGCAGCCGGAGAAAGACGAACTGATTTTAACGGTGAAGTCGGGGGGTGAAAATCTGCGGCTTTTATTGTCGGCTGATGCTTCATTGCCGCTTTGTTATTTTACACAGGAAAATAAGAAAAGTCCGATGACGGCACCGAATTTTTGTATGCTTCTGCGCAAGCACATTTCGGGTGGCAGAATTACAAATGTGTCCCAGCCGGGGCTTGAACGCATCATTTGTTTTGAAATTGAGCACCTCGATGAAATGGGAGATTTGTGTCAAAAAAAGCTTTTGATTGAGCTCATGGGTAAACACAGCAATATCATTTTTACAGATGAAAAGAACAAAATTATCGATAGCATTAAGCATATATCGGGGGCAGTCAGCAGCGTGAGGGAAGTGCTTCCGGGAAGGGATTATTTTATTCCAAGTCAGGCAGATAAAAAACAGCCACTGGAAGTTTCTGGCGGAGAATTCGGGGAACTTCTGACGGGCAAAAGTATGCCGCTTTTTAAAGCAATTTACAGTAATTTAACCGGGTTTTCGCCTATCATTTCTCACGAAATTGCCTTTCTTGCCAAAGTGGATGGAGACAAACCTTCAAACAGTCTGACGCCGGAGGAAATCAGCCGGGTGACAGACGTGTTTGGACAAGTGTGCCAAAAGTTAGCAGAAGAGAACTTTGCGCCGACTGTCTACTATGAAAACGGAGTGCCAAAAGAGTATGCAGCGTTTTCGCTTGAAAGCTTTCTGGGATGCGAAAGCAAAACATACGACACGATGTCAGAGTTACTCTTTGCTTACTATAATGAAAAAAATATAGTGACACGTGTCAGACAGCGCTCGGTCGATTTGCGTAAAATTGTAACGACAGCGCTTGAACGCAATGTGAAGAAATATGACTTGCAGGCAAAGCAGCTGAAGGACACAGAAAAAAGAGAACAATACCGGATTTACGGAGAACTTTTGCAGGCGTATGGTTACCAGATTGAACCGGGGCTCAAAAAGGTAGAGGTGGATAACTATTATGATGGCACGAAGGTGACAATACCGCTTGACGAAACAAAGTCGGCACTGGAAAATGCGAACAAATATTTTGAAAAATACGGGAAATTGAAAAGAACGTATGAAGCACTTTCCACATTGATTCAGGAGACGAAGGACGAGATAGAACATCTCGATTCTGTCTTGAATGCGATTGAGATTGCGCGAAGTGAAGAAGACCTTTTGCAAATCAAGGAGGAGCTTGTGCAAAGTGGTCACATCAAACGCAAAATGAATGGCAAAAAAGAAAAGATTACAAGTAAGCCGTTCCATTATGTTTCCGGTGATGGCTTTGATATTTATGTCGGCAAAAATAATCTGCAAAATGATGAACTGACATTCAAGTTTGCAGATGGCGGTGACTGGTGGTTTCATGCAAAGAAAATACCGGGTTCCCACGTCGTTTTGAAAAGTGGCGGGAAAGAGGTGCCTGACCGCACGTTTGAGGAGGCGGCATCGCTCGCGGCTTATTATTCCAAAGCGGGAAAGCAGGATAAAGTCGAGATTGATTATGTTGAGAAAAAACATGTCAAAAAGCCGGCAGGTGGCAAACCGGGTTTCGTCGTATACTATACCAATTATTCGATGGTTGCAGATACCGACATTTCGCGGATTTCGCAGGTAACTGATTGACATAACTGAGAAAACCCTCTATAATTAATTAGGTATGCGTTAATGAATAAAACGTCAGGAGCTATAGTATGATTAAGAGTATGACCGGCTTTGGCCGCAGCGAAGTGAGTAGCGGAAGCCGTAAGTTTACTGTTGAAATGAAAACAGTGAATCACAGATATCTGGATGTCAATATCAAGATGCCAAAGAAGCTTAATTTTTTCGAGGCATCCATCCGTAATTTGTTAAAAGAATACGTACAGCGCGGAAAGGTTGACGTATTCATTACTTATGAAGATTTATCAGAGACGAACGTCACTGTCAAATATAATGAGGATATTGCAAGAGAATATCTTACCTATCTTCGCAAGATTTCAGAGACGTTTGGAATCGAAGATGATATCAGGGCATCAACGCTCAGCCGTTATCCTGAGGTGTTTACGATGGAAGAAAGCAGTGTTGATGAAGAAGAAATCTGGAAGCTGCTTGAGAAGGCAATCCGTGAAGCGGGAGAAGGATTATCGCAGACACGTATTCGTGAGGGCGAGAATTTAAAAACAGATTTAATTGAGAAATTAGATGGCATGCTTGTTCATGTTGATTATATTGAGAAACGTTCTCCGGAAATTGTAAAGGCTTACAGGGAAAAACTGGAGGACAAGGTGAAGGAGCTTCTTTGCGATGCCAAGATTGATGAGAGCCGTATCGCGACAGAGGTGACGATTTTTGCCGATAAGATTTGCGTGGATGAGGAGATTGTGAGACTTCGCAGTCATATTCAGACGACCAAAGAAATTCTGCAGACCGGCGGAAGTATCGGACGCAAGCTCGATTTTATTGCGCAGGAGATGAATCGCGAGGCCAATACGACACTGAGCAAAGCCAATGATCTTGATATTTCAAATCATGCAATTGAACTGAAGACAGATATCGAAAAAGTTAGGGAGCAGATTCAGAATATTGAATAATCAGACACAGACGTTAATCCATATAGGATTTGGAAATATCGTGAATACTGACAAAATCATTGCAATTGTGTCACCGGATTCAGCACCGATCAAACGACTGATCCAGCACGCCAAAGAAAACGGAACGGTTGTTGATGCAACACAAGGGCGCAAAACAAGGGCTGTTTTGATGATGGATAACAATCAGATTATCCTATCGGCCTTTTCCCCGGAGACCATCGCGTCGAGGGCACAGCTTAAGGAGGAATCACTATGAGTACAAAAGGTGTTTTGGTTGTTATTTCGGGTTTTTCAGGCGCAGGAAAAGGTACGCTTGTACACAACCTTCTTTCAAAATATGATAATTATGCACTGAGTATTTCGATGACGACGCGCTCGCCAAGACAAGGAGAAGTGGACGGCGTGCATTACTTCTTTTCAAAGAAAGAGGATTTTGAAAGAGAGATTGCAAATGATGGCCTGATAGAGTATGCTAACTATTGCGATAATTATTACGGTACGCCGCGCTCTTATGTGGAGGAGCAGTTAGAGTCGGGAAAAGATGTCATTTTAGAGATTGAGATTCAGGGAGCAATGAAGGTGAAAGCCAAAATGCCGGAGACACTTCTTCTTTTTGTGACACCGCCAAGTGCCGGTGAATTAAAGAGGCGTTTGGAAGGACGCGGTACAGAGACGGCTGAGGTAATTGATAAGCGAATGAAACGCGCTTGTGAAGAATCTGAAGGCGTTGAACAGTATGATTATATTGTAGTAAATGATGATTTAGAGGAATGCACAAGACAGATTCATCAAATCATCCGGACTGCACATAATACTCCAAATCACCAAATGGAGTTGATAGAACAAATCAGAGAGGAATTAAAAGCTTTTTAGAGTGAAAGGAGATAATATGATTCATCCATCTTATTCAGAACTTATGAAGGTCGTAAACAGCGACGCAGAATCAGAAAATGAAAAAGTAGTCAATAGCCGTTATTCTATCGTTATGGCTACATCCAAAAGAGCAAGACAGATTATTGCCGGTGACGAACCACTTGTAGACGACGTAAACCGCAAATCTTTGTCAATTGCTGTAGACGAACTCAATCAGGGTAAAATCAAAATCCTGAGTGACGAGAAAGATACAGAAGAATAAGAACTTGAAGTGTGGTCTACAGAATTGTAGGCCATATTTTGTTGGTGGGAGATTGTATGAAAATAATGTTTGTGTCACTTGGATGTGACAAAAACCTGGTTGATACAGAGATGATGCTCGGTATGCTTGCGGATGCCGGGATGGAATTCACGGACGATGAAACGCAGGCGGAAGTCATTGTCGTAAACACCTGCTGCTTTATCGGGGATGCAAAGGAAGAAAGCATCCAAACGCTCATTCAGATGGGCGTGCAGAAGGAAGAAGGCAATTGCAAGGTTTTAATTGCTGCAGGATGTCTTGCCCAGCGGTATCATAACGAAATCGCACAGCAGATTCCGGAGGTGGATGCCATCCTTGGAACGATGGCGATTGACCGGATTGTTGAGGCGGTTGACAGCACGCTTTCAGATAAGAAACACAAAGCGTTCCTTCGGGATATTGATGTCAAACCGGTTGCCGGAAAAAGACAGATCGTTACAACAGGTGGGCATTATGCCTATTTAAAAATTGCCGAAGGATGTGATAAGCATTGCAGCTATTGCATCATTCCAAAGGTGCGCGGACGGTATCGCTCCATCGAGATGGAAACGCTCCTTTCGGAGGCGGCTGCGCTTGTAGAGGGCGGCGCAAAGGAGCTGATTTTGGTCGCACAGGAAACAACGCTGTATGGCGTTGATTTGTATGGCGAAAAGAGACTGCCGGAGCTTCTTTCGAAACTTTGCAGGATATCCGGACTTTATTGGATCCGTATTTTGTATTGCTATCCGGAAGAAATCACGGACGAGCTGATTGATGTCATTGCAAGAGAGCCGAAGATTTGTCATTACCTGGATATTCCGATCCAGCATGCCGCAGATACGGTTTTGAAACGGATGGGAAGAAGAACGGATCAAAGCCAGCTTCGAAGCGTGATTGCAAAGCTTCGGGAACGGATTCCCGATATCTGCCTTCGCACAACGCTCATTACGGGATTCCCGGGAGAAACGCAGGATGACCATGAAGAGCTGATGGCGTTTGTAGATGAGACGGAGTTTGACAGACTCGGTGTGTTTACGTACTCGCAGGAGGAAGATACACCGGCAGCGCTGTTTGATGGTCAGATTGCAGAAGAGGTAAAAAAAGACAGACAAGCTGACCTGATGGAACTTCAGCAGGAAATTGCATTTGAAAAAGCCGAAGATATGAGCGGAAGAGAAGTGCTTGCAATCATTGAAGGAAAAGTGGCGGATGAAAATGCATATGTCGGACGCACTTATAAGGATGCGCCAAATGTAGACGGGCTGATTTTTGTACAGTCTGATGTGGAACTGATGACAGGTGATTTTGTAAAAGTGCGTATCACCGGTTCATACGAATATGATTTGATAGGAGAATTGATATCATGACAATGAATTTACCAAACAAACTGACGATTTTGCGTGTGATTATGGTGCCTTTTTTTGTGGTGTTTCTTTTGCTTGCACCGGAGCATATGCATTTTAACTGGATTGCGCTCGTGATTTTTGCGGTCGCATCGCTTACAGATATGCTTGATGGCAAAATTGCCAGAAAATACAATCTGATCACAAACTTCGGCAAATTTATGGATCCGCTTGCTGACAAATTGCTTGTCTGCTCAGCGCTCATCGGACTGACGTCCATTGATATGATTCCGGCATGGATGACAATCCTGATTATTGCGAGAGAATTTATTATCAGCGGATTCCGTCTGATTGCGGCAGAAAAAGGCGTTGTGATTGCAGCCGGAATCTGGGGCAAACTCAAAACCGTATGCCAGATGGTGATGATCTGCGTGATGCTTGTCGTTGTAGGACAGCCTTATGAGACAGGTATTCTTCATGTGATTTATATTGTAGCAGTGATTTTGTTATGGATTTCTGTTGCACTTACAATTATTTCTCTGATTGATTATTTATATACAAACCGTGATGTGATGAAAGACGAGGCGTAATTATGGTTGTTGAACTTATCTCAGTTGGAACGGAAATTTTGCTTGGCAATATTGTAAATACCAATGCGGCATACCTTGCCGAACAGGTGGCTGCACTTGGCCTTTCGTGTTATTATCAGTCGGTGATCGGTGATAATGAAGCGAGACTGTGTGAGGGAATTCGCACAGCGCTATCGCGTTCGGATATTGTCATTTTATCCGGCGGACTTGGACCTACGCAGGACGATCTTACCAAAGAGTGCGCAGCAAAGGTTCTTGGCAAAGAGCTTATCATGGATGCACATTCCAAAGAAATGATCGAAGCGTTTTTTGCGAAACGTGACAAAAAGCCGACGGAAAACAATTGGAAGCAGGCGATGGTGCCTAAGGAATGCATTGTTCTTGACAATCCAAACGGAACAGCACCGGGCATTATTATGGAAGAAAACGGTAAAACTGTGATTTTGCTTCCGGGACCGCCAAATGAACTGATTCCGATGTTTGAGACAAGTGTCATGCCACATTTGGCACAAAAGACAGACGGGGTGATCGTTTCTAAGACCGTAAAAATCTGCGGTATGGGCGAGAGCAGCGTGGAGACAATGATCGAAGATATGCTTGAGAGACAAGTGAATCCAACCATTGCTCCGTATGCCAAAACAGGCGAGGTGCATTTGCGTGTTACCGCAAAGGCAGTTGATGATAAAACAGCCAAAAAATTGTTAAAACCGGTTGTGAAGGAACTCAAGAGCCGGTTTGAGACCAATGTCTATACAACGGAAGATGCAACAACGCTTGAGCAGGCGGTGGTTGATCTGCTGCTTGACCGTAAATTGACCGTTTCAACCGTTGAGTCGTGTACAGGCGGAATGCTTGCGGCAAGACTGATCAATGTTGCCGGTGTTTCGGAAGTGTTCAAGATGGGACATATTACGTATTCGAATAAGGCAAAACGCAAAATTCTGGGTGTAAAACGTTCTACACTTGATAAATACACAGCGGTGAGTGCTGAGGTTGCGCATGATATGGCAAAAGGGCTTTCTTCTATTTCAAAGGCAGATGTGGCAGTTTCGGTTACAGGACTTGCGGGACCGGACGGCGGCACAAAAGAGACGCCGGTTGGAACAGTGTTTATCGGATGTTCTGTCAATGGAAATGTGACGGTGCAGAGATATCAGTTTAGCGGAAACAGGGCAAAGATTCGTGAGTCGGCTGTTGCGGCTGCGCTTACACTGATGAGAAGCTGTATTTTGGCAGATTACAGCCTGACGTTCCGGAATTAATTTTGGAGGGTGGACGGCTGCGCTTTGTAAAACAAAGCGCAGGTTGTCTGCCTTTCTTGTTATTCAGTCCTTCCGGATACCGGATTTTAAATAAAAAGTCTTTACAAGTAGGGTGTTATTGCCTATAATCAAACCAAATAGCAGTTATGCTGTTTCGTCTCATCAAATTTCATTCGGTTCACTATCTGAACATTTTATTTCCTTAAGCATGAATTACATATTTTATGAAAATTCACATGGCTCTGAAACTAAAAAATATTACATAATTAAGAAAAGGGAGATAAATGGGACAGTAAATGTGCGATAATACAAACATAGCAATCACGTGAACAGCTTATAAAAGGAATAAGCAAATATTAGTTGACAAAATCGAACATTTGTTTTATTCTTGTATCAGACAGAACAAATGTTCTAAAGGAGTATGATTATGGAAAGAGAAGAAAAATTAAAAGCATTGGATGCGGCGCTTAGCCAGATAGAAAGACAGTACGGAAAGGGTGCTGTGATGAAGCTTGGTGATCCGGCGACACAGATGAATGTTGAGACCATCCCAACCGGTTCGCTCAGTCTTGATTTGGCACTTGGCCTTGGCGGCATTCCGAAGGGCCGTGTGATTGAGATTTACGGTCCGGAGTCAAGTGGTAAGACGACAGTTACATTACATATGATCGCAGAAGTGCAAAAACGCGGCGGTATTGCCGGATTTATCGATGCTGAGCACGCGCTTGACCCGGTTTATGCCAAGAATATCGGTGTTGACATTGACAATTTATATATTTCGCAGCCTGACAACGGAGAGCAGGCACTTGAGATTACAGAGACAATGGTGCGTTCCGGAGCGATTGATATCGTCGTTGTGGACTCTGTTGCTGCGCTTGTGCCAAAGGCAGAGATTGATGGTGATATGGGCGATTCGCATGTAGGCTTACAGGCGAGATTGATGTCGCAGGCACTTCGTAAGCTGACAGCGATTATCAGTAAGTCGAACTGTACGGTTATTTTTATCAACCAGCTCCGTGAAAAGGTCGGCATTATGTTTGGCAATCCGGAGACGACGACAGGCGGTAGGGCGCTGAAGTTCTATTCATCCGTGCGTCTTGATGTCAGAAGGATCGAACAGCTGAAAGCGAGCGGTGAGGTGATCGGTAACCGCACAAGGGTTAAAGTTGTAAAGAACAAAGTTGCACCGCCATTCAAAGAGGCAGAATTTGATATTATGTTTGGTGAAGGTATTTCTGTGACAGGCGATATTCTCGATCTTGCGGCAAACTGCAATATTGTCAATAAGAGTGGTGCCTGGTATGCATACGAAGGCAATAAGATTGGTCAGGGACGTGAGAATGCCAAGACCTATCTGAAGGAGAATCCTGCAGTATGTCAAGAAATCGAACAAAAAGTAAGAGCATATTACGGACTTGGCGGGGGAGATACAGATGCTGCCGATGCCAAGAAAACAGATACAAAGGAAGAATAAGGGATGCTCGTAACAGCTATTACGGAGCATGATAAGCGCAGGAACCGGATTTTTATTGATGGTTCCTTTGCTTTTCTGCTCTACAAGGGTGAGATGAAAACATATGGAGTCAAAGTAGATGCAGAGCTGACACCGGAGCAGTACGAATGCATTGTCGAGGAAGTGCTCCTTAAGCGTGCAAAACTCCGTGCGATGAATTTGCTGACTGCCAAATCCTATACGAAGGAGAAGCTACGCCAAAAATTAGAACAGGGGCTGTACCCACAGGAGGTGATTGAGGGGGCACTTTCCTATGTGGAACAGTTCGGATACATTGATGATGATGCCTATGCGGCTGATTTTATTGCATACAATGCGCAGGGCATGAATCGCAAACAGATGATAAACAAATTGCGAAGCCGCGGCGTAGCTCCTGATGTCATTGAAAGACAGCTTGAATACTATTTAGAATCCGGAGAGCATATTGATGAAATCGCACAGATACAGGCTTTTTTACGCAAAAAAGGCTATGTGCCGGGAGAGACATCAGAAGAACAGATTTACAAATTGAAGGGTGCGTTGTTCCGCAAAGGATTTGACGGCGATAATATATCCGATGCATTTCGCTCTTTTACTTGACATAACTTGGAATTCGGTTTAAAATTGAAGTGTTGTAAAAAATCGCTTAATTGAGATAGACGTACAATGAAAACTAAATAAGGAGGTGCTCCTGTACATGGGAATCTACGTAGCTATTTCTATTGTAGTTACGCTTGTGATTGCTGTACCGGTTACTTTCGCTGTTACGACCAGCCACCACAAAAAAGCGGCTGATGGTAAAATTGGATCTGCAGAGGAGAGAGCAAGAGAGATTATCGACGAAGCGATTAAGACTGCAGAAACAAAAAAACGTGAAGGACTGCTCGAGATCAAAGAAGAATCTATCCGTACCAAAAACGAGTTGGATAAAGAAATCAAAGAGCGTAGAGCAGAAGCCCAGCGTTACGAAAGACGCGTTCAGCAAAAAGAAGAGAACATCGACAAAAAGTCTGATGCGATCGAGAAAAAAGAAGCAAGCTTAATTGCGAGAGAAGAAGAATTAGCAAAACAGAAAGAGGATATTGCCAAGTTAAATGAGCAAAGGGTACAGGAACTTGAACGAATTTCAGGATTAACCTCTGAACAAGCAAAAGAGTATTTGTTGAAAATTGTTGAAGATGAAGTGAAACATGAGACTGCTGTCATGATCAAGGAATTAGAGAGCAGGGCAAAAGAAGAAGCAGACAAGAAAGCCAAAGAATATCTTGTGACAGCAATTCAGAAATGCGCTGCAGATCATGTATCAGAGACAACAATCTCGGTCGTACAGCTTCCAAGTGATGAGATGAAAGGTCGTATCATTGGACGTGAGGGACGTAACATTCGTACACTCGAGACAATGACAGGTGTTGATTTGATTATTGATGATACGCCGGAAGCAGTTATCTTATCAAGTTTTGATCCGATCAGACGTGAAGTTGCAAGAATTGCACTTGAGAAATTGATTGTAGATGGACGTATTCATCCAGCTAGAATTGAGGAAATGGTTGAGAAGGCTCAGAAGGAAGTTGAAGTGATGATCAAGGAGGAAGGCGAAGCTGCGACACTGGAAGTCGGTGTTCACGGTATTCATCCGGAACTTGTCAGATTACTCGGTAAAATGAAATTTAGAACCAGCTATGGACAGAATGCATTAAAGCATTCCATCGAGGTTGCGCAGCTTTCAGGACTTCTTGCAGCTGAGATGGGCTTGGATGTCCGTATGGCAAAACGAGCTGGATTATTACATGATATCGGTAAAGCCGTGGATCATGAGATGGAAGGATCTCATATCCAGTTGGGCGTTGAGCTTTGTAGGAAATACAAAGAAACTGCAATTGTTATCAATGCAGTGGAATCACATCATGGCGATGTTGAGCCACAGTCGCTGATTGCATGTATCGTACAGGCGGCTGATACAATTTCTGCAGCAAGACCGGGTGCTCGTCGAGAGACACTTGAGACATATACAAGCAGATTAAAACAATTAGAAGATATAACCAACAATTTCAAAGGTGTAGACAAATCATTTGCTATTCAGGCAGGTAGAGAGATTCGTGTTATGGTAGTTCCGGAGCAGGTATCGGATACAGACATGGTATTGTTAGCGAGAGATATTTCGAAACAGATTGAGGCTGAATTGGAGTATCCAGGACAGATCAAAGTCAATGTCATCCGTGAATCCCGCGCAATTGACTATGCGAAATAGAATCGATCAAAAGGACTGTGAGTTTTCACAGTCCTTTTTTTACTTTATTGGAAATTCAGCGTTCTTTGCTATTCAAACAAGCACAAAAGTGCTATACTATAGGATGTATATGCAATCAATAAAAGTGATACATGATTGGAGGAAGACATGTTTGTATTATTAGCAGGTGGATTACTTGTCATTGTTGTTGCGGTTGTCATTGCAGTTGTTTCAGCAGTTGCAGCAGCAGTAGCGGCAAGCCAGGACACAGAGGATTAAATAAAATAGAGATCTATTCGTAAAAGCATCCATTTTTACGAGCAGGATGTCAGTCTTGTGAATAGTTGCATGGCTCTGAATCGTTACAAATTAACAAATAAAGTGCCGAAATATTAGTAAATTCGCATATTTGACTTGCATTTCGCTATATCTTGTAGTAATATAAGCAAGGCAACACATGGATAATTGTATACAATTATCCAATGCAAACCAAAATTGATCATAAAATTTGGGATGGTGAATATATGAAAGCTTATAGCGAGATGTCAAAAGCGGAATTAGAAGCATTGCATGAGGAACTTTTGAAGGCTTATGCGGATGCACAGGCAAAAGGGTTAAAACTCGATATGTCACGTGGAAAACCGGCTGCATCGCAGCTTGATCTGGGAATGGAAATGATGGATGCACTGAATTCACAGTCGGATATGCATACGGAAGGTGGCGTAGACGTACGTAACTATGGTGGTCTTGATGGAATCCCGGAGGCGAAGAAACTGATGGGTGATATCATGGGTGTACCTGCAGATAAGGTCATTGTATGCGGCAATGCATCCCTTACCATTATGTATGATACAGTTGCACGTTCTATGCTTCATGGCGTCAATGGTTCTACACCGTGGTGTAAACTGGACCAAGTTAAATTTCTATGTCCATGCCCGGGCTATGACAGACACTTTGCGATTACAGAGAGCTTTGGCATTGAGATGATTAATATTCCGATGACAAACGACGGTCCTGATATGGATATGGTTGAAAAGCTCGTTTCAGAGGATACATCAATTAAAGGTATCTGGTGCGTTCCGAAATATGCAAACCCGCTTGGTATAACATATAGTGATGAGACAGTAAGACGTTTTGCAGCGTTGAAACCGGCGGCAGAGGATTTCCGTATTTACTGGGACAATGCGTATGCAATCCATCATCTGTACGAGGAAGCTGACAGACAGGATAGAATTTTGGAGATTTTGTCAGAGTGCGAGAAAGCAGGCAATCCAAATATGGTATACGAGTTCTGCTCAACCTCAAAGGTAAGCTTTGCCGGAGCCGGAATTTCCGCAGTTGCTTCGTCAGAGGCAAACCTTGCATGGTTCAAACAATCAATGACCATTCAGACGATTGGTTCTGATAAGGTGAACCAGCTCAGACATGTGCGCTATTTTAAAGATATGGATGGCATTATGAAGCACATGATGCGTCATGCAGCACAGCTTCGTCCAAAATTTGAGGCTGTTATCGATGTGTTTGAAAAAGAGCTCGGCGGACTTGGTATCGGCGAATGGACCAAGCCAAACGGTGGCTATTTCATCTCGTTTAACGCCTTAGAGGGCTGCGCCAAAGCGATTGTACAGAAGTGCAAAGAGGCTGGCGTTGTCATGACAGGTGCGGGTGCGACATTCCCGTATAAGAACGATCCGAAAGACAGCAATATCCGTATTGCACCATCGTTCCCGACACCGGAGGAGATGGCTGCAGCAGCAGAACTGTTTGTGATTTGTGTAAAACTTGTCAGCGTCGAGAAAATGCTCAAATAGAATATTTAATGGTATAGTTGATAAAGGAGGGGGAAAATATGAAACAATTTTTCAAAAAAGTGGTACTTTTTGTATTGGTAATGGCAATTGCTTTATCACCACTTTGTGTTTCGCAAAACGTATATGCAAAGAGCAAAGCGCAAAAAAAAGCGGAAAAAGTTCAGAAAGAATATTATAATGCAACATTAAAATATTACAGTAAGTATAAAAATAAAATACCTGCAATGTGTATTGACGTAAATTCTGATGGTATACGTGATTTAGTATTTGCCGGATGGTCGCGTATGATGGTTGCTTCTTATCAAAACGGTAAAACTGTTATGATTCCGGTGAAAGGAAGCTACAACTATAATGTGGATTGCTTGTACTACAACAAATCAACGAAAGAATTTGCGACAAGATGTTTTTATTCTAATATGTCAGGAAATTCGTATTCGTACTATATTCGTTATAAATACTCACCGATTACGAAACAATTTAGCCAAGTTGGATACGGTTCGTATTCGTTGAAGGGTGCATTCAAAATGGTATCAAGTGATTATAGTAAAAAAGCTTTGAAAAAATACTTAAAGAGTCAAATTAAAGCAGTTAAATCTAAATAAATGAAATGATAAGCCCGGGTTTTTGCCTGGGCTTTTTGGGAGATGAAAATGGAGAATACACAGGAATTTAAACGCCTAGACCGCAAGCTTGTCTATAAAGGACATATTATTGATTTTTATGAGGATACTGTTGAAGTTCCAAACGGAAATATTGTAAAATGGGATTTTATTGGTCATAAGGGTGCTGCAGCGGTCGTTCCGGTACTTGATGACGGCCGTATTTTGCTTGTCAGGCAGTTCCGCAATGCAATCGACCGCTATACTTGGGAAGTGCCGGCAGGCGGGCGAAATGTCTTAGAAGATGGTACGATTGAGGATTACAAGCTGACGGCGTTCCGCGAGCTCGAGGAAGAGACGGGATACCGCACAGAAATGGAAAATCTTACGTTCCTTGTGAATTTAAAGATGGCGATCGCATATTGTGAAGAACAGATCGATGTTTATGTTGCAAAAGCGCTTAAGCCATCGAAACAGCATCTGGATGAAGATGAATTCATCAATGTCAAGGCATTTTCCTTAGCAGAAATTGAACAAAAGATTTTTGCGGGAGAAATACAGGATGCCAAGACAATTTCGTGTATCATGACATACAAAGCAAAATATAATCTATAAAAGAGAGTATAAGAGCGTTCCTTTAAGGGACGTTCTTTTTTTATGCTTGTTTTCATACCTTATGAAAAAAGGTTTTGTGATGTTGTGGTTTATAAACAGTTAAAGGGAAGCCCGGTGCGTTCTTTTCAAAAAGCAATCGTTCAGATTATGGTACTTACAGCAATTCTTCTGGGGGCGATTCTGGCACTGTCGCTCGGAAAAGAGATGCAGGAATCTGTTGTTTCATACACGCAGGCTTTTATCGCCAAATTATTTGCAAAAGAGACAATAAAATGGCAAATGCTTGCTTGGAACTGTCTGAAGCGGGGACTTGTTCTCGGCGTCTGTATCTTCTGTGCGATGCGGTTAAAAATTATATGGCCGGCAGCGTTCTTTTTTGTGTGGTATTTCGGATGTGCAGGTTTTGTTGTGGTGGCGCTGATTTCGTCGCTTGGACTACCTGGCGCCAAGATTGCGATTGCGATGCTGTTTCCGCAGTGCATTTTGTACAAGGTGTTGATGGGAATGACGCTGCAAAAAAGGGACGATATTGGGACATATGGCATGAGACGATTAAATTATGACAAAATCATGCAGATTATCAAGATGATATTGCTCATTATTCTATTAAACTAGATAGTGGTAAGTACTATTTTATGTATATAAAAACTAAAGATATTGAAGATAAGATAAAAAC
>JAGKTY010000085.1 GCA_021153185.1 Lachnospiraceae bacterium
GCGTTTTGGCTTTATGGTAAATGCTTTCAGATACGGAACTCCACCGCACGGCGGTTTTGCATTTGGACTTGACCGTTTTGTAATGCTTATGGTTGGTGCTGATTCTCTTCGTGATATTATTGCTTTTCCGAAGATTAAGGATGCGTCTTGTCCCCTTACCGGAGCACCTGATTTTGTAGATAAAGCTCAGCTTGATGTACTTGGTCTTACAGAAGCTGTACAGGCGGAAGAAAATTCTGCATTGTCGGAACAAAAGAAAGAAAAAGAAATCACAATTGATGTTGAAAATATAGCAAACCTTGCATGTCTGTACCTTACAGATGAAGATAAAATAAGCTACGCAGAGGATATGAATTCTATCATAGCATTTGCAGATACAATCACAAGGGTTGATACATCAAATATAAAGGCGAAGGAACATCTTATTCCGATAAGCAATGTTTTTCACGATGATGAAGTAATTATTCATAATGTGGAGAGAGATGAGCTTCTTGCAGCTTCTCCAACAAAAACAGACGGATATATCACAGTTCCCCGTGTGGTAGAAAATTAAGACGGAGGGCAGAATTATGAGTTTAGATTTAATAAAAAGAAGTGTTTCGGAGCATATAGAATCGCTAAAGAAAGGTGAATATTCATCCAGAGAACTTACAGATGCTTATATTGCTCAAATAGAAAATACAGATTCCGAGATAGGAGCTTATATTACAACCGACTTTGAAACCGCACTTAAAAAGGCAGAAGCGGTTGATAAAAAGAGACTCTCCGGCGAAAGCCTTGAACCGCTTGCCGGTATTCCGTGTGCAATCAAAGATAACATTTGTACAAAAGGAGTAAAAACAACCTGTGCTTCAAAAATGCTCGAAAACTACATTCCTCCGTATGATGCGTGCGTTATAGAAGAGCTGAAAAAGGCAGATGTAGTTATTCTTGGAAAACTTAATATGGACGAGTTTGCAATGGGTTCTACAACGGAAAACTCAGCATTTAAGACAACGAAAAATCCGGCTGATATTACCCGTGTGCCGGGCGGAAGCTCGGGTGGAAGTGCTGCCTGTGTTGCGGCAAAGGAAGCGGCATTTACTCTTGGCTCTGATACAGGTGGTTCCATCCGTCAGCCTGCATCATTTTGCGGTGTTGTAGGTATGAAACCGACATACGGAACGGTATCACGATACGGACTTGTTGCGTTTGCATCATCACTCGATCAGATTGGTCCGCTTACTTCTACCGTAAAAGACAATGCCATTGTTTTAAATGCAATTTCCTGCGCAGACAAAAGAGATGCTACCAACATTTATAAAAGTCAGGACGATTTTACCGGGGATATTGGAAAAGGTATAAAGGGAATGAAAATCGGACTGCCTAAAGAATTTTTTGGTGAGGGTATTTCACACGATGTTAAAACTGCTGTATTTGAAGCAGCGGAGCGAATGAAAAACGAGGGCGCAGAAATCGTAGATATTTCAATGCCGTCAATTGATAACGCACTTGCGGCTTACTATATTATTTCTTCTGCAGAAGCTTCGTCAAACTTATCCCGTTTTGATGGAGTTCGTTATGGATACAGAACAGACTGCTTTGAGAATATCCATGACCTTTACAAAAAGAGCCGCAGTGAAGGCTTTGGAAAAGAGGTTAAAAGGAGAATTATGCTTGGAACCTTTGCTCTTTCATCGGGATATTATGATGCGTATTATAAAAAAGCATTGCAAATCAGAAGTATTGTAATGAATGACTTTGAAAACAGCTTTAAAAAGTGTGATTTCATTTTATCGCCCGTAGCACCTACTGTTGCATATAAGCTTGGTGAGAAAAGTAAAAATCCGCTTGAAATGTATATGGGAGATGCTTATAGTGTTCCGGTTAATATCGCGGGTGTTCCTGCAATCAGCGTACCGTGCGGCAGGGGTGAAGGAAATATGCCCGTAGGAGCACAGCTTATAGGTCCTGCATTTTCCGAAAAGATGCTGTACAGAGCTGCTGCTGTTTTAGAGGAGGTGTCAAAGTAATGGCTAAAGAGTATGAAATGGTAATAGGTCTTGAGGTTCATGTCGAACTCAAAACAAAAACAAAGATTTTCTGCAATTGTGAAACAAGCTTTGGAGCAGAACCTAACAGCCATACCTGTCCGGTATGTATGGGCTTGCCTGGAACACTGCCCGTCTTAAACGATAAGGTTGTCGAATATGCAGTTAAAGCAGGACTTGCAACAAACTGCAAAATAGCAAACTTTTCAAAGCAAGACAGAAAAAATTATTTTTATCCCGACCTTCCAAAAGCATATCAGATCAGTCAGTTTGACCTGCCTTTGTGCGAACACGGTTATCTTGATATTGAAACAGAATCAGGTTCAAAGCGAATCGGTATAACGAGAATTCATATAGAGGAGGATGCCGGAAAGCTTGTGCATGATGATATTCACGGAACTATGATTGACTGCAACCGCTGTGGTGTTCCGCTTATTGAAATAGTTTCCGAGCCGGATATACGCTCAGCGGAGGAAGCAAAAGCATATCTGCAGAAGCTCCGTGCCATTATCCTTTATACCGGAATATCCGACTGTAAAATGAATGAAGGTTCTTTCAGATGCGATGTCAATCTTTCGGTTCGTGAAAAAGGTACGGAGAAATTCGGCACACGAACAGAAATGAAAAATATCAACTCTTTTCAGTTTGTGGTTAAGGCTATTGAGTATGAATATAAGAGGCAAATTGAAATAATTGCGGAAGGGGAAGAAATTGTTCAGGAAACAAGAAAATTTGATGCTGATACCGGTAAAACATATTCTATGAGGGGTAAAGAAAATGCAAACGACTACAGATAC
>JAGKTY010000086.1 GCA_021153185.1 Lachnospiraceae bacterium
ATGGTCATTTCCGGCAGTTGCAACCGAAATACGGAGTAAATCCTGATAATCGTCAACAGCCTTGATTACTGCGCAAAGGAACAGCAAGAATTGTGCGTTTTCATACGGCGTTTCACCGGGAGACAGAAGATTTACACCTGTGTCAGTTGCCATAGACCAGTTGTTGTGTTTACCACTTCCGTTTACGCCAGCAAACGGCTTTTCGTGAAGCAAGCACACAAGATTGTGACGTGCAGCTACCTTTTGCATAATTTCCATTGTAAGCTGGTTATGGTCGGTTGCAATATTTGTAGTTGTATAAATCGGTGCAAGTTCATGCTGTGCCGGAGCAACCTCATTATGCTGAGTCTTTGCAAGGATTCCGAGCTTCCAGAGTTCTTCATTGAGTTCTGTCATATATGCTTCTACTCTCGGCTTGATTACACCGAAGTAATGGTCATCCATTTCCTGACCTTTCGGAGGTTTTGCACCAAAGAGTGTTCTGCCTGTATAAATCAAATCCTTACGCTTTTCAAACATTTCCTTGGGAACAAGGAAATATTCTTGTTCCGGACCGACAGAAGTATGCACATACTTAGCCTCTGTACCAAAAAGCTTCAGAATACGAAGTGCCTGCTTATTTAACGCTTCCATTGAACGAAGGAGTGGTGTCTTTTTATCAAGGGCTTCGCCGCCGTATGAACAAAAAGCTGTAGGAATACAAAGTGTTTTTCCTTTTATGAAGGCATATGATGTGGGATCCCACGCAGTATATCCTCTTGCTTCAAAAGTTGCACGTAATCCGCCTGAAGGAAAGCTTGAAGCATCCGGTTCTCCTTTGATAAGCTCTTTTCCCGAAAAATCCATAATAACTCTGCCATCAGGTGAAGGAGAAATAAAACTGTCATGCTTTTCGGCAGTTATACCTGTAAGAGGCTGGAACCAATGTGTATAATGTGTGGCTCCGTTTTCAACTGCCCATTCTTTCATGGCATCCGCAACGGCATTGGCTACATTTGAGTCAAGCTGCGCTCCTTCATCAATTGTCTTCTTCAGTGAGTTGTACACCTTTGATGAAAGTTTAGATTTCATAACTCTGTCATCAAAAACTAAGCTTCCAAAATAATCCGGTACGGTTTTCATAGTAAAACATCTCCTTATAAACAGCAAAAGACACCTTCAATGTAAAAAATATCACATTAAAGACGCCTTTGCCTTTTTACTTATATTTATTTATTTTTTAGTATTAAACAATACCCTGTGCATTCATTGCATCTACTACTTTTTCAAAACCTGCAATATTTGCACCTACCACATAGTTTCCGGGGAATCCGTAACGCTTTGCGGCATCATCAATGTTGTCGAAAAGATTAACCATAATATCTTTAAGCTTTGAATCAACCTTTTCGAAGGACCAACTGAGTCTTTCACTATTCTGACTCATCTCCAATGCTGAAGTTGCTACACCACCTGCATTTGCAGCTTTACCGGGTGCAAAGAGCACTCCGTTTTCCTGAAGGTATTTTGTCGCATCAGCAGTTGTTGGCATATTTGCACCTTCTGCAACTGCGATTACACCATTTTTAACCAAGGTCTTTGCATCATCAAGTTCAAGCTCGTTCTGTGTTGCACAAGGAAGCGCAATATCCGCTTTGATGCTCCAAACACCCTTACCTTCGTGATACTCGGAATTCGGTCTGTAGTTCTTATATTCGGTAAGTCTCTGTCTCTTTACTTCCTTGATTTCTTTAAGAGCAGCAACATCAATACCGTCAGGATCATATACCCAGCCGTTTGAATCGGATACTGTAACAACCTTTGCACCGAGCTGTTGTGCTTTCTCCACAGCATAAATTGCAACATTACCGCTTCCTGAAACGACTACGGTTTTTCCTTTGATATCCTTTCCGTTTTTCTTAAGCATTTCATCGGTAAGATACAAAAGACCATAACCGGTTGCTTCTGTTCTCGCAAGTGAACCGCCATATGAAAGACCTTTTCCTGTAAGAACGCCTTCAAACAAGCCTCTGAGCTTTTTATACTGTCCGAACATATATCCGATTTCTCTTGCACCTGTACCAATATCTCCGGCAGGAACATCAGTATCAGCACCGATATATTTACAAAGCTCACTCATAAAGCTTTGGCAAAATGCCATAATCTCTCTGTCAGATTTTCCTTTGGGATTGAAATCACTGCCTCCCTTACCGCCGCCAATCGGAAGCCCGGTAAGTGAATTTTTGAAAATCTGCTCAAATCCTAAGAACTTAATGATTCCGATATTAACTGACGGATGAAGTCTCAAGCCGCCTTTGTATGGACCGATTGCACTGTTAAACTGTACACGGTATCCGGTATTAACCTGAACATCACCCTTATCATCAATCCACGGTACCCTGAACTTGATTTGTCTTTCGGGATTAACGAGTCTTTCAAGCAGTGCATCTCTTCTATACGCTGCCTCATTTGCGTCAACAACAGGTCTGATTGAGTCAAGAACTTCACGAACCGCCTGATGGAATTCCGGTTCATTAGGATTTTCTCTTTCAACCCTTTCGATTACTTCATCTACATACGACATTTTTTGTTCCTCCTTTAGCAGCGAAAAGAAAAAAGCGCCTCCAAGAGTATAGAAATACTCTTAAAGACGCCATTGCCTTATCTCCACAAACTCATATTATATTGTTAAAACAAAAGAAGCGTCCTCGAGAACCGAATCTCGAAGACGCCTTTGCCTTCAACTGCACACATTATACACCCAATTTTTTTATTTGTCAACCCTTTTTTTGGAAAAAATTTAAAAAACTTTGTATCAGCTATTGTAATTTTGAAAAAGCCGTGTTAT
>JAGKTY010000087.1 GCA_021153185.1 Lachnospiraceae bacterium
AATAAAAATCAAGACTACATACTATCTTTAAAGGCAAAAGCGGTCATGACTTCTCAGCCAGCCGCACAGTTCCATTGTTCAACGAGGTCTATGCCTCAAAAATTAAAAGCCTATGCGAACAGTATGTGGTCTTGATGTGCACAAAGATAGTATTTTTGTGTGCATTCTCAACGAAAATGGTATTCTGTTTCAGGACAAGATAGGTGTGCTTACTCCCGACTTGGAACGATTGGTTGACGTGTTGCATGAACACGATGCAACAGAGGTGTGTATGGAAAGTACAAGCATTTACTGGATGCCTGTCTGGCGTATCCTTGAACCGTACTTCTCCTTAAAACTTGTCAACCCGTACTTTATTAAACAGCTCCCAGGAAAGAAGAGTGATGTCAAAGATGCAGAGTGGATAGCGACCTGTCTTTTGAAAGACCTAATCCGCGGCAGTTATGTACCAGAGGACCGTATCCAGCAACTGCGACAGTACGACCGCCGCATCTTCGATCTTAACAAGGATATCGTCTATAAGCTGACCGAAGATATCCGAGGGTATCACTGATCCGAAAGTGCTAGTCGGGCTCATCCATGGCCGCACCATAAACCGTGTCGGGACAGATGTCATCACTGCTTCGCTGACTGGAGTAATAACACAGACAGACATTGATGTCATAGGACAGATGAGGGAGGAAGTATTGCTAGCTCAAAAGCATCGCGACGAATGTCTTTCTAAAATGGAAGAACTATGCAACAAGTGGTTCCCGAAGCAGATGAAGAACCTGCAGACGGTTCCCGGAGTCAGTCTCAGATCCGCTACATCTGTAATTGCAGAATTGGGCACAGATATGTCATCATTTGAAGATGCCGCCCATCTGGTGTCGTGGTCAGGACTGAAACCGAGGAACGACGAAAGTGCAGGAAAGATCAAGTCTAGAAAAATAACCCATGGAAATAAGTTCCTGAGGAAAACACTTATTGAGTGTACTTGGTCCGCTTCCAAGACACGAGGATGCTTCTATAATGCTTTCTGTTATCATCAGACAGTTGTCAGACGCAAGAATAAGATGAAGGTGCAGGTCGCGATTGCAAGGAAGATGCTTACTGCTATATGGTTCATCCTGCACGACAATGTCCCATATAGGGACTATACGCCTGATATTGCAGCGGAATAATCCGCCGTCAATATATACCGCATATTGTAAGGTCACTATATTTGTGGTGTTAGCAACCCGTTTACAAACTGACTCACGCTCTATGCGGCTTAGGACGCCCGTTTGAACACTTAGTTCGCAGAGGAAATTGTTATATTATCTTTTCACCGCTATCGCTATAGTGGGGTTCCCTCACGCACTTATGAGAAGCCATGATGCCACCGGAGGTGCACAGATAGTATGTAATCTTGATTTATAGAGGAAATATAGAGAAAATTTAGAATTTACACAAACTTGTTAACTATGTGATCTTAGCTTTGTTTGCATCTTGCAATCAGTTCTCCCGGTTTAAGGCCATAGAGACGGGAGGTGAGTTTGCAGAGTTTGATGACGGTCATCTGGAATTTGCCTGCAAGATATTTGGTGGTCATGTTGGGCTGGGATGCATAATACTGTAAGTCCCTCTTGAAGCGCTCTTCCATCCATACTTTAGGGGTGGTGCCGTATTCTTCTTTGAACTTTTTGTTGAAGATGTGCTTCGGCATGCCGGAGAGATGGATCAGTTTGAGAGCATTGCATTCTACTTCCATATAGTTGTTCTCCACGAAGTCTCGGAAGTTGATGTCAGTACTGATGATTGGGCGGAAGAACTCTGTTACCTGTGTCTTCGTGTAGTATGTGACGAATGTTATGAACAGTTCAGTGTGCCATGCCTGGCAGATGGCTCCGTTCTTTATCTTTCCTTTTCTTACCTGCGTCACGATTCCGTCCACGATGTGTTTCATGTCGGCTTTCAAAGGAAGGGTGTTATGGGTGAACATGTCTTTGTTGGCATGCGACGTAAAGAAGTCCTGTAGTGATTTATCAGTACGGATGGTAACTTCGTCGAAGCCAAAGAAGAGCAAGGATGAGTTCACTTCATGGGCCATAACTTCCAAGAACCCTCCCTTTGACAGAAAGGTCATGTGTCCTTCTCTTACAGTTTTCTCCGTATAGTCTTTGCATGAGATATCTACCCTGCCTTTCAAGACAAAGACCACAAAATGATGGGATAGATGCGGCTTTGCGATAGATTCGCCTTTATCAAGAGGAATATATGTCACGCCGGTGATGTGGTTGTTCTCATTATATACCAATTCCACACTGTCCTGATGACTTATGAGGCTGAAATTATCCATTTTTGAGGGGCTTTTCTAAAAATATTTTTATTTGGCTAAAATGTTACCTCACAATTAATTACAGGGTTTAATTTCCTGTTCGGTATCTGATTTTGCTGAACGGTAGCTCATTTTTAGAGGCAAAAATATAAAACTTTAAAATTAAATCACATAAATTTGATATCGAAGCAGTGAAAAATATGAAGAAACAAGAAGAAAATAACCCAGTAACAGTAAAAGCGACCTTCCATATGGAGAGCGGAGATTTCACGCTGACTTTCGAGGGGCAGAAGACCTTCAGGAAGATCAACAACTCCAAGTACAGGACTCTGCTTCTGCTGGAGTCTGTCGAGGATATGAGTGAGGAGTTCAAGGCCTGGCTGGATTATTCGTTCCAGCATGGCAACGGACCGTCAGTACCGAGGATCAAGACTACGGTGATTGAATACGACCAGGAGGGCAACATCACAGAGCATTACTACTGCACGCAGACCAGCCCAAGAAGATGGTTCAAGAAATATGACAGGCTCAGGGAGATCGAACTGGACTATCTGACTAAGACTAAGATTAAGGAATAATAAAACCTACACAATATGAACAAAGGAAATAACAAGCACACGCCAACGTATGAGCCTCCGAAGCTGGAGGTTCTGGAGATTATGGTCGAGCAGGCCGTTCTGCAGGCAAGCGGATATGGCCCTGACAGTGACGATTCGGAGTTTGGTTTATATGATCCTAGAGGACTTAATTGGTAAATTGTAAAACGAACGCTTATGAACAGATATTTCAAAATACTAGC
>JAGKTY010000088.1 GCA_021153185.1 Lachnospiraceae bacterium
GTAGTGGTCTTACCGCATCCGGACTCGCCAACAAGACCGAATACTTCCCCTTTCTTAATGTCGAATGAAACGTTGTTTACCGCCTTGAGGGAACCAAAATGCTGAGAAAGATTTTCAACTCTAAGAAGAACTTCGCCGCTTTTAACTTCATCGTAATATCCGTTTAAAAGGTCGCCATAGAATCCGTATTTTGAAGTTTTTAAATTTATAAAACCTATTGACATTATAGGAAAAGTAGAGTATGATACAACATATCAAAACAAAGAAAGGAGACATGACAATATGAAACAGAGTAGTGTTAGCAAAAACATGTGTATGTGCTGTCCACGAATGCGATTCTCCCAGGCAAGTAATATGGCAGGGTGTTTGGCTCATTTGTCATGCGCCCATACATGATGATCTGTCATTTCAAATCAATGTAAGCCATTGCCTGGGAGGAAATATCCCGGGCTTTTTTATGGCAGCGACGCAAAAAAGTTCAGAGGTGGCACATTGTTTGGTGCAAAAATGAAAAAGGAAAAAGTGAAAAAGAAAAGAGGAAATTATTATGAAAAAGAGGATATTCAAAAAGTTTTTGACCGGTTTGTTAACTGTTAGCTTAGGAGCGGCAGTGCTCACAGGCTGCGGCTCAAAGGATGCAGCTACGCAGGATGCGCAGGCGGCAGCAGATAGCAATCAGATTTATAGAACACTTGATGAAATCAAGGAGAGCGGAAGCATCAATATCGGTGTATTTTCCGACAAAAATCCATTTGGATATGTCGATGAAAACGGAGCATATCAGGGATATGACGTATATTTTGCCGAGCGAATCGGAAAGGATTTGGGCGTTGACATCAATTATGTTTCAACAGAGGCAGCAAGCCGCGTAGAATACTTAGAGACAGGAAAAGTTGATATCGTTTTAGCGAACTTTACGGTGACACCGGAGAGAGCAGAAAAAGTAGATTTCGCACTTCCGTACATGAATGTAGCATTAGGCGTTGTTTCCCATGAGGATAACGTAATTAAAAGCTTAGATGAGATTGGTGCAGATGATCAGGTGATCGTTATTTCGGGAACGACAGCAGAGGATTATTTGGAAAAGAATTACCCAGATATCAAATTACAGAAGTTTGACACCTACGCGACAGCGAAGACTTCGTTCGAAAACGGTACAGGTGTTGCATGGGCAAACGATAACACAGAGGTAATTGCATATGCACTTGAAAATGAGGGATATGTGGTAGGAATTCCTTCCTTAGGCAGTCAGGATACGATTGCACCGGCAGTATCAAAGGGAAATACGACACTGTTAGATTGGATCAACAGCGAAATCGAAACACTTGGTGAGGAAAACTTCTTCCATGCAGACTACGAGGCAACCTTAATTGACACATATGGAAAAGAATACGAAGAAACCCTTGTTGTAGAAGGCGGAAAAGTGGCTGCCCAGACGGAAAGCACCACAGAGGAAGCTGCAAATGCAGAAGAAGGAAGCCTTGATATCGTGCCTGGAAACGGTGAGACAATTAAGATTGCGGCATCTCCGATTCCACACGCAGAAATCCTTGAAAAAGCAGCAGAAATTTTGAAAAATTATGGCTATGAGCTTGATATCGTAGAATTCGAAGATTATGTACAGCCAAACCTTGTTGTAGAGTCAGGTGAATTCGATGCAAACTACATGGAACATGTTCCATACTTAAACAGCTTCAATGAAGAACAGGGTACACACCTTGTTGATGCAGGACAGATTCATTATGAGCCGTTTGGTATTTATCCTGGTACAAAGAAGAGTCTTGATGAAATCGCTGACGGCGACAGCATTGCAATTCCAAATGATACGACAAACGAGGCGAGAGCACTCCTGTTATTACAGGACAACGGACTTCTTACCTTAAAAGAAGGTGCAGGACTTACAGCGACAGTCAATGATATCGCCGAAAATCCGCACAACATTCAGTTTGTTGAGCTTGAGGCAGCGCAGGTCGCAAGAGTGGTAGATGAAGTCGCATTCGTTGTATTAAATGGTAACTATGCGTTAGAGGCAGGTTACTCAGTCGGAAAAGATGCCATTGCGTATGAAGCAAGTGATTCCGTTGCAGCAAAAACATATGTAAATATCGTTGCTGTTTATGAAGAAAATGAAAATAGTGATAAAATCAAAGCATTGGTATCTGTCCTTCGTTCTGATGAAATCAAGAAATTTATAGAGGATACTTACGACGGAGCAGTTATTTTCTTTGAAAAATAAGGAGAAAGGGTGAGAGGTCTTCGGACCTCTCATTTGGGCATATAAATGAGCGAAATCGAAATTAGAAATCTGACAAAAAAATTTGAAATCAAAGGGCATACAGTGGTTGCACTCCACAACATTAATCTTTCCATCGAAAAGGGAGATATTTTTGGAATCATTGGAATGTCCGGTGCCGGAAAAAGTACGTTGGTTCGTTCTATCAACTATTTGGAGACACCAACAGAGGGAGATATCTTAATCGATGGAACGAGTTTGGCAGAACTTTCGCCGAAGCAGCTCCGCAAAAAAAGAAGTGAAATCGGAATGATTTTTCAGAACTTCAATTTGCTGGAACAGAAAAATGTAATCGACAATGTCTGTTTTCCGCTTGAGATTGCCGGCGTAAAGAAAAGAGAGGCAAAAAAGCGTGCCAAAGAGCTTTTGGAGACGGTACACCTTCTGGATAAGGGAAAGGCATATCCGTCGCAGCTTTCCGGCGGGCAAAAACAGAGAGTTGCCATCGCC
>JAGKTY010000006.1 GCA_021153185.1 Lachnospiraceae bacterium
GAATACGGAAGTGCTCAAGGCCCTTATCTGCTCGATGCTACACATATCACCTGAGCAGGTAAAAAGCGTGGAAATCACAAACCCGATTGTCCTTGGGCAACACATCGACAGCAAGGAATACGTACTTGATATCACGGTTCTCATGAATGATGACACACACATAGACCTTGAAATGCAGGTGCAAAATGAGAACAACTGGCAGTGCCGTTCACTGTCGTATTTGTGCCGGAGCTATGACCATCTGGCAAAAGGGCAGGACTATGCGCTGACCGGCGCTGCCATACATATTGGTTTCCTGGATTTCACGCCATTTCCTGAAGCGCCGGAATTCTATGCCAAGTATCAGCTTATGAATGTCAAAAATCACCGATTATATACTGGAAAATTTGAGTTGAATGTGTTAGATTTGAATCATATAGAACTGGCAACCGAAGAAGACAAAGCCTATGGAATTGACCACTGGGCTAAGCTCTTTAAAGCGAAAACATGGGAGGAACTTAAAATGATTGCAAAACAGAATGTTGCCCTTAAGCAGGCAACCGAAACGTTATATGCGCTAAACTGTGATCAGACAATCCGCGACATGTGCCGTGCCAGAGAGGATGCCATCCGGCATGAAAACCGTATGAAGCGCGAACTTGCAGAGGCAAATGCTGCTATCGCCGAAAAAGATGCTGCTATCGCTGATAAAGATGCAAAACTCTCCGATGCCAAGGCTGAAATTGCTGATAAAGATGCAAAACTCGCTGATAAGGACGCTGAAATTGCAAGACTAAAAGCAGAGTTGGCGAAAAGATAAGCCTATGGGATTGATTATTGTGCGGTTACGTTAGACAGTCATAAAAAGGAATCAAGACATCCATCTTGATTCCTTGTATGATTCTCTAGCATTCTATTCAACGCTGTTTATATCTTTCCAAAAATCCAACATCTTACGATTAAATACATAGTGATAATGATCCGGGATATACCAGTCAGCACCTTCAATTGGCCACGTGTAAGTATCCGCAAACATACCTGTCCATGCTCCGACTGTCCATGCAACATCATCTTTTCTGTAAAACTCTATTTTATCTTTTAAAAATGCCTGATATACCTCCGTAGACTGAATTGGAAAAGTTCCGTCTGTCGTCGGATTCCAATCAACAGATTCCCAAAAGCCCCATTGGAAATATCCAAATTCATTTACCATAAAACCAACATTATTTTTCTCTGCGGTCTCCTTTATCACATCGTATGAACCAACGGCGTATGGAACTATTTTACTTGCCGCTGCTGCATCAATTACGTCCCCTTGTTCCGTCACATAAGGCCATGTCATAGAAGTGTAGTAGGTAGGATCCTTGATTGCTTTTTCGATATTAACTTCGCAAAACTCATGCGGTGCATATTCGTGACATGCAAGTGCACAGCCAAGTTTTGCGATTTCCTCGCCGGTAATTGGAGTATGCGTTTCCACATCACAAACAAGTAATCGGTCTGGACACTCTTCCCAAATTGCATCAATCGATGGCTTTAATGCCTGCGCATAAATTTGATCTGTTTCTGGGTCCGGTTCACAAATCATATTAAATGATAAATATGTATTTGGTATTTGGGCATAACGTTTGGATAACATACGCCACCAATCAGCCGAAATTTGCTGTACCTCTTCATTTTTAAAGATCTCATTCGTACAATACCCTGTATCAAACCAATCGCTAAAGCCGCGCTCAAAAACAGAAATATCAAGTCCCGGTGTATCCTGAAAACTAATCTGGACATGAATGTCATATTTTATCGCCCATGCTAAAATCTGATCCCAATACTCAAGTTCTTTTAGATTGACCAAATCTGTGCACTGTTTCGTTTCCTTATCCAGACGAACCTTATCCTTTGAAGTCATATATGGATCAAGTAAGTGATACCAGCTCGTCCAGATTTTTACCATATTAAATCCCGCATCATGAATCTGCTGAAAATCTCGCTCATTGATAAACCAGTCGCTATGTCCGTTTAATGCGCCCCATGTCCTATTCTGGTAATCATAAGAAATGCCACGCCATTCCCCGGGAATCTTCTGATTGCTTGCTTGTGGAAGACTGGTTTCTTTATTTAACAATTCGTCGGTGATAATAGCGGTATCATAGGTTCCTACATCTGCGATATTTACATATTCCGGCTTTGGATAAAGGGAACGATAATAGTGGAAGACAAATTCGATACCATCTCTAAGTAGCATGGTATCGTTTTCCGGAAAGTAATGGTCTTCCGGTAATGTGTACAAGTAGTCATAGGATACTCGGTCAAATTTGGCACACATATAGGCTACTGTCGGCCAGGATGCAAGCGTCCAACTGTCATCTGAATTAAGAATTAGTCTTGTCTCGTCTGCCGTGATACATCCCTGCTGGTCAAGACCTATTGGCATATATTGGTTCTCCCACAAATATTCGCAGTTTGGCAAATCCGCTTCCTCCCAAAGTCCTTCCATAGTCCCCCAGAAATCCTGCGTAAAATCCCTTTCAATTCCTCTAAAATACACAGCATCAGCCATGGCTGTGACATCGATAATCGTTCCCAGAGGAATTGGCTCATCGCGTAGTTTATTGCCCTCGCCCTCTGTGCAATAATACAACCATCCATCAATCAGACAATTGGAATCTTCACCATATTGCAAATCATGCGCATTTTTCAGCATCGTGAAAAATTTTTCATATGACATAGTTCCCGTCAGACGATCATAGTAGGACGCATCTGCTATTCCAAGCTCTTTTGCCTGCTCAAGATAATACTCCTGAGAGTACGTATCTATTGCTGCTTCCGCATCTTCTGCCTCCTGTATATCTGTTTGTGTAATCTGCGTCGTATTCTCATTGATTTGCGAAGTATCAGTTCCACAGGCAACGAGACTTAAAACCAAGGTAAAACACAACATTACGCTTACAAATCTTTTCATAATGCCCCTCCATATCATGAAATCATTGTAGTATTACATCTTTTCAAATTAACTTATATATATTACATATTTTTCACACAATTATGGTAACACTTCAAATGTACTATTTCAACATCTGTAGTAAATATTATCAATTTACAATAGAATTAAGTGTTTATTGGCTCTGATATTTTATTTGCACTAAGTAACGAATTTTTTGCGCATTAGGAGGAATCATGTATGATTAAGGGTCTACCGGAAAAATTAAGAGAATTACGATTGCAAAAGCATTTATCGCAAAAAGAGGCCATCGCACAACTTCCATGTGCGACAGCCTTTTTCATTCATATGTTTTATTCAATTTCCTCAATATTGATTGAATATCCTAACACCTCACCGACATCAATACATTGCCCTGTAATGGTTATCGTATCGCCAATCGAAAGGTTCATGACTTTATTTTTAATATTATCTGACTTAATATAACACTGAATACTTGTAAAGGAATACGGATCATCCTCCGGCTCGATAGAAATATATTCACCACTCGCATCGATATTACTCAATTTACCGGTAACGACAACCTTGCAGTCCCTGTATTTGCCCTGCGCTTTCATCGCGTTTTCGTTTAAATCATTTACCATTTCCGATGCGGTGCAGGTAATGGCTCCTCCGCTCGCGTCATTGTCACTTTCACCGGCTGAAGTATCCTCGTCATACCCATCAATGCTGTGAATATCAAGTGAATATCCCATCACTTCTCCTACCTGGGTGCAAATTCCGCGCAACGTAATCATATCGCCGTCCTTCATATTCATCACCTGTGATTTCTGGGCATCGCCTTTGATATAGCACTGTACACCAACAATCGCATACTCATCATTCTCATCCGTCAAAGAAATATATGACCCACTCGCATCAATATTGGACAGCTTTCCGGTAATCTCTAAATATTGATCCATGTATGTTTCCTGGGCCTTCATCGCATTCGAATTCAACTCATTCATCATCTGAGATACGTGAACAGCTGTGTATTCTATCGTCTCGTCGATTTCCGGTGCCGTCTCTGTTTCCCCGGCTGCGTCAGTTTGATTCTCATCCTGCTGCACTCTGGCCGCTTCCTGAGCCTTCTGTGTCGATTTACTATCGTTTGTATTACCACCCGAAGCAGCAATCAGCACAACAACATATACCACAGTAATGATGATGGCAAAATAGGAACCGGTATGTTTTTTCCCGTCATCCTTATTTTTCACCAAATCAACAATTGCAAGAATGAGTCCGATGATTGCCGTGCAACCAAATATAGAAAGTAAAGCCGCTGCCGTGCTAAGTCCTGAATTTTTCTTCTTTTCATGCTTTCCCTGCGTCGTACTTTCATACTGTTGACCGTTCAAATGCACACCCTGCTGTGCATTGCCCCACTGTTGACCGTTCTGCGCGCCCTGCTGCGCATCATTCACCGGCTGGCTGAACGCATTTTCCGTTTGCGCATCCGCACCTACCATGCTTCCGCAATTTGGGCAAAAAGCCGCATGATCCGCAAGTTGATTCCCACATTTTTGACAAAACATATTGTTCCCTCTTCTTTCTTGTATAAATTGCTGTAATGATTCATCCCCATTTGCACAATCACATGTTCCATGCTTTCCTTTTGCTTAAATGGGTTTCCGTATGACTCTTTTTACAACAAAAATATATCATGCCGGGGAAAAAAATATTGCCACCCCTACAGTGGCAATAACAAAATTTTATTCCTGTGAACCAACTGTACTAAGTGGTTCACATGCATTCTTTTTTAGAAAACTGTTTACTTCCAAAACGCTCCCCGGTCTTTGGTTAAAGCAAGACATGATGAGTGCATCTCTTTTGATTTTGGCATAAAGCTGTGGCATTTCGTATATTCTGAGTGCTTTTTGCAATTCCTCCAGTGAAAATTGCGCCGCATAACACAGACGAATGATAACATCCCGGCGCTTTGTCCTTTTTTCTCCCGAAAGAAGCTTGTAGCCGTACCGGTCAGGGATGTCTGCCGCAATAAACACATCATATCTCTGTAAGCTTTTTTCTTTCAATTTTTCATCCATATACCGTTTGAATGGACGCTCCTCTTCCAAAAGGCTATCCTTGTTTTGTTCAAAATAATTGCTGATATTGTTTGGATGCGTGCTTCCAAGTATTTTTTCAAGCTCGTCTGTATTTTTCATATTCATTGTCGTCTCCTTTTTTGCTATAATCACATTATGAACGCGAAAGGATAAATTGGCAATGGATTACGAAAATTATCTTGCAATTTCATATTACGACCAGATTGGCGTATTAAACGAGGCGCATCATGTCTACCTCGTGCAGCATAAAACGAGTAAGAAAGTCTTTGTCAAAAAAGAGTTAGCTGTCTATAACAAAGATTTGTACTGCCAGCTAAAGGCGCATCCTGTATCAGGCATTCCGCGTATCTATGAGCTTTTTGAAAGTGAGCATACGCTAACTGTTATCGAAGAATACATTTCCGGAGATACATTAGAATCACTTGTTGAGCAGCATGGTCCGTTTGACACAAATACTTCTGCTGATTATATGCTGCAATTGTGCGATATTATGATACGGCTTCATAGCTTACAGCCGTCAATCATCCATCGCGATATCAAGCCATCCAATATTATGCTCAGTCAGTTTGACCACATTGTGTTGCTTGATTTAAATGCCGCCAAATATGAAAGCTTCAATCAGGCTGAAGACACCATGCTTCTCGGCACCAAAGGCTATGCCGCACCTGAACAATATGGTTTTGGTGTATCCACTGTCCAAACAGATATTTTTGCAATGGGCACGCTCCTAAAATACCTGACAACAGGTGCCATCCATTCTTCTGCCGATGCGTCTAATGCCTTTTTTGAAATCATTGAAAAAAGTACACAGCTTGAAGCCAAAAATCGGTATGCATCTGTTTTTGAAATGAAACAGGCGATTGAGAAGATTGTACATATACATGAAACAGCAGATGACTTGCATCTTCAGGAGCATTCTATCACCCAAACGCCTCCAAGCTACACCAATCGGTTTTTACCACCGGGGTTTCGGACCGGCAATCCCCAGCATATGCTGCCTGCTATATTAACCTATTTGATGATAATCATCATTTCTGCAAGCCTTACTGTAGACAATGCCACCGGCAGAGATTTGTTGTTCAACAGAATCAGCTGCTGTATCATCTTGTTTGCCTGCGCATTTTTTGCAACGAATTATCTGGATGTCCAGCGTTTTTTTCCTTACACCAAGCATTCAAATCCCCTTATAAGAATACTCGCCATTACGCTCTATACCTGCCTTGTCTTTCTGGGACTGATGATTGTTATGGTGCTGCTTGAAGGGATTTTCTTTTTGTGATATCACTTTGCGCAGTACCGAGATGCGCTTTGCAGACTTCGTCCTGATTTGCCGTCGTCACCTGTGTTGCGGTTGTACGGCCATGTGTCATTGAAACTGATTTTCAAGTTACTTTTCAGTTGCAATCATGATGGACATTTTCCTCGTTCCCATAACAAAACATTACATCATTATACTTGCATAGTAATCAATCATGTTGTTTCGCAATGTAAAAATTAAATTCCTGTTTTTAACCTCTAAAAACAGCAAAGGGCGTGCGGACATTCTCTTGAACAAAGTTGCTATTCCAGACTAGGGGCCAACGTTTTTAATGCATTTCAGAAGACGAATCAATTGATGGATTAACCTGTATTTAATTCACAATAATACCTCTTCAATCAAGTGTCTGATATTTTGTGTTTTTAGGGGATTATTTTGTGTTTCATACGTAAAGATGACATCCCTTCCAGGAATCATTCCGTTTTCATGATACGTATTCACTTTTTTTACAAAATCATTTGCATAACGGGGTTCATCCATTTTTCCGGCATGTTCAAGATATGTGATTTTTCCGCTACGAAGATTTAATATTGTAAAATCCGGATAAATGATGCGCTTCTCCCCACCAATAATTACCTCAAGCGGACATTCATATTTATAGACAATCTCATTTTGATATTGATTCAAAATATTAGCAATAATTAACTCCGATTTCGACCTTACCATTTCTCCTCGTATTGTTTCATATTTCAAATTTTCCGGAAACAACTGAATCGGTTTACATTCTTCAGCATTCCATGTTCTGAGTTGCTCTTTCACACTAAGTCTGATAGGCTTTATAAGTTGCTTTCTTTCCGGTATAAGTAAATCGTATAATTCGTCAATTTTATCTTCAAAATCATCCCTGTCTATTTTTTCAAGCAAGGCAATCTGTTTTTCAATTAGGTTCTTAGCTTTACTGTCATATCCCTTCTGCGCCAAAGCCCGCGCAAATTCCACATTACTTTTTTTGATGTACTGCTTTTCATACTTCCCTGTTTCATCATTTTTAAATTGATGAAAATAGTACACCTTCCCGTCCATCTTTCGGATTTTTAATCCTCCGCCTGGTGCTGATTCGAGCGCGCGGTTAATCTTCGTTAGGTTCTGTTTCATTTCACTTAGTCGTTTTTGAATAATTTGCTTCATAGGCTACCTCTTTTCATATAGAATTTTAGAATCGCTGTTTGGATGTGAATTAGACATGTTTTTCATTTGATTGATTCTGATGTGTCTTTGAACTCTTGCTTTCCTGGGCACTTTTTCTGAGTTGGTTTTCTGTAATTTGCGTCTATACTAGCGTTTTTCTTATCTTTTGGGCACAATTCCAGCTGTTTTTTTCTGCTTTTTTGCGCCCATATCGGCGGTTTTCTTATCTTTTGGGCGCAATTCCAGCTGATTTTTGCTGCTTTTTTGCACCCATACCGGCGGTTTGGCTGCTCTTTGGGTGAAACGATCTATGAAATAAAAAGATTCCCGGAACGAAAGATAACCATCAGCCCCACACAACGGCGGGGCTGATGAATCATTCAGATAAATAGATTTTTATGAAAAGAAACTTCGTTCATAGCAACGATTTGCTATTCTACTTGTTTGCAATAGCCGCCTGTGCTGCTGCAAGTCTAGCTATCGGTACACGGAATGGAGAACATGATACATAATCAAGTCCGATCTTGTGGCAGAATTCTACAGATGTAGGATCGCCGCCGTGCTCTCCACAAATACCGATGTGAAGATTTGGATTGATTGGCTTACCAAGCTTAATTGCCATCTCCATAAGCTTACCAACACCTGTCTGGTCAAGTTTTGCAAATGGATCGTTCTCAAAAATCTTGGTGTCGTAGTATGCCTCAAGGAACTTACCTGCATCATCACGTGAGAATCCAAATGTCATCTGTGTCAGGTCATTTGTACCAAAGCAGAAGAACTCAGCCTCTTTGGCAATCTCATCTGCAGTGAGCGCTGCTCTTGGAATCTCAATCATTGTACCAACTTCGTATTTGAGATCAAGTCCGGATGCTGCAATCTCTGCATCTGCTGTCTCTACAACGACTGATTTTACTTGTTTAAGCTCCTTGACATCACATACAAGCGGAATCATAATCTCAGGCTTCACATTCCAGTCCGGATGTTTCTTGGAAACAGAAACAGCTGCTCTAATTACAGCTTTAGTCTGCATCTTGGCAATCTCCGGATATGTAACGGCAAGACGGATTCCACGGTGTCCCATCATCGGGTTAAACTCATGCAATGAGTTAATGTACTCTTTAATCTTCTCAACACTCTTGCCCTGTTTGTAAGCAAGCTTCTTGATATCCTTCTCCTCTGTCGGAACGAACTCATGAAGAGGTGGATCAAGGAAACGGATTGTAACCGGGTTGCCTTCAAGCGCCTCATAAAGCTGTTCAAAGTCATCCTGCTGGTATGGAAGAATCTTCGCAAGTGCTGCTTCACGCTCTTGCTGTGTATCAGAACAAATCATCTCACGGAATGCCTCGATTCGGCTCTCCTCAAAGAACATATGCTCTGTACGGCAAAGACCGATACCTTCTGCACCGAGTTCTCTTGCCTTCTTTGCATCCTGTGGTGTATCGGCATTTGTACGGACTTTCAACTTACGGAATTTATCTGCCCACTCCATAACGCGGCCAAACTCGCCGGCAATCTTTGCATCAACTGTTGGAATGATTTCTCCGTAAATATTACCTGTCGTACCATCGATACTAATCTCTGAACCCTCACGGAAAATCTTATCGCCGAGTGTAAACTGTTTTGCAATCTCGTCAATCGCAATATCGCCACATCCGGATACACAGCAAGTTCCCATTCCACGCGCAACAACAGCTGCATGGCTTGTCATACCGCCGCGCACGGTTAAGATACCCTGAGAGACTTTCATACCTGTGATATCTTCCGGTGATGTCTCAAGACGTACCAAAACGACTTTTTCACCTCTTGCAGCCCACTCCTCTGCATCCTCAGCAGAGAATACGACTTTACCGCATGCTGCACCAGGTGAAGCGCCAAGACCTTTTCCAAGTGGCACTGCTTTTTTGAGTGCTGCGGCATCAAACTGTGGATGAAGCAGTGTATCTAAGTTACGCGGATCAATCATCGCAACTGCCTCTTCTTCTGTTCTCATGCCTTCATCTACCAAATCACAAGCAATCTTAAGTGCTGCCTGTGCTGTTCTCTTACCGTTACGTGTCTGCAGCATGTAAAGCTTTTCATGCTCTACCGTAAATTCCATATCCTGCATATCGCGGTAGTGATTTTCGAGCGTTTTGCAAACTTCCTCGAACTGCTTAAATGCTGCCGGGAATTTCTGCTCCATCTCTGCGATTTTCATCGGTGTACGAACACCCGCAACAACGTCCTCGCCCTGTGCATTTGTAAGGAACTCACCAAAAAGTCCCTTCTCTCCTGTGGCAGGATCTCGCGTGAATGCAACACCTGTACCACAGTCGTCACCCATATTTCCGAATGCCATTGACTGTACGTTAACAGCTGTGCCCCATGAGTACGGGATATCGTTATCACGTCTGTAAACATTTGCTCTTGGGTTGTCCCAGCTGCGGAATACCGCCTCAACAGCACCGATTAACTGCTCTTTTGGATCTGCCGGGAAATCTTTTCCGATTTTTGATTTGTATTCTTCTTTAAACTGATTTGCAAGAACCTTCAAATCATCAGCACTTAGTTCAACGTCCTGCGTTACACCTTTGTCCTTTTTCATCTGATCAATCAGCTCTTCAAAGTATTTCTTTCCAACTTCCATAACAACGTCGGAATACATCTGAATGAAGCGGCGGTAGCAGTCCCATGCCCAACGCGGATTGCCTGATTTCTCTGCGAGTACCTCAACAACATCCTCATTCAGACCGAGATTTAAAATCGTATCCATCATACCAGGCATTGATGCTCTCGCACCGGAACGAACAGATACAAGAAGCGGATTCTCTTTATCACCGAATTTCTTGCCGGTGATTTCCTCCATCTTCTCAATATACTCCATAATTTGTGCCATAATCTCTTCATTAATCTTACGGCCATCTTCATAGTACTGTGTACAAGCTTCTGTCGTGATGGTAAATCCTTGTGGAACCGGAAGCCCCAAACTAGTCATCTCGGCAAGATTTGCACCTTTACCGCCAAGAAGTTCACGCATACCTGCATTTCCCTCTGTAAACAAATACACCCATTTTTTCATCTTTTCCTTCTCCTTTCCATGGATCGATGAATTTCCATTACACTGTTTCCATTATACCATTATTTTGTTGTGTAATCTATCTGCAAAATGTATATTTTTTGTAAAATTCTTGTTCATACTGCACAATTTCTATAGTGTTGTCCACTGAATTTGGATATGTTCTACGGCATAATTGATTGTGTTATACCGCAAAACCGTTTTTTATATTTTAAACAGCAATGTTTCTTGTATTATGTAAACCAAAATACAATCAGTTTATCAACTTATTATAGATATAATTCAAAAAATACCATATCTTGTCCAACTCTCTCCTATTATATACTACTTTTTGTAGTTTCGCACTCTAAAACTCTACCATAAAAGTACAGTCTATATTTTTTCTTATTCTTGTATATTGCATATTATTCTTATACGCTATCAAATATTCCGACTGTTTCCTTCTCTTCCCCGGCATTATTTCAGAATCGGTATCACATCCACTTCTTTTTCCTTATTCCCGATACCGGCTGTCACTTCTCATCCCCACACCGCTTCAGAATCGGTATCGCATCTACTTCTTTTTTCTTTTTCCTTTTTCCGATACCGGCTGAAATCATGAAGCTGACCCCGCGGGATAAAACACGAAAGGCCAAATGATTTTGAATCATCCGGCCCCGGTTATTATTTTTGCAAATACTGCATAATCGATTTGCGAAGACTGCGTTCTATCGCGTTCACCTACAATTTCACTGTTTCCCCTTTATTCTGTTTCAGTTGCTGCTCATAATGTTCTTTTTTGTTTTTATACATTTCGTCGTCCGCCGTCTTTAACATCTCTTCAAATGCATTACCCGCATGCTCCTCATATATATACCCGAGCGATGCTGAGTTTCCAATCTGAATACCTGCAAGCTCCTTTTTGGTATTGAGCGCTTCCCTCGTTTCCCCAAGAAGCACAACCACAAACTCATCTCCACCCATACGGTAGACATTTTCTTTTCCAAAGACATCCTTCAGAATTTCTGCTGTCCGGCAAATAAACCGATCACCGGCCACGTGTCCCTGTTTATCATTCACGGCCTTTAACCCGTTCAAGTCACACATCACAACAGCCATCGCCTGGTCCTGATTGTACTTGCCATCGTAAGCCCAATTGAGCGCCTTGCGGTTCTTACAATCTGTCAGCTGATCACGTGTTGCGCTCTCTTTTAGCGTTCTCGCATTGTCGCGCAGCCGAATCATCATCGACACGACAAATTCCATCATTTCGATTAACTCGGAAACATTGTTCATAAGCTCAACCGGCGGATTATCCACACCGTAAAATCCTATCATCTTTCCGCCAATCGAAATCGGACCGGTCACAAGCGTTTGAATCCCCTGCGGCTTTAACAGTTGATACATTGGCTCACTCACTTTGCGGTATTCTTCGATATCATATATCAAAATATTGTGTGAGCGTCGATATTGCTCAAACCAAACTTCAAGCATATTCTCATATGGAACATTTTTGAGATTATCAATCTCCTTTGAAACACCTTCCTTGCACCACTCATACGTGTTATCAAACGTGCCGTCCAAATTGTCTTCAAAAATATAAGCCCGGTCTGAGTTCAGTTTCTCGCCGATATATTTCATGAGCTGGTTGATGACTTCGTCCGGTTCCCCTTCTGACGAAGCAAAGCGGATCATCTCTGTTATAAACTGCTCGTAATCCCGCATCCGCTCGCTCGCTTGCTGATCAGCCCGCTCCAGAATATGAGTCTGTTTTTTGTAAAAAAATTGATGTATTTTTATCTTCATCATGTATGTGCTGACAAAACACCCAATCACGCCAAACGGAATGATGCTGTTTAAATTGATAAGCAGCAGAGAACGCTCTTGTGTATGATACCCAATAAAAATATAAATCAAAATTGCGGCAAACGTCATGCAATTAATCACAATTGGCCGTCCGACAAACAACAGCGGAACAACAAACAAAAATACAATGAAACTAACCGTCATGCGTTCCGGATAAATGATTGTTCCCAAAATAATGCCATAAAGCCACAATGCCGCCATAAACAGGTATGTTAATATAAATGCGTATTTCTCTAGTTTCTTTTCTCCCAATGTAGATACCAAGAAAAACAGCATGCCAACAAGCGCATAAACCGCAAACATTACCTTACTTCTTTCATACGATTTTAAAAAGAAGCTTACACCAAATAAACACAAAAATGTAAGCATCGTAAGAAACGAAAATTTGCTTAGGCTTTGCATATTTTCGATACATGCTTTTTCTTTTATTTTGTTGTATTTGTTGATATCAATCTGAAAAGCAGATATGAAGTTTTTAAAAAAAGAGTTCAATATTCTTTCCCCCGATTGCATTCTTTTTCCCATTTTCCGCCCCAAGTGTAACTTTAATTATATCATACTGCAAGAATATGATTTTTTCCACAAATAATGACACAAAAAATGTTACATTTCAGAGTTCACTCTGGTTTGCAGTCGTCAAATGCGCTTCCATATAGGCATGAAACGGATGTCTCAACCAGCTGTATAAAATAGAAATCCTTATGCCCCGGTCTCAAAAAAAGAGTCCCGATGTGTATCGGGACTCATGGTAGCATCCGCTATTATTGTGCTTCTTCCATCTGTGCGACTGCGTCGGCAATCAGACGGTACTGCTCCTGTGTTCGTGCAAACAACTCTGCAGCCTTATCGCTTCCGCCGGCTCTCAAATCTTCTGACAGCTCACTTACAGGCTCCGCAAGATTGACAAGACCAAGATTTAATGCCACACCCTTTAACGTATGCGCAGCGCGGAACGAAAGCTCCACGTTACCCTCCGCCATATTTTTCTCAAGCTGTGTGTACGTGTCATCTTCTTCAATAAACTGTTTTAAAAATTTGTATACAAGCGATTCCTTCATAAGCCGACGTACAACTTCATCATAATTTGCCCCAACTTTTGCGTAAACCTCTTTTACTGTCATATTACCTTACCCTCTTTTCTTTGCTATGTTCCATAAAAAATTATCTATTGCTAACCGCTTCATCCTATACATTTGAAACGCAGTCTACATCCACAGAAATACCCATTCCGACTGCTCCCGGTCCTGTATGCACTGCAACGCTTGCCGACAGTGGATCATAATATAAATGTGTCCCCGGGAAATGCTCGCCAAGCAGCGCCATTAATTCATCCTGCTGTTCCTGATTGAGTCCTGCCCCGGCGCCGCCTACATGAAGCTGCTCCGGTTTGGCATCCGGAAATCTCGTCTCCAAATCGTGCTTTAATGCCGCAATCATTTTGTCGATGCACTTGCTCATAGAGCCACGAACCTTTGCAAAGGAATCAAGCTTTTCTCCTTGAATCGAAAGAACCGGTTTGATGTTAAGCATTGTTCCAATGGCCGCTGCAGCTGGGGTCACACGTCCACCCTTCTTTAAATATTCTAACGTATTAACAGATACATAAATTGTCGAATTGTAGGCATCTTTTTCCAGATATTCCAGGATTTCACCGCCCGTCATACCCGAATCAGCCAGTTTTTTTGCTTTTTCAACAGAAGTTCTCATCGTAACCGAAATACGATGGTTGTCAACTACAAATACCGTTCCATCATAGTCCCTTGCAAAACCTTTTGCAGTCATGCAGGAACCGCTGAGTCCACTTGACATTGGGATATAGACAACCTCATCATATCCATCCGCCAAAAGTCCGTCCCACATATCCATAACATCTGCCGGGGACGGCTGCGTCGTTGAAACATCCTTTCCTGATTCTAACGCCTCATACAATTCTGCCTCTGTGATATTGTCTCCTTCGTAGAAAACATCCTCACCAATCAAAATTGGCATCGGCATCAAATATATGCCAAGCTTTTCTGCCTCTGAAAATGAAATACCGCTATTAGTATCTGTCAAAACGGCAACTCTCATTGTACACCTCCAATGTATCATAATACGCTCTATATTTCCAATTCTCTGCCTGATTGCGCTCAAGCGGCTATCTTGAAAACAGAGTTGTCTATCTATAGAATTGTACCATTTTTACATCTTTTTTTCAATGTTATGCACAAAGAAAACTTGTCTGACCGTAAAACAAAACTCGCTATATTATGCGTCATGACATGTATCCAAACTAAATTTCTTTTTTACCCGATATGCCAGCAAAATCATCATCAAACGAACGACCAAAATCCCCCACACCTGCCAGCAGAATGGGTCAAACATGTATTTCCCGTAAAGTGCTGCAAGAAGCACATTGACAAACGCTCCGCACATACTTCCAAGGAAAAAAGCTCCAAACCGGACACCTGACGCTCCCAGATACAAGCTTCCCACATCATAAGACACGAGACCTATGACACGTATTATAAAACTGACAAATACGCTGTTTTGCGTCTGAAACGCATCCAGCTTTTCAATCGCCTTGTATTTCTGCTTCAGTTCTGAAATAATCTGTCCGCCAAGAACCCTGCCGACGATATACAGCAACACAAATTCGAGCCCGATTCCGATCCCGCTTACGACAAACGACCATGGGAACGGGAACATCACGCCGCACGCAACATTAAGTGCTGCCGACGGAAACACAAAGCTGATTCCCTTTAATAAATAGAGCCCGATCATCTCGATTGCCGCAATAAGCCGGTTGCGTGACATAAGCTGCCGAATGCCCTCCGGTGTCGCAAGCTCCGGATGTTTCACTAGCTGAAAAGCAATCACACCAATGATTGTAATCAGCACTACAAGAACAAATAGCCTTACGATTTGAAACAATTTTTTTTGCTTCTTTTGCAACAAAATCACTTCCTATTCTGACTTTCATCATACAAACATGTGAACTTTAATCATGCAAACAATATGTTATGTAAACTGTTTTGTTTAAGGTATCCTGTTCAAGGTTTTCTTCTTAATTCAACTCTTTTTACACTTTCAAGCGGAACGAATGCACCTGCTTATTGGTAATCAGACATTTTTCATGCAAATCAATCGTCCATCGTTTGTTGATTTCTTTCTTGTGAATCATATATTTTGCCTCATGGAAAAAGTCAACCACATACCCAATCAGGCAAAAATACATCATCTGAATTGTGCTTTTGCGCTTGATATAACCGGTCATGCCGAGCAGCACCGGAAAAAGCTGATCCATAAATACGGAAATCAGTAACCCAAATCCCAGCGATGTCAATACCGATGTGTATTTTCCGATATGCATTGGCAGCGATTCATAATTCCACCATTCGATATGACACATTTTCTCTACAAAATTTCCGAGAAGAATTTCTCCAATGGAAACAAAAATAGCTGCCATAGTAACATAATAAATTCGTTTCAATATCCTATTTTCTATCCGCACGGAAATTCCAAAAAACATCGGCGCATCGGGCGTGCCCAATATAAAATAGACAAGCACCATTGCAATCCCGTATCCAAGTAGTCCAGGCATAATCATACCACGATTATCCATCGTTCCAAACCGAAACGCCGTCCAGATATTCTCTGTAATAAAACCGAGAAAGGATACAATCACTATTACCATCATAAGCTGGGTCATCTTGCTAACCATACATATGCCTCCGTTATTGTTGCATAACAAAATGCACTTGTTTTATCATCTGTTTCATGGAACTTCTTCATTCCAATTTAGCAATCCTAACACATTTTCATAATGAATGCATTACTATTTTTGTTTTTTAATAAATGTTTATAGATATTTTAGATTTGGTATTTTCCTCGTTGACATAACAGAGACGTGATACGCTCCGCGTATCTCGCTCTGATTAGCAGTCGTCAAATAGCCATTCATGCAAGCATGATGGCAATTTTCCTCGTTGCCATAACAAAAAAAGCAGACCGAAAAATCAGTCTGCTTCATCATTTTATTATGAAGTGGTAACCCCGTCCCCGGATGCCACCATGGACCTATAACCCCGTCCCTAGATGCCACCGGGGGCCAACGGGCATCAATTCCCGCCGTGGTATTTTCTCACCTGATGCTCTGCATCCAGCACGGTCTCCCGCGCTTTGGAGCCTGTCACGCGCTCAAATGAATGTTCTGCCTCAATGACTCTTTCAATCCAAAGCTTTTTGTATGGGTCAAAATCACGGCATGTTTTTGGAACACTAATCGGCTCACCAAACACGATACGGTTTGGCTGACCCTCTACAAGCTGCTCAAGGAATGCCGGAAGCACCGGAATTCCCAAAACCTTTGCAAGCCAGAAGGTGCCGTTTTCGATATCCTCAGGAACCTCTTTGTTGATGTCGTAAATTGTACCCTGCGCAAAAATGAGAAAATGCTTTGGCTTCTCTCCCTCATTAAGCCAGCGTTTTGCCTGCTTGAGTGTTTCAACAGAACCAAATGTGCTTGTTCTGTCGACCGGCATAACCTTTTCCATCTCTAATACCGGCAACAATTCTTTTGGAATCGACACACCGTTGAAGCAGTTTTCTTTCGCAAACACGAAAAGCTGCGGATACCTCTCAAGCACCTCGTGCATCACTTCATAATAAAAACTGATCATCACAGGTGCATCCGAATCTGTCAGATGGTTCGTCGCGATAATGTAAGAATTCGTGGTGAAATCCTCCGGCAGATTATACCACTGAAACTGATACATCTGCAGCAGCAATTTCTTAACCTCAATTGCTTTGGCCTGCAATTTCTCCCGATCATCAACAATTTCCAAAATACTTCTCATATTTTCTTCTGTAAAAAGTGAACTAGCATTAAATAAGTGCATATCGTCTCCTCCAGTTGTCTCATATATCTCATTATAATTTGTTCATCCCAAGCATTCCATATCATAATAATGGAAATTTGTTTGTTATCGCTAACATCAAATAAAGTTGCTTCCCTGCATGTATATTATGCCTGACGATTTTCGCTATCAGCTTAATATGCTTCTTTGAAAATATCGTTCGTCAGTTTATTACTTCGACTTCTTAGCAACCAAACTACTTAGCTTCTTAACCGGATTTTTCTCTGCTTTTTTCGCAGGCTTTGTCGTTTTTTTCTCCGCCTTTTGAGCCGGTTTCTTTGCCACAAGTTCCTTGAGCAACAGGCCCTTTCCAAGATTGCCCTCTGCTTTGATTTTGCCCGAAAGATAGGCTGCCTCCATGCCGAGTCTTCCCTCTGCCATCTCAATGAGCGTATCAGCAGTTGTGATGACGATAACATCTCTGTCAAAGTATTCATAAGGCTCAATATGTACGACGCCATCTGCAATTTCAAGATAAAAAATGCCTTGTGCCTCACCTGTGATATTAAATTGAATCGCCACATGCTCCTTGATATTGCCGGCATCGGCCGTGCCGTATGTCTCTTTTGCTTTTTGTACCAATTCTTCGTATGTCATATCTATTTCCTCCCCTTAATATTTTCGTTTCATTTATCCTACATAACAAGTGAACTATTCTCTAGCTTCACTACTTTTATGATACCTTAACCACGTCTCCTTTGCAAGGACAGTTTTGATTTCGTTTTGTTTCCTTTTAGCCAATAAAAAATCCCGAAACCATCTCTGATTTCGGGACTCATGTTGTGTTGTGATTTTATTTTCTAATATTAAGATAAATTAGCCTATGCAAACTTATCTTATAAACGAATCATTTGAATTGAACAAGACTCAGGCATTTGCCTGACTACACGGCGCAATGCTTACGCATTTGCCATCTGTGCTGCAACCTCTGCTGCGAAGTCTTCGTTCTTCTTCTCCATACCCTCGCCAACTTCGAAACGAACGAATTTTGCGATTGTAAGCGCTTTGTTTACAGACTCAAGGTATTTACCAACTGCCTGTTTGCCATCTTCAGCTTTGACATATGTCTGATCAAGAAGGCTGATCTCTTTAAGCTGTTTCGAGATACGTCCCTCAACAAGACCTGAGAAGATTTTGTTTTCTACGATTGCTGCTTTGTCATTCATACCTGCCTCAGCAAGTGCTGCTTTTGCTGCATCTGAAAGGAAGTTGAATAAGTATTTGTCGTTTTTCTTCTCCTCGTAGATTGCTTTGTCTTCATCTGAGAAGCTTGCAACTGTTTTTGCAAATAAATCATTGAGGATTGGTTTTGGAAGAGATGCAGGATCGTTGATTGCACTATCAATTGTGATGTCTCTCATGTGTGCGATCTCTTCATCCGAAATATCAGCTCTGCTGATGTATGTTGGGTTCATCGCTGCAATCTGCATTGCGATGTTTGTAAGTGCTTCTTTTGCTGCGTCATCTGATGCACCGTTTGCTGCAACTAATACACCGATACGTCCGCCACCATGTAAGTAAGAAACAACTGCATCTCCTGTAACCTTCTCGAATCTTCTGAACGATAATTTTTCTCCGATTGTAGCTGTTTTCTCAACGAGTGCATCTTTTAATCCGTTCTCACCAAGAAGTGCTTCCACATCTTCTCCGTCTTTTCCACCGTTTAAAGAAGATGTGAGTGCCTGGTCAGCGATTGACTGTACGAACTCCTGGAATACTTCATTTTTGGCAACGAAGTCTGTCTCAGAGTTTACTTCTACAACAACACCTGTTGCGCCGTTTGTAGCTACGCGACAGATACCCTCTGCTGCGATTCTGCTTGCTTTTTTCTCAGCTTTTGCTGCACCACTTTTACGTAATACATCAACTGCTGCTTCCATATTGCCGTCTGTCTCTGTAAGAGCTTTCTTACATTCCATCATGCCGGCGCCGGTCATTTCTCTTAATTCTTTTACCATTGAAGCTGTAATAGCCATTGTCATATCCTCCTATCAGTCTATCTAAACTTGATTACTCTTCTACTGTCTCTTCAGCTGCAGGAGCTTCTGCTTCTGCTTCTACCAAAACCTCTGCTCCCTGGTTTGCTTCGATGACAGCATCAGCCATCTTAGAAACGATTAATTTTACGGCTCTGATTGCATCATCATTACCCGGGATAACGAAATCAAGTTCTTCCGGATCACAGTTTGTATCTGCGATACCGATTAATGTGATACCGAGTGCATGTGCCTCCTGTACACAGATTTTCTCTTTCTTAGGATCTACTACAAAGATAGCATCCGGAATATGTTTCATATTCTTGATACCGCCAAGGTTCTTCTCAAGCTTCTCCTGCTCTTTCTTAAGCGCGATAACTTCTTTCTTTGGAAGAACATCAAATGTTCCGTCTTCAGCCATTGTTTCAATTGCTTTTAAACGCTCAATTCTTGACTGGATCGTGCGGAAGTTTGTAAGCATACCGCCTAACCATCTCTCATTTACATAGTACATACCGCAACGCTCTGCCTCTGTCTTAACAGCGTCCTGCGCCTGTTTCTTTGTACCAACGAAAAGGATTGTACCACCTGCTTTGGCAACCTCTGATACTGCCTGGTAAGCTTCGTCAACTTTACCTACTGATGTCTGAAGATCGATGATATGAATACCATTTCTCTCTGTGTAGATGTATGGAGCCATCTTAGGGTTCCATCTACGTGTCTGATGTCCAAAATGAACACCTGCTTCTAATAACTGTTTCATTGAAATAACGCTCATGTCTTTACCTCCATTTGGTTAATTGCTTCCGTAAGCATCCACTTTGTGGCCACTTCCGAGCGAGAAAGCACCGGCCGCAAATCCGCTTACGTGATTTATAGTCACAACGGGCTAATTTTAGCATAAAAAAACCCCTTTTGCAAGGGGTTTTTCGCATTATCTTGGTATTTTGTCCATTCGTATTTTGTTCATTCTAATTGCATGCCGTCTTTGCATATCGGCAGTTGGCTGCTACACTATCTTCTCATCAGTCTTTCTGCAATGTCGATATTGCTCATGCCTTTTGTAAATTCGTATGTGCCGACAGCGATTCTGCTGTCATATCCATTCTGGCATAAATACCGGTCAAATGCCGCTGCACTCTCCACAACACCGGCATCCGCAAGCTTCCTTGCGACCGTCTCAGAACCGTCTCCGCTATTAACCGTAATTGTCACATTCGCTCCTGCCGGTTTGTCGTCCGCAGCTTTCGCAGGTGCCTTGCTCGGCTCTGCCGTAGGCTGTGCACTTGGTTCCTTGCTTGGCTCCTTACTCGGCGTAACCGTAGGTTCTTTACTTGGCTCCTTGCTCGGCTCCTTACTTGGCGTAACCGTCGGCTCTTTGCTCGGCTCCGTCGTAGGCTTCGCACTTGGTTCCGCAAGCTTATCCGCGCCCGGTTCCTCTGACGGTTTTACACTTGGCTTCGCGTCCTCACCGTCTGCCGTTCGCTCCCCTGCATCCGCCGAAGGTGCCGGGCTCTCTGTCAAGCCGGCCTTCTCAGCTTCGTCCTTGAGTGCCTCATCCTGAAGAAGCGCCGGAAGCTCCACCTTCACCTGCTGCGTATCATCCTTTGAAAGCGCATCTGACGAAACACTGTCGTCTGACAACACACCGCTTTCATATGCCTCGACCATACCGAGTTCTTTTGCCCGCGCTTTTATTTCATCATCTGTCATATCAGGCTTTAGCATATTGGTTGCTGTAAGCACGAGCGTTGTCACAAGCACACCGACGCCGACACCTTTTAAATAACTATTTAATCTCATTGTGACATCCCCTTAAACAAATCAATCACAAGCTTCACTTCGCCTACGCCAAGTCCCAACTGTTTGGCAATTACCATATTGCTTTTGCCCTGCTTGTAAAGTTCTAAAATCTTTTCGTTATTGTTTAAGGAAGAATCATCACCCGTTCCCTCAAATTGGATATTTGCAACCTCGCTTTCAGAAACAGAAATCTTCTCTTTTGGCGCTGCCTTTCTCGGCTGTCTCGTCTTTGTCTTTGCAGGGGCGGCAGCCTCCGGCAAAGCTTCCAAAGCCGCCTTTTCACCGTCTTCCATGGCTTCTGCAGCCGGCGTGCTCTGCTGACCTGCCATCTGGAGTGCTTCCATCTCTTTGGCGGCACGCTCTGCACTGCTGACAAGATCACGTCCGGCACGTTCTGACTGTGCCACGAGCTCTTTCAGGCTCTCGCTTTTTTCATTTAACATATCATAAAGAAACATGACTTCTTTATGATTTTTGTTGATGTCATCCAGAACCGTCTGCGCATATTCGCCGACTGCGGAAATCTTGTCGTTGGAAATCCGCTCAAGTCCGCGCTCTGCCTTCTCCATCGAATAAGAAAGCGTCTCCTCCACCATTTCATCTACAGAAATCTTTGCATCTTCAATATGTCCATCCAGTGCTGCCCGGATTTCCTCTCTTGAAAGCTCCACATTTTGTACTTCATCTTCTGACTTGCTCTCCGGAATGACGTATCCCGCAACCAAAAGAACAATTCCCAAAATTAAAAATGCTATTTCTATCCCTGTCATGTTTTTTCCCATCATAATATGCCGATTCGAACTCAAACCGACATATCAAATCCTTTGTTTCCTTTAATAATTACTTTTCCGTCATCTGCAGGTTTGCGGCGGTTTTTGCCACCGTCACCCATGTACGTATTTTTCCCTTTTTCGCGCGCATCTGCATGCGTATCACTTTTGCTGCTGTCTTCTCCGTGCTGAACAGACCGGGCATCCCTAAGCACACGTTTGTCCTGTCCATCCTGCAGTTGCTGCTGTTCTGCCAAAGGACGTGCGTCCTCATGCTGCTTGAGAATGGAGAAATCCTGTGTCCGCAGATTCATTCCATTCATCTCAACGAATCCAATCGCCATACACTGCCTCCTTAGATTGTACGCGTTCTGATTTCACCTTTTTCGTAAACAAATTTACAACGGCTTACGGTCTGTTTCAAAATCATCGACGCATCCGAAATGGAAATCTTCGTGCCGGCAAACGCCTCCTGTTTGACAATAACAGCTGCACTGCTTGCACCACGAAGTGCTTCTTCGAACTCATCGTATTCTGCCTCAACCACATCAAGCCTGCTTGACTGCTGCTCATTTAATTGCATAAGCTGCTGCAAATATTTAATCTGTTCCTGCGTCAATTTGGTGCCTTCCTTCACCTTTTGCGAAAGGCTGATGATAATCGGGCGGATCTGTTTGAGATTCTTCTGCAGTTCCAGCATCTCCTTATGAAGCTCCTGAAAATGCGTCTTCTGCTCCGGATCAACACCTACCTCCGCCAGTGTTTCGGAACCCATGCTGCTGCCAAGAATCCTACAGCTCACCTGCTTTGTCGCACGGACACTACCTCCGGCAATGAATCCTTTTCTGCCGTCGATATTGATCGTATCCGTCGCCGATAAAAAGCTGTGCAGCACACTGTCTGCCTCGATATAAGAACCGCTTTTGACGGTACAGTTTTCAAAGAAACGCGATACAATAGAGCCACCTGCAGTGAGCGTGCCCTTTCCCATACCGTTCATACCACGCTCCAGTACGATGTTACCACCCGCTTCAATCTGGGCAGCCTCAACAATGCCGCGTACCTCCACATTGGCGTGTGCCTTTATGCTGTAACCTGACTGTACTGTTCCATTGACAATGACACTACCGAGAGACTCGATATTTCCGGTGGAAGGTCCTACGTCATCCACCTCATATACATCTGAAACGACTACTTTTCCGCCAAGCAGAGATACATGTCCGTCAATCTCTGCGTAAAGCGTCATGCGGTCTTCAGAAATTTTGACATTTTTACCATACTTGAGATGAACCGGCTTTACAGGCTTTGGCTGTAAGTTTTCACCGAGTACTGTCGTGCCCGGCTCTCCTTTTACTTCTTTGATTAATTCTGCAAGAAGGTGTCCCTCTTTGCAGTGCGAAATCGTATTTAACGAATGGAAATCAACCGAACCGTCCGGATTACGCGCAGGTTTGTTGTCAAAATTGGTCGTGAAATGATATTTGATACTGCCGTCATGTCCTTCTTTTGCCGGCTGACCTTTGGCAAGGACAATCGGTGTCATGTAAACAGGCATCGTCATCTGCTGAGCGATGGCATCATCATCAAATCCAAAACGGATGCCTCTATCTCTCATCATCTGTATAATTTCTGTTCTGGAAAGTCTGCCGCCGTCACTGCTAGGCGCATAAAACCTGGCGGTAAGCGTCATACGGTCTGCAGCGAGCTCCATGACACACATCTCTTTTTGACGCTGTTCAATCGGCGCACCGATTTTTCCGACGTGGTTTCCTGCTCCTGTCTCGTTCACAAGTGCACGAATCACCTTGTTGTCTACTTCAAAGATACTCTGCGTCTGTAAATACGCAATGATTTCGTCATATGTGACCGCTTCGCCGCCTTCCGTTGGCGGAACAATCACCAAATTCAAAGCATCCTGTGTATGCTCCAGATAAAAATATCCATTCATCCTCATACCTCACAGTTCTATATCTATAGATCTGTTAAAATACCCATGTAATTGCCCATTTTTTTCTTCATTTTGGAAAGTGCTTTCGTATGAAGCTGAGAAATTCTCGACTCTGAAACCTCCAAAATGTTGCTGATTTCTTTTAAGGTTAATTCCTCATAGTAGTAAAGAATGATTACCTTTTTCTCTTTTTCGGTAAGGAGCTCAAGCGCATCTTTTAAGGTCTGCTTCAGCTCTGCCTGGAGAGATACATCCTCCGGCACTTCAAACTGACTGGAGCTGTTTGCGCGCTCGCTCTTGATTTCAGATCCGCCAGCCTCCAAATACTCGTTCAGGGAAACAACGCCCGTAATCTTCATCTGGGACTGCCAGTCCGTATATTCTTCATCAGAAATCCCGAGTGCCTCGGCAATTTCCTCATCCGATGCACAGCGTCCCGTGCGCTGTTCAATGTCATGCATTACCTGATCAATCTTTTTTTGTCTCTGGCGAATCGTTCTCGGAATCCAATCCATCTTACGGATCTGATCCAAAATCGCACCACGGATACGCAGACTTGCATACGTCTCAAACTTGATGTCCTTTGACATATCAAATTTATCAATCGCATCAATCAACCCGAAAATACCATAGCTTACAAGATCGTCAAGCTCTACATTGTATCCAAGATACATATGCAGTCTCCCCGCGACAACCTTCACCAGTGGTGCATATTCTAATATGATTCTCTCACGAATGGAAGCATCTTTGGTATGACTGTACTCCACCCATAGACGCTTTCTTGCGTTTTCATCCATATCTTTTCACTCCACAAGCATTATTCCGCAGATTGTGATTTTAAAGCAACTGCGCCTTCCTCGCTTATTTCTTCCTCATTTGGTACTGCTTCTTCCTCATTTTCCTCCGCCTGTTCTGCCGCTTCAAACCGGTCCAATAGAACCACAAAAACAGAACCAATCACATAGAAAACAATCAGGACCGCCAGGAGAATCCAAAGCATCGTTACAAGTGGATAGTGCATCACATACATAACAATACTCGCAATGCTTCCCGCCAATAACATCAGTACCACCGGAATCTGCTTCGTCTTCATATATTCCTCCACATCAGCTCAGATTACCTTCTCCGGTTTGCCTACGGAACGAATGATAAAATCCCCTGATTCCGGATAGAACACAACGGTTCTACCATAATTTTCTCCCGTATCTTCCGCAAGAAGCGGAATATGTAATTCCTGCAGTTTTTTCTTGGAGGCCGCCACATTGCGCTCCCCCACGCGCACAAGCGCATTATTGCTCTGAAATGCAAACATCTGTGCGCCACCGGCAATCTTGGCAACAAGTCTCGTTTTGCTTGCGCCCGCAGCAACAATCTGCTTTACCAACTCTTCAATTCCGGTATCTGCAAATTTTGGAATATTTTTGTTGTCTTTAATCTGCGTGCTATCCGGCAACATCACATGTGCCAGCCCGCCGATTCCCGTTTTGGGGTCACGGATTGCAATCCCAACACAGGAACCAAGTCCTAATGTCGTAACGGCATTTGGGCTCACGCAAATCTTCAGATCTGCCATACCAACTTTTATTATTTCGCCCATTTTTCCATCTTTCTCAACTCTCTCATCCTACATTCCAAGGGAACGCATGATTTTATCATGTGACTCCAAATCCGGCACAAGGATAAAATATCCATCAATCGCAACATCATCTGAAAACTGTGTCTGAATCAACAGAATTTTATCGCCAACCGCACCAAACTCAATCGCCGGCACACTTAAAATTGCACCTGCCATATCAATACTCACATCCGGAACAGATGGATATATTTTCATATTGGTCAGCATGGAAAGTGCATTTAAATAAGCACCTGTAATGATATTTCCAATTTCTTTGAGCGCTGAAAGCTGGATCTCATCAAACTGTCCGGAACCGTCATCTTCCATACCCATCAGTCTCGCAACAAGCGAATGTGCTGCTCTTTCCTCACATAGAAACATAATGCTGCCCGTGATATCACCTTCCACCATCAGGTAAATACCTGCCATAACAAGTTCTTCACCACCTATGGAAGCGCCCACTTCGTCAAAATCCAACACTTTGACCTGCGGCACCTTCATATCCACTTTTTCGTTTAAAAGCTGCGAAAGTGCAGTAGTAGCATTTCCGGCACCAATATTTCCAATCTCTTTTAGTACGTCAAAATACTGCGAAGACATTTCTTCTAAGTGTAACTCAGCCATGAACCCTCCAATTATGCGTTATTCTCTTTCTCCTTGTCAGCAAATACGAGATTCATATCAAGAAGAGAAATCAGTGCATCTCCATTTTTACCGATTCCGCTGATAAACGAAGCTCTTCCGGCTTTTGAATCATATGACTGCTTTTCAATGGTGTCCTCTGACAGTGTAACGACTTCTTTGACATTATCCACAATAATACCGATACGCTCACCGCTTTCTAATTTGACGATAATAATACGTGTATCGTCTGTAATCTCATCCTCTGCAAGATTCATTTTGATACGAATACTTACAACCGGGATGACCTCGCCTCGCAGATTAATGACACCTTTTATTTCTTTTTGTACTCTTGGAATGCGGGTAATATGCTGCATACGGACAATGTTATCGACATAGCTGATATCAATTCCGTAATTCTCGCTTCCAAGTCCAACTACGATATACTGTATTGTGTTATATGATACGTTCAACTCTTCCATCGTCAATCCTCCCCTAAATCAAAGCGTTCGCGTCTACAATTAAGGCAATCTCACCATCGCCAAGGATTGTAGCACCACTGATTAATTTGCTCTTCTTAATATATTTACTTAAGGACTTGATAACGATTTCCTGTTGTCCAATGAGTTCATCTACAACAAGACCGGCCAGCTTGTCGCCCTTCTTTGCGATAACGACAGTAAGGTTATCCTCCGGTCCCTTGGTAGAGGCGATATCAAGATGCTCGCTCAAGCGCACGATCGGAATGACCGAACCGCGAAGGTTGATAACCTCACGATTTTCAACAAGCTTCAGATCAGACGGATTGACATCCTCAATTGTCTGAATAGAGCCAAGGCTGATTGCGTATTTCTCGCCACCAACAACAACCATGAGCGCCTGGATAATCGCAAGTGTAAGTGGCAGACGAATCGTCCAGCAGCTTCCGACGCCGAGCTGACTCTTAACCTCAACTTCACCACTTAATGATTCAATTTTGGACTTCACGACATCGAGTCCAACGCCTCGTCCGGATACGTCTGTTACCTGTTTTGCAGTCGAGAAGCTTGGAAGGAACAACAGATTGATGATATCCTTATCATCCATATTTTCTGCCTGCTCTTCTGTAATCGTACCTCTGTCAATGGCTTTGCGGCGCACTGCATCCACATCAATACCGTTACCGTCATCTCTGACTTCAATGACAACGTTATTGCCATCCTGGTAGGCATCTAAGAAAATAGAACCAACTTCCGGCTTACCTCTCTCCTTACGTACTTCTGCAGACTCAAGACCATGATCGGCACTGTTACGCAATAAATGCATAAGCGGATCACCAATCTCATCAACAACCGTACGGTCAAGCTCTGTCTCCTCACCTGACATAAACAGCTGCATTTTTTTGTCTAGTTTCTTAGAAAGATCACGCACCATCTTCGGGAATTTGGCTACAACCGACTCGATTGGAACCATTCGAACCTTCATGACAGATTCATGTAAGTTGGTTGTTACACTCTCTAAGTACTCGATATGTTCATTGACACCGCCGTCAAGGTTGCTTGAAGTAACGAGGGAGTTTTTGGCAATAATTAGCTCGCTGACAAGGTTCATCAGCACATCGAGCTTCTCAATGTCAACTCTGACCGTACGGTTTGCAACCGGTTTGCCCACCGGCTTCTTATCCTGTTTTGCAGGTGCAGAAGAAGCCATCTTGTCTGCTTTTGGCGCATTACTTGCAGCCTGTACCACTTCCGTTTTTTCTTCCTTGACACTTCCTTCTGCCTTTGGTGCCTCAATCTGCATATTGTCAATGACACAATCTTCTATTTCAGACACGCTCAAAACAGCCTTTTGAACAGCGTCCATCGCACTGTCCGAAACAAACACCAGACTGAAGTCATTTTCAAATTTTTCGTCTTCGATATCCTGTGTCGAAGGAGCAGATACAATAATCTCTCCATGCTCTTCGAGCGCTTTGAACACAAGGAATGCTCTTGCAGCCTTGAGGATACAGTTCTCGCTGACACAGACTGTCATGCCATACACTTTTTTGCCCTGTGCAAGTGCCTCTGACAGCACAGTTTTCTCTGACTCGCCAAGCGGAATCGTTTTAAATTTGGCCTTTTCCGAAGAAGCATCTGCCGTTTCAGCCGCTGCCGTTTCTGCCGCCTCTGTTGCTTCCGCAGCTGCCGGCGCCGGTGCAGGCTCTGCTTTTTCTCCATTTAAGATGTCATTGAGTGCCTTGATTAAGTGCTCGTTCTCATTGTCACCTTCGTCTGATGTATTCTGGATATTGTCCGTATACTCCTCCAGTGCATCCAACACCTGGAAAAGAACATCCACCATAGAACCATCAACTTTGATAGAGCCGTTACGCACTTCTGAGAACACGTTCTCCATATCGTGTGTCAGATTCTGCATATTCTTGTAACCCATTGTTCCGGCCATTCCCTTCATGGAATGTGCAGCCCTGAAAATCTCATTGATCACGTCCATATTTTCAGGCTCTTGTTCCAGAATCATAAGCTGGTCGCTCAGACTCTGTAAATGTTCTTTTGTTTCATCCAGAAAGATTTCAAGATATTGACTTACATCCATTCTAATGTACCCCCACATTCTTCGTAATCGACTGATAAAGCTCCGTAAGCGGAATGACCTCATCTGCCATATTACTGTTTACTATGCTTCTAGGCATGCCGTACACTGCACAAGTCTCCGCCGACTGTGCGATGACATGAACCTGTTTCGCCGCCTTCAAATGTTTGATTCCTTCTGTGCCATCTGCACCCATACCTGTCATGACCACACAACAGATTTCTTCGAAATCAGAATCCCTGAGCGTCTCGTACATATAGTTTGCACAAGGTCTTACACCTTCCCTGGTCGGTTCATCTGTATAATAAATCTTGTACTGTGCGCCAACCCGTTTGATTTTCATGTGTTGTCCACCCTTGGCAAGATAAACCGTTCCCTTCTCGAGCACATCTCCCTCTGCTGCTTCCTTGACATGCACTTCACTAAGTGAATCAAGTCTGTCCGCAAGGGAAGCTGTAAACCCTGCAGGCATATGCTGTACAACAAGGACGGCTGCATTGAGACCCGCCGGGAGCTTTGGAATCACTTCAATCAGTGCCTTCGGACCGCCTGTACTGCTTGCAATCGCAACAATCTTTTTGCCCTTTACCGTAGATGGATTTCTGCGGACCGGTGGCAGTTCAACGACCGGCTGCCCCTTTGAAACCCTTGAAAACGTAGGTGTCTTTTTCTCTTCCGCCGGCAAAGCACCCTGGCTTACGGCAGGAAATGCCGCCCTGGCTGTCGCATCAAGGATATTCAGGAAAGAAACCGAATACTCTTCGCCCTGTGCGTCAAACACATTTCTCGGTTTATGTACGAACTCAAACGCACCCTCATTGAGCGCATCCATCGTAATCTGTGCACCCTCTTTGGTGAGCGTTGAATTCATGATGACCTTTGCCCGGATACCGCGTTTGTTGATTTCACGAAGAACGCCCAGTCCATCAAGCTTTGGCATTACGATATCCAGCACAACTGCATCGTACTGCTTCTGACTCAGTTTTTGGATGGCATCCTCGCCGTCTACCGCAGTATCTTCCACAAGGAATCGTTCATCTCCGTTAATTATATCACACACAATTCTTCTCATGAGTGCAGAGTCATCTACAACTAATATTTTTTTCTTCATATAACTCCTATCCACTTATCGTTTTTCTTTCCGACGGTTTTTCCGCTCCTCTTCAAAGATAAAACGGATGATTTCCTCCCGTGCGTCCTTCTTAATGTAGGTAAACTGCACACGGTGTTCATATTCCCCCACTTTGTTCGGAATTTTTTGGGAAAGCAGTACCTTTGCAACAATCTCAAACCGCTTTTGTGTCTCATTCATCGGAAGCAGGAATTCCAAAACAATGAGGGAATCCTTTTCATATACTTCTTTTCCGACAAAACGCATTCCGCCGCCTGAAATATCCACAATCGTGCTCTCTCTTTTTGGAAGTCCCGGTTCAATATACAACTCGCCCTGTTCAATACTCTTCATTTCATCCGGCAAAAGCTCTCTTGCCTGCATCGGAAGAACACAAGCATACCGGAAATACTCCCTGCGCTGCTGTTTCTTTAAATCAGAGGTTACTTCAAATAACAGCGTATAAACGTTGTTATCCTTATATCTGTCGGCCACGCGCGCAGTGCACGCATATAATCCTTTTGCTGTAAAGAACGTAATTTTGTACTCTCCGTCAACCGGCAGCAAAATGATCTTCTTTTGCACGATTGGCATCAATATTTCTATTTTCTCATCATTAATAACATCATAAACCTTGGATGTATATATTTTTATCTCCGCCCCCGGCTTTGACGCCACCCTTGAGATGGCTGTCATTTCGACATTATCACCGGGATTGACTAAACTTGTTAACATGTAATGTATCCACCCACTATCTTTCTTGCCTGAATAAACTGTCTGCGTCTTTTACCGATTTGTTTAATTCCATTTTTTGGTAACGATCGACGTAAAAAATGCAGCCATGCCGCGTTTTTTCACCTTTTTGGCATCCTCCCCATACAGCAGTACATTTGCAATATTTTCAAATGCAATTGCCGATTTTGCACCCGGGTTTTGGAGACATACCGGCATCTGTCCGAGTACTGCTTTTGAAATCTTGTCATCCTGCGGGATACTGCCAAGATGGGAAAGCGGAAGTGCCAGATATCCGGAAACAACCGAATCCAGTTTGCGAAACAGCGACGCGCCCTCTTCTTCGGAGTCCACGCGGTTCGTCAGTACCTTGACCTGCGTTGCCTCCTTTGAAAATCCCCTGTGTGCGCAAAGCGACTTCAAAAGGGAATAAGAATCCGTAATGGATGTCGGTTCCTGCGTCGTAACCAAAATCACTTCCCCGCTTGCAACGAGAAATTCCAGAACCGATTCGCTGATTCCCGCACCTGTATCCACAATGACAAAATCCGCAATATTGTCGAGTTCTGCCAGGTTGTGAATAATATAATTCAGATAATCGTGACTTAAGTTTGCCATACACGCAATGCCTGAGCCGCCGGAAATAAAACCGACATCGCCGGGGCCCCACGTAATAATATCACGCATGGTTTTCCCTTTGTAAATCAAATCACTCAGATTATATTTGGGTACGGTTCCAAACATGATTTCGATGTTTGCAAGTCCGAAATCCGCATCGAGTATGATCACACGCTGTCCCAGCTTTTTGAGCGAGATTGCGAGGTTGATGGACGTGTTGCTCTTTCCTACGCCACCCTTTCCACTCGTTACGGCAATTACCCTGGCAACAGGCCGCTGTGGCTTAATGATATTTTGTTTGATTTTATTTCTTAATCCTTCTGCCTGATCCATTCTTATCCTCTAAGTTACTTGCCGCCAAGTAACGATTTTACTGTACGTTGCGGGTTAAAGCTTTCGATGTCATCCGGCACGTTTTGTCCGCACGTCACATAGGAAAGCTCTGCTCCCGTGTGAAGCTTTAAGTTGAGCAGATTGCCGTAGCAGTCTGTCTCATCAAGCTTTGTAAAAATAATCTTGTATGTATCCATCTTTTGATATGCTTCTGCAATATTGACCAAATCGCTGTATTTGGTCGTCGCACTCACAACAAGATACACTTCTTTTTCCGCCTTTCCGTCCACGCAGTGCACAAGCGCATTCATCTCATCCCGCTGCAGTTCGTTGCGGTGGGAATGTCCGGCTGTGTCAACCAGGATATAATCATGGTCACTATAACGCCCGATTGCGTCAAGAAGCTCCTCCTGGTTGTAAATGATATGGAACGGTACCTCCATAATATTGGCATAGGTTTTGAGCTGCTCTGCCGCCGCAATCCGATACGTATCTGCCGTCAAAAGAACGATCTTCTTGCCGCTTTCCACATGGAATTTGCTTGCAAGCTTTGCAATCGTTGTCGTCTTGCCGACACCGGTCGGCCCTACAAAAAATACAACCTTCGGTCCCTTCTTCGCCGGCGCTATACCGCTTGGTTCGCCAAAACGCAGAATCGTCTTTTGGTACACATTTGCAAGGAGCGCATCGATTGGCATATCGGCTTTTGCATGTCTGTCCAAATCATCAACAATCAGATTGGCATACTGTTCATTTACTTCATTCTCGAGCATGGTGTTGTAGAGGAGCTTGATGAATCTCACATGCTCATTGTCCTTTGTCTCTTCCTCTTCGCTCATACGTTCAGCCGCCGGCTCTGCTTTTTTGTCCTGAATCTGCTGTTCAATCAGGTTCTGGATGCTGTCGAGACGTTCCTTGAGCTGCACTTCCTCCTGCGTCACACTCGCCGGCTCCGTATAAACCGCTCTACGCTCTTCCCTGGCTGAAGCAATGCGTTCTTTTTCCTTAGCGCCCTGGATAATCGCTTCCTTGAGCTGATTGCGCATCTCCTCGTCTGTCGGTGGTCTTTTGGCTTCCTCCTCGATCGCTCTGATGCGGTCCTGTTCCTCCTCAAGTCCGACTGTCACCTCGACCATCTGTGGCTTAAACAACCGCAAAATGCCTTTTCGTTTGACATTGCGCACATTCATGACAACGACCCCGACACCAAGCTCGTTCTTAGCCATCGAAAGCGCTGTATTTTCATCTTTTCCTGTAAATTTCTTGATAATCATTTACGCTGTCACCATTCCTACAGATTGTAATTCTATGTTTGGTTCCACCTCATTGTATGATACAACAATCAGGTCTTTGTAATAATCTTCTGTCAGTTTTTTAAAGTAAATCCGAACAATCGGAGACGTAATCACAATCGGATTCTTGCCAAGGCTCTCAAGCTTGGCAACCTCTGTCTTGGTTGATTCAATAATTGCTTTTGTCTTTTCAGGGTCAAGTGTCAGATAAGCACCCTGCTCTGTCTGTTTGACACTTCCCATAATCTCCTGCTCAACCTGTGGGTCGAGTGTCACAACACTTGTCGTTTCATTGGCCGGGAAAAATCTCGCTGAGATGGCACGCTTGAGTGCCTGCCTTGCATACTCTGTCAAAATATCGGTATCTCTTGTCGTCTGCGCGTAATCTGCAAGTGTCTCAAAAATGGTTGCAAGATCACGGATTGAAATGCCCTCACGCAGCAAATTCTGAAGTACCTTTTGAATCTCGCCAAGTCCGAGCAGCTTTGGATAAAGCTCGTCCACAAGAGCGGAATTGGCCTCTTTGACATTGTCGATCAAGTTGTGTACATCCTGACGCGACAGAAGCTCTGCGATGTTCTGCCTGATAATCTCTGTCAGGTGTGTGGCAATAATTGATGGTGGGTCAACAACCGTATAACCCATGCTCTCTGCCCGCTCGCGCTGGTTTTCCGTAATCCAGATAGCCGGCAGATGGAACGAAGGCTCGAAGGTTGGGATACCTGTGATTTCTTCCTCCACATATCCCGGGTTCATCGCCATATAATGGTCAAACAAAATCTCGCCTTCACTGATCTGAACGCCTTTGATTTTGATAATATACTGGTTTGGATTGAGCTGAATGTTGTCACGTAGTCTGATAATCGGAACGATACATCCAAGCTCTAACGCAATCTGTCTACGAATCATAACGACACGGTCCAGAAGGTCTCCGCCCTGATTGACATCCGCAAGCGGAATGATACCGTATCCGAATTCGAGCTCGATTGGGTCAACCTGCAGAAGAGAAGTGACATTTTCCGGCTGTCTGATTTCCTCAGCAGCAGCCTCCTCTTCCTGCTCCATCTGTGCTTCCACAGACGCTGCACCCATACTGTTTTGCATCTGTCTGGCTGTGATCGCAAATACGGCTGCAAGTGCCAGAAAAATAACGGGATTGAGCGGTGTAACGATACCAAGAAGTGCAAGCACGCCGGCAATCATATACAAATTCTTTGGCAGACCAAACAGCTGACGAAGAAGCGTTGCGCCAAAATCGGCTTCCTTACTGCCCTTCGTAACCAAAATACCCGTCGATAGTGAAATCAGAAGTGACGGAATCTGACTGACAAGCCCATCACCGATTGTCAGGACAGAGTAGGTATTGAGCGCTGTCGCAAAATCAAGTCCGCCCCTTAGCATTCCCATGGCAATTCCGCCCACCAGGTTGACTGCCGTGATAATAAGACCTGCCGTCGCATCTCCTTTTACATACTTTACCGCACCATCCATGCTACCAAAGAAGCTGCTCTCCTGCTGGATTTTATCTCGTTTCTCCTTTGCCTCCGCATCGGTAATGGCACCGGTATTTAAGTCGGCATCGATTGCCATCTGTTTACCCGGCATCGCATCGAGTGTGAAACGTGCTGTCACCTCAGCAACACGCTCTGAACCTTTGTTTATGACCATAAACTGAATGATGATCATGATAATAAAGACGATGGCACCGATGATCAAATCATTTCCACCAACGTACTCACCAAAGGTACGTACCACGTTTCCCGGATCGCCCGTTGTCAAAATCAGACGCGTCGACGAAACGTTGAGTGAAATACGGAAAATGGTTGTAAATAAGAGGATTGTCGGGAAATACGACATATCAAGTGCCTCTTTGGAAAACATACAACCAAACAAAACCGCAAAAGCAACTGACATATTACATGCCAGCAAAACATCTAATAAGAGTGATGGAATTGGTATAATGAACATGATAAACGCAGAAAGCACATATGCGCCCATAGCCAAATCGGCCTTTTTCAAACCCACACCAATTCCTCCTTTCCGTCTAAGCTTCTCGTATCTGTTCTTTCAATGTACGTATCGCTTCAAAGTCACATCCGAAAACGTTACAATCTGCCCTGCTTGTGGTATACCATCGCGAGGATTTCAGCCACCGCCTGATAAAGCTCCGGCGGAACCATCTCGCCGATTTCAACATTGTGGTATAGCATACGCGCAAGCGGTTTGTTTTCTACAATCTCTACATTGCTATCTTTTGCAAGCTCTTTGATTTTGGCTGCAAGATAATCTTCACCTTTTGCAACGACAACCGGTGCATCCCCAAGTGTCCTGTCATATTTGAGTGCAACCGCAAAATGCGTCGGGTTTGTGATGACGACATCCGCTGTCGGAACAGCCTGCATCATACGGCGTCTTGAAACCTCCTGCATTTTCTGTCTGATTTTTCCTTTGACAGCAGGATCTCCTTCTGTGTTTTTGTACTCATCCTTGACCTCCTGCTTGGTCATTTTCATATCCTGCTTAAACTTATATTTCTGGTATGCAAAATCAAGCGCCGCAATCAGGATGTAAAGGAGTGCACATTTGAATCCGATCGTAATGGCGATATCACCCGAAAGCAGGATACCCTGCCAAAGCGGCATCCGAAACAGCAAAAAAATCACATCATATTTGTCTTTGAGCTCCGAATAGACGACAAAACCCAAAATAGCGATTTTGGCGATGGATTTCAAAAGCTCCATCAAAGACTGCACGCTGAACAGTTTTTTGACGCCGCTGATGGGATTCATCTTGGAAAATTTGGGCTGCAACGGTTTGGTCGTAACCTGCCATTTAAACTGGAGCGAATTGGAAAAAAAGCCAACCAAGAGACCTGCGATAAAAAAAGGTGCCAAAATGACAAGCATTCTCACCATCACAAATTGAATTGTCGAAAGAATGGACGTCTCAGGTACGAATCCGCCATACATCGTGACCATCTCAGGAAGCTTGTTATACACCGCCGAAAAAACGCCAAGGAAATTCTCGCCAACCATGCCGATGACGATGCGGAGCATGACAAAGAGTACAAGAAGACTTGCCGCATTTTCAACTTCCTTGCTCTTTGCAACCTGACCTTCCTTTCGGGCATCGCCAAGCTTTTTACTTGTAGGTTCCTCTGTTTTTTCTCCGCCGGGTCCGTCCTTGGCAAAGAACTGTAAGTTTAACTCAATCATGTCATCATCGCCTTTACAAACGATACCATCATTCTACGAATCTCATCATTCACAAACGTCGCTACATGCGGCAGCATCGCCGTGGTCAGTCCCATAATACTCAAACCGAATAATATTTTTATTTGCATACCGACAGAGAACATATTCATCTGCGGTGCAACCTTTGCCAAAATACCAAGTATCACATTGGATATCAAAATACAGCAAAATATCGGAAGACATATCCGAAAGCCGATGCTGATATAATCACCCATAAATCCAATAAATCCTCCCAGCATCGCATCGAGGTTAAACACTGCACCGTTTAGCGGAACGAGCTCAAACGTCTCCGCAAGCGCCTTGATGATATACTGATGCATATCTGAGAAGAGCAAAATAATCATAACTGTATACTGATAATACATACCCGAAATCGTCGCATTCTCTTTGGATGTCGGGTCTATCGCATTGACCATGGAAAGTCCGATTTCCATATCAACCATACGACCTGCAAACATCAGAATGGAGGATGCAAGCATCGTGCTAAAGCCAATCATGATGCCGACAATGATTTCCCGCATCAAAATGATTGCATATTCCAGTACTGTCTCGTATAAAATCGTCTCATGCGGCAGTGTCGAATAGTAAACAAGATACGAAATCACAACCGCCAACGCTGCACGCACGCGGCGCGGCGTCGCACTAAAACTAAAAAAAGGCGATATAAAAATACATCCCGCAACGCGCATCAGAATGATCAAAAAATATTCAAGTTCTCCAATCGAAAACGAATAATCAATCATACTCCGCTACCTTATATATTTGGAAAAATCGCTCCACAACGTAGTCATCAAAGTCGTCATATTGTTGAGCATCCAATGTCCCAAAACCATGAGCGTGATAAAAATGGATACGACCTTCGGAACAAACGTAAGTGTCTGCTCCTGAATCGATGTGACAGTCTGAAAAATACTGATTGCCAAACCGACAATCATCGAAATAAGCAAAACAGGAGCTGCTGTCTTAATCACAGTAAACAGAGCCTGATTCGCAATCTCAACAACTACATCTACTGACATGTTAGCACCTCCTGAAAATCATCCGGTCAATAAAACGTCTTGACCAGATTGACAATAATCAAATTCCAACCGTCTGCGAGTACAAACAGTAATATTTTAAACGGCATTGAAATGGTCGTCGGCGGCAGCATCATCATACCCATACTCATAAGAGCCGAAGCTACAACCATATCGATGACCAAAAACGGAATATAAATTACAAAACCGATGATAAACGCTGTGCGAAGCTCACTAATCATAAACGCCGGAATCAGCACCTGATTTGGAACATCTGCAAGCTCACCGGTCCACTCATACCCTCCGATTTCGCAAAACATTTTTGCGTCCTTTTTTTGTGTCTGTCCGCTCATAAAGGTACGAAGCGGTTCCATGCCTGCCTCAATCGCCTCCTGCTGCGTGATTTCTCCCGCCTCAAATGGTTTGATGGCATTTTCATTAATCTCCTGAATCGTCGGATTCATAATAAAGAATGTCAAAAACAACGCAAGTGCGATAATCACCTGATTAGGCGGTGCCGTCTGCGTATTGAGTGCCTGCCTTGTAAAATGAAGCACGATGATAATACGCACAAAACTGGTAAGACAAATCAGCAAAATCGGTATGAGACCAATCGCTGTGAGTGTCAGCAAAATACGAAGACTTCCGGAAAGCTCGCCATTGCCGTTGTTATATGTAACAGTTAAGCTGTTTGCAATATTTAGTTCTTGTAAATCCTCCGGGCTGTCCGCGCTGCCTGGTTCGGTTATATTGGTACGGTTATCCGTATCACCCGTCAGGTGTCTCTCCGGACCGAGTTCATGGTCAAGCGTCACCGCATATGCCGGCATAGACAAGCATAAAAAAGCAACAACAAGACAACATGCAAACAGGACAAAACCCTTCTTTTTCTGATAAAGCCTGAAGCTATTCATCTTTGTTCCTGCTTTTGTTTCTTGAAATCTGTTTCATTTTTTCAAAAATCTGTGTAAACCCTTCCCCACCTGCATCCTTCGCACTAATCTTGATGATTTCCTCTGACGAAAGTTCACAAAGCGGCGTAATCTGGTCTTTGCTCACGGCAATGCCGACGTACTTTTCCCCAATCCGGACAATCTGAATGAACTTCGTATTGCTAAGCCGATATGTCTCAATCACTTCGATATTGGTGGCATGCAGATTGCCATTGGTGCGCACCGCAATAAACTTCGTCGTATAATAGGCAATCACCATAACGATTCCCCATATCACGAGAAGTGTCACAAGCTGCGCCGCAGATCCAATCTTATCGCTACTTAAGAGAAGCATTTAACCCACTACTTTCTTCACTGCCTCAAGAACACGATCCTGCTGGAACGGTTTTACAATGAAGTCTTTTGCGCCGGCCTGGATTGACTCGATAACCATAGCCTGCTGACCCATTGCCGAACACATAATGACCATTGCGCCCGCATCGCCTTCTTTGATTTTTTTGAGTGCCTGAATACCATCCATTTCCGGCATTGTAATATCCATAAGTGTTAAGTCCGGTTTAAGCTCGTTGTATTTCTCAACTGCTTTCGCACCGTTTTCGGCTTCACCTACTACATTGTAGCCGTTTTTTATAAGAATGTCCTTAATCATCATTCTCATAAAAGCTGCATCATCACAAATTAAAATATTCTTTGCCATTTTGTACTCTCCTATTTTTATTTGATAATATCAGTAATTCTAATACCAAAACTTTCCTCAATAACTACTACCTCACCCTTGGCAACAAACTTGCCATTGACAAGGACGTCAATTGGTTCACCGGCTATTTTATCAAGCTCGATGATGGTACCCGGTGCGAAATCCAAAATCTCTGAAATCGATTTCTTGGTCCGACCAAGCTCGACCGTCACCTCAAGCGGTACATCCATGATTAAACCGATGTTTTCCTGGCTGACCATCGCCGGCATCTCACTGCTAAACGCCTGGAACTGTGCCGGTTGGATATTCATCTGCGGCTGCATCATCGGCTGCTGCGGATATCCCATCATCTGTGGCATTCCCATCTGCGGCATACCCATCTGTGGCATCCCCATCTGTGGCATGCCCATTTGCGGCATTCCCATCTGCGACATATCCATTGGCGGCGGCGTCATCGGCTGTGACATATCCATCTGTGGCATAGGTGCCGGTGCCGGCTGTGGCTGCGGTGCCGGCTGTGGTTCACTTGCCGGTGCTACATCGCCACCCATCTGGTTGTTTATGAAGAAGTCATACAAGCTCTTTGCAAAATCAACCGGATATAGCTGGATGATGGAACTGTCAATCAAATCACCAATTTGCATTTGGAAACTAATCTTTACAAATTGTCCTGCAAGGAATGGTGAAATATCTCCCGGGTTGGAATTCTCGATAATATCCACCAGACTCGCCTCAGGCGGGCTGATATCGATTTTCTTACCGAGCATGGAAGAAAGCGAAGTCGCCGATGAACCCATCATCTGGTTCATCGCCTCACTAATTGCACTCAGGTGCAACTCTCCAAGCTCCCCATCTGTGTTACTGCCATCACCGCCCATCATGAGGTCTGTGATGATCTTTACATCATTTTCTTTTAAAACTAATATATTGGCACCGTCCAACCCGACTGTATATTTGATTTGAACGAATACGCACGGTTTTTGATAATCCTGAATGACATCTTCCCATCTTGCAAGCTCTACAACTGGGGTCGTAATGTCAACTTTTTGATTTACAAGGTTATAAAGCGTTGTTGCGGACGTTCCCATGCTGATATTGGCTATCTCGCCAATCGCATCCTTCTCAATATCCGTCATCTCTGCCTGCATCGTAACCGGTGCATGTTCCCCTGCAATCGTGCCTCCACCGGAAGCCCCGTCGGGTGTCTGCGCAGTTTCGCTTGGCGTCTCAGGAACCGGATCGTCAAGATTCATGCCGTTTAGGAGAGCGTTAATCTCATCCTGTGTTAGCATTTTTATTCCTCCTCTCTATAGACTGACGTCACCCTGACAGCATAATTTTCTTTGTTGCTGCCGGGAAGCGCTGAAAATTTCTTAATATTTCCAACATAGACGTCTAATTCATCTTCTATTCTCCTATCAAGTCTGATGATATCGCCAACCTGAATATTGCCAAAATCAGCAACCGATATCGTGCTTCTGCCAAGTACGGCCTTAATCGGAATATCAACATGTCTAATCAGGGCTTCGATATTTTCCTGATAGCTCTCATCCTCCATCTCCTGCATCGTAGAGAACCAGAACTTCGTGTTGATTTTTTCCATGATATCTTCAAGCGTGATGTACGGAAGACAAATGTTCATAAAACCTTCCACATCACCAATCTTAATATTCAGTACGACAATCGCAATCATCTCATTGGGTGCAATGACCTGTGCAAACTGTGGATTTGCCTCGATTCGTTCCAGATACGGGTCTAATTCAATTACATTGGACCACGGTTCACGCAACAGGTGCATACATGCCACCATAATCTTTTCGAGAATGGATAACTCAATCTCCGAAAACTCTCTCACCTTGTCAAGTGGCTTGCCTTCTCCTCCAAGCATACGGTCAAGCATCGCATAACCGATGTTGGAAGAAAGCTCCATAATGATATTTCCTTGTAATGGTTGGAAGTTGATAATTCCAAGAATAACAGGGTTACTCAGCGCGTTCGTGAACTCGGAGAACGTTACCGTCTCTGAACTCGCCACACTGACCTGTACGTTTCTACTAAGATAAACCGGTAAGTTGGTGGATAACAATCGTCCATAGTGCTCAAAGATAATCTCGAGCGTACGCAAATGCTCTTTCGAAAACTTCGCCGGGCGCTTAAAGTCATAGTTTTTGACCTGCTTCTCGGCGCTTTCCTTCATATCCTCTACATCCAGTTCACCGGTGCTAATGGCCTGTAGTAAACTGTCTATCTCACTTTGAGACAACACATCACTCACCAGACTCACCTCCCGCCTGTGTGTATGTTTGTTACAGCCTGTTACTGTAACATAATTCCTCTAAAGGAAACTTTATAAATAAATTTAGAATCAAACATCTTCTGCATTCTCGCCAGAATATCATCTTTGACAACACTCTCATCTGTCTTAATCTCCTCGATTGAGTACGAGCGGAATGCTTCTACAATCTCTCCCTTAATCAGGCTCTGGCGATCTTTCAGTGTCTCGCCATATTCCTTGTATCCATCATCCTTTGAATTCATCGAAAGGCTGACTGATACGATCGCATAATGGTCTTTTCCGTCTGCACCAACCTTAAGCGGAATGGTGAGTTCTTCTTCAATGTCGTATGTGACTGTATCTGAAATCGGAACACTCACTTCTGCTTCTTCACCACCGGCAGCTTTGAGATCGATATCAATAACCGAAGCTATCTGTCCGACAAGTGCCGCTGTCTTTTTGTTGGTACTTGTGACTGAGAACATCATAATTCCCGTTAAAATCAAGTTCACCAGAAGAAGTGCTAAAATTAAAATCGATAATAAGTTTTTCTTCATAATTGTCTCCCCGCTTAATAATCGCTCAGAGATGTGTAAATTTTTATTTCCACACGTCTGTTTTTCGCTCTGCCCTCTGCGGTTGCATTGTCAGCAACAGGCACATAATCTCCACGGCCGCTGTGTTTCATGGTCGCCGGGTCAATCGCTGTTGTCTCCCTGAAATAATCAAATACAGCAAGCGCCCTGTATGATGACAGCACATCGTTGTTTGGGAATTTGGAGTTGCTGATCGGGACATTGTCTGTATGACCCTCAATCTCAATCGTGCTCGATGCATATCTGGTCAGGATCTGACCGACCTTATCAAGCACCGGTTTGGCTTCCTCCTTGATCTCAGCTTTGCCGGAATCGAACAAAAATGCGCCGTTTAATGTCAGCGAAACGTATTGTGTTGTGAAATCAATATCGATATCCCCTTCGTACTCGCTCTCGTCAAGCGCCTCACTCACCTTCTCTGCAAGCATCTCTGATTCATTCATGCTTGCCTGCTCGAACTCTTTCATGAAGTCCTCCGAGTCAACCTCGGATTCCTGCACTTTTCCCGTGCTGTTTATGTATTTATCCAGTTCATTCAGCTGACTGACGCCATTGCTGATTAAGATACCATCACCAATTGCCGTCGCTCCCGCCTGAAACACGCTAAAGGTTTGCGAGAACGATGCCGCCACCGCCTGCAGCTTTTCTGCATCGACGGTTGACATTGAGAATAGCAAAACGAAGAAACAAAGAAGGAGATTCATAAGGTCGGCGAAGGTCGATTGCCACGCCGGCGCCCCTTTTGGCGGTTCTTCCTCTTTGCGTTTAGCCATTCACTTCACCACCTTCGCTTGACGCCTTGTCTCTCTCACTCGGCGCTAAGAATGATTTCAATTTTTCTTCTATGACACGAGGGTTTTCTCCGGCCTGAATTGACAAAAGACCCTCAATCATAATCTCTTTGATCACGAGCTCCGCGTTGTTGTTGTCCTTCAGCTTTGTCGCTACCGGTGCACAAATCCAGTTGGCAAGCATGGAACCGTACAGCGTCGTAATAAGCGCGACCGCCATGGACGGACCGATGGAAGAAGGATCTGACATGTTTTGGAGCATGTTTACAAGACCGACCAGTGTACCGATCATACCCCAGGCCGGACCCATCGCTCCGACATTTTCCCAGAATGTAATGTTAACCTTGTGTCTCGTATCAAGGTTAACAAGCTCTGTCTCCATAATCCCGCGCACAAGCTCCGGGTCTGTACCGTCGACGATGAGCAGGATACCCTTTTTGAGAAAGGCATCATCAATATCGGAAGCTGCCTCCTCAAGGGAAAGAAGTCCCTCTTTACGGGCAACATTGGACAAATCTATAATTTTTTTGATAATCATCGGTGTGTCGAGCGTTGGTACTTTAAAAATGAGTCCCATACTCTTAAGGCCGCTTATAAAGCCAGCGATGCTGGTACCGGCAAGAATGGAACAGAACGAACCACCAAATGTGATCATCGCAGACTGGAAATCCATGAAATCACCAAGGGCTGCAAATCCCTTATCGCCGGATACAATCGCCCAGAGTACGAATACAATACAGACAACAAGACCGATTATTGACGCTAAATCCACTATGTACACCTTCCTGCCAAAAAGCCAATCGTATAACCGGCTTTTGACGAAAAATTTGACGAAAAATGTAAAAAAGGCATAGCATACCCCTTTACATGCTTCTAAACAATTCTACTATTTTTTTTTCGTTTTGTCTACTTATTTATCAAAAAAGAGACTTGAAATAGTTTCCAAAATGTTATCAAAGAGACCCCGACATTCATCGGGGTCCCATTTTGCATTATGTAATTGCCGGCTACATTATGTCAACCATTATCTCTTGAGGTTAACGAGCTCCTCAATCATCGTATCCGATACTGTGATAATACGTGAGTTTGCCTGGAAACCACGCTGTGTGGTAATCATCTCCGTAAACTCAGAAGAAAGGTCTACGTTACTCATCTCAAGTACACCGCTTGTGATGTAGTCGCCATTTCCTGTGATATCGATACCAATACCGTCAAAGTTACCTGAGTTCTGTGTTGCTGAGTATAAATTATCTCCCGCCTTCTCAAGACCGGATGGGTTTGCAAAGCTTGCAACCGCAATCTGACCGATGAGTCTTGACTGGCCGTTTGAGTACGCTGCGTAGATACGTCCGTCCTGCTGAACAGAAAGACCTGTCATATTACCGACTCTACGTCCTGTGCCGAGCTTGTCGGCATCTCCGTTGTCAGCTACGACGGTACTCGTACCGTTGTTGTTGACACTCGTTAAAGCGGATACATCAACATTAATCTGTTTTGCAGGTATCGCATCTGTGCCCTTTCCGATTACCGAGTCAAACGCCTTTGTAGAACCGGAAATTGTAAGTTTAATCGAATCTGTCGGATCTGTAATTTTACCTGTCGTCGGATCAAACTGTAACTTCGTTGTTCCAAGATCCGCCTGCATGACAGCTGGATCAACCTGGTTGCCTCTCTCATCGAGAATCTGAGACGGATTCTTATCCAAATTAAATGTGCAGCCGGTCGCATCCGTATCATCCTTTTTCATCGTAAATTTGAGTGTGTAGTAATAGCCTAAGTTGTCATAGATACCAAGACTGATCGTTTTACCCTGCGCACCCGCATCAAAATCCGTATCGTTCTTATCGATGATACCGGACAACATTGCCTTGGAAGTACGCTCTGCCGGATACGTCATGTTCTCAGCGCTCATGACCTTGAGCGGCGAAACCGTATCTTTTTTGATTTCCTGTGTGTCCTGGTCTGCCTGCCAGCCCATCAGACTGTAACCGTTTGATTTCATTACGAGGTTGCCGGCTGCATCCACATAAAACGCGCCGTCACGGGTAAAAAAGTTGCTCTGTCCGTTGCTGACTACAAAGAACTCATCTCCTGTAATCTTAAAGTCGAACGGGTTGTTTGTCGTCTGGTTTGCACCCTGTGATGTGATTGATGTACTGATAGAAGAACCCTTCACACCGAGACCGATCTGGCGGGCATTGACACCACCGGCTCCTGTCTGTGCATTTGGTCCGGAAGCACTCTGTGTTGTCTGGTACATCAAATCAGAAAATGACATCGACTGTGATTTGTAAGATGTCGTGTTAACGTTGGCGATATTGTTACCAATAACGTCCATTCTTGTCTGGTGTGTCTTAAGACCTGATACACCAGAAAAAAGTGATCTCATCATAATTAAGTGACCTCCTGTTTTTGCCGCTTTGCCCTCTCTGTCGTTCGAGAGCTCCTAGCCTCCATAAGGTCCGGCTATCCGATTACGGCTCCATCAATGTTTGTAAAAATGTGTTCGCTACTCTCCGTGGCGTCCATAGCAGTGACTACCGTGTTCTTTGGAATGTTTACGATAAACGCGTAATCATCAACAAGAACAAGTGACTCCTGAATTCCTTTTCCCTGCGCCCTCATGGCCCCGTCCTTCAGTCTGTCAAGCTGCGCTCCCGTCAAATCGATGCCTCTCTCCGAAAGTCGATTCATCGCATGTTTGGAAAAAGTAAGCTCTTTGCTTTTCTCTGCTTTTTGTTCGAGAATCTCTCCAAACGTCAAACCATCCCGGTTTACTGCGCCCGGCTGCTCTTTGGCCGGTGTAAAAAACTTGTCTTTTACCTGGTCAATGGAGAGGAACTGATTGTTTGGAATAATCATTTTGCTCCTCCATGTGCATATTAAACGGTTGTCTCTTCCTGTTGTTCAGATGTATCATCCTGATTATCTGAATTGTCCTTTGTGTTTTCAGTATCTTTATCGGCAGAATCCGCAATTGCCTTTAGCTCTGCAAGACGTTTTCTGTAACTTTCCACAAGCTCCGGTACACCTTCTGAAAGCATTGACTTCTCGTACGCTGTCAGCTTGTCATAAATATCAATGATTGCCTGTACCGAATCTGTCTCTTTTTCCGTCACGCGGTCAACCTTCGGCAATTTGGCAAGTGCGCTCTCAAATGCCGCCTTCACCTCACCTGCCGCATAATATGCAGCGTCCGTTACGCTCGCGAGCTCGTCGATGGAATAAAGTCCGCCATTTACGGAAAGCATCGCTTTGTTGTTTTGGTACACGACGTAATCAACCGTACCTGTAATCTGTTTGATTTCGCCCGTCTCCGTGCGGTTGTTGATGGTAACAATCTGTCCGATCAGGTTGGAAGCGCGGTTCATATCCGTACTCTGGCTGACATTCTGCATCTGCTCAAGCTCTGAGAATGTCGCAAACTGTGAAACATATTCTGTATTGGATGCCGGCTGCAGCGGATCCTGGTATTTCATCTGTGCAACCAAAAGCTGCAGGAAATCATCCTTATCCAGATTACCTCCGCCTTTTGTCTTCTTGGCATTCACATCTTCTGTCTGCTGTACCACCTGTCCGTTTACAACAGGTGCCATTAAATCTGCCATACTCTTTTCCTCCGTTATGCCATCAGATTCATACGATTGCCCCTACGGTTCATCATATCAATCTGGATCATTTCTGCTTCTGACATCTCTGAAAGGTCATCCATTGTCAGTTCCTTCAAATCGATGCTCTTTCTTGTGCCCTTGCGAAGCTGCTCCTTGTAGGCTTCCTCGTCCGCATTCTGCTGCTGGTCCTGCTCTAGGTTCCGCTCAAATTCATGACTCGAAACACTTACGTCTACGGCCTCCACCTTAAGTCCCTGCTGATTGAGCTCTTCCTTAAGTGCCATCGCCTGCAGTTCAAGTGCCGCCCTGACATCTTCATTGGTCGTCGTAATCTGTGCCGTGATAACACCTTCCCTGGATGCAACCTGAAGATTCAGCTTACCGAGATTTGCCGGATTTAACTGGATTTCCATCTCCGTAATCTGCTCACTCACGCGAAGCTTCACCTGCTCGGCAACCATCGAAATGATTTCTCTTGCTTTTTCGGCATCGATGTAAGACATCGGCGCCTCCGTCTGTGTTGCATTCACATCAAAGGAAACCGCCCCCGCTGCATTCTGCGTTGTCGTCGCCACGCCTTCAAAACGGCCGGCTTCCCGCTCTCCGGTCTCTGACTGATTTGCATCTTGGGATGGATTGTTCTCCTGTTTCGGGGCATTGTTTGCTTTGGCATCATCCTGCGTCTGCACGTTTACGCGCGCATCGTCCAGATTTCCCTCTGACGCATCCTCTGTGTCATCAACCATTGTTACTTCTGTCTCGACTGAAGGCGTTGTCACCAAAGCAGCCTCTTCTGCCCTACCTTTCTGCATGAAGTCTGCCATATCCGCAACGCTTCCGCTGCCATTTTCCATGGATAAGACTTCATCAATTGCCCTTGTCACATCTTCCGGCGCAAGTCCAAATTCACCGGAAAGCTCTGTCAAAGCCTCCTCTACGACCGAAACGAGCGCTTTCACATCGCCCATCAGCGACTCATCCATCATGACATTTGCGACTGTGATGTCTTCACTTGTCATGGCCATTACCTGAATCATGTTGCCCTGCTGCCCAAGGTCTGCAAAATTAAGACCGAGAATCTGCATGATTTCGGTAAGCATCTCTTCTGAAATTCCGAGCATTTCAGAAAGCTCTTTTTGGACATCTTCTGCTGTCTTCGTAATCGCCTCACGTACATCCTCAGAAACAGCATCCTGTGACTCCTTCGGCGCTTCTGCCCTGGTATCAGACGTCTTATTTGGGGTTTGGTTGTCACAGGCTTTAATACGCTCTGTATCCTGCACCTGTTTGTCTGATGCATAGGAAGTCTGTTTTTCTGCACGGTTTGCAATCTGCGTGCCGGACTCTGTATCAACGAGGTTTGTCACATCCGATTTGCTGCTATCTGCCCGCTGCATCACATCAGCAAAGCTTTGTGTCAGATTGTCCGTCATCTCTGCGCTCTTTTTGGTAAAAAGCTCCTGCATCACCGACTGTCCATCAGGAATTCTTGTTGTCGTCATGTATCCTCCTCCTTTCCAAATTTGTCCCGCAAATGATTTACGGTCATCTATTGTATCGGAGAATTGGCACAACTTCTTAAGACTCCGGGTCCATAATTTTTGTAATTTTGGCAGCGACAGTCGGATCCATCACACCGAGGATTTTGCCGCGGTCATCCGGCTCCATCTGCCCCAAAATTCTGGCTGCAAGGTCCAGATTATCCGTCATGGCTTCAAAAATGCCTGCTGCCTCTTTTGGCTTCATCTCAGAATATGCCTGTGCATATTCCTGAATTTCCTTATCCTCCTGCTGCTTTTTGATGACCTCAGCATAGATTTCCTGTGCTGTTGTCGGGTCCATCGTCTCGTAATATTTGATGTATTCCTCAGGCCCCGGACCGTTGTCAGCATAAATCACTTCGTCATAAAACTGATTTTTAATCCGTTCAAACTCAATCTGATTGTCCTCAAAGGTCTTAAGTCTCTTTACCTCTGCCGTCAGATCAGCCACAAGCTCCGTGTTGTCATCGCCCGATTGCTTGACCGCCTCAAGCTGACGCTCCAAAAGCTTAATCTGCTCCACGGCCTCCTCAAGCGATTTGTAACCGCCATACGCCTCCGGATTGTTTGTCTCCGTGACGCTGCTGTTTGGTAAAATCTTGTTGATAACAGGCACATCGCCAATGAGCGGCGCAAGCACATTGCTTCCAAAGCCACCGACATCAAGCTTGACAAGAAGGCATAAAATACCTATCCACACTGCCACGATAATGGCCGTGACCAAAATGACAGAAAGCGAGCCGCCCTCATCCTCGTCCGGAATCGCAGCCTCTCTCGCCGCCAACTCCTTCGCACGTCTCTTTGCTTCCTTTTGTGCCTCTTTTTGTTCCTTCTTTAATTGTTTTTTCTCTTCTTTGAGCTTTTTTAAATCCTCTTTCGGATTCTGGCTTTCCAACGCCTCTTTGTTTTCTTCTGCCATGCTTTCACCTAACTCTCATTTTGCTTTATGCCGTATGTATAACTCGTCAGCTCATCGATCTGTTTGCTTTCGAGTCTCTTCTCTTCCATCAGGAACTCTTCAAATGCCTGCTCCCTGAGTGTCTCATGCGTTTTGCGCTCCTTCATGAGATTCGTCATCGCAAGCCTCTTTTCCTCAAGCACCCGCTCGGCATGCTTGATTGCATTGAGCTGTTTGCGCATCTGCTCCTCAATCGAGCGGATTGCCACCTTGCTCTCCGTCACGCCCTGAAAATCCATAACATCTGCCTGCAGCGCCTCGCGCGTCTTGTTCTCATAATACTTCCGCCTGCCGATGAGCGCATTCATCCGCTCTTTTTCTTCCTCCAGCGCCAGATTTGCAGCCGCAAATTCGTTCTTCGCCTGCGTTTCCATTTTGATCTTGACATCCAAGATATTTTGCATGCGGTACCGAAATCTGCCCATACGCTACTCCTTACGCAAACATCCGCTCCAACATTTCAACGATTTCTTCAAAGGTAAATTTTTCATCGGTCGCCTGCAACAGGAACTGATTCACTGCGTCAATTTTGGAAATCGCATAATCGACATTGGAATTGCTTCCCTTTTTGTATGCGCCGATGTTGATGAGGTCCTCTGCCTCCGCATACGTCGCCATGACATTTTTGAGCATACCTGCTGCCTTTTTGTGTTCCTTATCCGTGATGGCAGACATACATCTGGAAATGCTCTGCAGTACATCAATCGCCGGATAATGGTTCTTGTGTGCAAGCTTTCGGTTGAGCATGATATGCCCATCCAAAATGGATCTGGCGGTATCGGTAATCGGCTCGTTGAAATCGTCACCATCGACAAGAACCGTATAAAGTCCCGTGATAGATCCCACATCCGAACGGCCCGCGCGTTCCAAAAGTTTTGGCATCTCCGCATACACACTCGGCGGATATCCCCTCGTCACAGGCGGTTCACCACTGGCCAGTCCGATCTCACGTTGTGCCATCGAAAAACGTGTCAGGGAATCCATCATAAGGAGCACATCCTTCCCCTGATCACGGAAATATTCCGCGATGGCGGTCGCTGTCTTGGCCGCCTTGTTCCGCTCAAGCGCCGGCTTATCTGACGTCGCAACAACGACGACACTTCTCGCCATACCTTCCGGCCCCAAATCCCGCTCAATAAACTCGCGCACCTCACGACCACGCTCACCGATTAAGGCGATAACATTGATATCGGCCTTCGTATTGCGGGCAAACATACCCATAAGCGTAGACTTTCCGACACCACTACCCGCGAAAATACCGATACGCTGTCCCTTACCGACGGTAATAAGTCCATCCACTGCCTTGACACCAAGCGGCAGCACCTCATCGATAATGGCACGCTTCATCGGATCCGGCGGCATCGCATCAAGCGGATACTGAAGTGGTGAGGAAAAGGTATCATCATCCGTCGGTCTGCCCAGCCCGTCGAGTGTATGTCCAAGCAGCTCCTCTCCCACTTGAACAGAAAGAGGATGTCCCTCATTTTCAACGATACACCCTCCTCCGATTCCATCTGTCAGCTCGTATGGCATCAGAAGCGTATATCCTTCCTTAAAGCCTACCACCTCTGCCATACAGCTCTCCCCTTCTCTGCCGTTTTTGTAAATGCGGCAAAGATCTCCGAGCTTGGCATCCGGTCCTGCTGATTCAATTGTAAGTCCAACGACATTGACAACCTTTCCGAGTCTCTTGTAAAGCGGCTCTGAGAGAAGCTGTCTGTATTTGTTTCCATCCAAAGTAGCCAAAGGTGCTACCCCTTTCGTTTATTTCTCATACGACAATAGTCTGAGACGTTTCTTTAATTCCTTTAATTCCGTACCGACACCACAGTCATACAGTCCGCTCTCTGTCTCAATCAGACATTCATTCGGCGCAAGTGTCATATCCTCAATCACTTCAAGCGTGGCAGAAGATGCGATACATCCCATCAAAACAGCCTGCTTTTGTCCGCTCACATGGGAAAAATCCTCTCTTGACACACGCACTATGTAATTTTCACACGTATCGATGCGATGAAGCGCTCTGTCAATCAAATGAATCAGGATATTCTTGTATTCCTTTAAATCGATATCAAAAATGTGCTCATAGAGCTCTGTCATAAGCGACATCATCTCAGGCTCCATCTCTTCAAGACGCTTCTCATACGACGAATTCAGCGTCTCCATGCGGGATGCGTATTCCCGCTCAAGCTCTGCCTGTCTGCCGGCATACTCGTTTTGTGCCTGCGCCATACCCTCCTCATAGCCCATTCTTTTGCCTTCCTCCCGGGCCTGCGCGAGCATCTCGTTGCGCATACTGTTAATCTCAGACTCGGCATTGCGGTGCATAATCTCAATCTCTTCGCGGGCTTGCTCGATGAGTTCCTCCGGACTTGGTCCGTCATAAACCGGCTGCACCTGTGCTGCCTTGATGATACCGGCAGGTTCGCCCTCGCTGTCATCTTCCGTCAGAAGCGCAGCCACATCAGTCGCCTCAATGCCGCCTGTAAACGAATCCACAAACGCATCATCCTCCGACTGACGGAGCGTGGCAGCAATCTCTTCGATCTTATTTGCCATGCGCTTATTGGAATCAATGACAACCTTTTCATCCTGATTGATTGTATAAAAGCTTTTGATCACTCTCGATGATTTAAACAACAATCTCGTCACCTCCGCCACGAGAAATTACAATCTCCGAAGCATCCTCTAACTTACGGATAATATTAACAATCTTCTGCTGTGCTTCCTCAACATCCTTCATACGCACAGGACCCATGAATTCCATGTCCTCCTTGATCATCGCAGCAAGACGTTTTGAGAGGTTTGAGAAGATTGCATTCTGTACCTGCTCATTGGAGCCCTTCAGCGCAATCGCAAGGTCATTGTTGTCGACCTCACGGAGCACACGCTGGATTGAACGGTCATCAAGCAGCAGGATATCCTCGAAGACGAACATCTTCTTGCGGATTTCGTCTGCAAGCTCCGGCTCTTCGATTTCGAGATTTTCCATGATATGCTTTTCTGTACCACGATCTACTGTATTTAAAATCTCTACGACAGCATCGACACCACCAATGATTGTGTAATCCTGGTTTACGACACTTGCAAGCTTCGTCTCCAGCACTCTCTCGACCTCCTTGATGACATCCGGGCTTGTACGGTCCATCGTCGCAATACGCTTGGCTACGTCAGGCTGACGATCAGGCGGAAGTGCCGATACGATCTGCGCTGCCTGCGCCGGCGCAAGATAGGACAAGATAAGGGCAATCGTCTGCGGATGCTCATCCTGAATAAAGTTAAGGAGCTGTGAAGCATCTGCCTTTCTGACAAACTCAAACGGTTTCACCTGCAGTGACGCGGTCAGTCTGCCGATAACATCGATTGCCTTCTCTGCGCCAAGTGCCTTTTCAAGAAGCTCTCTTGCATAACCGATACCACCCTCTGCAATGTACTGCTGTGCCAGACACACCTCATAAAACTCATTGATGACAGTTTCCTTCACCTGCAGTGTGATACTTCTTGTATTTGCAATCTCGAGCGTCAGCTCTTCGATTTCCTCTTCCTTTAAATGTTTAAAGATCATGGCAGATTTTTCCGGACCGAGTGAAATTAACAAAATCGCAGCTTTTTGAAGCCCGGTCAGTTCAGTCTCTTTTGCCATATCTTACCCCCAATCTTCCTGAAGCCAGTTGCGAAGCAGGTTTGCAACCGCCTCCGGATTTTCCTCGACGAATTTTTCTATCAGAATACGAGCCTCTGATTTGTCGTCAAATTCGATGTCCTCAAGCTCACTTTCCGGCTGGGACTGAATGAGTGTCTCAACAGATAACTCCTCTTCCTCTTCCGGCTGTCTGTTGCCCGCCATACTGCGCAGAACAACAAATGCAAGAAGTCCTAAAATCACGATGATTAAAACAATCTGGATAATGTCTGTCGCGCTGACAGAAAATCCTTCCTTATCAACAAAGACCGGCACTTCATATGCCATAATCTGAATGCTCTCCTCCGCGATTCCTGTCGTTTTGGAAACAACACTGTAAAGCTCGGTATCTACCTCAAGCTTCACAGGCTCCTGATTGGCCTGCTTGTACTCTTCCCATGTCATATCGACTAAAAGCCCCTGGTCGTCGACATCCTCCTGGCGGTACACATGAAGCTTTTTGGCTGTCACAGAAATGGAAGACTCATTGTATTTGATCAGTCCCGGCGGAATCGTCTCTCTTGAGACATACTCATTCGGCAGGTATTTGCGGGACTCCTCTGTCGTAGAAGAAGACGAATCGCTGTAATCCTGCAGCTGGTATGTCGTATCATCATCATTCGAGCCCGTACCCGGCTCTCCGCCGCTCGTGCCCGTCGTATCCTGCTGATACAAATCCTCAGAGCTCAGTACGCCCTGTGTCTGACCTTCCGCAGGTGTGTAATTGTGCTGTGTATTGTCCTTGGTACTGAAATCGAGCACCAGGTTGCCCGCGACCGTAATGTCGTCATACAGATTGGTGCCAAGCAGCACACTCTTTACTTCCTGTTTGACGAGGTTTTCTGCCTGCTTTTTGACCTCAAGCTGTGTTGAAGCATTGCCGTTGGAGCTCAGGTTGTCCTCACCGGCAAACAGGAGATTGCCGTCTGTGTCAATAATCGTAATATTTTTGGTTGTCTCGTTGCCGAGCGCCGTTGCGATAAAACGCGCCATGGACGCTGCCATATTGTCATCGAGCTCGCCGTCCAAATCAAGCACAACCGAAGCAAAGCCCTCCTGCTCATTGGCGATGAGCGTTCCATCATCCTCAGGAAGGGAAAGCTGTACATTGGCTAAGCGCACAAGCGGATTGGACTGCAAGTCCTCCTCCATCTGTTTTTCTTTGTAATAGACGTATTTCTTTTGTTTGTCCGACTCTGTCGTGGAAAAACCGCCGCCGGTTACATTGTCAACTGTATAAGTTGCCGACAAAATATCATTGGCACCAAGAAGCAGGTTTACCTCACTCTCGTCTTCCTTGAGAACATAAATCTGTGTCGCATCCTGACTCGTGCGGTACTGGTAGTTGTTGTCTGTCAAAAGCTTGGTGATCTCAGAGCCCTCTTTGGCAGTCTCACACGATGCGATGAGTATGTACTGTGGTCTCGTCAGCAAAAATACCAGACCTGCAAGTAGCACAATGACACCCACAGCAACACTCACGATAATCGTTTTTTGCTTGGATGTAAAATGATTCCACCATTCTTTGATTCGATCGATTAACTTCTTTATCCTATCTGCCATGACCTACGCCTCTATATCTGCATCTGCATAATTGTATTGTATGCTTCCATAAATTTATCCCGCACTGCCACTGTGTACTGTAGTGCCATGCTTGCCTTTTCAAGCGCAATCGTCAAATCATGTGTCGACTCTGTCTCTCCGAGTGCAAGTCTGATCTCTTCATTCTCTGCATCTGACAAGTAACTGTTGGTCGCCTCGATGTTATCGACCGCAGACTGAAAAAAAGCCGCAAACGTATCCTGGCTCTGGGTGGTCGCTGTCTTCGTGCCGTCGTACTCCTCGTACGCCTTGCGCACTGCCCCACTCGATATATTGTAAAGTGATTGAATATCCATACTGTTTCCCTCTATGTATCATGCTTGCTATGTAAAAGCAGACGCTTTATGCTTTGCCCATATTCAGTCCGGTTGTTGCAAGGTTTTTGCTCGCATCAAACGCTGTGGCATTGGCCTCGTAAGACCTGCTGGCATCAATTAAGTTGGTCATCTCCGTGACCACATTGACATTGGGATAATATACATACCCGTCTGCATCCGCATCAGGATGGGATGGGTCGTACGCCTTAATCAGATCCGTACTCTTATCCTCAAATGTGGCAACGACCTTGACGCCGCCACCGTCATAGCTTCCGCACGCCTTGCGCAACGCCGTATCAAAGCTGTGTCCCTGTCCTTTTTCTGCAAAAATCACACTTTTCCTGCGGTACGGTGTACCATCCTCGGTACGCGTTGTATTGGCATTGGCAATATTTTCTGCAATCACATCCATGCGGTACCGCTGTGCAGTCAGACCGGATGCATTTATATCAAAAGCACTAAACATATTCATAGCGTTTCCTCCAATTCAAACCAAAACTATTTGCTCATGGCTGTTCTGAGATTGGCAAATTCATCTCCCGCAGCTTTCATCAGCGCCTGATATTTGAGCTGGTTTGATACCATCGCAGCCGACTCCGTCTCAATATCGACGTTATTGCCGTCTAATCTGTAAGAATATCCCGAGCGGTCTGTGTACATGCCAACCTCGAGCTCGTCTGACGTAATCGCACCGACACGGTCATCCACCGAAACAAAACGGTTGTTTAAGATGGCTTTTTTGAGTGCGCTCTCAAAATCAACATCCTGTCTCTTGTAACCGGGTGTGTCGACATTGGCAATGTTGTTGGCGATTGCTTTGTTACGAAGCCAGGAAGCATCCGCCGCTTTATCTAAAACATTGATATAATCATATACATTGGTGTAAATCATACGCTACCTCCTTTGTGGGTCGGCATCATGTGCATACAGTCTCAGCACATGATACCATTTATTATAGTTTTTTTTTGCTGAAAACACAAGACAAAAAAACGGACTTACACCAAAAAGTATAAATCCGTTTATCATAACCAATCCATTTATTCTTATCTCATCCGAAATAAAACACTGTATTTATTTGTGAATCTGTTTGCGAAGCGCGCCAAGTTCATCGTATACGGCATCGTTAAGCACCTTGATGTAGGTTCCCTTCATTCCCGAGGACTTCGATGCAATCACACCGGCACTTTCAAATTTGCGCAGCGCATTGACAATCACGGAACGGGTGATGCCCACTCTGTCGGCAATCTTGCTGGCAACAAGAATGCCCTCCATACCATGCAATTCGTCAAAAATATGGACAATCGCTTCCATCTCCGATACGGAAAGCGTACTGATCGCTGATTTGACATCTGCAATCTTGCGGCTTTCTTCAGCGCTCTCCTCACTCACTGAGCGGAGCATCTCAAGGCCGACAACCGTAGAACCATACTCGCACAAAATAATATCGTCTATCTCATAGGGCTCGCCGCACTTATAAATAAACAGCGTACCGAGTCTCTCTCCGGCAATATCGATCGGACAAATAATCGCTTGTACGTCGTCCTGCGAAGGCTGTTCAAACCCGAGTGTCATCAGATTGACATTTTCCTTTGTCGACAACACCCCAAGGAACCGCTCATTCAACAACTCATCGACAAACTCGCCGATTTCAGACGGGATATGCTCCGTCACAACCGAAATCCCCTCTCTGTTGCCGATACCGAGCACCTTGCCCTTCTTGCTGATGACGACAATATTAGACTCCATGATATCCTTCATGACATTGCAGATATCATTAAACACAACCTTACTTGAACTATTGTTGTGTAAGAGTCTGCCAATCTTTCTGGTCTTATCTAACAATTGTACGCTACTCATATACCCTCCCAGTTCAAACGGACAGACGCCCAACAACTGTGACTAAGAATAGCATACCACATTTTTTACGCTTTTTCAACATTCGCGGTCACATATCCACACGCATTATCCATGCAGACAAGTTTATTTCCTTTGACCAAAAGTGCCTGACCGCATTTTGGACAATTCTGTCCGCTCGGTTTTTGCCAAACCATAAAATCGCAGGTCGGATTGTCTTCACATCCAAAGTACTTCCTGCCTTTTTTCGTCTTACGTACGACGACATCCTTACCGCATTTCGGGCATGCCACACCAATTTTTTCAAGGTATGGCTTGGTATTGCGGCAATCCGGGAATCCCGGACATGCAAGGAACTTGCCGTGCGGGCCATATTTGATGACCATGTTGCGGCCGCACTCCTCACAAATGACGTCCGTCTCCTCATCCGCAATCTTGACTTGTGCCAGATCCTGCTCTGCTTTCGCAACGGCCCGGTCAAGATCCGGATAGAAGTTTTCGATAATTGTTTTCCATTTGACATTGCCCTCTTCCACGCCATCAAGAAGCGATTCCATATTGGCGGTGAAATTGACATCCACAATCGTCGGGAATGCCTGCATCATCATATTGTTGACAACCTCTCCGAGCTCAGTCACGTAAAGATTTTTGTTTTCCTTGGTGATATAACGTCTGGCAAGAATGGTTGTAATCGTCGGCGCATACGTACTTGGACGTCCGATTCCAAGCTCTTCCAATGCGCGCACCAAAGAAGCCTCCGTATAATGTGCCGGTGGCTGTGTAAAATGCTGTTTATACTCTACATCACGTACTGAAAGCTTACTTGACTCATCAAGCCCCTTCATCAGTGTGTTTTTCTCTTCTTTTTCATCGTCTGCTTCTGTGTAAATCTGCATAAAGCCTTCAAACAAAAGCTTTGAAGCTGCTACGGTAAAACGATACTCGCCCGCATCGATTTTGACAGAAGTTGTCTCATATTTGGCCGGTGCCATCTGGCTGGCTGTAAAGCGCTTCCAAATAAGCTGATATAAGCGGAACAAATCCCTACTGATGGCATCTTTGACGTCCGATGGCAGACGGTTGATATCTGTCGGACGAATCGCCTCATGCGCATCCTGGATTTTGCTGCCTGTTTTCTTGGTCTCATCTGCCGCTTTGGCAAACTGCGGGCCATAGTTTGTCTCAATAAACGACTTGGCACTGCGCACTGCCTCATCACTGACACGTGTCGAATCGGTACGAAGGTATGTGATCAACGCAACCGTACCGCTGCCTTTGATTTCGACACCCTCATAAAGCTGCTGTGCGAGACGCATCGTCTTTTGTGTGGAGAAGTTGAGTGCCTTGCTCGCCTCCTGCTGCAGTGTCGAGGTTGTAAACGGAAGCGGCGCTTTCTTGAGGCGCTCTCCCTTTTTGACTTCCTTCACACTTGCTGATGACTTTTTCACCGCTTCTGCAATGGCTTTTGCCTCACTTTCGGATGTAATCTCCATCTTTTCATTGCCTTTTCCGTAAAATTTGGCAACGAGCGGCTTCTTCTCGCCTGCAACGGCAAACTCTGTATCCAGCGTCCAGTACTCCTTTGGAATAAACGCATTGATTTCGTCTTCCCTGTCACAGATAATGCGAAGTGCGACTGACTGCACACGTCCTGCCGAAAGACCGCGTTTGACCTTCTCCCACAGAAGCGGTGAAATACGGTATCCGACCATACGGTCAAGAACACGTCTTGCCTGCTGTGCATCCACGAGATCCATATTAATCTCACGCGCATTCTTGAGAGATTCCTTGACTGCGTTTTTGGTAATCTCATTGAATGCAATACGATAAACTTTTTTATTTTCTAATTTGAGTGCGTGATAAAGATGCCACGAGATGGCTTCTCCCTCACGGTCAGGGTCGGTTGCGAGATAAATCTTTTCTGCTTTCTTGACTTCCTTACGGAGCATCGCAAGCACATCGCCCTTTCCTCTGATGGTAATGTATTTCGGTTCGTAATCATGCTCGATGTCGATTCCCATCTGGCTCTTCGGCAAATCCCTCACGTGACCGCCTGACGCCACAACACCATAATTACTTCCCAAGAATTTTTGTATCGTCTTAACCTTTGCAGGTGACTCCACAATTACTAAATATTTGGCCATGTCTTTTCCCCTTTAATTCATAACGATTTGAACTATACACTAAATTTGGGCATCTGTAAAGATTTTTTTGTTTTAAACTATTCAAAAGGTATTTATATAAGAAGAAAAAATAACACTATTTTATCAAAATAATGATAAAAAAAGAACTGTAACGCCGTAGCATTACAGTCCTTTTATCATTTGAATTAGTCAAGTTTTAATAGGTCAACTTTGGTGACATCAATATCTCCGAAGCCTTTTACTTCTTTGACTTCCGTCTTTGTTGTACCTGACATACTCAGGTTACTGATGCACGTTTGTGCCTCAAGATAAATATTGAATGAACCATTGTTATTCAGGTAAGAAAGCGGCAAATAAATTGCATAGGTCTCACCGTTTAAAATCTCGGAAGCTGTTGTTGTATTGCCCTTGGCATCAACAATCTCCTGCAGATTATTGAGCTTATCGCCAATTGAGTACTTATAAGTACCATCGGACTGTTTCTCACGATTTACCTTGTAAACGTCGAACTCAAGCTCTTTTACATAATGTGTTGAACCGCCGACCGTAATCTTAGTCAGGTCTTTTAACGCGCCGAGCGAATTCTTTGCACCTGCATTAACCAGACTATCGAGCGTATACGATGTCACACTATCTCCCTGCTGACCTTTGCTGTTTTTGTTGTAATATACAATGTCTGCAGAATTGCGGCTTTCACGTGCTTCCGACTCAGCGCCTGTCGCACTATCCTTCTGTGTTACCTGTTTGTAAGAGATAATGCCATGTTCGTCCTTGATGTATCCCGGAACATACTCTGTCTTACCATCTGCACTCAAGAGTTCAAGCATCTCTACATAGAACTTAATCGAAATACGTTTCTGACCTTTCTTAAAGTCCGTATCGGTAATCTTGAAGTAAAGCGGCGTCTTATCCTTATCCGCAATAGTACCTGCATCCGCATTCTGTTTTGAGTTTGGATTGACAAATTTGTAGTCGTAGTCACCCTTATCTTCATTCCATCTGATAGATGAATCAAGTGCCTTCGTTACGCCCTTCTTGTCATACTCATTTGCTGCATATGCTGTTCCGTCCTCTTTTACCGGTTTGGTGATATTGCTATCATACGGAATCGGTATTGTCTCAATCGGACTCATCGTCGTATCTGCTGTCTCGTAGAAGCGTACAATCGGTGCCGTATCCGCTGCTTTGTAAGCTGCAAGAAGTGTGTTTACAAAGAGCTTCTGCTCATTGGCTGATGTAATTGCACCATGACCTGCACCGGTGTAGGTGACGTTTCCTCTGTTGTAAATAAAATAGTTGTCTGCTCCGTTTCCAGGAGAAGCGGTGTATACAGAAGAACTTCCATCTACGCCACGGCTTTTACCATTTTTATATCCGAGCGTATACCATACAACGGTATCGGCAAGTCCATCGTTATCGGCATCTGTCTCCTGGTCAAGTGCAAAATACTGACCATGTGTCTTGGAAATCATAAAACTCCTTGGAATATGATACGGATACTCGGTCAGCATACCGTCATTTTCCTGGTCAACATACATACTAATCGCGTAATTTCCATCAAAATTATGCCACGGAATGGAAGCCATATAGTACATATTAGTAGGTGATTTCTTAAACCAGTTTATCATCGAATATGTGTTACCCTGCGTAGCCGCTGAGAACATTTTTCTGCCGCTTCCAGGTTCATATGCAACCGCACGGTTTTTGCCTTCCACTGCCTCTGCAACCGTAAGCGTATTGCCCGATACTGTCACAGCAGAATCTTCATTCCATGCAAAGGAACCATGTCCGCCGTTTGTACCGGTTGTCGTTTTTGCTGCCTGAAGGAGCTGCGCATTGCCTGTCTTGACACCATAGCGATCCATACCGACAAGGTCACGCATTGTCGCATCCTGTGCTGTTGCATTATTTGTAAACATGATAAAGTCATGTGCCAAAAGCACCGGCTTGCCGGAATCGATAAACGCCTTGATTCCATTGAGCGCATCCTGCTTATTCACACCCGGATAGTCATCACCAAAGCCAAGTACGAGCATATCAACACCCAAATCATTGAGTGTCGCATCATCCGGCTCTTTCAGCGCCACACCATTGGCATCTGTCATCACCCTGTTGTTAAAATATGCCATAGCGCCATCTTTTGCGATTGCCTCCTTGTGCGTTGCATCTGCATAATATTTCACATATTCATTACAGAATTCAGCATTTAACTTGATGGTATTTACATAAACATCATAGTCCGGAACATTTGCAAGATATTTACCAAAGCCTTTACTTGTACCCTTCTGTGCCTTCTGCAAATCAAATCCATCTTTCCCTTTTTCGCTGTCTTTAATCAGCTGCAGAATCTTAATACGTTTCTTCTCGCCACCGACTGCACTATATCCCTTGTGCGTTGCCTGAATGGTTGGCTCTCCAATCTTTTCAACACGCAGACACCATGGGATGATGCCGACATATCCGGTCGGTACTGCACGTGTGAGCGAGTATGTCTTACCTTCTTCGAGGTTGTAAACCATCTCGGCACCGTCTGCAGTGACTTCCGCCTCCTGTCCTGTCAGCTTATCGACAATCATCGCATCGCTACATTCCTCATCATCCGAGAAACGACCATCCGCATTGACATCGACAAACAATTTAACCGTATAGCCATCGGTTGCCGCTGTCGTAGAGACACCGGAAATAGCAAACTCATATTCCAAATCCACATCTTCACTGAACTTACCGTTCGCATCTTTGTTAATGTATACAATCGTGCTTGTGTCTATTACATCATTTACCAATGAATATGTATACTCAAGCGGCTGTTTGGAAACCTCCAGATACAGCTGCGGTGCATTCAAATATTCAGCAATGGTTTCTCTGGTTACCCAGCCATTGTCCACGTCAGCTTCACTGATAAAGTTACGATAGCCTGTTGTTCCGATTCCGTTACCTGATATCTGTGGCACCTGATTGCCTGACACATACTCCCGCTTATCATAATCAAATGTATATCCGTTTGCAAACTGGAACAGTTCATACATATTGGAACTATTATCAATTCGACCGTGGTCCGCAATATCATTGGCAATATTACAATCTGTCAGATGCGCTGTTGGATTAATCTTCTTAACACCGTACTCATCTGAACACATCAAATCACCGGCTACTACGATTGGATGTCCCGACTGTAAGTAGGTCTTAAGTTCATCCAATTTATCCGTTGTCAAATCATTTCCGGTATAGCGAGTTTTGACAAATTTACCGTTTTCATCACTCAATATCTTTGCAAAGTCTGAACGATTACCTAATTCTACCAAATCACCAATATTATAATAGACCATTCCGTCCATATTATTGTCTTTAAAGTTGGTAATCAAGGCATTTACATCATCCGTATTATCCTTAAGTATGTGTGATGTACCGGTTCTAACATTGAAGCCCTTTTTATCACCATTTAATGAACTTGCACCAATCTGTGAACCGATGTAAACAAGGTCATAGTTTTCAAACAAACTCTCGTTCTTACAGTTAAACTCAGAAACCGTCATTGATGTGAAGGAAACAAAGTTCTGTTTGCCATCTTTCGTCCATCTCTCGTCTATGTATTTCTCGATAAATGCGTTACGGTTGTTTTTGATTGCCTCATTTGTGATATAGTCGAACTCTTCTGATTCATAGTTATTTGCATTGAATAAGAAGTCCGGTGTCGGCTGAATCTCCAAAATGTTAATCTCTGATTTGATGAGATTCATTGGGTAGTGCTTTGCACTCATAATGTACTGCACGATAATCGCCGGCGTCACATTCTCAGGAATAACAAAATTTGGACTTAATGTGTTGTAATTCTTTACTTCAGCAACAACCTGATTGAATGCGCCTACACTTGCCGCAAGCGTATACTGTGATCTGAAATCGCCGTTTGCAAAGAAATCATGACAGTCTACCATTGCCTTTGTCTGTGTGAACAGACTCATGCGGTGGTCATATACATAGACATTGCCTGTCACGAGGTTACCCTCATAGGTCTCAAGCATGGAAGCCTTAAGATCCGCCATTAACGCCGAGTTTCCAAGCACAGTAGACGCATCTTCTGTAATCGTATATGTCGTATCGTCAAATAAACTCTTGTAATTTTCATTTTGCGCAATCGCAGTCTGATCCTTTTGCAGGAGCATCCAGAAGAGCTTATCGATATTGGAATTGCCGCCCTCTTTGTATGCATCATAATCCATGATGACACCGGTGTGCGACTCAGAAGATACTGTCGCATTGTAAATAGCTGCAGCTGCAGCTGCTGAAAGGTCACCTTTGGCTGCAAATGCCTCAGCAGTACCTGAAAGATAAATCAAGTGTGCATCCTTTATATTTGCTGCTGTTACTTCACTTGCTTTAATCTGTTTAATATTGACATTGATCGTGCTATTGCGGTCTCCAAGTACAGCTGATCTAAACCAGTCTGTATTGTAGTATTTCATATTGCCGTTTGCAGCCAAAGAATAAACATATGGCTGTGTCGCATAGCCCCAGTATTTGCCGTCCGTTTCTTCATAGAAATAGAGTTCTCCACCGTCCGTTACATACTCAATGCCTTCAGGAAGCGGACAATATCTCTTTGTTCCGTCGAACTGATATCCGCCGATAAAGTATTTGGCAGAAAGATCAGGCTCAACAAGTGTCGCTGTTCCATACTGCGGAAGCTCGTAATTGCCGTAGTTTGTCACACTTTGATATCCCGTTACGCCGTTTTCGTCATCACTTGTTCTGACGTCTCCGTCGTCCTCAGATGAATCCTGCGGTGCCGGATCATCACCATTCATGTCAAAGACTGCCGTATCATCATCCAGTGCAATCGTCTCATCAAACGAATTGGCACTGACTGAAATCGTTTCAGGAGCATCTGCTTCATTGCCACTGACAGAATTACCGCTCACAGAATTGCCGCTGACGGAATCATCATCGTCATCGTTATCTGTATCATCACTTTCCGGTTCTTCTCCGGAGCCCTCAGGTGTTGCGTCGTCTGTCTTGTAAATATAACCGTCTACCAGCGTATAACCTTCCTGCAACTTATAATGTGGAATATCCGTCACATCTTTTTGCACTCTCGTATAGTTGCCTCTTGCAAACATATATTTCGGGTCAACATTGGCTTCCACGCCGGTACCATCTACCGTCTTACTCTGACAGATAAGCGGCATAACATCACCCTTCCAAGCTCCATAAAACGGATAGTCTGTGATATCTCCGCTGTAATCCGGCTCATTTCCGTTTGAATTAATCAAACCATACATGCGCATCTCAAGATAATGGTCGAGCTGTTCTTTCTTATCCGTAACCGTAAGATCCGTTCTAAACTGCTGCTTAAAATACGTCGATTTGGAAGCATCAGCAATAAAATCCTTATCTCCATTTGAGACAAACACACCCAACTCCTCATAATTTTGGGTCTTCTCAGGTACGATTTCAACGATCCTTACTTCTGTCAGTCCTGTTACAAACGTCTGCATATCCTTTAACAGATATGCCGCCTGTGCATCTCTTTGTCCCTGCAATATCTGACACGCCAGAATCGAAACAATGAGCACAAACGACATTGCACCGACTATTAATTTTTTGTGTTGATACCATACCTTTTTCATACTAATTCTCCACTACGTTTCTGTTACTGCTCACGCCAATAACGGTTTGCTTTGTTGTACACATATGTATTGTTGTTGTATGACAACATATATTTGTTTTTTTCAAGCCTTTTGATGTTCACGGCTGTGTTCTTCGGTCCAAGTTTAACTGGTTTATTAGCATTCACAGCCAAAGTTCCTACTTTATCCTTGAACTCCTTGTTTTCCGGTGTCGGAATGAAAATATCCGTTCCTTCCACATTGGCAACATAAACCTTGTACTCCGTATAAGAAGCTTTGGCACTAATTTCCTTTGTTTTTGCACCACTCGCCAAATCTGCCGCACTAAAGCAGTTATAAAAATGATCGATGCCGACGCGCAGCGTAATTGCATCTACCGGATACTGTTTCGAAACCTTTTCATTGATTGCATTGACGTTAATCATAATGTTGTCAACTGCATTGTCCCTTGTTCCTACCGTCGATGTCACTTGCGCTGTCAGATAATTATTCGTTCCGCCGTTGTTCAGATTGGAACCCTTTGACGTCTCATCCGCACCCGCATAAATACCAATGAGCTTTGCATCGACAATGTTATAACCGTGCGTATATACATGAATCGGTTTTGAATAGCCCTTGCGGACAACAATCACCTCGTTATCCGTATCGAGTTTCTTCATCTTCTTCATGAGTTGATCCGCGGTCTGATCGGAGCCTGCTGCAACCATCGCATCACGGTCCGCCTTTGACGTGCGGCTCCACTTCTTCATCGCATCACAGATGTCGTTTGTCGTCTTATGTACCGAAACCGGATCAAAACTAATATAGCAGTCCGGACCTGCTTGTTTTACATTTCCATCACTATCAGCAAACGTTCCCTGAAGTCTCAATAAGATTCTAAGAGGTCCGTAAAACTGAATTTTTCTACTATCATAATAATGTAAGTTGGCAGGATTGTGGTCTACATACAATGTGAAGTCCGGTTTGACAATCTTTGCAAAATCTGCAGATGTATGTGCCCCAGTCACTTCAAGACACTGTGGAAAACCTTGCGCACCAAAAAGTGCGGCATAATCATTGATGCTAATGTTCGCACCACGAATCAGTGGTCTGTATGAAGCATCCACAACCTTTACAGGGATATTAAAGCTTGCTGTCTTCGTATCATCCCATGTAGATGTCGCTGTCGCAGTGTACACCCTTCCAATTGCATCTGTCGATTTGAGTGTAATGGAAATACGCTTTCCGATGGCTGAAACACCTGCTAGCTTCTTACAGTCAATTCCTGCTGTTTTCTTAGCTGGCGTACAGCATGAAGCATCGTTACAGTGTACGGCCCATTTGACATTGGTATACTTCGCAGCATCCAAATACCATCCATCTACACTTGCATCGAGCACAACACGGCTACCCGGCAGGGCATATTTCTGGTTGTTATCAGGGTCAATTCTCATACCGTCAATATCCTGAATGGCAATGCTGTTAATTTTTCGTACGTAAACATTGGAAACTGCTTCCACGACGTCATCCGGTGCATTGGTATGTTTGGCAAACAATCGGAAATGCTTCATTGTATATGCATTCGGATCGCCAGCCGTAGTCGTCAAATCTGCAATCAGATCACTGTCCGGATCCGTTGCAAGTGTACAACCGGTGTTTGCATCCGGCATCATTGACCATACCGGCTTGACATTCTTGGCATTAAACGGTCTGTAGGTACATACAAAATGAATTTTATTCAATTTCGCACCGCTCTCATCATATACATCATTTCCTTTGATGTTGATGTATGTCTCCTGCGGCGAAATAATCAATCCCGTTACACGGTTTGTCTCATCCGGTTTGATTTCATCCGGATCATTGATGGTAATATGGTTTCGCACATTGACCTGATAGGTACCTGTGTACTGTTTCATCTCTTTGACATAAGTCATTGTAAACCAGATAATATGTTCTTTCGCATAGCGGTCTGTCTTTACAACAAAATCCGCAACGTTCTGTGCCAGTACTTCCGCATTTGCAAATTCATAATTTGGAAATGCAACCGCAGTCGAAGCACGCGAGGTATTCAGATATAGAATCTGTTTTGTATCGCGATCCAAAAGAAGCATCTCTTTTTCTTTTTCGTTGGCAATCTCGAGAATCTTACCTTCTGTATCACCAAATCGTGGAATGCTGCTGTCTTCTGCCGACTGATTAGACGGTAGTCCGTTGATTGAAACTGTCAGTGTATTATCGTAGTTAATACGGTCATTACAATCAATGATGCGGTCAGAAATCGCATTTGCCACAACCTGCGCCTCAGCCTGAATCGTCGCATCCGCATTTTCCTTGGAGTATGTTCTCGAGCTGCTACCCATGAAAAGTGCAATGGTAACACCGATTACCGCAAGAATTGCAACTGCGATAAGCAATTCAACGAGACTGAAGCCTCTATTATTTTGTTTGGATTTTCTTTGGATCTTAAACATAATTTCCCTCACTAACGAATCACTTGGTTATTCGTAAAATCTTACCTGTCTGTCCCTGCAGTTTGACAAATCTACCATATGCATAATTGCTGACACTGCCCGAGTTGCTTCCGTCATATCCAACCGCAATTTCCTCAATGTACTCTTTACTTGGGGAATTCGTATATGGCAGGAACGCTCCCGTAGCGCGGTTAAAGCCAATATATAACGATGTACCATCGGCAATCTCTGTCGCCGAACCACCTACTGTATAGGAAATCTTCACGCCTTTCGATTTTGAAATCTTTGTTGTAGAACGGTTCGTACCCGGCATGTAGGATGTCACATAATAGAACCCATTGTCCCTTGAAATCTCAAGATAGGCATCCATGCTTGTCACATCGCTACTCTGCGCTGCACTATTATTGCTGACAGATTTACTCAGTGCATCGATTTTATGCGCCTGTATTGCATTGATTAATTTGTCCTGACACTCTCTGACACGGTATTTCTGAACGACGCCTAAGTTGCGGACACCCACACCGATAAGAATTGAGATGATTGCAACCGCAACAATCAATTCTACAAGAGAAAACCCTCTCTGGTCATGTTTCATATGTTACTCCTTTTTCCAGTTGTCATACTGGATCAAATCTGAAATTACTATATAATCCTTCTCTCTTGCCGCTTCCAGTGCTGCCGCTTCCTCAGAGCCGGCTGTCACACCTGTGATATCCACATAGCTGATACCGTTTACAAGCACTTCATAAAAGCTATGGTCATTGTATTTGGTCGTCAGAACAGCAAGAACACCTGTCGGATCCTCTTCCAGTTTGCTGCATCCTACCGCAACATCTGCATTCTTACACCAAATCAAGCCTTTGTTGTCCCTGTCAAGTACAAGGTCGCCCGTCGCAAATACAAATGACGGATAATAAATCTTGCCACCTGCTGAATACTTGATGTCTGAAAGATTCACCGTATCATCATCATTTAATACTAGCGCTGCAACGATGTAGTCATCTCCCGATGAGCCAGGCACCTTCTTGGTGAAATAGTAGGTTCCCTTTTTGGCACCCGCAATATTGTATAATGTATCGTCATCCTCAATCAGGTTATCACGGACCGTATACTTCTCGGCGTTTGCCGGTGCTTTGTTAATATCGTAAAGCAAATAATGCGTAATACCTAAGTATCTGCCCAGAACTGACTGCGCCTGCTGCTCAATTTCAATTGCTGCGGAATGATCTCCGACAACCTGAGACAATTCAACATCTGAGGTATCTTTAATCAGAGAGTACACTCTCTTGCCATCTACAACCGAAACATCAATCATATTACCTGCGATGGCAAATTTGGTTGCATCCTTATCGGCAAGCGCCTGCTTCATCTTGGCGCTGTATTTGATGTCTTTGATGTACTCGTTGGCATAACGATTGAGTGCCTCCGGGTTTGCTGCAAAGAAATCTGCAAAATACTGGTTTGCATGTGATGGTGTGTCGAATGTCATGTAATAATATACAAGCCAGTTGCCACTTACCTTACGCACAACCGGTACTGCTGAAGCACCGTAAGCTGTCGCAATGTCAATTTCCATATTGTTGAATGATCTGTCAAGGTTTACCATCTCATAACGGTATCTCTTGACATCATGTCCCGAACTATCCTTTTGCACTGACCCGTCTGCATTAAATGCAGTCACACGCTCTGCTGCATATTTGAGATATTCCGCATATGTCAAAGGATTCTTCGCAAGCACCTGTTTTTTCTTGCTTCCCTTTGCGACATGATCCGGTACATCCGTATCCGGGTCGTATGTATCATATACCATACATTCGGCCGGCACCATGTAAAGAAGCTGGTCGCTCTTTGTGGCAAGTGACTGACCTAACACGATATCTTCTTCGTTATTCGGAATCACATAGCGGTTATTGTCATCCAATGAATAATCCGCTACTTCATCGATATAATTTTCTACATCTTCCGGTGTCTCGAGATAATCCGATGTACCGTTTATTCTCGGGTTGTAGTGTTTTGCACCGATATATGCGTGACCGCGAAGCAAAAACTTCTCGATGTTGCTCATATCCAGTGTACACTGTGCACCGTTAAGCAAAATGGAACTGCTGTTTTGCGATTTGGTCGATAAATCTCCATATCCAAAATAGCTTCCGCCGAGGATGGCTGTAGAACCCTGCAAATTACCGTTTTTATCTTTCGCGCCGGCACGTCCGTCAAGATTCAAGTCATCACGTACATTGATGACACCGTACAAATCAACTGTTCCGGCATCGAGGTTAATGTTCTCAACGTTGATCACCGGAGATTGTTTGCTTTCTGTTGTATTCGTAATCGTTTTCTCGGAACCAGCTTTGATTGTTCCGTTGTTTTTGGTATTGAGAGATGCAGCTGTGACTTCACTCCCCTTTGTCGCATATGCATCATTTGTTTCAAAATCAATTTCACTGTTGTTGGCAGCGTAAATACCTTTACGTCCACCATATACTTTACCGCTGATCTTTGTTTTCGCACCTTTGTCCGATATAACCGACTCATACAGCTGATAATCCTTAAAGTAGTCCTTTAATGTTGTCGGAAGATCTTTCGTTCTGTTATCATCCGCAGCCGGCTCCGTATGGGTGGAAGCAATCAATGTATAATCGAGCAAATCCGGAAGCTCTGCACTTGCAGCAAAATCAAGATCCGGAACGTTCATCACGATGTCTGTTTCAATAATCGAAACAAATCCCTTTTCGTCTGTGTAGGTAATCCTAATACCCTTTAACGTAATTGTCTGTTTGTCTGTATTGTAGATAAAACGGCACGTATCATCATGTCCTTTGTCTGTCAGAATCAGCTCCGCACCGTAAGTGTGTGTCAAACCTTTAATCGGTGTCTCCTGCCAATAGTTCTTTAAATGATTCTCAAAGCGTGTTGCGTATCCCGATGGGTCTGCGTTCACCGCCTCCGAAATCGAACCATCTGCCTTTACCTCAAGCTTCTCAATCAATTGATCACTAAATGCCTGACGGTAAAGCTCACGTCTCTTATCGTCGGTATTTTTTGCAGCCAGCTTCATGACATCTGTATACGCATTGGTCATCGCATACGAAATCTCTGACTGCAAACCGACGTTAATCTCATCTAATGCTGTCTCTGCTGAATAAAAGTTATCCTTCGCACCACGATCAGTTGCTTTCATAATGTAGTTCATATAGGACATATAAGCCATCATGGCAACGAGCATGCCAACAAACGCAATGGCAAGGATAACTACAACAATTGCAGAACCCTGATCATTCGTCCTATTTAATTTCCATTTGCTTTTCATCCTATTAAACATCTTTGCATCCTTTCGTTACTGCAGTGCACCGCCTGTAAATGTAGCGACGCGATTCTCTTCCGGGAATCCTGCGTTTGCGGAACCTTTTTCATACACTTCCAGTTTTAACGTATAAATACGTTCTTTGTCTTTTTCGTCTGCCAAATCGCCGACAAGCTTCTTACAGCGCGCCAAATCGGTTACCTGCATTCCGTCTGTATAGCCACCTGTCGAACCATCCGGCGTTCTGAAAAATACTTTTACGCGATTTTCTTTGTAATATGTATTGATATATGCACCGGAAGCATTCTTTTCCACATTTTCCTTATGCGTATGCATGATATTTTCGCGCATATTGGTGAAAACCGATGTATTTGTCTCTACAAACTCCTCAACCTTCTGCTGCGTTGCTGTGTCAGCATTGTTGATACTTGAAATCGAATTGTTGTGGTCAGTCACTCTGATATTAATGAAATAACCCGCTTCATTTGATTCAGATGTTGCAGTTGTTACAGCTGTATCATCCACTGACATACGCACAAAATATACCTTAACCGGCAAATCGGTCTTATTGGTCACGATAAAGTCATCCCGTCTACCATCGTTATATTCCAAATCAGTTTTGTAGTTCGGCCAATAATACACATAAACATTACGCGGTGACTGTCCGGTGTTTGTCATATTATAAAGAATGGTGCTCTTATTATATGCCAAGTCAGACTCTGAGTAAGGATAAGCGTTATAGGCATTAAAATAATACTTATCAATTCCCGTTACGACATAGTTTGGTGCTGTCGATGTACCGGTATCGTCAATGACAATCTCAAGCTTACGTTTGGTGTTTTCGATAATCTGCTTTTTAGTCTTGCCGCTTGCGCCGGATGTAGCAGAATAAATCTGTGCAGCAACCTCTTCGTAATCGTTGACCTTATCCTGCCAGATTGCATCAAAAAACTTATTTGTGCTGGCAATATTGGCAACCTCAATATCGTTGTATTTGTCAGGATCGCCTGCATTCGCCTTGTGGTATGGATTGGTATCCATCGTCAGGCGGATGTCGTAATCCGTGTATGTCGCGCCGTCAACATTTTTCATATAGAATATGTATTTGTTGTCATCGCTCTTTAGGACCTTGGTCGCTGTATTGCCCGATACCGAATTGGCTGAAACAACGCAATACTTCGGTGTACCATTTACACTATTGGAACCTACCTGTACATTGTAGTTCAGTGTCGTGCCATCAGATGCCTCACCGTACTCACTGCACGCCATACCTGAAGGCAGGATTGCAAGATTTTGTCCGGCTTTTAACGTATCAAAGCCCTTGATAATCTCGTCTGCCGAATATGCATTCAAGCCTTCCATCAGGTTTTGTGCCATGTTGGTCGCATCCATCGTCCTACGAGACTTACCGTTAATTCTAGCCGACTGTATTAAGTTGGAAAGAAGTGGACTAAAGGCAATGCCGAGGATGATCACCGCAATGATCACCTCAACTAATGAAAAACCTTTATTCCTATTATTGCTCTTGGCTCTGCTCTTCATCGGAATCACTTTCTCTCTCATCTGCCTTAGCACCATCTGTTGGCGCATTTGCCTGTTCCATTGCACCTACTGCTGATAAATCAGTTGTTGATGAACGTAATGTCGCTACGCTCTCTGTTGTGTTAAATGGATTTGTAGATCCTTTTCTGACACCATTTAAGTTTGGACCTGTGTACTCTTTGTCAATACCACCCATAGAGAACATTGACATTGCAAGTGTTCCTGTCAGGTTGCCTGTTGTCTGGTCATATGCAAGTGCCAGTGACTGGATTGATTTCTTCATTGTGAAATCTTCGTTAATCATCAGGATAATATCCTTGATTGATTTGTATGTACTCTTAAATGCAACTGTTGAGATATTTCTTGAAAGAGAAATTGCAGGTGTAGCAGGTGCTGCCTCTGCCGTCTCAATCGGATTACCGTTTTCGTCAAGCTGTGGCTCTACCGGCGCTGCTGCTTCTGCTGCTGTGAGAATCTCTGCCTCACCAAGTGCAACGCTGTCCACAACGATTGCATGCTTAAGCTCTAAGTCGTTTGCATACATAATCTGATCCTCGGCACGAATCTCGCCCGGGAACTGGCTCTTGATTTCTTCAATCTCAGCCTTCATATCGTCTGTCTCTTTGATGTACTCTTCTTTGTGATCCATCAAATCCTGTAAATAAGCTACTTCACTCTCTAATGTCGCACATTCAGTTTTCACTGCCTCTGTATTAGGTTTGATCTTATTGGCACAAACAAAATAAGAAACTAACGCTGCCACAAACATGAGAAGTGCTACTGCAATTTTAATATCGCTTTTTTTTATTTTCATCGTTTACTCCTCCTGTCCTTCTGCTTCTGTCTCTGTCTCTTCAATGCCAAGGTATGGATTGAAGCCATACTGACATGTCACAGCAAATGCAATTCTCTCTTTGCCTGTCTCCTGATTCTCCGCAACCGCGATGGAACCACAAGTAACCTTTGCAAAGTCTTCATACATACGGAGCTCTGCGATGAGTGCTGCAGCTTCTTTCTTCGTATCAACTGTAAGTGACATTGAGATGTTTTCTTCTGTAACTGAAAGGTTCTCAACCTCTACATCAGCCGGCATAACTTTTTCAAAGAATACGAACATATCATGCATCTTTGTGTTGTAGTTGTTTGTCTGCTGGTAAACTGTTGATAAGTAATCAAAATCAGCTTTTACACTCGTGTATTCATTAAAGATATCCTGAACCGGCTCAAGCTGTGCTTTTCTGGCAAGCAAATCATCTCTCTGTGATTTCGCAGAAAGATTTGCCGGCAGATAAATTGCCCAAATTGCCACAACCGCCACAGCAAACAACGCTGTTAGGTAAACCGGTAATTTATCTTTGTCCACATCTGTCGTAAGCTTCTGGCTCTTTGCAGCCTCTGCTGCAGCTGTTGCAGGCATGAAGCCGACTGACTGAAGACCTGCACCGATGACTGTGATGTAATCACCGAGTGAGATATCGCTTAAGTGAAGGTTGTTCTCGATGTTGGTTCCCTTTAAGTCTTTTAATACTTCTACGTTCTTGCCAAGCTCTGCACTGAGCATCTCAGCAAGTCCTGCGAAGTCAGCAGCAATACCTGTTACGATGATGTTGTCGATTGCTGCATCTCTGTTCTTTGAATTGTAGTAATCGATGACACGCACGATTGAGTTAACAAGCTGCTCATACGCACCTGTGACATCTCTACGCAAATAAAGCATACGCAAGTTGATGTCAGCCTGTTTTGCCGCCATCGCTGCACTCGTCACAGCCTGTGTATTGTTTGTCACCTCAGCCATGATGCTTGCTTCTTTGTGCTCACGCTCTTTTGCCTTAGCTTCCTGTTCCTTCTCTGCAATCTGGTTCATCTCATCCTCGCGAAGGGACATTCTGTTACGACGGAGTGTCTTCACTGCTGCTTCATATGTAAGCTTATCACCATAGATATCTGTATCCATCATGAGCTCGACAACCTGGTCTGCTCCGTAGATACCGCTACGCTGCATTGTGATGATACCGTTGTTTGTAACAGTCAGAAGTGAGCTTCTCTCATCAATTTTAACTGTCAGATTAACACCGTTTGAAATACGGCTACGAAGTGCCTGGAAAATAGAGTTACCTGTGTAGTCAATAGAAACAAGCTTTAACTCAAGCGCTTTTGCAAGTCCGTAATATCCCTCTAAAATATCTGTAGGAGCAGCCATGATCATAACACGGTACTGTTTGTTTTTCTCCTCATCTGTCACAGTATCCATGATCGTATGTGCAAACTGGTACTGCGTCGGATCTACAGGGAAGTAATCCGTGATATTGGTCATAATCAAATCACGCACTTTGTTCTGTTTTACAGCCGGGATGGTTGCCTCTCTGTTTGCAATCTTTGTAGATGTGATGGTAAAGATTACGTTTTTGGCAAGCATGCCGTTTGCTGTGATGTAAGAACGAAGGTCCTTTACATACTCCTCTGTTGGTTGAACGTATCCATCATTGATGATACCTTGTGGTGTTTTCATACTGAATACACCGTAAACTTTTGGCTTTTTCGCCATGAAATCCATCTCGCAGACCTGCGTGAGCGAGTATCCGATTTCAATACTTAATACTCTTTGTGCTTTTGCCATGATTTCCCTCCTAATCAGGATATTTTTATCTTTTCTTTTTTCTATATTTAAAGCTCTTACGCATTTTATTTAATGGTCATCGAGCCTATATACCAGTTAATAAACAAATCGCCCCACATTGCCGCGATAAAACATCCCGCCGCAAGATATGGGCCCATCGCCAGTACATGATCCACTTTTGTAAGTTTCATTCGGGCAACGTGAATCACCGACCCAAGTATGCATCCGATAAAGAATGCCAATATGATTTTTGGCCAGCCAAGCAGAAGTCCTGCCGCCGCCATCAGCTTCACATCACCGCCCCCAATGGCAGTTCCGCGACTCACCTGGTAAATAATCCAGGTAAAACCACTGACACATAAAAGGCCTATCAGGTGCTCCACCCAATCCCCTAGGTGAAGCCCTGTCATGATAAGCCCAAGAATCAGGATAAATATGTTGATTCCAAACGGAATCTCAAATGTCCTTATGTCTATCACGCTCAGCACGATGAGCGCCGATGCAAACAGACAGTATATAACCGAATCTATACTCCATCCGTTAATAAAGAATACAAGTATGTACACAATTCCATTCAGTGCCTCCACAATTGGATATTGGCATGAAATGTGTGCCTTGCATTTGCGACATTTACCACGGAGGAATATGTAACTGAACAGTGGAAACAAGTCGTACCACTTCAGCTGATACCCGCAACTCATACAATGAGACCGCTCTTTCGCGATGCTCTCCTTATTCGGAATCCGCAATATACAGACATTTAAAAAGCTGCCGATTACGATGCCAAACAGGAATACCATCAGGTATAAACACGCTATTAAAATGATCTCTTCCGAGTTTGCCATGGTCATAGGGGAATGTCTCCTTTAACTAAAACTAGTTAAATTATTATTTCTCAGGAATTACGATATCTGAGATTCCTGTTCCTGCTGACGCACTTACAGAAATTGTGATATTTCCCATTGCATCAACAGAATATCTGATGTTCTGTCCGCTAAATGATTTTGATTTTAATTTAGCTTCTACAGCAGAAACGTTTGATACGCCAAGTGTGCTAAGAACATCGCTTCCGTATGTACCTGTCAAAGCAAGGTTTGTTAAGGAGCATGGTCCAGGAGCTGTTGTCGCATTATCAGGGTCTGCTGCAGCTGCTGTCATTGCATTGTAAACGTTGTCGCAAAGATCCTTATCTGCTGATACACGAGATTTTTCTACATATCTCATATACTGTGGTGCAAGAACACCGATTAAGATTGCCATGATGGCAATAACGATGATTAACTCAACAAGTGAGAAACCTTTATTATTTGTCTTTTTCATCATAATATCTCCTTTTTATTTTTATTTATCTTAAACACCTATTCCCCTATTATATAGGCGTTTAATTCCCAGATTATAAGTTGTCAAGACCCTCGTACATAGCACCCATCGGAGCAATAACCGCACCGATAATCGTACCGCAGACAGCTGCAAGCACAATGATCATGAGTGGCTCCAGTGCTGCCATCAACGCCTGCGTCGCCGTCTCAACCTCTTCCTCATAGTAACCGGCCAGCGTATCAAGCATCTCCTCGATATTACCGGTCTCCTCGCCGATACGCGTCATATGATATACCATCGGCGGGAAGAGTCCTGAACGCTCGAGCGGTGTACTGAGCGGCACACCCTGCATAACGTCATTTTTTGCCTCACGCATCGCATCGATATAAAATTTATTTGCCATCGTCTCTGCCGTAATCTCAACTGCCTCCGGCATCGAGATACCTGCCGAAAGCATCGTCGATAAGTTACGAGCAAACTTGGCCGAGTTTGATTTGGTCGTCAAATCACCAAAGAGCGGCAACTTCAGTGCAAGCTTCGCGATAATGCCCTCACCGGTCGCAGTCTTCTTAAACCATTTAAAGGCGATTACCACAACAACGATACCAATCACAATCGCAAGCCAATTTGCCTGCATGAAATCACTCGCCGCTACAACCATGAGTGTAATCTTCGGCATCTCCATGTCCATATCCGCAAACATCCCCATGAACGTCGGCACTACCTTCGTCAGAAGCACGATAACAACCGCTACCGCTACGACCATAACCATGATCGGGTAAACCATCGCTTTTTTCACCAGTCCCTGCAGCTTGGCAGACTTCTCAAACTGGACAGCCATACGTTCGAATGCGATATCCAGACTACCTGACGCCTCACCGGCTTCTACCATGTGAATCAGAAGCTTCGGGAACACATCCGGGTTCTGGCGGAACGCATTGGCAAGCGTCTCGCCCTTTTGTACAGCTAAGTACGCTTCGTTAAGCGCATCCCGGAGCGTCGGATTCTCGGTCTGTTCCGTCATCATTCGCATACTCTCGAGAATCGTTACACCCGCTCTGTGCATGCTGACGAACTGTCTACAAAAGATACTCAGGTCTCTGATTTTGACCTTTTTCTTAAAGATACTGATGTTGATGTCTTTATTGAGCGCCGTCGCAGCCTCAACCTTGACCGGAATCATGCCCTCCTTTTTGACCTGTTCCATCGCTCTCGCTTCATTTTCCGCCTCAATCGAGCCCTTCACCTGTTTGCCCGCACTGTTGATGGCGGTATATTGATACTGTGCCATATCTTCCTCCTATTTATCCCTCGTATTATTCTTCGTACGAAACCTTCTTCATCTCCGCAATCGAAGTAATACCATTGATTACATATTGTGTCGCACTCATACGCAAGGTACGCATGCCGTTTTGGAGCGCCACCTGCTTGATTGCCTCTGCATCACCGCCTCCGGCAATGACACGCTTGATATCATTGTCAATATCCATAATCTCATAGACACCGATACGTCCGCGGTAGCCTGCATTGTCACAGCTCGCACAGCCGACCGGTTCATACACGTCGATATCATATCCATCCAGATACATCAGTGACAATTCCTCAGGTGTCGCAGGACGTTTCTTCTTGCACTTCGGGCAGAGCCTGCGGACAAGTCGCTGTGCGACGATACCAACCGTCGCATCCGCAATCATGTATGGCGGAAGTCCCATATCCACCAGACGTGTGACGGTACTTGCCGCTGAGTTGGTATGCAAGGTACTGACTACCAAGTGTCCCGTGATGGAAGCCTGTACCGCGATACCGGCCGTCTCCTCATCACGAATCTCTCCGATCATGATGATATCCGGGTCCTGACGAAGAATCGAACGAAGCGCAGACGCGAAGGTCAATCCCGCCTTCGTATTGGTCTGTACCTGATTGATACCGGCGACATTCGCCTCGACAGGGTCCTCTACTGTAATGATATTAACATCTTCTTTATTTAATTCGCTAAGTGCTGTATAAAGTGTCGTCGATTTACCGGAACCTGTCGGTCCTGTAACAAGGATGATACCATGCGGGTTTGACAGGATATGGTCAAACAGTGCCAAATCGTGCTCATCCAGACCAAGCTCCGCCTTATCTCTCGTAAGGTTACCCTTATTGGTAATACGCATTACGACCTTCTCACCATATACGGTAGGCAGGATAGAAACACGGATATCGTACTCTCTACCATCGACAAAGGAAGTAATACGGCCGTCCTGCGGTTTACGCTTCTCTGAGATATCCATACCACCGATAACCTTGATACGCGCTACGATGGCAGGAAGCAGTTTAATATTGTATGTAATCTTCTCAAATAAGGCACCATCAATACGATAACGCACACGAACGCTCTTCTCAAGTGCTTCGATATGAATATCGGATGTACGCTGACGGACTGCCTGTTCTATCATGGAGTTAACGAGCTGTACGATCGGGGAAGATGTGACATCTTCATTCATCATACGCTCCATCTCATCTTCTTTGAAGAGATCCGCTCTCTCTTCCTCGTAACTCTTCGCCGCTTTGATTGCTTCGCTATTTCCGTAGTAGCGGTCGATTGCAACCATAATCTCCCGAGGCGTCGCTACCATTGGATCAATCATACGGTTCGTAATCATCGACAAATCATCAATCGCAAGCATATCCATCGGATCTGCCATCGCCATACGGATGATATTCACATTGCGGCTGTCATACGAAAACGGGATCACCGTATACTTCTTGAGGAGGTCCGGATCAAATAAACTGATTAGATCATCCGGTATGCGGAACTCTGTCAGATTCGCTCTCTCGAGATGAAGCTGGTTACATAGTGCATCTGCCATCGCATCATCCGATACGAAGCCCTCCTCCACCAAAAGCTCACCGAGACGTTTCTTCTTCTCCTTCTGAAGCTCCAGTGCTTTGTCTAATTTTTCCTGATCGATGAGTCCTTCGTTCATAAGGATATCACCGATTCTCATTTTACGTCTGCTACTAAATCCCATTGGACAAACCCCTTTTGGCACAATCTAGGCATACTACACCCAAATATATGTATTTTATGTTAACATTCTACCATCCACATTTTGTGATGTCAAACACTAATGTTTCAAAATGTTTCGTAAAAGTTTACAATTTTTTTACATTTTTGTCGTGAATATGCACAAAGAGCACCAATTCTTTTTGGTACTCTTTGTTATGTCGATTTACAGAAACGCTCCTATTATGTAAACCTTTGCGCAATATATTGTTCTATTGTTCGTCAATATACTTCATATTGTGTTTCTCTTTGTTCTGCCTCTTCTCCCATTCAATTATCTCAAGTGAAAGCAAATAGGTAATTAATGCCATCACAAAACATATTGGGACAAGATATCCCTTTCTCCCCTCCGGCTCAAACAAAAAAACACTTATCATGTTCATTATACAACTTAAAAAGAAACTACAGAGTAGTATCTTATTCTTATCAAGCCGAACAACGCCTACTACAAAACAAATAAAAAAGAACCCATAATTTAAAACTCTCATCGCCGGCCATATACTCTGCTCATAAAGAATATCCGAAAATCCCTTGCACGCATTAAAAAAATAAAATGCACACAAATTGAATCCACGAAAACGCATACCCTCTATCCGTTTGGAATCACGTTCTACAACATCATAATTATGTAAAAACATCGTAGTCACTTGGTTATAAAAAGCGCTGGTTTCTTCATCAGCATATTTCCCCCGCATCCCAAATGCATTGCTCTCCAAAAACGTTTCATATCTTTCTTTGAGGTAAACACTTGGATTATTCCAATACAGGCGATAACATGCCCGTAAAAAACGATTTTGCTCTGCGTCACTTTTTAGCGATTGATTGGCATCTCCTATCACAGCATATCTTCTTGCTCTGTATCCATCCAATCCTCCTCCAAGAATTCCTTGCAAATTTGCAAATTCATGAATTGTCAGGATATCTTCTTGCGCCCCTTCATATGTAGAATTAACCCCCGGTTGCTGCATGATGTATTGTAACGTGTTCATCTGGTTGACAATCATGTAATCCTTACCATAATATTTCATATCTCCAAGCTTTTGCGGAATATTTGCAACCACAAAAACGATGACACATAATCCCAGCGCACATGCAATCTTTTTGACCTGCCGGCTGTAATTTCGAATGATAACATACAGGTATACCAAACCCAATGAAACATTCTCCATCCTATACGCTACCATCAGGCCAAGTATGGCGCCCAATAAAAGATGATACGAAAACGATCTGTTTCTTTGTTCCACGCAGTCCAAAAGCACACTCCCTAAAAAGAATACGCAAATTATTGTATTGATATTGTTCCGATACGGATTCACCATGATTTCGAACGTGCTAGGGAAAAGAAGTACCAACCAAATCAACTTATCCCAATGTCTTCCAAAATTTGTTCGAATACGCATTGCCAGATATGTAATAACACTCAGAAAGCCGGCGCACTGCAATATTGTAATCGTCATCGGATGATATAACACTATCATGCACGCCTGATACAAAACTGATTGATAAAACCCATGCCAATATTCTACGCATCCGCGTGTTGCCGCAACATACAATTCTGCATTGTCCGTCTCAAGTGTATAGTTCAATGGTGTAACAAGTATACCGATAACAACCGACGTGCATACAATCAAAATACATTTGGTTCGTTCATGCTTCATCCCCCAAAAGATTCCATTCCACAAAACTACTATAAGCGCAATTCCAAGAAGCATTGCAAACAACCCAATCATCATCTGTTCTGTGTGGTCCGATATTACACGCACTCCATTTCTTACCAGCCGTTGTTGCTTCTCTGAAGTACTCAACCGGGCAAACCACACACTCAGTCCGACCGCACAATGAAATATAACCAAAACGTACATCACATACTTTGACCAGTTTCTCAATTTACCCCTCATTACAATTCCCTCTTATCTCTTGTTTAATTTACAATACAAATATGATATACTACAGCAAAAAGCATGTAAAGGTAGTAATCGTATGAAAAATTTTAAAATAATCCAAACAAATGTCAAAAGAATGTTTCTTACCGCTTTATTGACATTCCTTCCCCAATTAGCGTTACATATTGTATACGCCGGGAACACCCAAGCCATGATACCGGGAGCGTTCGCTCCTGTGTCAATTGCATTCAGTGTCCTTGCGTCACTGACTATGCTATTATACTTTTCTATGTCAGGACGTTTTCAATTGCTTTCCTCATCATGGATTGTTCTTGGTGCAAGTGCATATGGCTTATCTTCCTTCTGCCTTGCACAGACCTATGATTTTAAAATTCTTTTGTGCTTTACGCTTTTCCCACTACTATTCGGTCTTTTTGAACGTTCATACTTTGATGACACCAACTGTTTTATGTTTGTAATTTTATTATCGTGTCTGTTAATCGTCACACCTCAACATGCGTTACCGATTTGGTCTGTACTATTTGTGTTTAATATTATCTCCGTATGCACGCGCAAAATAAAACTTTCCAATGCATTATCTTGCAGCGTTTTTTTGCTGTTTGCGTTTTTACTTGCAGCATTCCGCACTTTCAGTTATTTATCAGAACAAGCAACTCTGGATGCTTTACAGTATCAGGGTTTTTTTGCATCTTATGCACCTTTTGTATGGTTTTCACGCTTATTTACAGGAAGCAGCACGGCAATCGCGCTTTCATCTGCAAACGGCTTTAATATCACATTTGGTTTGTTCTTTTTGCTGTTGTGTTTTGTATACTTCTTTTCCTATAAACTGTTTAAAAAAGAGTATTCTTCCGATGTTGCTTTGCTGATTTTTTTAGCCGCTTGCATGACCTTTTCTCCATTGAGATATATCGTCACATTTGGTCAGACAAGTGCTGAGACCGTCAGTTTCTCGTATCTATTTGTTTTCCTTTGCCTGTGCATTTCCATGAAAGCACTCGGCGTCATAAAGGACCTTTCCGCAAAACAGGCAGGATTATCTTGTATTTCATATCTCGCTCTCATTGCATTGACTTTTATATTTGCACCCCATAATTTTATGCAAATATCGAAATACACTATCCTTTTCTTTGCAATTGCATACGCAGCTCTCCTGGCATCATATACCATGTCAAAAGGAAAAATAAACCCATCTCTTCTTTTGACATGTCTGATTGTTGTCGAATTGTGTCTAAATGCATTTATATGCACGAATTATAATCTCATTCCAACATCATGTGATGCATCGGACCAGTATGACGTGCTTTCTCCATTGCTACAAGATACTACAACGCAAGAGGCATCCGCAGAGTCCGATACAGACAACACTTCCAGCCAAAACGAATACAACGATTTCATTAATTCGCATCGTGATATCGAACTTGAGGCCATGCTGGTACAATTAAATAGAGTAACGCAACTAGCCGGAGATTCAGTTGACTTTACCAACGATTCTTTGTATCCGACAACACTTGATCGCGCAAACGAAACGTGTCATTTCCTTGGAATCAAAGAGAATCTGTTAGAACCGATTGATATTGATATCAACTTCACACCAAGCAAGCACTATTCTTTTAGCCGAGCAGTAGATGAGGCTCCTCTTTATTCCATTGAGCGGCTTAACTTTGATGAAGATTTTTCTCCGGATTGTCTCGTTACCTATCGCATAAAACCGGAAACGTCTTTATCTCAGTGCCGTGTTCTGATTACCTCAAATTTAGACGGTCTTTTGCCTGTTTTTGAATATAACGGAGCCGGTGCAATTTACGCAAAGCTTCTGATTCCGGCACAAAATGCAACATGCAAAATCATTAAATTCAGTGCCTATGTCATAAATGACGCCGTACTGAAACAGCTTTCATCCCGTATAAATGCATATACGTCCCAAGCGGTATCCCGCATTACCACTGTGGATTATGTTGGACTAATCATTTCTTGCATTACATTTATGCTATTTATTTTGTGTATAATGCGACGCAAGTTATTTTTTGAAACATGCTTCAAAAAAGCTGAAGCGTTGGCAGATAAGCTGCTTTCTTCAAAGCTGTGCAGATTTGTCTGCAGCAATTATATGTATATTTTGGCATTCCTGATTCCATCCATGATATACATTTGCTCCCTCATCCTTGTAGATTGCAAGCCTTTTGGTTCAAACAGTATATTAGACCAGGACGGTCTCGGTCTTACCCTTCCATCCTTTATGGATGCATATTATAACCTCAAAAAAGGAAATACGTATGTCAGCTTAAACGGTGGCTACGGATACTCGCTATTTAGTACCAATCCACTCATTCATTTGACCCTGTTTTACAAACTGCTCCCGGCAACTGCCATCGAGCCTCTCATTCTGTTAGGCGAGGGATTCTGTCTCGGATTATGCGGTTTCTTTATGGCTTACTATCTGACACACAGATGTAACCGAAGAGCTGCTTTTAAGAAACATCCTCTTCTTTTGTTTTCGTCATGCATCTACGCCTTGAACGCCTATATGTTGTCAATGCACGGATTTACAGGCTGGTACTTCTTTTATATGCTCGTGCCGCTTGTCATTCTGTCGCTCGACTACCTGATATACCAAAAACGGCTTGCTCCATATATCATCACACTCACATTATGTATGATGATAAACATATATCTTGCGCTCTATTTGTGTTTGTTTTTGATCATTTGGTTTTTTACCTATCGGTTTACAGGTTTAAAAGATTTCCTTTCAAAAGGAATCCGCTTTGCACTTTGCTCAATATTATGTGCGGGAAACAGCATCTTTGTCATTGCAAGTATTTATTTTGGGACATCCTTTTCAAATTATAAAGACCAAGATAGCATTTTCCCAAAACCGGGACTTCACACAAATTACCTAAACATCTTGAAACAACAGATGGTCTTTCCTGCCACCACTGCAATCACAAATGATGATGGTTACGTGAGCTCTTATTTCGGCATTATCACGCTACTATTACTGATGTTGTTTATATTACGACGCGGTGTTAAACTTTCCGAAAAACTAAGACGCCTGATTCCTATTGCAATCCTCTATTGGTGTTTTAACGGCAAAATCATGTCGTATATTTGGAATGGCTTCCACTATCAGTCCAAGGTACCAAACCGCTATGCATTCTTACTCATGTTCATGATTGCTGAATTGACCTATGATGTACTCATACGGTTCAAAGCCTCTGACAAAATGCGGATATTAATCAGCTCTATTGTCATAAGCGTAGCATTTATTGGTTGCAAGCTTTACAATGAAGACATCTCTACTGTTTCGTTTGCATTTTCGATTGTATTTATCACAATTTACGTATTATGTGTATTCTTATATAGCAAAAGAAAACGTTGTATGCAGCTTGCCATGACTTGTATTTTGATTGCAGAACTGACTGCAAATGTGCTTTATACAACAAAACATTATGATTATACCGCAATACATGAATATGGAAATTATACAGAAATCGCGCATAACATAAATGAGGGCTTAATGAAAGACAATACCTTCTCGCGTATACAGTTTCCTGCCCATTCAGTTTACAATGGGGCATTGTACAATGCAGCTTCTGTCAGCTTATTTAACTCATTTGTAAATCTTTATCAAACGAACACGAACAGTTTATACGGCTATTTGAGTGCCGTCAATTTCACCCGCAGTAACCATATCGGTTCCTTGTTTGGTAACATGTTATCAGCAACCGAATATATTATGTATCCATATGCTTCCAATGAAGTAAACAATGATTTGACACAATATGAATATATTGGAGACAACGGAAGATATTATGTTTTCAAAAACCCACGCAAAGTTTCCCTCGGTTTCTATCTCCCAAGCGAAGCCCTCACACATCAGGATAAGCTTAACGATGCAGAAACGCTATGGAATCACATGCTGCACGATTATACTGATAACAAGGATATCCTGCTCTCAAAACACTTGGCATACTCGACCAAGCCGAATACCTGGAATCGTTTTTATTTTACAGATTCTACCGACAAAGTTCTTTCACCTGAGAAAGTGCAAGAACAGATACTCGACTATAATTTGAATTCCAACTCCAGCAGTTACAGTTATCCCTCTATTCGACTGCATGTTGATTTCATTGCGGATACAGATGGCTTTGCGTACATTGCACCAAATGAATACATTGCTCTAAAAGAGGTCAAAGAAGGAGAGCATGTATCTCTTGATATCAATTATCCAAATACGTCTTATTTGCCTTCTGATACGTTACAGCTTGTAACTGAAAATATCGACTCGCTTAATCAGCTTTATAATCAGATTGTAGCAAATCAATTGGAAAATATTATCGTTCATGACAACATGATTGAAGGAACAGTAGACTATGAAAAGGACGGCTACACTTTCTATTCTCTGGCCTACGATAAAAGCTGGCATGCCTATATTGATGGTGAGGAAGTTGAAGTAGAAGATCCATATTACTCATGCCTTGCAGTCAAGACACCGGCCGGAAAACACACAATTACGTTGAAATATATTCCATATGGCATGTGGCCAAGCAAGTTTATCTCACTTGGATTTATTATTTTATCAATCATTTACTGCTTCATATATTCCAGATACCAGAGAAGAAAAAATATCCAAATCAATTATCTGCAGGATAGTGAGTAATATCAAATTAATTGTAAACATGAAATGAGGACAGCCAAATTGGTTGTCCTCATTTCTGGAATGCTCCATATCATTTTTTCTTTAATTCGATAAACTGGTCTTCTAAACAACGTCCACACTTTTCTGTCCGAATAAGAGCCTCCTCTTTAATGTTGATTCTTTTTTCATTTAAACGATTACTTATAAACATATTATTCCCTCTCTCATTCATTTATCTTATATTTTTCATCTATCCCGATACACATGCATAAATGAATTCTTTATATTTGTTTCCGACCCTTTATTTAAAGAAGTTCATATATACTCTGAAAAATAAACATTCATTCGGCTTTGTTACGACCTTCTCTATTTCTTTATTATTTCCTTAATGACATACTGTGGCGAGTTATTAATACATATGTAGATTCGTCCTACATACTCACCAATCAATCCAAGCATGACTAATATCATCCCGCCTACGATTAACAAAATCGAAATCGTAGAACTCCATCCCAGCATAATATCCGCACCTAACAGTTTTCTAATTATTGTAGCAAAGGCAAATACAAATCCACCAATCGCCATAAAGACACCCATATATGTTCCCCATTCAAGCGGTTTCACTGAAAATGCTGTAAATCCATTAATCCAAAGTCCAAGAAGTTTTCCAAATGAATATCCAGACTCTCCTTCAATACGTTTTCTATGAATTGTATGAACACATATTCTCTAAAATTATCTGCATGTCTTCCAACATAATAATCATATTTCCCAGAGGCAATTTCTGAAACAAATAACGGTATTTCAAAAACATCTTCTATTTTATGATAAATACAAACGGAAATAATTGGAGAATATTTTTGAATTATTTCTTTGGCACCTTTTAAAGATTCTAATTCGCTCCCTTCAATATCCATTTTAATAAAATCTATCCTTTTGTTTCCAACTATATTATCAAGTAAATCAACTTCTATTGCATCATCACCATCACATGAAATTGCCGAACCATCTCCATTTTTCTCAAAGGAAAGCATACCCTTTTCCGACCATGTTCCGCACTCG
>JAGKTY010000089.1 GCA_021153185.1 Lachnospiraceae bacterium
TTATTATGAAGGCAAATTGGCTTCCTCTTTCAGCTGCAGTTGCTTTAGCTTTAGGTTCAGTTACTGCTTCTGCTGTTGATTTCCACGGTTATTTCCGTGCTGGTATGCAAGCAAACACAGAAGGTGGTGAAGTTTACTGTTTAGGTAACGGTAACGAAGCTCACCGCGTAGGTCGTTTAGGCGACGAATGTGATACATACGCTGAAATCGCTTTATCACAAGAAGTTTACAACAAGGCTAACTCTAAGTTTACTGTAAACACATTAGTTGCTTACGGTACAACTGAAGGTAATGTTGACCAACAAGGTAACTCATGGCAAGGTCTTGGTGGCGAAGGTCCATGGGATGGTCAAAGATTATCTATCCGTGAATTATACGCTAAGTATGATACAGCTGATGGTTACTCAATTTGGGCTGGTAAGAGATTCTACCAACGTAAAGATATCCATATCTTAGACTTCTACTACTTGAACAACTCAGGTTATGGTGCTGGTATCGAAAACATCGATGTTGGTGCAGGTAACGTAGCTTTAGCTGTTACTAAGTGGGCTAACGACGGTAGTTCTAAGTCAGCTGAAAACTTCAGAAACGTTTACAAGTTAGACGCTCGTTGGAACGGTATTCCTGTAGGTTTTGGTACAGTTGATGCATAATCGATTGGGGTACATTAGATGCTGGTAACTTTGGTTTAGGCTATAGCGTAGTTTGGGCTCATAAGAACTCTGGTGATAATCATCACGGTGACGACGCTTGGACTTCAAACCGTTCAGGTTGGGATTACAGCGTAGTATTACGTCCAGAATACAAGTGGACTGAATACACTCGTACAACATTAGAATTAGGTTACTCAGCTACTAAGACTGACGGTTGGAAGGCTGATACTAAGTACGAAGATCCAGATGTAACTAAGGTTACTTTAGCTCAACAATTTACTCCAGGTAAGGGCTTCTGGTCACGTCCAGCAATCAGATTCTATGTATCTTACATCTCTGGCGATTTATTCGCACACGGTTGGGCAACTAACTACGCTACTAAGAACGTAGACGAAGATGAAGAACAAATCACTGTAGGTACTCAAGTAGAAGCTTGGTGGTAATAGTTTAGATTTATCTTAATCTATAATAGTTAAAATTAAAACCGAGAGTGAACTCGAAAGTGTGTAAACACCTCTAAACCCCTATATGATAGGATACTATAAGTACTTAGTTATCCTATCACATGTTTCATCTAAAATCGATAATTGATTTAATACAAGCGGCCAATTAGTCAGCTTGGAACCATCCCATTTTTTAGCTAGTTCTCGAGTAATTCGCAAGTAAAATATCTTAAATACAGCATTTTGATTTTCAAACATTCCTTTCTTTGTTACCTTACGAAGGCTTGAATTTACTGATTCAATAGCGTTTGTTGTATACATAATTCGTCTTACTGCAGATGGATAAGAATACAATTGTCTAACATGGTTGAAATTATTATCCCAAACTTTTACAGCACCAGGATACGAATCTTTCCATTTATCCTTAAATAATTCAAAAGCCTTATCGCAAGCCTCTAAGCTTACAGCTCCATAGAATGACTTACAATCTTTACAGAAGTCCTTCAAGTATTTAGAAGGTATATATTTTACAGAGTTTCTTATCAAATGAACTATGCAACGTTGTACCACTGTTTGAGGATATATCAGCTTCACTCCTTCTTCTAAACCAGAGACACCATCCATTGACAAAAATAGAATATCTTCTACTCCTCTTGCCTTTATTTCATCAAAGATTTGAAGCCATCTAGATTTAGATTCAGTGTCCCCACCATATAAACCTAGTACTTCTTTTTTTCCCTCAAGGTCAACACCAAGTAAAACGTAAATGGCATTATTATCTACAGTACCTCTATCGTTCTTTATCTTTACATAAATACAATCAACAAATACAAAGGTATATAATGGTTTAAGAGGTCTATTTTGCCACTGATGAACATCATCTAAAATTGAATCAGTAATACTCGAGATTTTATCTTGAGACAAAGTAAAACCATATAAATCTTCAATTGTGGCACTTATATCTCGTTGACTCATACCGCGAGCATACATACTTAATACTTTATTTTCAACATCAGTAACATCTTTAGTTCGTTTAGGAACAATCACTGGTTCAAAGGAACCATTCCTGTCTCGTGGTGTTTTAATTGTAGTTTCACCCATAGAAGTTCGGATAGTTTTTTCTGTATACCCATTACGTCTATTATCAGTATCTTTAATTTCAGGTGAAGATTTTGAATACCCTAGATGTGCATCCATTTCTGCATCAAGCATCTTTTCGAACAATGGACCAAAAGCATCCTTGATTGCTTCATGAATGTCTTTTGCATTATTGATTTCATAATTTTGTAAGATTAGATCTGCAATAGCATTTGCTGCAGGGTGTCTTTTTATTTCTTTTTTAGCCATTTTGTAAACCTCTTTATTTAGCTAATAATAACTTATTTTAGAGATTTACACTCTTACTATTACACACCCTATTATCAATTCATCCGTACCATAGAATTGACTAGGTACTTAGAGAATAAAGCATCTGAGATACCATATTTCCTATAGTACTTAGTAGCAGCATCATACCTACCTTGTTTCCATAATCTCAAAGCTTCGTCTAATACTTCTTTTTTTGTCATACGCCCCTCAAATTTGATAACGATTGTAGCTAAGTAAGTGAAAGAAATAGAACTCTCACTTAATTTCACGAGATAATCTATACATACCTCTTTTAGATAAAGCCAACATTAAATCATAGTCATCTACCTCTTGATTCCAAAATTTCTCTAATAAATCACGACACTTCTTAATATAATTGAAGCCACTCTGAAGCTCATTCTCTGTAAGTTCAAAATTACTACCTTTGTTTACTAGAAGTCTAGGAGGTATTAGTTCGTATTCTGATGTTAATTTAGAATTCTTATTAACTTGGAACATACATCTCATAGAATAAAGTCTATCTTTAATATGTACAGTAACCCATATATTAAAAGGAAGTCTTGTCTTGCTTTTATTCAATAAGGACATCTCATATAATGATATTTTAGGAGTATATGCAC
>JAGKTY010000056.1 GCA_021153185.1 Lachnospiraceae bacterium
GCAATCTTGCCTACCCTGAAACAGATAAGCTGATACGCATGAGCGAGATGTTTCAATGTTCCTTAGACTATCTACTTAAAGACGACGAAGAAATGGCCAGTGATCAGCAGACTGACTTGGGACTTCCATTCTTTAGAAAGCGTTTGCAGGAGAGAAAGAGCGAAAAGACCGTGATGGGTATGCCTTTGTGGCACATTGCCCGAAACGCCAAAGGTTTTGTCGCCGTGGGACTGAACGCTCGTGGCGTGATTGCCATCGGTCTGAAAGCACAAGGTGTTGTATCCCTTGGAATGTTATCCATCGGAGTGTTTTCCTTTGGTATGCTTTCTATCGGACTGCTTGCCATTGGGTTGTTTGCGATGGGTGTTCTCTCAGCAGGCTGCTTCGCCCTCGGGATCCTGACGGCGGGAGCGATTAGTTTGGGCGTTATTTCCATTGGGGCAATCGCTACCGGTGAATTTTCCGTTGGAGCGTTAGCGATTGGGAAATACTTCGCTCTCGGTGATAACGCCAGAGCGATGGTAGCCATAGGCGATACGGAAGCTGCCGGAAGCGTGTTTCAGAAAATAGGAGAGCTTTCCGCACAGGACATTGCTGACGTAAAGCAATCGCTTGATACAGTTGTTCCAGCCTATTTTTCGTGGGCGAAAGAACTAATCAAACTGTTCTTATAAGCCAAGCGAATGTAAATGGAGGAACAAACTATGTGGAGAAACAAAGAAAAAAGGAATCAGTTATTTATATTATTGCTCTTTACCTTTGTGCTAATATTGCTCACATTTTCTTTTAAACTAATTTTTATTATAAATGCAACCGGAATACGAATGACCGTAAATTGCTTTGTCTATCTGCTTCTTGGCTTTGTGGCGTTCCTGTTTATTAAATTATCCAAACTTAAATCGGATTATGGATTTAAGAACAGAAAGGCTTATTTAATCGGTATATTACTTGCTATAGGGCTTGAACTGATAATCGGCGTGTTCCCTGCATTAATGGGGTTTTCTTTAATCGGAGAACATCGTGATTTTGCATTGTGGTATTTAATCGGTCGATTTTTCTATTATGTTTTAATTGTAGGACCGGTTGAGGAACTAATATTTCGAGTATATATTCAAGATACAATCATTGAATTGTTGCCGAAAAATAAATGGCTCGGTGTGGTATTAGCTTCAATGCTGTTCGGCTTTTGGCATATTATCAACGGAAATTTGATACAAGTTTTGTTTGCGACGCTGCTTGGATTAGCATTCGGTTTTACAAAATACAGCATTAAGAATTGCAAATATGTCGGAGTCGCAGTATCTCACGGTTTATACGATTTTCTAAATGTTGTAACTACAATACTTGTTGTTAAATAGAGAAATTGTACCTTGGAAGAAATCCGAGGATTATCTATAGATTCGTTGCAAAAGAAGTCAGTGCAACAAATCTTCAGTTTGACGGGATTTTGGATGAAATAAAATCGTTGTTTGTCGAATAAAAAGATAATCGTGCCACAAGGCTTGATTATAAATGCAAAGATAAAAACGCAACGTGCATTGAAAAATGTGCTAGAGCTGGTAGGTAGTCCAGCCGTCCTATTTCAAATAGGGTAAGTAACCTGCCCCTCCGGGTTGTCCATTCTTTGATATGCAGCACGGGATTGTACACGCCTATGTTATTTTTGGAACAATGAAAGAGACACAGGTAAGTATTTCCCATTTTATGAATTTCATTAATAATAATGAATGTTTTTGTTCAGCTGCTCTTTCAGTTCCTGGATAGTCTGATTAAGCTGTGCAATCAACTGAGTCTGTGCATTGATTGTTGCATTCAAAGAATCTACAGTTGATGTTAATGTATTGACTTGCTGTAATAGATGTTCATTCATTTCATCTTTTGTCAATCAGACCACCTTCTTTCGCTAAAATTTGATACTTCTATTTTAACGGAAAAAGAGAAAAAAGGCGAATTACAACATTTTGCCCTTTCGTCAAAATGACTGTGGATAAGATGTCTGATACAAAGTGCAGATGCTGATAAATCCAGTATGAAATCCACAAAAAGCAGGATATCAGACAATCATCAGGGCTGCCGGATTATCGTAATCCACAATCAAAAAGGATTAAGAAGATACTTATAAAAAGTTATCCACTTTTTGTAGTGCAACAATGTCAAAACAGAAATTTTATTTTCTCTGTTTTGACTAAAAAAATCAAAGTACTCTAATGGGGTGCTGAATAGTTACTAATGAATAAACAAAAGGGTATTAGAATAAACAGACTTGGCTATGTAAACCGGAAGATAATCGTACAACTTTCAGTTAAAAGAATTGATTGCCAAGTTAAACAAGAAACTGGTAGGTCATTACAGATACTATGGTGTTTCGCATAACATGAATAAATTGAGCTCGTTTCTACATTATGTGCAATGATACTTATTTAAAGTGTTAAACCGTAGAAGTCACAAGAAAAGCTATCTGTGGAATGGATATATAGATATGCTAAAAGTATATCCGTCGGCGCAACCAAAGATTTATGTTAGGTTATTTTAGAAGTGAATGTTATTATGAAAAGCCGTATGCGGGAAAGCTGCACGTACAGTTTTGTGAGGGGCTAGTGTCGTGAGGCATTAGTCTACTCGACTGATGAAGATTTGAATGAATGTTACGAAATAATGTTTTTTTCAGATATTACCTTGAATAATTTTATTTGCCAACAGAGAATTCAAAAGAAATGCGGAAGAAAAGTGAGTGATGTGACTATTTTTGCACATGATATAGTGTGAAAATGGGTATCAAAAATATTATGGTTAGGATATAAGGAAATTGCTATGAAAAAAATTATTATTGCAACTATGGGGTCAAGAGGAGATGTTGAACCATACATTGCGTTAGGAATAGAATTGAAAAAAATTGGGTATGATGTGGTTATTTCCGCACCGAGAGTATATTGTAGTTTGGTGCAAAAATACAATTTGGGATATCGGGAGTTGAAGGCAGTAAATCCACAATCCATGATGAAAATTCCAGAAGTGGAAGCTCAGTTTAATAAAGGGAATATGGTTGGTGCTTTGCTTCTTCTCATGAAAAAGTCAAAAAGTGTAATAAAAGAATATTTGCAAGAAATGTATTCGAATATGGAAGGAGCGGATTTAGTAATTACAACAATGGTACCATATGGTGCAAGTGATGCTGCAGAAAAAATGAATGTGCCTATGGTTCATACTTTACTAAATCCTGCTGTTCCAACAAAAACAATTCCGTGTGTTATTATGCCTCATATTCCTAAGTGGCTGTATTCTTTTTCACATAAGTTGTTGGAAAGGGGATTTTACTTTTGCTTTAAACAGGAATTAAATCATTTGCGAAAAACACAGTGGCATTTACCTAAATTGAAAAAGCCACCATTAGAAAAGTATAGAGAAAATGGTAATGTGACTCTACTTGCCTATAGTGATGTCGTATTGCAGAAACCAAAGGATTGGAGCGAGAAGGAAGTTATAACAGGTTTTTGGCAAATAAATAACGAAATAGAGTACGATCCTCCAAAAGAATTAGCGGATTTTTTGCATAAAGAAAATTCAAAACCATATTATATTGGTTTTGGAAGTATGCCACTTAAGAATGTTGAGCAGACGGTATTTATGATTGATAAGGCTTTAGAAATAGCAGGAGAGCGAGCTATATTGTATTTATCATATAATAATATTAAAAATATAAAACATTCGGATAGGATATATGTTGTAAAAAGTATTCCGCATAGTTGGTTGTTTCCGAGAGTAAAAGCAACTGTTATTCATGGTGGAATTGGGACATGCCGTGCAAGTTTGATAGCTGGCAAACCTGTATTAGTTATTCCGTTTATGGGAGATCAGGAATTTTGGGGGCTTCAGCTTTTTGAAAAGGGAGTAGGTCCTAAACCTATTAAATTAAAGAAGTTGGATGCAGAACTTTTTGCCAAAAAACTTTTAGAGTTAAAATTTGATGTTTATCAGAAAAATGCAAAAGAAATTAGTAAACAACTTTCTAGTGAAAACGGAGTGTTGGTTGCTGCAGAAAAAATTAAAGAGATACTTCGTTCATGATATTTGAGTGGGCTATTTGTTGCAATATCAAAAACCATTGAAAATGATTAAGCTCTCATTTGTAATTCACACAAAACTTTCAGTCTTGTGGAGAGATTGAAAGCATGCATGAATTTGAATTTGTGAAAGAGGATAGTAATGAGTAAGTTAGCTAAGGAATATTTGTTTTACACTTTTTTAATTATGATAGTATGTTGGGGAATATTTCTATGGTGCAGTGTATCAGGTATAAATATAGAAGATAATTATCTGCTATATTTACCGTATTTATTGGGCGGGTGGTCACCGACGATTGCTTCATATGTTGTGTTAAAAAAGAATGGGAATGTTAATAGTTTTAAAGAATGGATGAAGAATGTATTTGATTTTAAGCATAGTGTAAATTCGTACTTGACGGTAGTTATTTTTGCTGTGGCATATATTCTGACACAGTGTTTGGTTTCAGGATATGAAAAAAGAACACCGTTGTATATGATTATTGTTATGATACCTATGATGATAATTGCAGGTGGATTAGAGGAAGCTGGATGGAGGTATATTTTTCAACCAGAATTGGAGAAGAAATATTCGTATTCTGCATCATCAATTATAGTTAGTGTTGTTTGGTGGCTGTGGCACTTGCCTTTGTTTTACGTTAATAATGGAGCAGAATTAGGACTGAATTATATAGCTTATGGAGTAAATGTATTAGGATTAAGTTTTGCTTTGGCATGTATAAAGAAAAATACTGGAAGTGTATGGTTGTGTGTTCTGTTTCACAGTATTGTTAATTCGCTGACTGGAATATACAGCGTAAATGAAAATATTTTGGGTAATATTGTTGCTGCAGTAGTTTTGATTGTTTTTTCACATATTTTTGTAAGGAGCAATGCTGTTAAAAGAATTATGTACTAATGCTTTTTAGTATTCTGTTATATTTGGTATCTTGCAAAAGATATGTCTCTTAATATTGCTTGACAAGTATATCAACATTATGGATGCGAATTATATAATCAAACATTGGCAAGTAATGGTGTCACACGATATAACTTAGTGTGGACGAGTGATAAGTAGAATTTGAATTTTTGCATTTGTATATTAAATGGAGGATGTGTGAAATTGCACATCTTCTTTTTTAATCTTGACAAATCTAATAATTACAAGTATGATTTGTATAACAAAACATACTATATGTCGTGAAGAGGATTAAAAAATATGAATGAATTAAATGGTAAATATGCATGGACGGTAACAGTGGGTGAGAAAGGACAATTTGTCATTCCCAAACAAGCCAGAGAACTTTTTAACATTAAGCCTGGTGATACATTAATTCTTTTAGGAGATATAGAAAAAGGAATTGCAATTCCACCAAAATCTTCTTTTGGAGATTGGATGGCTAGGGCTTTTGGTGAAGAAAATAAATAGATACAAATTAGACAATAAGAAAGCGAGATGCACTATGAAAAATATTATGTTTTTTTGTATTCCGGCACACGGGCATCATAATCCAACCATTGCAGTAGTAAAGGAGCTTGTTCAAAGGGGGAATACTGTTAGATATTATTCTTTCCGTGAATTTCAGTCAAAAATTGAAAGTACGGGAGCAGAATTTATTGCTTGTGATGATTTGCTTCCGGAGATTTCTCAAGAAGTTGAAAATGGTACAAAGGTTATGACCACAACAGAAATGACAGCCGTTGATTTGCAGATGACTGCGGCAATGGATGGATTCTTATCGGAGCAGGTGGAAGAATTTAAACCGAATGTGATTGTTGCGGATTCGGTTTGTTTCTGGGGAAAACTGCTTGCCAGAAAGTTTGAAATTCCCATGGTTGTTTCCAACACAACCTTTGCATTTAATAAATATTCTTCCGGTTATATGAAAAGTAGTTTGGCAGAAATCATGGATTTGATTACTGGCAATAAGAGGATTAAAGCGGAATTAAAGAAACTGGAAGCATACGGATATCATGAAAAGAGTATTATGCCTTTAGTACAGAATGATAATTTTACGGATACCATTGTATATGCAACCGAAAAATATCAGCCTTGTTCGGATACTTTTTCAAAGCATTATGCTTTTGTTGGACCTTCTGTTTCAACGGATTTAAGACCGAACAAAGATAACGAAAGACCACTTGTGTACATTTCGTTAGGTACGGTTGTCAGCAATAAGCCGGATTTTTACAAAAAGTGTGTAGACGCTTTAAAAGAAGAAGATGTAGATGTGATTATTTCCTGTGGTAGGACGGTAGAGCCGGGAACTTTAAACACATTGGCGAACAATGTGAAGGCATATCATAGTGTGAATCAGTTGGAGGTATTATCAAAGGCGAATGTTTTTCTGACTCATAACGGAATGAATAGTACTTCTGAAAGCCTTTATATGGGTACTCCCATGGTGTTCTTTCCGCAAACTAATGAGCAGCGGGCAGTTACCAGACGTGCGAAGGAAATGGGAACCGGTATTGAATTAAAGGATGAAAGTGTGGAAGGAATCCGTACTGCTGTTATGAAGGTTCTTTCGGAGCCAAAATATGCAGAAAATGCAATGAAGTGCAGTAAGGATTTTTGTAATGCACCTGGACCTAAGGGAGCGGCAGAATTTATTGAAACGGCACCACACATTATGCCGGATGAAGATAAAAAAAGCATTTGGAGGGAAATCCTCCCGGGTATGTTTGCCTTGCTTTATTGGCTTGTTGCAATTCTTTTTATTGTATTTTTTGAAAAAATTACGGGAAGCAATAAGTGGTGGATTGTTGCTATTGTTGCAAATGTAATTTTTCCCTTGAATAAAAAACTTGTTTCTGTTGTGGGAATGAAGTTATTTAGTTGAGAATAAGTACGATGAAACTTTCAGTCTTGTGGAGAGATTGAAAGCATGCATGAATTTGAATTTTACGCATTATTAACTTTCGGATATAAAGTGCCGATATTATAGATATAGAAACGGTGTTAGCGTCGGGTTGAATTAGCCACGTTGAGTCGAAAAGAAATAACCATTTTCGGTCAATCAGAAATAGCCAATGCAACATACCTTTACTCCTTTCCTTTAAGCTTTTGTTTTAGGCAGCGGCGAAGGATCGCCGGCTGATAATGCCACAGTCTGACACTTTTTGCCTCTGTAGCTGTTTCCCTTGATCATAAAGACAAGGGCATCGTCGAAAATTCTGTCAAGAGCACAAAGAAGCGAGGAATCTTCACCGAAGAATTCACCCCATTTATCCGGACTCTTATTGCTTGTAAAGATCATGGTGTTTGGTCCTTCTTTATTGTATCTACGATCAATTACATCAAAGAACATTCTAGTATTCTCTTTATCGAATACGCAGCGCCCTACCTCATCTATAATGAGACAGGAAGGTTTGACAAGACCATTAATTACAGAACTTTCACGACCATATTTTCTTGCGTCAGTTAATCGCTGATTCAGTTCCGTCGCTTTTAGAAAGTATGTTTTATAACAGCTCATGCAGCATTCACGTCCATACGCCATTGCCAGATGTGTTTTACCAACACCCTGTGGACCAATGAATGCAAGATTCTTGTGGGCATGCAGAGCAGATAATGCTGGAAGATTTCTGAGAGAATCAGTATTCTTTCCGCGCAGAATGTCAAAATCGAAGTTGTCAAATGACTTGGGTTCTTTCAACGGAAGTCGGCTTAAACGAAGTAGCGTTGAAATATTCGCTTCTTTCTTTTTGTCTTTAAAATAGTCAAGAGTCTTAGCGATTGCCTGAAGCTGATCTTCTGTGTAGTCAGCTGACGTTGCAAGATTGGCCATTTCCTGCTCTTCAAAGCAAAAACCCAGATATTCAGAGGAACATTGTATTCTGCAAAATAATGAATTATCCATTATACATGCCCTCCTCAAAGTTGAATCTGCTAAATCCTGAATCATACTCAGGAGGAGCTATCTGCTTTATTCTGATATTTACCGGTGATGTTGGATATTCTTCCGGCTGAGTGGTGGCATACTGATCCTTGCAGAAGCTGTCTTTCCGGCTCCAGGTAACGTTATGTGTAACAAGTACACGTGAGGCTCTCGAGTCATATATATACAAAATATATCCATCACGCATTACACGGCAGGTTTTTTCTGTATACCAGTAAGGAACACCAAAACGTCTTCCTTCATAGCTTACAAATCCATCGAAGGATATCGTTCTCTCTGGGCATAAATAGTAAGAAAGCTCATGGGTGTTTTCAAGTACTGACGCATGGCACATACACTCTGACATATGCTTATCATTCGGAACGCAGTCAACTGCTCTGTGATAAACATTGTTCTGTGTATTACACCAGCGTATGGCTTCATAATTAAGATCCGTGAGTTCGTTGAAAATACGGCCTGGCAGGAAGTTCTCTTTGACAAAACGCACCAGACGTTCTACGGCACCCTTGGTAAATGGATGTCTTGGCTTGCACACCCTTGTCTCAAAGCAGAGGTTACCCATAAATATTTCGTAGTCCTTCTGCCAGATAGGATGTCCCTGTGCATCTCTTCCTGTAACAACGCTCTTCATGTTATCGGTAAGAACATGTCTGGGAACACCCATGAACAGAAATGCATGAATCATTCCGATAAACAGATTCTCCTGTTTGGCATTCGGAAAGAACTCAATATATCTCTGACCACAGCAGTGACAGATCATGGCAAAGCAGGCAACCTTGTATTCATTGCCATTGTCATCTTCAACCGTTACAAATCCCCAGTCCATCTGGTAGGATTCTCCCGGGGCAGACTGGTAACGCATACCACGGCTGCCCTGAGGGGCAACCACCTGACGTTTTGCAGGAATGAGATCTCTGTGCTGTGCAATATAATCCTTTATAGATGTCAGACCACCGGAATATCCCAATTCCCCGATCCTTTCATGTATCAAAGAAGCATTTGTAATGGATTTACTGAGAAGGTTATCGATAACGGCTGTGTATCCACTTAGAACCGTATGTTCAGCTTTACGCCCGGTAAGACCATGTGGTTTGTCAATAAACCCGTTTGACTTTATGCGTCTCAACTTGGCGCGTGTAATTCCTGTTCGCCGTTCCAGTTCTGCAAGGTTAACCTTGTCGATATCGAAGCTGTCACCAAGTTCCATCTTCATTTCATTTAAAGCTTGTGTTATTATTTCAGTTAAGTCATTGTTTTTATTCTCCATGTTTTGATTTGACTGTTGCATTGGCATACATCAGTGTAAATGAAACATAAAGAAAAGCAATGACTTTTTTGATTGGTTGATTTCGCTTGACTAATTTTGGCGATTTTCGCCTGACAGTATTTGGTTAATTCAACCCGACGTTAACAACGGATTTCTGTAAATTGTTTCAAAGGAGTGTGATACTATGTCTATGGAAATAAATAGTTCGTATTATAATTATTACAATGTTAAAGGGCGTTATTCTCCAGAAACACCGCAAACACCATCATGGAAAAAGTTATATGAGGTTGTGGATGACCGTGTAAAAAGCAATAATGAAAATCCTGAAAGCGGAATCTACAAAGCTCATTGCAAGTTGGAGGAAACATATTACCATTCTTCGGTTAGTAATCGTGCAAGGTATAAGGATGCGGATTCACTAAAACAAGCACTCGGAGAAAAGTATCTGTTTGGCGATGCATATAAGAATTACAGTTATGAACAACGTCGGGCAATGTATGAAAATGAATTAAATATGACTATGTATGGCACATGTGGAAATATGAATGACCCGCATTTAGATGGACCTGTTAAAGGAAGTACTGCTTCTGAACAAGCAACGTATAACAGGAAAATGGTAAATACTCAGATTAGCACCATTCTTTCTAACGCAGGGTTAGATGTTAGCTTGTTGGGTAATATGACATTTTCAATAGAACCATTTAATCATACTTTAAGTGTTTTTGGATTAGATGAGAAAACGAAGAGTATTGTCGAACAACTATTAAATAGTGATGATAACTCCGTGGAACTGTTCTACCATGTTATGCAAAGTAATCGTTCTCGCATTGATGATTCTGTAATGGACAAGTATCGTGCTATTCATGATTTTAAAGAAGTGACTGGCGAGGATTTAAGAACGTATTCACAGACTAAAGATGGCTTTGTTGATGAAAAAGGACGTAATGCATTAGATGTTTATAAAAAAGCATTGGAAACAACAGATAGTATTCCAGCACAATTTAAAGGTGCTGCTTTTGAAGTTTTTTCTGGTAATCTAAAAACTCTTATGGGAAAAGATTTTGCAAGCATTCCTGATATGAATTTGCAAATCGGATTTTCAAATGGAGAATTACAAGATAGCGTGTTTAATCCAGATATTATGAAAAGATTAAATTTGCACATATAAAATAAAGTGGAAAATTTCAGTTTGTCAGAGAGACAAATTCCAATTTGTCGAAGAGATGAACATTTGTTATTACTAATAGTAAACCATATAAAAATAGCCCATGCATTTTATCACTAAATATGCA
>JAGKTY010000057.1 GCA_021153185.1 Lachnospiraceae bacterium
AGGTTCAGAGGTATATTAAGATAACAGATCTGATACCGGAGATGCTTGAAAAGGTGGATGACGGAAGCATGGGATTTACGCCGGCTGTACAGCTGTCGTTCCTTAGTAGGAAGGAACAGAAGGAAATGTTGGAAGCAATGGAGTTTGCACAGTGTACGCCTTCATTATCACAAGCACTTCGGATAAAGAAGCTTAGTACGGAAGGAAAACTGACGGTACAGGATATGGAAGATATCCTAAGTGAAATCAAACAGAAAGACATTGACCGTGTTATCTTTAAGAATGAGCAGCTTCACAGATTCTTTCCTACCAGTTATACAGCGGAACAGATGAGGCGGGAAATACTGGAAATGCTGAAAATGAACATGAACAAATATTGGGATGAATAAAGGAGAAAAAGCTTATGTGTAAGGTAATTGCAGTATCAAATCAAAAAGGTGGAGTCGGAAAGACCGTATCGTGTGTAAATCTTGGAATTGGATTAGCAAAAGAAGGAAAGAAAGTGCTTCTGATTGACGGGGATCCTCAGGGAACAAGTGTGGTACCGATAAGGGCTACACCGCCACCTGCCATAAGCTGCTTCATTCCCTGTGACTTTGCACCAGGGTTATCATTACCGTATCCTTCCATAAGATTGATTGCACCCCAGATACCAAGACCTGCTCCAAGTGCTACTACCAATGTCTGTAATGTTCCTACTGCGCTCTGAAAAAATGCCATGTTTCAATTCCTCCATTAAAAATATTTGTGTGATATATTTTTCCTTCTGCCCCGACCAAAGAGGCTGTTTACAGTTACATGCCGGTCTCCCTGCAGTGATTCCGGCTATGCGCGCATATTTATTTCCCTGTGAGGAAATAGAAATGTTCCTCTATTGGGAAATATAAAAAGCTCCTGCCTCCCGGCCTTTATCGCCGGATGGAAAGAGCTCTTTACTCAGTTACGTCGATGACCTGATATTCGTCATCTGCTTTCAGTATTAAGTTGTGGTTCAAGAATTTCACTACATCGAAGTAGTTCTTCTTGTCATAATCTGCTGTCAGCTTATAATTCGGATGCTGTGTCAGATCATACTTATCGGATAGAAACGGTCTTACACCACGGACCTGCACGATACATTTCGAGCCATCCATGACTGCCAGTTCATCCATTGTCATTAAATCCTTACCAAGTTTCTGGTAATTCGTACTGTAGCTTTCCTGGGAACCTTTTGACTGTCCCGTATTGTACATATCAATAGTTTCTTTTCCCAGGATTGCTTGGCCGCCTCATCGATAAGGCATCTTACATGAACCGGTAATCTTCCACCATACACATCATCTGCTTTCTCACAAAGAAGATTAAACATCTGAGTGTAAATCATAGAAATCAGGAAATTGAAGGTTCCGTCTGTATCCGACATAATCAGAAACAGCGCTGTCTTCTCATCTCCCAAAGTATCAAGTTCAAGTTCATCATAAGCTGTCAGATCCCTTAGTTCCTTAATATCAAAAGGTGCAAGTCTCGCACCACAGGATACCAGAATAGATTTTGCCGTCTTTCCGGCTGCCAGCTTGTACTTGGCATACTGTCTTACTGCAAAATGATCCGGATTCTGCTCTGCTAGTTCATCAAACATCATATCCACCGGATTCTTGAATTCCTCATCATCCTCACGTACTTCCATTGCATTGATCATTTCAAGTAAGGTTGAAAAATTCTGCTCCTCTTCCGGAGCTTCATAATGGATATATCCAATCAATGCGGTGTAAAGCAGAGTCTCCGCTTTCAGCCAGAAATCATCTCCGCCTTTGCTCTCCCCTTTAGTGTTGGCGATCAGTGTTGTCACCAGTTTTAAAATATCCTTCTCAGAATGGAGATAGGCGAATGGATTATAGTGCATTGATTTTGTAAAATTGATGGTATTGAATACCTTTATCCGATATCCGTTCTTATACAGAGCATTACCTACTTCATTAACAAGACCACCCTTTGGATCGGTGACCACATAGGACGAATGCATCTGCAAAAGATTTGGCTTGATAAAAAATCTTGTCTTACCTGATCCGGATCCACCAACAACCAGAACATTTTTATTTCTGGCATACTTTGGAATCTTCGGTCTGCTGCTCATGGTGATCCGCTCTGTCTGGGACAGTATCACATTATTTGCAAACACAGGATCCTCAAATGGTTCTATATCCGCATGTTTTCCCCATCTGGCAGAACCATATTCTTCATTGTGCCTGAATTTCTTTGCGTTTTTTCCTTTCAGATATACTGAAAGTCTCCGTATCCTCTTTCATAAAGATTCTGCTTAATGTCCTCAGCAAACTCCTGCTTGAATGTTTCGTAATCCATCGTTTTCCTCTCTTTCTCATTAGAACCTTGAAAATTCATTACCGTGTACTCATCGGGAATATCTTACATTCGGTATTAAGGCAGAGTCCATGAAGACGGCAAAACCGAGACTGACTCATATTGAAACAGATATTCTCAACAACTTCAAAAGGCTTGGAGTGAGAGCGACAACATTGAACGGGTACGAGAGACTGGAGCTTATGCATCGACAGCTTCATATGGGAGATGATGCGAAGTTTCATTTTGATTGGAAATATCTTGTTGGTTCAGGATTATCCGTTAAGGATTTCATTGCACCGAGCAGCTTTGCATTCCCTACCGGAAGATATTTTCAGGTTGGAGATTTATATGGTTGCATGAGTTTCTTATCCATTGATGGGTTTATGATGACGGTGTTGTAAAAGGCTTTATTCAAATCGAAAAGGACGAAGTGAAAAAATTATTTGTAGAACCTGCACTTCAAGGGAAGTCTATTGGAGCAGAATTATTGGAATATATGATAACTGAAAAGAATGTCAAATTCTTGTGGGCATTAGAGAAAAATACAAAAGCGATAGCATTTTATAAGCGACACGGTTTTGATGTAACAAATGATAAGAAATATGAGGAAGATACAACAGAATTTCTTGTTCGCATGGAACGATAAATCGAATAATTAGAACAGTTCGATAAATTTGAATAGGTCTAATAGATAAATAAGAATTTTACGAGGAAGAAATTATGAAAGAAATATCTGGTGGAAAATATATGCGATTAGCACTATTAGCTGTAGTTGGCTTTTGTTTGGAATTCGTTTTGGCTTTTATGGTTGAACCATTCATTTTTGGTGTATCGCTAAATGATTATTCTACACCACAATTTATTGCTCATTGGACAACAACCTGCATAGTATGGGGATTAGTAGGTTGGTGGATTATCGTGACAGCAAAAAATAAATATCAATTTAATGCTCTAAAAAAAGGAAAACGTATGGTATGGTGGCAATGGTTAATTGTTGTTATCTGCATTGCTGTAAGTGTAAGCGTTTCATATCATAAAGTGAGTGATCATTTTGGAAAAAACTTTTGACCTTTCACAATTCGATGAATACAGAGAAGACAACAGAAGAGAAGTGAAAAAAGCAGAAGGTGGATTGCCAGTTTCTTTGTGGGATACCTATTCTTCCTTTGCTAATTGTTATGGTGGAGTTATTATTCTGGGTGTCAAAGAGAATAAAGGTGGCAGTTGGAGAACGACCGGCCTTCAGAATGCTTCCAAGCTCCGCAAGGAACTTTGGGACAATATGAACAATCCTAAGAAGGTAAGCATTAACCTTCTGTCGGAAGATGATGTGCAGACATATGAAGTTGGAGACAATAAAGATGTCATAATGGTTATTTATGTGCCTATGGCGAAACGTGAGCAAAAGCCGGTTTACATCAATAATGACATTTTTAATGGTACATTCCGTCGTAATTATGAGGGAGATTATCATTGTACCAGATTGCAGGTAAAGACCATGCTTCGCGACCAGACCGAGCGTACTATGGATATGGAAGTGCTGGACAAGGTTCCTATGGAAGATTTGAATTATGATACTATTCATGGATATCGTAATAGCCATCGTTCTTTAAAAGAGGGACATCCTTTTGAGCGTTTGAGTGACCGTGAGTATTTGAGAAGTATCGGAGCAGCAGCTATTTCCGACGAAGATGGAGAGTTACATCCTACAGCAGCGGGTATGTTGATGTTTGGTGATGAATACAATATTGTCCGCCATTTCCCTGAGTACTTCTTGGATTACAGAGAAGAATTAGATCCGACAACACGTTGGAGTGATAGATTGCAGTCCAGCTCCGGTGAATGGTCTGGAAATGTGTGCGATTTCTATTTTAGAGTTTATAATAAAATCATTAAGGACGTAAAAGTGCCATTTAAAATGTCCGGTGGAGAGCGTGTTGATGATACTCCGGTGCACAAGGCACTTCGTGAAGCACTGGCAAACTGTCTGATTAATGCAGATTATCATGGATTGCGTGGTGTTGTTATCCGTAAAGAACCGGACAAACTGGTTTTGGCAAATCCCGGTTATGTCAGAACCGGTAAAAAACAGATGCGTATTGGTGGCGAGTCTGATCCGCGAAACAAGGCACTTATGAAAATGTTTAATCTTATCAATATCGGTGAACGTGCCGGAAGTGGTGTACCGAATATCTTTAATGTTTGGGAAGATGAAGGCTGGGAAGAACCGGTAATTGAGGAGAGATTTGATCCGGATAGGACAGTGCTGACGCTTTCTTTCAAAAAAAGCGGCGATAAAAAAGCGGCGATAAAAAGCGGCGATAAAAAAGTGACGAAAAAAACGCAAATGCAGTATGATAAAATACTTGCTTTTATGGAAGAAGGAAAGGAATATGGAATTAGGGATTTCTGCGAATTGTTAGGACTAAAAGAAAGTCGCACAAAGGATATTTTGAAAGGACTTTCTGATTATATTGAAACAGTCGGTAGTAATCGTGACAGACGATATAGGAAAATGTAGAGTAGATTAACAATCAGATAGGAACAACATATGTATGATATATCCAGATAAAATAAGAATAGAAGCAAAGAAAAAGGAAGAATGTGGAGCTTGTTAGGGATGTTGGATACAATATCTATATGCCCGGTGGCTTTTGAAATATTTGAAAGATTGAAACAAGAATACGGATTCAGAAGGAGTTAGACATATGAGGAAAGAGGCGTCTTTAGAGCAATGGAAAGAATTGTATGAAGTGGCAACCCGCATAAAAGAATTGAAACCATGGGAAAAGTTCTGGGATATGGATTTGATCGGTGTCCGAAACGGTGCTGAAGAAGATACTGTATTTTACAGTATTCTTGGCCGTGGTGGAGATTGTTATGGCATAGCAGTCTATGAAGGCTATGAGGGATTGAACAGTTTTCTTATGCTTACCATGCAGCAGAGTATGAATCTGAAACCGGAATATGCGATGTTCAATCAGAAAAATCTTACCTGCTATTGGGGCAATCGAGATGAATTGACTGATAAACAGCGAAAGACCATAAAGGAATTGGGTTACTCATATCGTGGTAAAAATCAATGGCTTTACTTTATGTCCTTTGAACCCGGTTATTATCCCTACAATATGGATGAAGCGGAAGTGGTTCGGATGACTACATATCTTCAGGATTTAGAATTGGCATTGCATTATTATTATGAACTTGATGTAAACGTTGATTTTGAAAGTGGAAATATGTTTTTGTTTTCATTTGGAAAGGATAAGAAAACATGGAATTTTGGTGAGGCACCAATGCCATTTACATCTTTCCAATTTGGCAATCTGCTTATTACAGATGAAGATTTGCTTTCAGACCTTGAAAAAGTATCGAAATGTGATGCTGTTTTGGAGGCGGATGTGTCAGTACTAGGGGCATCTGTTGCTGATAAGAAATATGACCGCCCGGGAAATCCTGCACTTTCTATATTGGGCGATGCAAATACCGGAACCATTATTAAATTTGAGATGCTGGAGCCGGATGATGATCCAATTGTAATGTTAGCTGAAATTCTAATAGGGTTTATATTTCAGTTTGGAGCACCGAAGGAAGTAAGAGTCTCTAATGTGATTGTAGAAGCAGGACTTGAACAGATATGTGATGTATGTGGAATCAAGCTACGCAGAGTAAAAAGGTTGCAAGGATTAGACGAATTTATGATGGGAATGCAGCACTTTGGATTATAGTAATAAAGATGCTTGACATTAGATGAATAGTTAGATTGGTTTCCTCGTCATTCATGATGAATTTATTGTCTTATGCCTTCAGTTTTGCTATAATAAAATACAGACTAAGGAAAAAGGATGGAGTTATCTATGCAATATCAAATGCAGTACAACGTATGTGCCATTGTGATCTGCTTCGTTATTTTATTTACGCACCTGATGCGGAAAAAGACCAAGGAATATCATAATATTATCTTTACGCTGATTGTTTTATCCACGTTGATTGGTGCTTTTAATAATATTCTCAACACGGTCGGCAATATGAAAATCGTAGAGATGAATCAGACTTTATTGGATGGCTTTAATTATCTGTACTTTTTCAGCCTGAATTTACCGCCGTTTCTGTTTGCAGTATATGCGGTTACCCTAATTAAGAATAGTGTTACCAATCTATCTATACCGGTCAGATGTTTGTTATTTGTACCGGAGATTATTACTCTTTTATCCATATTGTCCAACCGTTGGACACAGTGGTATTTTTGCTATGTAGACGGCATTTATCAGCGCGGCAGCGGTCAGCTTATTCTATACTCTGCAGATTTGTATTTTGTTGCTTTTGGTGTAATCTATGTATTCAAGGCGAAGGAGCAGGCGAGCCGTTCTACCAAAATTTCAGTCTGTATCTTTATGATCGTCGGTTATGCTACGGCATTGATTCAGTTGATGAATCCACCATTGTTGTTAATGCATTTTGGAATGTCGATCAGTGCGTTGGCACTATTTTTGAATCTGCAGAAATCCGAAGAATACCTAAATTCAGAACTGGGAATTTTTAACCGGAGAATTATGGATCGGATTATGAAAAATAATCTTTCTGCCGGTAAAAAAATGCGTGTACTTCTAATTAAGATAGAGGATTTGAATTTCATTGTACATAATTTCGGTTCGGATAATCGCAAAGCACTCTTACAGCAGAGTGCCAAATTTTTGGACAAAATATCCAAAGGAAATGTTTACTACTATACCAGTGGCACCTTTGTGATCATGGTGGCAGAAGAACACCGCAGATTGATTGAAAACTGCCAGCAGGCAATTCAGGAGCGATTCTCCATGCAATGGCAGCTTGAGAACGCCCTGCTTTTTGTAAACTACAAAATGATGCCATTTGCGATGCCGGGTACAGTCTCTGACCTGAATACGTTCTATTTCTGCAATAGCGCATTTTCCGGTATGGTGCCTAACAAAGAGCACATTGTTGATATCGGTGATATCGATTTTGATCAGATCGAGAGAAAGATTCGTGTGGAGAAAGTCATTAAAAGAGCCATAGAAGAAGATCATTTTCAGGTTTATTATCAGCCGATTTATTCTATGGAAAAGAATCGCGTTACTTCTGCGGAGGCGCTCCTGCGTCTGATCGATCCGGAGGACGGCTTCATTCCGCCGAATGAGTTTATTCCCATTGCGGAGAAGAACGGTACGATCATCCAGATTGGAGAGATTGTGCTTGAGAAGGTGTTCCGTTTTATGAAGGAGCAGGATCTCAAAAAATTGGGAATTGAGTATATTGAGATCAATTTATCGGTTGTGCAGTGCATGCAGAAAGAACTTGCAGATACGGTGCTGGCGCTCATACGGCGCTATGGCATTGAAATGAATATGGTAAATCTGGAGATTACGGAGACTGTCGCAAATAATTCTCCGAAGATGCTTTTGAAGAATATGCAGGCACTTTCAGATGAGGGAATTACGTTCTCCATGGACGATTTCGGAACGGGATATTCCAACATCAGTGCGATTATATCAATGCCGCTCAATATTATTAAGCTGGATAAATCTCTGATTGACATGGCAAGCAGTCACCAGAAAGGAAAAGAGGTTCTTTCAAGTACGGCTGCCATGGTTAAGAAATTGGGCTTCAAGATGGTTGCAGAAGGAATCGAGGAAAAGGAGCAGGTTGAGATGCTCCGGCCTCTTGGAATCCATTATATTCAGGGTTATTACTTTTCCAGACCATTGCCGGAAGCACAATTTTTGGAATATCTGAATACCTCGGCTTGTGTCTAATCTGCCTTTAGCTGTTTGATAAAGGTAAGGGGTGTCATATTGTACTTCTTTTTGAACGCCCGATGAAAATAAGAAAGATTGTGAAAACCAACGGACAGGGAAACATCCAAGATAGAGGTGTTTCCCTGTTCGAACATTTCCACCGCTTTTTCCAGACGCAGATTATTGATGTATTCGATACAGGTCATGTTCATATGCTTCTTAAAAAAACGCATAAAATGATAGTCGCTGAAGTAGCATAACTTGGCCAGCTCGGATACAGAAATTGCATTTTCATAATGAAGTTCAATATAATCAAGAACCTGCTTTAATTTGTCAGAGGAACTTTCACTTTCGGAGTCTGTTTTTTTCTCGCTGTATTGCAAGAGCAGAAAAACGGCTTGCAAAAACATGGCTTTCAGAGCCAGTTCATATCCATCAATTGTCGCATCATACAGTGAAGTAATCTGGTCAAAGATCTTGTGCAGAGAAGCGTAGACCGGGTGATTCTCTGTAATCAGGTAGGGCATGGATATTTCCTGATTCATAATAGGGGTGAGATAGCGGGTGGAACAGATATCCGTAGAATTGCCGCCCAGAAAATTCATATGGAAAACGAAAGTTTCTGACACAAGTTCCTTCTCCTGATTCAGAGCGACGGAGTGAAGGAGGAGCGGCGGAATGAAGAGCAGGTCCCCCTCTTTTACCTCATACTCTACCAAGTCAATCTGATACCGACAGCTTCCTTTGGTGATCAGCGTAAGCTCCGCCTCATCATGCCAGTGGGTTGTTACAACCGGATAATCCGGGACGAGCCAGGTGACATATTTCTGCACCGGAAAAAAGCTTTCTCCGTGCTTCGCATCTTCTTTTTGTTCCAGGGCAAGTGATTGCAGTTTCTTCATGAAATGGAGCAGGAAAAACTACAATCATGAAAATGATGTTACAGCTTGTCAGTCCGACAGCTGGTAAAATCATGATGTTTGGTAAAGATCATCGAGAACAAATGAAGGATACTTATCAAAAAATTGGTTCGATCATTGAAACCCCTGGTTTCTATACAAATTTAACAGGACAGGAAAATCTAGAGATTCTGGCAAGATTCCGTAAGAATGTTTCGAAAGCTTCTGTAAAGCATGCGCTTGAAGTAGTAGGACTTGATCAGGAAAAAAAGAAACCCTTCTCCGACTATTCACTGGGAATGAAACAGCGACTTGGCATTGCCGCTGCTATTATGCATGAACCAGAGTTGCTGATACTTGATGAACCAATTAATGGACTTGATCCAATAGGAATATCTGAGATACGTCAGTTTTTATGTGAATTGAGTCGAACAAAGGGAACGACTATATTTATTTCAAGTCATGTTCTAAGTGAAATTGAACAGATTGCAGACATGATTGGAGTAATCAATCAGGGGAAATTAGTAGAAGAAGTCAATATGAAAGAATTGCATAAAAGAAAGAGAAAATATGTAGCTTTTACAGTATCAGACGCTTTATCAGCAGCAAAGATACTTGAGAATCAGTGCAATGTAAGGGACTACGATATACAGGATCATATGATAAAAATTTTCGAAACAGAATTCAACGTAGGATATTTTAATCAGATTTTAGTAGAAAATCAGTTGGTGGTTACGGGAATCAATACCTGTGAAGACAATCTTGAAAACTATTTTTCAGAGTTAATTGGAGGTGGCGGTATTGCTTAATTTATTATATTGTGAATTATTGAAATTAAGACATTCTAAAATGATATCTATTAGTGTACTCGGAGCTGTAGCAGTTCCATTCATGTTATTGGTAGAGGAATTGCAGACACATGCCGAGCATCCAGAAGAGAAAATCCTGTTGGATCAGGTATATGCAAATAGCGTTCTCTATATGCTTATATTAGCAAACATGATGGTGTCTGTTGCAATTGCATCGTATCTGTTTAGCAGAGAATATGCAGAGAACACATGGAAAACAATTCTTCCGCTTCCTATTTCGAGAACGAAAGTGCTAGCGGGAAAATTTTTAACATTGTTTATATGGGATTTAGGATTAACATTAGTTTCATGGTTTAGCATTTTGTTCTTCTCTGGCATTTTTCATGCTATTTTCGGAATGTCAGAATATAGTTTGTTCACTGCCTTCAGATGGATTCCAAAATACTTCCTACTAACAATATTCATGTTTGCTACAACTACTCCTTTTGTCTACATTGCTCAGAAAACAAAGGGCTTTGTTGCTCCTATGATTACGTCAGCCGTGATTGTATTAGGAAGTGCAGCATTATGTAATCAGGAATGGGGAGCGTTATATCCATGGACTGCAAGTGTCTTATTATTACAGGGACGTGTAGAAGGAACAGGCTATCCTGTTTGGTTAAGTATCACTATTCTTATTTTCGTATCAGGAATAGGATTTATGTTGACATTTCTTCATTTTAAAAAGGAAGATTTGAAATAAGAATAATTTGTAGAGAGGTATATAAAGATAATTTGTGAATTAGAATAACTGTTTCACAAAGTTTTCAATACAGAAGAGAACAATAATTTGAATTTTGTGGAGACATTATGATGAAGAGAAAATGTAAAATATTTAAAATTATAAAATGGGTAGTACTCGTTATTTTGGCATTAATTATTACATTCTTTTTAGTTAGAGCAATTGGGAAAGCAATTTATAATCAAACTCCTGATGGTGGTATCAATGAGTCAAGGTATGTTGATGTTAATGGCACAAAGCAGTGGATTAATATTTATGGGGAGGACATAGATAATCCTGTCTTGCTGTATTTGCATGGTGGTCCTGGCTCGGCAACAAGTGATATTGATTATGCGTTTACGAGAAAATGGGCAGATGTATATACTGTGGTAACATGGGATCAGCGTAATTGTGGAAAAAGTTATGATGCAGAACAGAATGATATCGTATTGACACGAGAAATATTTATGACAGATGGAAAGGAAGTAACAGAATTTATATTGAATTACCTTTCGAAAGATAAAATTACAGTTCTTGGACATTCGTGGGGGTCTATTTACGGAGCAAATCTGGTACTTGAATACCCAGAATATTATGAATGCTTTATTGGAACAGGACAGCTTGTTGATTACTTGGAAAATGAGGAGGCTTTTAAGCAAGAAGCATTGTTATGGGCTGAGGGTGACGAAGAAACTCTGGAATTAGTAAATCAATTAACACCTGATAATGTTACTATGGAACATATTATTGCAAGAAATACAATTATGCAAAAATATGGCTATGATATGATGGTGAATGGTTCTGATTACAATTTAGTTACAACAATAATATTTAATCCGAACTATTCTATCATTGATTGGATAAATTATTTTAAGAGAGATATGAGTGTATATTTGGATTTTTTTTCTTCCGAGGAATTTGCTTCGTTCTCTTTGAAAGATAGAGTTGATTATCAAGTGCCATTCTATAATATAAATGGAGATAAGGATTATCAGACAAACTACAAATTAGCACAAGGATATTTCGAAGAAGTAAACGCACCATATAAACAAATGTTTTTGATGGAAAATATGACGCATGGTTTATTAGAATCGGATTCAGAAGGTTTTTCTGAGATTATTCATCAAATTGCAAAAACAGAAAGAGAGAGATAACTTCAGTTTGCAGGATGATAAGATGGTGAGTATTGTAAAAATGGGAGTGGTAACTTTCATCTTTCTATATATAAGAGTGTATGAGTAAAATAGAGCAAATAATGGTCAAAAAACCATCGACATCCGACCTCTTACACGATATAATATAGGTAATCTAATAAGAAAATAGTGTTATCATTACTGCTTTGATGAGAGCGAATGGTAGCCATAGATATGAATTCGTAGGAACGGAATGGCTGAACCCTCAGGGTGACAGTGTCATCATTTTGTCAGCGAAAGCCGATTTACTTGAATGATTTTCTGTTTTCTTATTTTGACATGAATTTACAGGAAGGTTAGAAAAATCAAGACTTTCCTTGACTTAGATTTACAGATAATGATATGTGTTTTCTGCATGGACTTGAACTCCTAAGCGCTAGTTGTGGGTTCGATTCCCGCTGGGAACACTCATTTTATAGCGAGGAAGTCAAATAAGCGACGGCGTAGCCGGCATTTATTTGTACCCGAGCGTATACGAAATAAAAACAAGAGCAGCAAAGCTGCGAAGTCTGCGAAAGCAGGCTGTTTTTATGAG
>JAGKTY010000090.1 GCA_021153185.1 Lachnospiraceae bacterium
ATGACAAAATATATATTTGTAACCGGAGGTGTTGTTTCGGGGCTTGGTAAAGGTATTACCGCTGCATCGCTGGGAAGACTTTTGAAAGCAAGAGGACTCAAGGTTGCGGCACAGAAGCTTGATCCGTATATAAATGTTGATCCCGGCACAATGAGTCCGTATCAGCATGGCGAAGTATATGTAACCGAAGATGGTGCAGAAACCGACCTTGACCTTGGACATTATGAAAGATTTATTGATGAAAACCTTAACAAATATTCCAATCTTACCACAGGAAAGGTTTACTGGAATGTACTCAATAAAGAACGCCGCGGCGAATACTTAGGCTCAACAGTTCAGGTAATCCCTCATATTACAAACGAAATTAAAGAATTTGTTTACAGTGTCGGTAAGAAGACAGATGCAGATGTGGTAATTACAGAAATCGGTGGAACTATCGGCGATATTGAATCGCAGCCGTTTCTTGAAGCAATCCGTCAGATTTCCATAGAGGTCGGCAGGGAAAACAGTCTGTTTATTCATGTTACATTAGTTCCTTTCCTTCGCGGTTCCAACGAACATAAATCCAAGCCGACACAGCATTCGGTAAAGGAACTGCAAGGAATGGGCATTAACCCCAATATTGTGGTTTTGCGCTGTGATGAACCTCTTGATGAATCCATTTTCAAGAAAATTTCACTATTTTGCAATGTAAAGCCTGATTGTGTTGTCGAAAACATTACGCTTCCAAACCTTTATGAAGCACCTCTTATGCTTGAAAAATCAAACTTCTCAGCGGTTGTGTGCAGAGAACTTGGAATAGATGCTCCGAAACCTGACTTAACCGAGTGGAGTCAGATGGTCGAGCGTATAAAGACAAGAGAACACAATGTAAATATCGGTCTTGTAGGAAAATATGTCGGACTTCACGATGCTTATCTTTCTGTTGCAGAAGCCCTTCGTCATGCCGGATACTATCATAATGCGCATATTGATATAAAATGGATTGACTCGGAAGAAATTACAAATGACAATTACGAAGAAAAGCTTTGCGGTCTTGACGGAATTTTAGTTCCGGGCGGATTTGGCAATCGTGGAATTGAAGGTATGATTCTTGCCGCAAAATATGCGAGAGAAAAGGAAATTCCGTATTTCGGAATTTGTCTCGGTATGCAGATTGCAGTTATTGAATATGCAAGAAATGTCTGCGGCATAACCGATGCAAACTCTGGTGAGTTTGATGAGCAGTGTAAGCATAAAGTAATAGATTTTATGCCCGGTCAGAGCGATGATATAGATAAGGGTGGCACATTGAGGTTGGGTGCATATCCCTGCGAAATTAAGCCTGATACAACAATGGAGCGTTGCTATGGTGAAACTTCGATTTCAGAAAGACACAGACATCGCTATGAATTTAATAATGAATACAGAGATATACTTGAAGGTAAAGGACTTACACTTAGCGGAACTTCACCTGACGGCAGACTTGTAGAAACAGTTGAAATTACAAAAAGACCATTCCATGTCGGCGTTCAGTATCATCCCGAATTTAAGAGCCGTCCCAATAAGGCACATCCTCTTTTCTGTGGCTTCATCGGAGCGGCATTTGAGAGGAGTGTGAAGTAATGTCTATACATGAAGAATGCGGAGTATTCGGCGTTTTTTCTTCTGCACAAACCAATGTTTCTGATCTTGTGTATTATGGGTTATATGCTCTGCAGCACAGAGGTCAGGAAGCATGCGGCATTGTAGTAAATGATGACGGATTATTTTATTCACATAAGGATATAGGACTAGTCGGTGAAGTGTTTGGCGGATCGAAACTTCGTGATTTTCCTAAGGGAAATATGGCGGTCGGTCATGTAAGATACGGAACAACAGGAGGTTCGAGCAGGAAAAACTGTCAGCCGATTGAGGTGAATCACCAGAAAGGAAAAATGGCGATTGCACACAATGGAAATCTGTCAAATGCTTATGAACTCAGAAACAAGCTTGAACTTACAGGTGCAATATTTCATACAACAAGCGATACTGAAACGATTGCATATATCATAACAAAGGAAAGGTTAAATGCACCATCAATTGAAGAAGCAGTAAGCCGAAGCATGAATATACTCTGCGGTGCATACTCACTTGTGGTTATGTCACCTGCAAAAATGATTGCCTGTCGTGATCCTTATGGCTTCAGACCGCTGTGCTACGGAAAAATAAGTGATGGTACTTATGTTATTGCTTCTGAAAGCTGTGCATTATCAGCTGTCGGTGCAGAATTTATCAGAGATTTGTTGCCCGGAGAAATTCTTGTGTTTTCAAAACTATTGCCAGTAAAATTTCGCACAAAAAAAGAGATATGCGAACATATCTCTTTATAATGATTATCTAGCTTCTTTAATTCTTGCGTTCTTAGCAGTTTTGCCTTTAAGGTAGTAGAGTTTAGCACGTCTAACAACACCCTTACGAACTACTTGAATATGATCAATTTTTGGAGAGTGAAGTGGGAATGTTCTCTCAACACCAATTCCAAAAGATATACGACGAACAGTGAATGTTTC
>JAGKTY010000091.1 GCA_021153185.1 Lachnospiraceae bacterium
GGGCGGCAGGGCGCAAAAAAAGCCGGAAAAACCGGCTTTTTCACTTTCGAAAACACATCAAACTTCCCCTCAAACCAACCGCTTATTTGTTATCATTTATTTCCCAATGTCCGCTAAAACCGCGTCCAACATAACATACATTATCCATGTTTTTTATATGACGTTTAATTGTTTTAGAACTTACACCTAATGCAGCTGCCATCTTTTCTGTACTTATTTTTCTGTCCTTACGAATCATGTCCACAATCTGAGCATCTAACTTGTCTTGAGAGACATCTTGAGGGACATCTTGAGGGACATCTTGAGGGACATCGTAGTTCAGATTCGGCATTACTACCGTAAACTGATATCTGTCAGAGCGGAATGATGGTCGTTTACTCTCATTATAATTAATTTGAAATTCATATCCGCTGATAATCTTTCCAAATCCGCTACCTTTGCGCTCCATATATCCAAGCCGGTTGAATACATCGGCAAGAACAGGATTTCTTCTGGTTGAAGGAACTGTAAGAGGATCTCTGTCCTGAATCATGGAACCATCCGGCATTCCTCCCGGAGAATAGATTTCCATTCTATCATTATATATGTCAATATGGACTTCGCTTCCATTGACCAGATAGTCACGATGCGCCAAAGCATTTACAAGTGCCTCGTGATAGCTTCGCTCTACATACTCCGGCATTTCTTCTCTTGAATTTGCAGTCTTGCGCCATTTCATTTTACAATTCCGCTTCATAAATGCTTCCCCGTTTTCAATCAAGGAAATAACACTGCCTGAATACTCCGCATCATCCAACGCATCCACTGCGCCACCACTTTTATTCAGCCCATTCCATCTTGTGCAAAATAATCTTGAACAACGAATCGGGCTTTCATCCGCAAGTAATGCCCCCGCATTTGTTAAATTGCCCTGCTCATTTACGAGTCCAAACGAAATCAAATCTTTATCGTCAAAGCTATTACCAGTCCACTTCTTATATCTTTCTTTAAGCTTTGAAAATGCATAATCTTCCACCTTATAGGTAGAATTCTGAGAATCATATGATGTATTGTTTCCTCTAAGAACAAGACGCTTCAATTCAGTCGCCGTTGCCTTTACACTTTCATTTCCAACACGTACATAAGCTTCCAGTACACCATCTCCCGAATAATAATACGGCGTTTCATCCCCTTTATATACATCAAGTATGACCAAAATCTTCTCATCTTCGGTTTTATGGAATCTAAGCTTAAACTCCGGTATCGGATCAAGTCTTGTTTTAATCATTTCACTAATTTTATCTGCATCTCCTTTTGGATCTTCAAGTCCAACAACCCGACCATCATCTGAAATACCAAAAATTAGTGCTCCACCAAATGTATTTGCAAACGCGCTTACACTTTTACACCAGCTTTTGGGTTTCTTTTCTTCCAGCGCGCGTTTTTTATCATATTCAGTTGCTTCTCCAATGATATCTATTATATTCATAATCAATACACTTCCCGCTTCCTCAAAACGTCCAAAAATACTGTTTCTTATAGTATATGCATAAATCATGACAGAATCAATATGGATGTCTTATTATTCCCTTTATATACCAATCGAGTAGGAGGGGATTTTGATAAATCCCCGACCGTTAACAACAATATGTTTTTCCGTATGTTGCCGCTGCTGAAGTAAATCCGTTCTCAACCTGAACATCAGCCATAGTAAGATTTACTTTTGCAACCGATACTTCTAATGCAGCCTCTTTTGTAACAACCTGTCCGCTAATACCCAGTTCGCGAGCATCAGTAGCATCAATTGTAATGCCATTTTTTACTGTGTATTCTCGCCCATTCTACGACATTTTCATTTAATAGCTTGTCTATAGTGATTGGAATTGCCATAATATGCCTCCATAACTTCTTACGATTTACTTACGACTTTTCTTACGACTTAATTATTAAGGTCGTAAGTGAACAACGTCAATTGGATTAATTTTCATTTTTAATTAAGTAATCCAAAATTTGCCAAACAAGAAACCCGAGCGCATCGCGCCCGGGCCTCTTTCACTCTCATTTATATTTATGTAAGCATTATTTCTTTAACTGTTACTGTATTTTTGCAACTCTCCAATACAGTTTAAATAATCTTTCTCAACATCGCTAAGTGTTCTCTCTTTGTACTTTCGATATTCTTGTTCCGCCTTCTTCATGGCTTGATCATGTGAGATGGACCCATTACCGGATAGAAGATTCTCCCCCGTCGAAGTCAATATACCATCCAAATGCCTTGCCCAATCATGCATTGTCATGGCTATCTCTCGCTCTGCTTGTCTTTCAGCAAAATCCAAATATCCGGACACAATTTGATTCATCGCACGGAGTTCTTTTTCATTAAGATAGTTTTTGGCAACCTTTGCCTCTTTAAGCGTTGGCTGATTTCCTGCAAACGTTGTCAAGCCCATAAATTCCTTTTCTGCATCTGCTCTATGAAATATTACTTCCGCTGCCGTTTCGTTGGAAACCGCATAATGAATCTTATTT
>JAGKTY010000007.1 GCA_021153185.1 Lachnospiraceae bacterium
ATTTATCATATTTAACACTATATTCGCGGAGATGCACTATGATTCGACAAAAACTACTGGAAATCATGGAATATCGAGATATGTCGCAAAGTGATTTGGCGGAGCTGAGCGGCCTATCCATCGACACAATTAAAAATCTTGTTTACGGACGCGTAGCCGATCCAAAATTATCAACAATTTTACCACTTTGCGATGCACTGAATTGCTCGCTTGACTATCTGATTGATCGAAGCGACATTTCTGTTCAGTTACTTCGCGACTTTCCGAAACACTCCATCAATCTCATGCATGCCGTCATTCACCTGGAATACATGCTGCAGCAAAACCAAACGGCCCCTGAAATTCAGATGCGACCTGTTTTTTATCCAAACACCTTTCCAAGTGACACGATGCAGTTTGACAGCTGTCACTTAGGATATATGGATGTCTCTGACTTTTTAATATCCTATCCGGGTGAAATATCATGTGGAATTTATATTGAGGGCAATGAGTTATCACCTGTTTACTACTCCGGTGACTGCCTGATGGTCGACTGCTCCCATCACCCGAAGGTAGGACAAATCGGCATCTGGTATCACAATCAGCGTCTCCACATCCGCAAATATTATGAGGATGAACAAGGAGGCGGACTACTCGCCTCGATTTTTCATGCGGGCTTTTTCAATCCGCCTTGCTCTGTCAGAGGCTATGACTGCTTTGGCACAATCGCCGGCGTCTATCGCGGTGAAATCGACTTCGTTCCACCGGGTTTTCACGGCTTACGCTAACGTAATTCCATCGTTAGCGTAAGCTTATTTCCTTTCGTCTCAATCTCCGCCATACTTCCACAAATCACAGGCATCTGCGGCGGCAGATGTCCGATATCCGCATCCATAATCACAGGCACATGATACTTTCCTGCAGTTTCAAGCACCGCATCATACTGGTTCAGCCCCATGATATCCTGCCCAAACAGCATTGGACGTCCGATGATAAAGCCTTTTGTATACTGAAACCATCCGGCCTGCTCGAGCTGCCACATTGCACGTCTGATTCCAAACACATTCAGTTCACAGCTTTCCAAAAACCAAATAATTCCATCTTCCTTATACTGCTCTGTAAACGCCTTTACCCTGTCATAGCTTGTCCCGACGAGATTTGTCAGACAGTCAAGACAACCGCCAAGCAGCCTACCCTTCATAGCCACTGCTTTTGTCTTTGTTCCCGTCTCATCAAACTGCATCAAAACAGACTTCTCCGTCAGATGGTACGGAACAAACGGATGATCAGCATCCCTTAAACTGTCCTTTTCCCACATCCCATAATTTTTGAGTGTCAATTTCTTACCCGTCAGGACGTCCATCGCATCCTGCACGGATTTGTGCCACGGTTCACGGCCAAAGGTCGGTATACACGGTCCGTAAATGGATGCAACATCACATAGCGTTGTCAGCAAAAACGTCAGGTTTGTATTATCTGAATAGCCCATAAACCACTTTGGGTTTGCTTTTTTTATTGCATCAAAGTCTACATACGGCAAAATCTCGCACATGAGTTCCCCACCGCCGCATGACATGAGCACATCATTTTCACCGCTTGTATAAAATGTTGTAAACTCAGTGCCACAGTTTTGCGGCGTCGAACTGATTCCGACCCCATCATCCGCCTCGCAATTTGGTCCTTCTTTGAGGCGATAGCCCGCTCCAATAAAGCGCTCTCTCGCATGTGCAAGCCCCGAACAATACGGTTCCGTCTTACATCCAAATGATGGTGCGACAACCCCAATCACGCCACCTTCTTTTAAAAATTCCGGATATCTCATATGTCCCCCTTTAGTTCTTATATATTTTTGCTGCCAGCGTTCTTCCACCCGGCAACTGTTTCATTTCTTCCTTCGTAATCAAACCAAGCTTTATCACAAAAGCAAAATACACCCCCATACTTACCACGATCGAAACGGCTGTTGCGACAAGCATAGGCATCCCCACTCTGAATAACCCTTCATAGATGACGTATGTAAAAACACCCATCAATAAAGAAGCAAGAAGCGGCTTTCCAAACAAATTCATCAGTTCAAACCGATACCCTACCTTTCTGGCGATTTGAACACAATTCAGCACACATACAACGAGCGGGAATGTCACATTTGCAATCACAAGTGCGTATACAGACAGGTCCGTAAAATATAAAAGTCCCGAAAGAAGCGCAATATGAATCACAAGAGAAACCGCACTGTGCTTAAGCGGCAATTTCATGTAATCATTTCCCTGTAAAATGGCTGTTGTAATAGATGAAAGTGCATAAAATACAATGGCGCTTGAACCAAACAACAGCAAATTGGAAGCAACTGTCTGATAGGTTGTCAGTTTAAAAAACAACAGCTTAATAATCGGCGTGGAAAGAATCGTCATACCGACCATGCACGGAAAAGCAATCAGCATGTTGAGCTTTAAAACCATCGTGATCTTCTCATGAAGCTCGCCCGTCTCGCCGCGCGTCTTGGATGCAACCATACTCGGAATGGTTGAGCTTGCCATTGCAGTTGATATGGCCACCGGCAAATTAATCATCTGATTGTACTGTGTATTGAAAACACCTTGCAGTGAGCTTGCGATTTCCTCCGGCACACGCTTTAAGGCACAAATATTACCGTACAATATGTCATCAATCGTATAACCGATCTGATAAATCGTCTGACTGAGGATAACGGGAATCATTGTGAAAATAATCGCCTTATAAATCAGTTTGTGTTCTTCAAGCGCTTCCTCCGTATCTTCTGTTCCCATATCATCCTGTCTCGTCACAAGATACAAAATCACAAAATAGACAAGTGCGATCATCGCACCCATGAGTGTACCCATCGTGCCTCCCGCGGCACCATAAGCATATACCATGTCGCTGCCTGCATACAGTTTGATGAATCCATAGGATGCCACCACACTGACAATGGCATTCATAATCTGTTCAAGCACCTGCGAAACAGCCGTCGGCACCATATTATGATGCCCCTGGAAATATCCCCTAAACGCACCAAGCAGCGCGACTACAAGTGTGGTCGGTGCCAAAATGCGAAGCGGTTTTGACAAGCCCTGCCGCTTATATAAGCCTTCGAGTAAGTCCGCGCCAAAATAAAGTGCCAGACAAGCAAGCAGTCCCATAAATACTGCAAAGAAAAACGCATCCCGAAATACCCGTTTGGCATTCTGTTTTTCTCCTTTTGCAAGCCTCGCAGCAACAAGCTTTGACACCGCAAGCGGCATACTATAAGAAGAAAGTGTTAATGCGATATTATAAATACCAAATGCAACTGTATATACACCATTGCCGCGGTCCCCGAGCAGATTGCTCATCGGAATGCGGTAAATAAACCCAATTATTTTGGTCAGAATTCCTGCACCCGCAAGAATACTTCCCTGAATCAAAAATGATTTTTTCGCTTGTTTGTGTTTGCTCATATTTTCTCCCACATCAAAGGCAATCATGCCTTCATGCAATACTTCTTTCCATTGTATCGTTTTGTTGACAAAAAAGCAACCCTGCACGCATGCCCGGGCGCCCACTGGCTTGGTTAAACATCTCAAATTTGGCCTTTTTAAATAAGCCATCAATCTTGTATAGTAAGATATGTATGTATTTCTTTACATCATTTAAACAATAATGCTTTATGAGGAGCGCTTATGTCACATAATCATCAAAAGAAAATCGCATTAATCAATGATTTATCCGGATTCGGCCGTTGTTCCATCGCAGTGGAGCTTCCGATTATTTCCATGCTGAAGGTTCAGTGCTGCCCGGTTCCGACTTCGATTTTCACAAATCATACAGGCTTTGAAAGCTTTTACTATTCCGATTACACAAAACACATGCCGCATTTCATCGACGAATGGAAAAAACTTGATTTACGCTTTGACGGCATCTGCTCCGGCTTTCTTGGAAGTGAACGCCAGATTGATTTCGTACGTGATTTTATCGGTGCGTTTAAAACGGAACGAACGCAGGTCATTATCGACCCCGTGATGGGCGATTACGGAAAGCTCTACCCGACCTACAGTCCAAAGACAAGCAAGCGGATGAAGCAGCTTGTTGAACTATCCGATATCATTACACCTAATTTGACAGAGGCATGTATTTTGACGGAACGAACCTACCATGACAAATGGCACATCAGGGATTTGACCACGCTCGCGGAAGAGCTGAGCGGTATGGGTCCGCAAAAAATCGTCATCACAGGCATCATCCAGGGTGGCTACATCGCCAATTTCTGCTTTGAAAAGGGGTGCGAGCCACATATTATCCGCTGTGAAAAAACAGGTACACAGCGTTCCGGCACCGGTGATATTTTCTGCTCGATTATCGCTGCCGATGCAGTCAACAACGTGCCGTTTCAGGACAGCGTCAAAAAAGCAACGCGCTTTGTCAAAAAATGTATTGCAAAATCGATTGCATTAGACATACCGGTTACAGATGGTGTATGCTTTGAAGAAGTATTATATTCACTGAAATAGGAGGAATTATGGAACTATTATATAAAGTACACAACAATCTTTACGTGAATCTCACGAACAAATGCCCTTACGCCTGCACATTCTGTTTGCGGCAGACAAAGGACCGCATGGGCGATTCTGATAGTCTTTGGTTAAAAGACGGAGACCCGACAGCCGAAATGGTCATTGCAGAATTTGACAAATTTGATATGTCACAGTATCAGGAAGTTGTATTTTGCGGATTCGGTGAGCCGACCGAAGCATTTGACGTCTTAAAAGAAGTGGCCCGTTTTGTAAAAGATACGTATCATATGCCAATCCGTATCAACACAAACGGCGCCGGAAACCTCATAAACGGCCGTGATATCACACCGGAACTTGCGGGGCTGATTGATACTGTTTCCATCAGTTTAAACAGCCCACATGCAGATACCTACCACAAGCTTGTCCGTTCCAAATTCGGTGATCAGTCGTTTGATGCGATGCTCGATTTTGCACGTCGCGCCAAACAATACGTTCCAAACGTTGTCATGACAACAGTAGAAACGACCATACCAAAAGAAGACGAAGCGCTCTGCGCCAAAATCTGTGATGACCTTGGAGTCACATACCGCATTCGTCCTTTTGAATAAATCAGTTGCCCTGCGGGGTTTCTTTTTCCATTTGTTTTAGGTTCTTTGCTGCCTTAATATATGCAGCTGCCAAAAAGATGGTCATGACAACCCAGCTGATCGGCTCTGTGAGTGCCACTCCAAAATATCCGAGTGCCGGCACCAAAAAGGCTGCCGAAAGAATTTTGAGCGCCATCTCAACAAAGCTTGTAAAGACCGGCATAAACTTCTTGCCGATTCCCTGCAAGGTACACCGCAGCGTCAAAAGCGGTCCAAGCACATAATAGAACACAACACTGATTTTGGTATACAAAAGGCTCGCATTAATGATCTCAGGATTATCACTGCTGACAATCCATTGAAGAATGGGCCTTGCAAACAGGAATGAAAAAATCACAAGACCTGTCGTCATAATGGTCTGCATGAGTAACGACTGCTTTAATCCCTTTCGGATCCTTCCATACTCTCCTGCTCCCATATTTTGACTGCTAAAGGTCGTCATCGCAAGTGCCACACAATACAAAATCACATTCAGAATTCCAAAGATTTTGCGCGCCGCCGTATGCGCTGTTACAATCGTACTTCCAAGCGTGTTGATTGCACTTTGTAAAAACACGGAACCAAGATTGACAATGCATGACATCATTGCCATGGCAAGCCCGGTGGACAACAGTTCTCCATAAATCTGACCATCATATGAAAACTCCGCCCTCCCCGGCAATACGACAGAAAATTTCTTCCATATAATCGTCAGGCAAAGCACCCCGGAAAGCAGCTGCGAAATAATGGTCGCATACGCAGCACCCTGAATACCGAATGGCAGAATTGCAACAAACAGGTAATCCAGTCCGATATTGACAAATACCGAAATGATCAGACAAATGACCGGTGTCTTACTGTCTCCTAATCCCCTCAAAATATTGGCACACATATTATAAAGTGCACTAAACAAAATACCGGCGAGAATGATCCGTATATAACTGACCGCATCGACCATCAAATCCTGCGGTGTCCCGAGAAGATGCAGTATTTTTTCGATGAATAGCTCCGATAAAATAAGCAGTATCGTTCCAAGTCCCATCGTGAGCACAATGGTTCCCGCAACATTCTTTTTCAATTTCTCATAATTCTGCGCGCCAAAGCTTGCAGCAATCGGAATGGAAAAGCCTTGCGTCATACCGATCAGAAATGCAATGATGGATGTAAAAATATCATTGGTTGCACCAACCGCTCCAAGTGCCTTGGTGCTGACATATGCACTCACAATTTTGGAATCCGCCAGATTATAAAAATTCTGACAGACATACCCGATCATCAGCGGAATGGCAAATTGTAAAATAACCTTCCAAGGACTGCCCTTTGTTAATTCTTTCATCTCATTTCCTCACGTATTTCTTTACAGGTTCAACTTTTTGTAACCCATACTCTTTTATAATATAACCATTTCGGTTTATCCTATCACGGCAAAACAAAATACGCCATGCGGCGTATTTTATTTTTTGCGCAGTGTGCGCAAATATTCTTTTGTTTCCCGATCAATGCGGTTGCTTTCCACCGCCTTTTGGATCGCCTTATTGTGCGTAAAAGGCTCCAATACGCCCTGCTCGTAATACCCGATCGTTGCATCGTACTGTTTTGCAAGTGCCGTGGCAAAATACCAGGCAACCATCATTTTGACGTAATAATGTTCAGAATGCACCTCGGAAACCATCTGCAACTGTTCTACGCAGAATGCATCATCCAGATAAAAGGTCATGAGCATCTCAATACCAAACCGAACCGTAAACGGTTCGCTGCTTAGTATCCACCGTTTAATATGCAAAAATAGTGCATCCAAATGTTTGCCAAACACCTTAGGCCGAATCATGTCGCACGTTGCCCAATTGTCGACATACGGCAAAAACAAATCAATCTGCCGGATACATTCCTCAAAGTTTTTGATACGCTCGATCAAAAAGCCATGCAAATTGTTTTCTTCATAGTACTGATGCGGCAGCTCTTTCATAAACGCCTGCACATCACCTGTTTTTTCAAATTCCTTTGCATACTGCCGAAGTAGCGGTGTCCTTACTCCGATAATGGTCTCCGGATTGATTGTCGGCATCAGCCTGCTATGAAATTCCCGATAAGACAAATCCTGCAGTTCAAACAGTTTTTGGGTCACTTCCTGCATCGTTTTTCCTTTCGCAAATCAAAAACAGAGACGAGATACGCTTTGCGAATCTCGCTCTGATTAGCAGTCGTCAAATGTCCATTCATGCAAGCATGATGTCCATTTTCCTCGTTGCCATAACATAGACATCGGCAATTGCTACAATCTGTGCCGAAAGCGGAATTTCTTCTCCCTTGAGCCCGTCCGGATAGCCTCTGCCGTCATAGCGTTCATGATGGTGACGGCAAATTTCATAGCTTATTTTTCCATACTCGTCATCCCAGACATTCTTGATGCTCTTTAATATCTCGGCGCCCTTCGTCGTATGAGCCTTCATATATTCAAATTCTTCTTTGGTCAGTCTTCCCGGCTTCATAAGAATTTCATCCGGGATGGCAATCTTACCGACATCGTGAAGTGCGCTGGCAGAAACAATAATCTCTGCCTTCTGTGGTGTGAGCTCATACTCCGGGAATTCCCTCATCAGGCATTGCACCAAAATTTTGGTGTAGTCCTTCACGCGCGCAATGTGCTCTCCGCTCTCCAAATTACGGTACTCAACGACCGTACCCAAAATATCAATGACATTTGAACGGCTTTGCTTCAGTTGTTCTGCCTGCTGCAGCAGCACACGGTACTGCTTGCGCAGCGTCTCAGTCTGTCGCTCCACCTTTTGCTCTAACTCATTTTGTGTCTGAAACAATGACACCACATTATTCACACGTATTTTGACAATGCGGTTGTTAAACGGTCTATGTACAAAATCGGTAACACCGAGTTCAAAGCATTCCTCCTCAGTCCCAATCGCATTGTCGGTACTGATAATAATAATGCCGATGTTCTTACTCCAAGGGATTGTTTGTAATCTTCTGAGCACATCAAAACCATCCACTTCGGGCAAATCAAGCATCAACACGACGATTTCTTCATGCCGCTCTTCCAAAATCGCAAGCGCTTCCGTACCGTTTTCAGCATGCAAAATCTCATATTCATCGCAGAGCATCTCTGTCAGGATATCTCTGTTAATCGCCACATCATCTACAATTAATATTTTATTTCTCATCCATTCTCCTCTTGCCTAGAATTGACTAAAGATTATGAAACAATTGAATGGTCTCATCCATCTTTTTCACCCGCACATTCGCATATGCTTTACTTGTTTTCCACCGCACACGGTCAATCTCAAACGTCACATTCTCATGAAGCACTTCATCTATATTGGCACTGACCGTATTTTCTTTTTGGAGTTTTTCCTCCAACATGCTTTTCTGCAAAGCAAGCGTATTTAATTCCTGCTCTATTGTATAGATCGCATTTGAGATTTTGATATACATCGGGCTCGCATTGCATATTTGCAGTGAAAACTTTTGCGCAAAATCGCTCTTTGCGCGGATGAGCGTCACAAGCTCCGACTGCGCGTTTGCAGCCTGCTCAGTAATATTCTCAAGTTCCTTGCGTATCTGATGTCCGTTGCCAAGAATAACCAGTGTCGAAATTCCCGCACGATTGCCAATCTGCTTTGCTAACACGCCCTCATATGCAGTTGCGCTTCCGCCAACAAGCCATCCTTTGTTACCGAGTGCAAATATTTTTTTCTCCGCATAAAGATTGCATCCCATAAAATAGTCCGCATAGATATTGCCACCCGCTTCAATGTGAACCGATTCAAAAAACAGCCCACTTACATTGCCAAGTGCCTTGACACTTCCCTCGCCAACGGCATTCATGCCCTGCTTAATCATAACGTTTCCGCCTGCCTGTATCATGGCTGACTCCACAAAACCTCCGATTAAAACATCTCCTCTGGCAAACACACCGACACCACTTCCAACGTTGCCCTTTACATGCACGTTTCCTTCAAAGTGCAGATTACCGGTTGCTAAAGTGACTTCTTCTACGACTAATAAATTAGTTACTTCAATACGAATTGCCGAGATTTCACCGGCATCATTCTTTTTGTCTTCATATGTTATTACACCCTGTAAATCGGAAACATACGTCAGATGGTCATCGAGACGGTGAAAGCCTTTTCCTGTCAGGATACATTGTTCCTTTCCGCGGCGTGCAGGAATTGCCTGTCCGGTCACAGTGATCCCGCTTTTGCCTTCTGTAGCAGGATGATATACCGCCAGTTTTTGTCCCTCTTCGACCATTTCAAACCAGTCGACATTTAAGTAGTCTACACTGCCATCTGCTTCCTGCCTAGGCGTGCGCGGCACATGGGTTCGAAAGAAGTATTCATAATATCCGTCGGTGCCATCCTTCGGCAGCTCGCCGCACGCTATCAGCACATGTGAAAAATCACATCCTGATTCCGCCATTTTGTCAATGGTATCGTATCGCACACCGACAGAAATACCTTTCCTGCGGATTGCCCTTAGCATCTCAATCCTAAGTCTTGAACTCGGTACACCTCTGACATCGACATATGCCTTTGTCATTTCCTCATCCAGATAAATCTTTATCGCATCCTGCGACATATCATCCGTTTTTTCTGTCTCTGTACAGGCAGCAAGTGACGGATGTTCAAGCAGTGCCAGTCGTTTACGCCTCATATCCGATGCAGTGTTCATAAGGCTGCTGAAATAAGAAACATCCAGTCCATCCTCAAGGCCAAGACGAATCTCCCGCATCTGCTCAAAGGTATAAAAGCGATTGGTGTACTTGGAAACATCCACCTGATGCTCTAATCCAAGTCGGATTTCCCGCATCTGTTGCCAGTAATACCGCGGATTCACATAGCATGTCACATCGACATCATGCTCCAGTCCGAGACTGATTTCCCGAATTGCAATTCCTCTAAATCGAATGTCTAAATATGGCTCAATTAAAATATTCTTTTCTAATGCTTCACGAATCGCTGCAAGCTGCTCCTCATCATATCCTTCGTAGATATATGACACAATTTTGACATTGTGCTCAAGTGCCAGACGAAGTTCCTTTAATATGCCCGCATCCAGATGTTTAAACTGTGCAAGTTCTATATTGGCACAAAGTCCAAGACGAATCTGTTTCATCTTATCATACGGAATATCCGGATCGGCATACTGCTCTGTTGGAAGCTTAGTCAAAAGCCCCTTTCTGATTTCCTCCATCTGAAACCAGTCATACCGCTCATCCGCGTACCCTGTCACATCAAGACCTGCTTCCAGTCCAAAACGGATCTGACGCATCTGAAGCGCAAAAAAATTCTGGTCCATATAAACAGAGACATCGAGTCCCTGTTTGATGCCCGCTTCTATTTCTGTAATTTGATCGAGTGTATATCCCTCATTCAGTAGCTTTTCTTTTTCAAAATCCATATACGTCTCTTTCGTCTTAAGCGTTTTAAAGCAATACGCTAGTCTCTTCCCTATTCATTCACACATGCAACATTCATTTTCTATCAATTTGCATGACTCTGAATTGTTTTCATAACATTATACAATCTATTATGTGATTATTCAACAAAGAATGACAACTTTTGACATGTGCACACAATGCTTTTTGAACATGCATTTCACAGTGCCTGCACATCCACATTCAAACTATCACGATTCTCAAATTTGTTCTTTGGATAATATTCTTGTAAAAGTGCTTCCTCATTTTCCGAATACCGCGGATTTGTCCTTCCATCCGGTTTAACCAATGAATCAGTTTTTTCTGTTCTTCTATTGTGCGTTCTGTCGTTTTCCCACAGCAATTGCATCCTTCTGATTCCTTCATCATATTTTTCTGCTTTTCTTTCATAATATCGGTTCCCTTTTTTGCCATAACAAATAAAGAGCTGTGCACGAATAACTTAGTGCAACAGCCCCTCTTGCCTTATGCCCAAGCAGGCAATTTTTCGTTTTCTTGCTTCAATTTATTATTTTGCCGAAATAATCTCCACAAAAATCCCATCCGGGTCTTTGATGAAAAAGTACGGTCTGCCAAGTCTGCCCTCGCAGATTTCAGGCTTTTGACGCAAGGCGCCTGCCTGCTGCAAATAGGTTGCCGCCGCATCGATATCCTGCACGTTTAGCCCCATATGCTTTGCACCCTGCACCTTCAAATCCTCACCCAGAGTGTTCACAAATTCCGGCACCTTTGCGCTGTCAGGATACGAAAACAGCTCCAGAATGAAATTGCCATTTTGCATGTGTACAATTCGCACCGAGCCATCCTCTGCCCGGTAGTCCTTGATCACAGAAAACTCCAGTTTTTCATAAAATGCGATGCTCCTGTCTGCATCCGCTACACTGATTGCGTAATGGTCTATTGTAAACATGATTTCCTCCTATATCGCAAGGTCAACGTGATTCAGCGTTCCAACCGCGCCCGTGCTTTCTTTCAGATAAATACCCGTTTTCTTGATTTCCGCATTGAGTATATTTTCGTCATTTTTGAGACTAAATTGCGTATCTGCATTTCCAAGATAAATTGCGCCGACATCCGCTTTCTTTAAATCGATAAGATAATCCTCCCCATTTGCATCCTTTGTCCAAATGCGAAGCCTGTCAAAAACGCTGTCATTTTCATCAATCCAGCCATTTCCGTCTTCATCATAGAGCGCCAAATCCTGAAATCCGTCTCCACTGCTTGTTCCAAACAGTTCCGAGCCGTCATTCACTTTTCCGTCTCCGTTTTTATCAAGCGCAAGAAATCCGGAACCTTTTCCCGCAAACGAAATCTGTTCTTCCTCACCATCTGCATCCAGGTCAAAAAAGAACTTCTGATCACTGACCGAAGCGATATTGGTATCAAGATTAATCATCAGCGGATCTGTTTTGATGTAATCCTTCGCTTCGAGCTTATCAAATGCCTGCATAAAGCTTCGCGACATCGACAGCTCCACATTGAAATCAATGCTTCTTCCGTCCGCCGTCTGTACCGTTCCCTTGGATGCAAAGGTCGTGTGTTCCGACTCACTCACAAATCCACTCGTTGCTGTGATTCTCTGCCAGGTTGTCCCTGTGCCCGTCGTGCCAATTCCTTCCACCGAAATTGCGCCAAGACTGACTGCCTTTGACGCATCAATCCGAAAAGATAGGCCCTCGTATTTCCTGTACTGCGCTGAGCGCAAATCAAGCACATTGTCCTGCCTCTCCGGTTTCACTTTACAATCCTCCGGGACTTCTTCTCCGCGAAGTGCCGCCAGGATTTGTCTTAGCATCTTAATTTTGATGTCGATATCATCCGGCATTTGAAAATTTCCACCCGCAGGTGTTTCCCGCATACGCTCTGCCATCATCTGCAGTGAGCGCGCCTCATTTTCCTGCTGTCTGCGTTTTTGTGCTTCCTGTTCCTGCTTCCGGTAAGTGACCATTGCATCCTTCACACGCATTCCGTCTGCCTGCTGCGAAAGCGTCAAAATCGCACCCGGGACATCCTTTGATTTGGCTGCCTCAATCGTCATAGACTCCTGATACGAAAGCGAGCTTTCCTGATGCGTCGAAGCCATCAAAATAGAACTGTTTTGAATTTTCATATTGGACTCCTTTCCATAATGAAGTGGTAAATCCGTTTACCATGTTGTATCGTTTTTACAAACAAAAACGATACGTATCTATTTCATTTGCAAATAAACTTCATCTATACAGTAAAATCAAATCTGTCTCCCGATTTGCTATCCGAAACATTGTTCCAATCAATGTTTTTGATTTTTTCTATTAATTCCTCCATAGAGCCGGCTTCTACTGTGGTTCTCTTAACAGTATCTTTTTCTTCTTTTTCATATGGACTCTTTTTCGATACTTTTTTCTCGGCTTCTTTGTTTTCCTCGGCCTTCTTTTCTCTATTTTTTTCTATGCGTTCTTTTTGCTTATCAGAAGATTTTTCCAATTCAGCAAAGAATTTCATGTTTCCATTATCATCTGTAACAATGCCAATTTTATTAACAGTTCCGTCTCCGGCCTTCATCGCATCAAATGCTGAAACATAGCCATTCTCTTCGCATATTCTTCGGCACATCTTAACTGCACCCTCTACGCCTTGCATTTTCTCCGTGGCATATTTCTCATCGGCTGCCATTTTTTCAATCTCTGCATTTGAAAAAATAACAGAGAACTCTTTGCTGCCACTTTTTGAGAGCGTCTTCAAATCATCCGTACTATTTCCAACAAGGAAATCATAATCTCCATATGTTTCACGCAAAGACTTTAAATACTCTTTCGCTTTACTTGAAAGCTTCCCCTCATTTTTCTGCGAAATATCTACAGTATCTGTTGCTCCTTTGGATGGTGCATTCGTTGTTTTTGCGGTTGTCCTGTTCGTGTTTCTAGCTGTTGACTGATAACCGGCAAATGTGTTTATTGCACTGCTTACATTCATATCGCTCAATCTGTTAACCCTCCTTGATCTAATATGCAAATCCTTTTTTTCACAGGGTGCCCAGACATGCCAGACACCCAATATAAACCAATGTGTAGTACACACACAGTTTCAAAATGATGCATTTGGATTCAGGGATATCTGTCAGAACTGACATACAGAGTAATCAAAATAGATATAGTACACCCATACTATACCGCAAAGTATCTCAATCCGTGAGAAAATATCCGAAATCCATTTCGTTATATAGTGTATATATCGGCATTTTCCCACGGAATAATTAGAAGTTTTTTAATAAAACGTTCGTTCTCATTTATTTACATAGTGAACTACCCATTGTCTAAAGCCAATGGGCTTCCTGCTTCATTGACCTCGCAACCTACTATCTCCACAGGCGTTAATTCGGGCAGTCCCTGCCCTACCCAGTAATTCTCTTATGCTATTTTTCTTAATCCCTCTGCCAATATATTCTTCGCAGCATTGATATCTCTATCATGCTTTGCTCCACAGGCAGGACATACCCATTCCCTTACTGACAGATTTTTCATCTCTGTATTTTGGTATCCGCAAGTAGAACACAACTGGCTGCTCGCATAAAATTTATCTATTTTTACATAATCCCTGCCATTCCACTTTGCTTTGTACTCTAACTGTCTTGTCAGCTCATACCATGATACATCTGTTATTGATTTTGCCAGATGATGATTTTTTACCATATTTTTTATCTGTAAATTTTCCGAAACTATCACTTGGTTTTCGCTGATAATCTCATGGGACATCTTATGCAGATAATCTTTTCTGGTATTTGTTATTTTCTCATGGCATAATGCTATTTTTCCCTTGGTTTTGTTGTAATTTTGACTTCTCTTTTCTTTATGGGCTAACTGCCTTTGCAATCTTACCAGTTTCCTCTCATATTTCCTGATGATTTTTGGATTTACGTATTTCTTCCCATCAGAAGTAATGCATAAATCTTTAATTCCTAAATCTAATCCTATATTATGATTGGTATGTTGTAGTTCTTCATGCTCTGTTTCCACCAATATTGATACATAATACTTTCCACTTGGTGTCTGCGATACTGTTGCAGACTTTATCTGCCCACTGAAATTTCTATGCAGTTTTGCTTTTACTTCCTTTAATTTAGGCAGTTTTATTTTGGCATTCTCAAAATCTACCGCTATATTGCCATTTGTAAAATTCGTTGTGTATGATTGGTGGCTGTCATGCTTACTCTTAAACTTCGGGTAACCTGCATATTCTTTGAAAAATTTCTGATATGCAGAATCCATGTTGTAAATTGCGTTAGTCAGGGCAAATTTATCCACTTCCTTAAGCCATTCGTAGTCCTTCTTTAATTCCCGATTGCAGTAATTATTACAGTCTGTTTTACTGACAGACTTTTTCTCTTTCTCATAGATTTCTTTCCTATATGCTAAAGTATGATTGTAAACAAAACGACAACAGCCAAATGTTTTTGCTATTTGTGCTCTCTGCTCATTATTAGGATATATTCTGTATTTATATGCTTTTAACATCAACGAACACCGCCTTGCCTATTGTTGTCCTTGATTTTCTATGTATTTTCGGAGCATTTCTTCTGAAACGTTCCCTACACTGCACGCAAAATATCCATCCGTCCAAAAGGTATGCTCTTTCCAGAAATGTTTTCGTAAATGATTCGGATATCTTTCTCAAATATGATATGTTGTATAACTTTTCATGAGATTTACTATTTTACTAATTGACATTGTTGGTTCTGTTTCTATCATGTAATGAATATGGTCTTTATCTGTTTCCATATATCTAATGATAACCTTATGCTTTTGACATATCTTGTAAGAAAACTGTTTTATATCATCTGATATCTGCTTTGATGTCAGCAGCTTCTTTCTGTACCTGCATACGAAAATAATATGGTACTGTAATAAATACTTGCGTCTGTTCTTTGATTTCCATGTTCCCATAACGAAAGTATAATATAAACCACCACTTTTGGCTACCTTAATCCACCGTCTAAAGCCAGTGGGATTGCGGTAGCCTTATTTCAAATCAAAATCCAGAGTCAATACTTTCACACCACGTTTTGCAACATGAAATACATATTTAGTTGTAGAAACCAAATTAAGGAAATTCTGTGCACATTGTTGAATTCTATCCATACGTATCCCCATTACATCCATATAGTAAAAAGCCTTGCAAAACTGCAAGGCTTAATAATCAAATATACAACTTTCTTTCGCTTTCGCTAGATGGATTATGGTAAGTTGCCACCTTTGTGAGCCTCCATGTTCACCGCTTTCCATCACGGCTCGCACTTCACAGACGAAAACATTTTTACGAGTCTGCTTCTCGAGAAGTTACCTTCTAATAATATATTATACACTTCTATTAAGATTGTCAATCTGGAATTTTTTACAGCTTTTAAGAGGTGCCTTATGAAACATTAGGAATACACATCCTCTTTTGTAAATAAGCAGAAAATAAAGAAAAGCCCCATAAACACCGGGTTTACAGGACTTCTCCATACAATCATATATTTTAGAAATTAGTGCTTAGCACACACCCTGTGCGAGCATCGCGTCTACAACCTTCTCGAAACCGGCTATATTAGCACCTGCTACATAGTCGTCGTTTCCACCGATTGTCATGTTGTATCTCTTAGCTGCATCTGAGATGTTTGCGTAGATTGTCTCCATGATTCCTTTGAGCTTACCGTCAACCTCTTCAAATGACCATGAAAGTCTCTCTGAGTTCTGGCTCATCTCAAGTGCTGAAGTAGCAACACCACCGGCGTTTGCTGCTTTACCACCTACGAACAATACACCATTCTCCTGAAGGTATTTTGTTGCATCAAGTGTAGTAGGCATATTTGCACCCTCTGTTACAGAGATAACACCGTTTGCTACGAGCATCTTTGCATCTTCAAGATCTAACTCGTTCTGAGTCGCACATGGAAGTGCAAGATCTACTTTGTACTGCCATACACCATGCTCGCCATTTTTCTTCTCATGGTACTCAGCTGATGGTCTTGCAGCAGCATACTCTGTTAAACGAGCACGTTTTACTTCTTTTACTTCTTTTAATAATGCAACATCGATTCCTTCCGGATCATAAATCCAACCTGTAGAATCTGAACATGTCACACATTTTGCACCAAGCTGATGTGCTTTCTCGATTGCGTAGATTGCTACGTTACCTGAACCTGAAACAGCACATGTCTTGCCTGCGATATCGATGTTATGATCTTTTAACAAAGCATTTGTTAAATAGAGTAATCCGTATCCTGTAGCCTGTGTACGGGCAAGTGATCCACCCCATGTAAGACCTTTACCGGTAAGGACACCCTCGAACATACCCTGGATTCTCTTGTACTGACCGAACATGAAACCGATCTCACGTGCACCTGTTCCGATGTCACCTGCCGGTACGTCGATGTCAGCACCGATATATTTGCCAAGCTCTGTCATATAACTCTGACAGAATGCCATGATTTCTCTGTCTGATTTTCCTTTTGGATCAAAGTCAGAACCACCTTTACCACCACCGATTGGAAGTGTTGTCAGTGAATTTTTGAAAATCTGCTCGAAACCTAAGAATTTGATGATACCTAAGTTTACAGAAGGATGCAGTCTAAGACCTCCTTTGTATGGTCCGATTGCATTGTTGAACTGTACACGGAATCCTCTGTTTACCTGTACCTGACCGTTATCATCTACCCATGGCACTCTAAACATAATCTGTCTATCCGGCTCTGTAATTCTCTCAAGAATTGCATTTTTTCTATAAAGCTCTTCATTCGCATCAATTACCGGTCTGAGCGATTCAAGAACCTCTGTTACTGCCTGTAAAAACTCCGGCTGATCTGCATTTTTTTTCTGTACTATCTCAAGTACCTCATCTACATATGACATTGAAATGTCCTCCTTTAGTTGTAAAAAATATAATTACACGTACGGACGCCATTGCCCTGAGTAATATTATACAAGATTGTATACCGGTGTACAAGAATAAAGTGGCATAAAGATAGCACAATTTTTCAATTCCTCTTTTAGCACATTTTACTAATGTAAAGTGGTAACGCCTGAAAAGGGAAGGCTGAACACAGCAGAAAGACCGGGTCAAACGACCCGGTCTCATTTCCATGATTATTCAAATGTTACATACTCAGATTTTACAAAACCAATCTTTCCGTTAAAATCGATTTTACTCCAACCATCAGCCTGTTTCATAATGAGCTTGTAATGCTCATTCTCATAAGCAACACCAATCTTCTTTGCATCCTCGCCTGCTGACTCACGGACATTGACGGTCTCTTTGATGCCGATTGTTCCACTTGTTGACACGCCTTCTGATGATGCCGGCTCTGATGCGCTATTGTCTGTATTTTCTGAAGCAGTCTCAGCAGAAACAACTTTTAAATATTCACTCTTAACAAAGCCTTCTCCGCCGTTGTACTCTACGCGGCTCCATCCGTTTTCTCTTGCTTCAAAACGTGTCACCCTTGTTCCGATTTCAAGCTTTCCGAGCTTGTCAGCATTCTCACTGTCTGACTTACGGACATTGACGGTATCTGTCGCCATAACCGTCTCAGTCTGCCCTGCATTCTGTGGCTCCGCTGTCTCCTCTGTCTGCTGCTCATTTGCAGCTGCCTGCTGCGCCTGTGCTTCCAAATCAGCCATTGCCTGCGCAACTTCCGTATCAAGCTTTGTCGGAAGCTCATCCATGAATTTCTTCAGTGCCTCATCTGATTCGATTGCTTCGTTGTATGAAACCTCTACGCGGTTAAACAGATCAACCACATCGTCCTGTGCAGCGACACCTTTGATATACTCTGAGGTTGCTTCGTCTAATTCGCCGTCATAAATATGAAGGGAACCATCATCTGACTGACATACATAAATGGTTGTAAGTCCCGGCACAAGTGTCGTCATATCTGCAAAATTGATATCATAATAAACAAAAACAATATACGAATTATCTACCTGTCCAAGCTTTGTGTAGACTTTGATATTCTCAAAGCCGTTAATATATGCACTCTTCTTTTCGATCTTGATGAGTTCTTCCTCATTTGTATCACTCTTAAGTGCCTGGACTTTCGCTTTATCGCCTGCCGCAAGTGCTGTGAAGTACTCATTGACAAGACTATTTACCTGCTCGTAAGCATTTTCCATGAGACTGCCATCATCCACAACCTCCGGCGTCGTCACTTCATTCTCGCTTACCTCTGTCTGCTGCTCATTTGCAGCTGCAATTTTTTCTGGTTTTTCGTCCTTTCCGCCTTTGATTAACACGGAAATCAAAATAATAACGATTACCAAAATGACTGCTGCACCTCCGAAAACGATGCCTGCAAACATTTTGTCTTCTTTTAATTTATTCAGGAATTCGTTCCCTTGGCTTTTTGGTTTTCTTGCCATGCCCATAACTTTCTTCCTTTCCTTTTCCTGTTTGTCGTTTTTGTAGTCAAAAAAAGCTGTACCCGAGAGGAATCGAACCCCCATCGGCTGAACCGGAATCAGCTGTTTTATCCATTAAACTACGGGTACATATTTGTTACAAAATTGTTACGTCACTTTGGCTATCATAGCATACTTTTTGTTATATGGCAACCTATTTATCCCTTTTTCACACACTCTTCACATTCAAAAGGCGTCTGTAAGCCTTGCGTCTGACGATAACCAAACACACGATATGGGCACAAATCGTGATAATCCACGTGATTGCATACGATATATATAACACATACGCTTCGTGATGTGTTTGAAAAAAAGTGGCAACCCAAACAAGACGTAACACGCAAGATCCGAACAGGGAAGAAAACATCGGAATCATGACGCAGTTGAGTCCCCGTAGCACGCCCACAAGGCTATCCATGATACCGCAAAGCGCATACACCACACAAATGCATTTCAGTCTGAGCATTCCTGCCGCAATAACAGCCGCATCGGACGCATAAAGACGAAGCAGCCACGGTCCGCACAGGTATGCCAGATTTCCGAGCAAAAGCCCCGTAACCGTCACCATAATGAGCGCATTGCGTATCACCTTGTCAACACGCTTTGTGTTTCCGGCACCGTAATTCTGGCTTGTAAAGGTAAGTGAAGTCTGCATGAACGCATTCATCGCCATATATACAAATCCTTCAATATTTGATGCCGCCGCACTGCCCGCCATCACAACAGAGCCAAACGAATTAATGCCGCTTTGAATCACGACATTGGAAACAGCAAACAGTGAGCTCTGTATTCCTGCCGGAACTCCTACACGCAAAATCTGAATAAGAACAGAGCTTGAAAAGCGTATTTTTGAAATCACAAGCTTTAGACATCCCGTCTCGCGAAAAAGGCAGCGAATCACAAGGGCCGCACTAATACACTGGCTAATCACAGTGGCAAGCCCTACTCCGGCAACGCCCATGTGTAATTTGATAACAAACACAAGGTTTAGAAGCACATTAATGACACCGGCAAAGCTTAAATAAAACAGCGGTCTTCTCGTATCGCCGACCGCACGGAGCACTGCCGCACCAAAATTGTACAGCATTGTGGCGGTCATTCCGCCAAAATAAATCCGCAAATAAAGTGTTGCAAGCGAAATGACATCTTCCGGTGACCCCATCATCCGAAGAAAGCTGCCCGCAAACATTACGCCAATGAGGGACAACAATACGCCTGCAAACAAGCCCAATGCAATCGATGTATGTACCGCCTTTGAAACGAGCTCATATTTTTTTGCACCATAATTTTGTGATACGACAACATTACAGCCTATACTGATTCCGATAAACAAATTTGTGATCAGGTTAATTAACGATGTCGTAGAACCCACTGCCGCAAGTGACGCACTTCCCGCAAAGCGTCCTACTACGATCACATCTGCCGCATTAAACAATAGCTGCAAAATACTCGAGAGCATCAGCGGCAATGCAAACAACAGCATTTGCCACACAAGCCCTCCTTTTGTCATGTCAATTTCATACGTTTTTTCTTTCATTTCTATATATACCTGGCTACTCTGATGCGCAGTTTTCCCTTTTTTGTATCTGCGACTTTTCCGTCAAAGCGGAACCGTCCGAATCCTCTGACAGACACAATATCTCCCTCCTTCAAAGCACCGCTGTTGTTTTCAAACAGACGTCCGTTTACAAACACCTTTTGCTTTGAAAAAAGTGCAAGACTTTGTGACCTGGATAAATGATACAACTTTGCAACGATTCCATCAAGTCTCAGCGAGCTGACAATATGCTCTTCTGTCTGCAGCGTCGGCGCAAATGCCTCCATCTGTCCCTCATAAACCGTGCAGGATACGTGTGTATGCCGGATGCTGTCAATCTGCTCACATATATAAGGAGCGATTCTGTCTGCCACAAACACATACGCCTGTTTTTCCTTCACGAGTATATCCCCAATCAGGCTCCTGTCAATTCCAAGGCTCATAAACGCGCCCAGATAGTCGCGATGAGAAAGGTCCTCTGCAAACTTTGTGATGAGCGGCTTGATCATAAGACATACAACCGGAAACGGCTCCTCATAGCCGAGCGATTCACTATCTCCAAAGCGCACCATCACACGCTCAGCGTCCGGAATTCCGCCAAAGCATGTAAAATGGGCATTCGGCTCATAAAACAGCGCTTCATGTAGTATACTTTGCTCAGCAAGTGACAAAAAATCCGTAAAAACAAACTGATTGGCGCGGTCACTCCTTATGGAAAGCTCTATAAACCGTTTTTTCAATTGCTCTGTACTTTGCTCCATTTTTCTCTCCTGTTCGCGTAAACTACTGAAAACTGTATAAACTAATTGGGAAATGATTACAAACATGTTATAATATCATTAGGTAATGAACCATTTTCAATCAATAAAGGTGCTATTATGAAATTTGATTTACATTGTCATACAAAGGAAGGCTCTCCGGACGCCAAAATACCGGTTAAGGATTACATCATGTATCTCATCGACATGGGCTATGATGGGATGCTGATTACAGACCACAACTCTTATAAAGGCTACGATTACTACAAAAAGCATGTCCAAAGCTGGAAACTGAAACGACCGTTTGTTGTGCTTTGCGGCATTGAATACGACACGCTTGACGGCGGTCATATGCTTGTCATAATGCCTGACCATGTCAAAAGCCGCGTCCTTGAAAACCGCGGGATGACGACCGAGGATTTGGTTACCTACGTCCATGCACTTGGCGGAATTGTCGGTCCGGCCCATCCGTATGGCAATGGTTTTTTTGCATATATGAACACAAAAGCTGCAAAAAAAGCGTACCGGCTTGGTAAACCGTTTGATGAATTTGACTTTATCGAAACGTTTAATTCCTGTACCCATCCTGCCTGCAACGCCAAAGCTGCGCTTCTTGCCAAGCGCTACCACAAACCGATGTTTGCAGGTACCGATGCGCACAGAAAGGGTGTACTCGGCACAGCGTTCACGATATTTCCCTATCATATCGCATCAAACGACGAACTCATTTTGGCCATCAAAAACCATGTCAGGACATCCGTTACGACCGAGCCTCTTCCGGGCGCATTCGTCAAACAGCCGTGGCCTGTACGTGATATGCTTATCTGGGCTTATTTCTTTTATAACAAATTAGGCGCACTCTTTCATATTAGAGCACGCCGCAAACACCTCAAATCTTCCAAATAATGGTGGATTATTTCCCAACCATACGCAAAATTTCATCTTTGCTGATGACACCGACATTTTTGGCTGTCACCTCGCCATGCTGAAACGAAATGAGTGTCGGAATACTGACCACGCGGTACTTCATTGCAAGCTTCTGCTCTGTATCAATATTCACCTTGCAAACAACAATATCATCATGCTCGTTTGCAATTTCCTCCACGACCGGTCCAAGCATTCTGCATGGTGCACACCACTCTGCCCAGAAATCAACCAGCACCGGTTTTTCTTCCTTCAAAACAATTTCTTCAAAATTTGTGGCTGTAACATCAATATGTGCCATTTTCGTATCCTCCTGCTATCTCATTTATCGTTAGTATTTCCGTTATCCGATTCTTAATCCCTTTGGATAATGGTTTTTCACTGTATTTCCGACAATTTTTCCGATTCCGATCGGATAATTGCCCATTGCGACAACGCACCAGCCATCCTGCGTTCCTTTGCGGCTTATCACGTCATCAGCCACTGACAGGCTCTCTCCGCGGATAAACTTAGCGCCATCCTTTATTTCAACATAATTCTGAACGTCCTCTTTTCGTATCGCAAGCGCCAGCGCGTGGTCCGGTTCAAACCGGTTCTTTTTAAATGTGCCGAGACAAAGCCCTGCTCTCACAACCTTTATGCCGGAAAGCGACGGACACAGTTGCGGCAAAATGGAAAGATGATCGCCAAACGCCTGATAAATTCCCTCCGGCTTTTTGTCGAAAAACGCTTCCGCAAATGCATCGTAAGCTTTTTTTACATCGCCTCTCACATTGTCTTTTGCAGTGCTCATCATACCCACATCCGGTCCATGCTCCTTCACAAGCTTTGCCACAAAATGGCCTTCTCCGCCAAGCTTATGCGGCCACAAGCGGAGCGTGCCGGCAAGAAGTCCCTCCGACTGCCCGCAGACAGGCGTCAGTTTTTCGATATGAAACGTCGGATTGTCCTTTATAAACTGCGCGATAACTTCTTCGTCTTCTTTGCGATTAAATGTACATGTTGAATATAATAGACTTCCACCCGGCTTTAGCATCTCTTTTGCCTGGTCCAAAATAAAGCGCTGTCTCTGCGCGCATATCTGTACATTTTGCTCACTCCACTGCGTGATTGCCTCGTCGTTTTTCCGAAACATTCCCTCTCCCGAGCACGGTGCATCGACCAGAATTTTATCAAAAAAAGCCGGAAATATCTGACGCATCCGCTCCGGCGGTTCATTCGTTACGACTGCATTCCGGATGCCCATCCGCTCAATGTTTTGGGACAGTATCTTTGCGCGCGAAGGAACAATCTCATTGGCGACAAGCAACCCGCGCCCCGCCATCTTCGTTGCAAGCTGCGTACTTTTTCCGCCCGGCGCCGCACACAAATCACAGATGATGTCCCCAGTCTTGGCATCCAGATGATCCGCAACCGACATCGCACTCGGCTCTTGAATATAATAGGCGCCCGCTTCATGAAACGGATGTTTTCCCGGCGTCTCATCGCTGCTGTAATAAAATCCGGTATCCGTCCACGGAACAGCAGTCAAAGAAAAAGGCATATCTGCCAGAAATGCCTCTTTATCGCACTTAAGCGGATTATACCGGAGGCCGTAAACGCGCTGCCTCTCAAAGCTGTCCACAAATGCCCGGATTTCATTTGGATCACCGAGTATTTCTGAAATCTCGTCTAAAAATGCTTTTGGAAGTTCAGACATATCGACTCCTTATCCGATTCCAAGGAAACGCATCACTGCATTCAGTTCTGTTCCTTCATCCGGTGCCTCACCGATTACGGTGCGTTTTCCGTTTGCATCAAAAGCAGCCATTTCCATGCCCTCTTTTGTCTTCTGCACTGCGATGTAATGCGCCTCCTGCGTATTTGTGTTGTATGTCATAAATAAAGTGCTGCACATGCCATCCTGCAAATTCTTACCCGGCAGATCGACACGCGCCATTGTAACAGACGCTGTAATTCCCAAAACCATGACGCGGATATCATCAAGCGCAAACGGCGGCTCTATCCCATCCACATAAAGTGCCTTGTAAGCGTCCATAAACACTTCTGCTTTTTTGGCATCCAGATTATCTAAAAATGCCTGCGCCCCGGCAAAGAACTGTTTTGGAATGGTGAGGGTTTCTGCCTGCGTTCTGGCAAGCTGATGGAACTGACGCTCCGTTACCTGAACCGGCCTTGCCTCTGCCATTTGTTTTTGCTTCATCGCCTTGTCAAGTGCCTCTCTTCTCTCAACACATGCCTCTAATAATTTATCTACGATACCGACATTATCGGTAAATGGATTGACGATAATCGCTTTTACGCCTGAATCCTTGACTGTCGCTGCCTTGGCGCAGTCAATAAACGGCATCAGCATAAACTGTCCCTGAAGCTCCGGATTGGTGATTTCTTCCGGTGTTGTAAATACAGGAAATACGGTATCCCCCTGCTTTGAAACAAGTAATCTGTTACGAACCTTTGTCCCCTTTGGAAGCTCTATTTTGCCGTTCTTCTTTGCGGCCTCCTGAATTTCCTTCGTCATTCCTTCCGCAATGACCGGTACGAATACCATCGCCGTCTCGATATGCTGCATCAGCTGTACCATGTTTTCTCTTGTCCGCTCCGACGCAAATGCCTGTACAAGCTCTTTTGTTTTTGCTGCCTGCTGTTTGTAATCTGCCATATGTTTCCTCTTTCTGCATCACAATCTTTCCTCCTATTATATAAGAGAAACGGATTCATGGCAACCCACCCCAAGACTTTCATTTCCTCTTTTTTTGTGCTATACTACTGCTTAAGTTTGAAAGTAAGGAGCATCCGTATGGTAACCAAAAAAGATATTTTAGAACTCAAAAAAAGAATGAAAAAGGAAGACTGCACCTTCACACGCCTGAATGGCTGTTACGTCAATGCAAACCGCGAAAAAGTCGTTACGATTGATGAGAATTTCCTGAATTTGGACGATGAAGAATTTTACAAATATTTGGAGCTTGCCAAAAAAGCGCTCTCGGGCACAATCGGAAACAATCTGCTCGAGCTTCACTTTGAAGAAAGTCAGCGGGAAAGCGGCGGCTTGCAGCAATTTTTCATGGGACTTAAGCAGAGCGGCCTCAAAAATCCGGAGCTGACGGACAGACTGTATGACCAGATTATTGAAAACTACGACTATCCCGGCAATTACCTCATCCTTATCTTCCATGACGCATACGATGTCATGACCAAAACGAGTGACAATCTCAAAATTGATGAATCCGAAGAGGTTTTTGAATATATTTTATGCGCCATCTGTCCGGTCAACCTTTCCAAACCCGGCCTTGGCTACATATCAGACGAAAACCGTATCGGCTCGCGCATCCGCGATTGGGTCGTAGGTGTGCCTGACACCGGCTTTTTATTCCCGGCCTTTGCCGAGCGAAGCGCCGATATTGATTCCATGACTTACTTTGTAAAGGATGCCAAGGATTCGCATCCGGATTTTGTTGCCAATGTACTTGGCTGCGGACCAAGAAGAACGGCAACGGAGCAAAAAAAAGTGTTTTCTACCATTGTCAAAAAAGCGCTTGCCCCTGTGATGGACGAGCCGGAAGAAGTCCTTTTGTCCATTCAGGAAGGCATCAATGCCAGACTGGAGGAGGATGACGAAATGCTTGCCGGTGACGAGATGGCACCTGTTCTGACAAAGGAAACAATCTCGCAGGTTCTTCAGGAAATCGATGTGGAAATTCCAGGCAGCGCCATGTCACAGATTGCCTGCGAATTTGAGGAAGCGTTCGTAGATGAGATGCCGCCAATGGAGGCGCTGATTGACCAAAAGGCGCTCGCTGCCAAAGAGGCTGTCAAAGAGAAACAAGAGCTTGTGAAACAGGTCATTGAACTGCAGCAGGAGCTTGTCGACAAGGAACTGGCATCAGACGAAGAATCAGGCGGTGAGAGCGTCAAAACATACGATGTTGTTGTCCGAGTAAAGCCTGACAAAGCAACACAAATCAAATCCCAGTACATTGGCGACCAGAAATTTATCCTGATTCCGATGGAGGACGGAGAAAACGTCAACTTAAATGGTGTGCATACGAAGATATAATGTTCGTGACAAATAGCATAAAATAATCGAAAAGGGACCGTGCCATCAACTCATGGCAAAGTCCCTTTTTACTTGCAATTTCTAACCCGTTTGTGCGGTTATTATTGATTGATTGACAAATTCCTTCCGTTTGACTGACACACTTCCCGATACCAGTAAGCAGAATCCTTTGGAATACGTCTGCCTGTCTCATAATCCACATAGACAAGACCATACCGTTTGCTAAAGCCTTGTGCCCACTCATAATTATCAAGAAATGTCCATTCAAAATAGCCTCTGACATCGATGCCCTCATCAGCAGCCCTCTGAAGCTGTGACAAATACTGATCGAGGAATGTAATTCGGCTGCCATCATGTACACCACCGTCTGCATCGACCAGATCATGGCATGCCATTCCATTCTCAGTAATATAAATCGGCATATGATAGCGCTCATACAAAAACTTGACGCCCCAGTACATGCACTCCGGTGTCACCGGCCAGTTCGCCTGTGTCTTTGGTGCACCGAGCTTATCAGGAAGCTGGATCACTTCTCCATTCTCCCCTGCTTTTACAAAAACGCCATTGTAAATATTTTGTCCCATAAAATCGAGCGGCTGCGATATGAGTTCCATATCTTCTTTGGTAATCTCAGGAAGGTATTCGGCAAACCGCTTCATTCCTTCTTCCGGATAGTGCCCCAAAAAGACCGGATCGGAATACCAGGAAACATTCCAGGACCAGCGCGCCATGTCCTTCGGAAAGCCCATGTATGATTTTCTGGCCGCCTCGATATCCTCCGGTTTGTCACTTGCCGGAATAAACAAACTGCTTGTCGGTGCATAGCCAACTAAAATCTTTCCTTTGGCATATTTACGAAGTGCAATGACTGCTGCGCCATGTGCCTTCAACGCATTGTGAATCAGGTGGAAAACGTCCTTATGAGGAAGTGCCACGCCCGGCGCATGTCCGTTTGCCCCCGTATTTGCGAGTCCCAGGAAACACTGCGGCTCATTTAATGTAAAAATCTTATCACAAAGGTCTGTGAAATGCTCGGCAACCACCTTGGCGTACTGCGCAAAATACGTTACAATTTCATCATTTAACCAGCCGCCCTCATCCTGAAGTGCCTGCGGCAGTTCCCAATGATACATTGTGAGAAATGGCTCGATTCCATTTTTCTTCATCTCCAAAATCATATCGCGGTAAAGCGTTACTGCTTTGTCATTGACATGCTTTCCATCCGGCATCAATCTCGCCCAGCTGATGGAAAAGCGGTAACTGCGAATGCCAAGTTCTTTCATCAGCGCAAAATCTTCCCGGTAATGCTCTAAATGCTTTGTTCCATCATCTGTATTGTGATTTTCAAACACATTCCCCTGCTCGCGGAAGGTATCCCAAATACACGTTCCGGCGCCATCCTCCGGCAATCTTCCCTCAATCTGATAGGCGCTGCTTGAAACACCCCAAACAAAATCCTCTCGAAACATATGCTCTCCTTTTATTTAGTAATCCTCACCACGCAAAACACTAATCATAAATGCCTTTGCATTTGCATCCTGCGGACATCCGACAACGACACCCATTATTGTGTCCCCGTCATAAATCCCGCTCTGCTTCATAAACTTATTATTTTGATCAAGCCTTACACCTATGGCATGTTTTTGCCCATCTTCATGAAAGTCAATCCACACAAACGCATCCTCATACTGCTTGATTAAATCATCCGGCAAAAATGTGCGGACATCCTGCAAAAAGCCTTCCTGCGCAATTGTTTCACAAATCAACTGATCGGCAAACACAACATCAATGAGGTTGCCGTAAAGCTGCATCTCGATTGCCTGCATGGCCTGATTGCTCTGGTTATTCATTGACTCCTTCGTCTGCACAATGTCATTCGTAATGCTGCAATCGACCTCATACTTATCCGGACTTAGTCCCTGTTTCTCAATGAACCGGTCAAACAGTGTGGCAGGAATCTCACTTTCCGCTTCGATGTCTGTATTGACAAACAACACATCGACAACCGACCCCTTCCATGTCACAATGCGCATCACAATCCAAATCACTGCAAGAATTGCAACAACAATTACCGCTGTCCACGCAAGCATATAGTCCATGAAATATTGCACTTTTTCTTTGCCCCGAAGTGTCCTGAATGTCTGAAAAATTTCTCTAGAATCCCGATCCTTCATAAGACCTAACTCCTTTATTATGCTTCCCGATAAATCTCCATATCCAGAATGTCCGCAATCGGAATGGTTTCTCCCCCTTGTAAATGAATCACTTTTTCATAGGAATCGATTTTGCGTACATCATCAATAATCTCCTTGATGAATCCGCCTTCTTTTCGCGCATCCTTGACAAAATACGCAATAAACACGCTCACATTTTGCCCGCCCATACGAAGCAGTTCCTGCATGGTTTCATCTAACATCTGGATGGCGCTCTCGCTCAAAATCGGTTTTTTCTCGGTTAATCTTGCTGTTTCCGTAACAGCCTCCTCATGCCCGGTCAATGCTTCAAAAGCCGAAAACTGTGCTGCCCGATCCTCTATTGACGCCTTCGGAAAGTTTGACACCGGACGTTTCAGATGAATGATATCCTCATACGATTGCTTTTCCATAAAAACTCCTAAAGTGCTTCTTTCATGTGGGCTATCGTATCCAGTATTTCCTGCATTGCAAGATCTGCAACATACGCCCGCAGCGCATCGATATCACCTGCCACCTCATCCGGCATTTGAAAGCGCTCCAGCTCTTTCATAATGGCATCGACTTCATCCGTATCAAAAACTTCCATTGCATCTGACATCTTGGTTAAGTTTGCGCAAAGTGCTTCCTTTTCAATGAGCGGCTTTGTGGCATCATCACTTGCACCGTACGGCTTTAATATAGGTTTGTAGCTACGGTAAAGTGCAAGCATATCCGGTGTCTTGCGCACCAGACTTGCCACCTCTCCGGCATTTCCCAAATCCTCCAGCTCCTTACAAAGCTCAGAAAGCTGTCCTGCGCCAATCATACGCGCTGTATTTTTGAGCGCATGTACTTCAATGACATAGTCACGGATCATCTCGTCTGCCAGACATTTTTCTATTTTGTTTGCCTTTAAATCAATCAGCTTATAGAAATCTCCCAGCAGCTGCATAAACAGCTCTTTTGAGCCGGAATACTTCACACCATCTGCGACATTCAGCTGCTCAATTTCAGGTAAATCTTCTGCCGATACACTGACATTTGCTGCTGCAACACCTTGTACAACCAGTTCCTTAGGAAGCCACGCAAGCAGCTTGGCAAAAATTTCTTTTACTTCGATTGGCTTTGCGACAAAATCATTCATGCCCGCCTTCAAAAATCCGTCTCTTGCGTCAGCAATTACATTGGCTGTGAGCGCTATAACCGGAACCTTCTGATAATACGCATCGTCCATTGCCCGAATCTTTTCCGTACACTCCACACCGTCCATAACCGGCATCATGTGATCCATAAATATCAAATCATACTGTTTGGATTGCACCATTTCAAGACATTCCCTTCCGCTCGATGCCGTGTCGATAGACATCTGAAGCGGTGCCAGAAGTCCCGCTGCAACCTTTAAGTTCATCTCGTTGTCGTCCACAATCAAAATGTGCGCATCCGGTGCCGCAAATGTATTGTACTCCTGAATTGCCACCTCTGTCTGCAGTTCCTCTTTGTTAATCACCTGACAGAAGTTAGCATTATACAGCGGTTTATTGATGACCGTCACATCCGGATCACTGACAGAATCCATAATCGGATTTTGCAGAACAACGATTTCCGTTCCTTTGGCTTTGATTGCCATCAGCATATCTTTGTTGTTCTTCATGATAAACGAATCCGCAAACACATAATCTGCATGCATGCCCTGTAAAAGCACCTGATCCCATTCAACAAATGACATGCCATAGGTCTCAGCGAGTTTTCGGACGCTCTCCTCAATATACGCATTGGATGCGTATGCACTGATAACAAAATGGCTGTTTGCATCATCGGAAATCTCGGCAATCAGTGTATCATCTTCCACCTTTTGACGCACCGTAAAACGGAACACACTACCGCGGTCATAAACACTTTCAACCGACATATCGCCACCCATCAGCTCAACAAGCTGTCTGGAAATGGAAAGTCCAAGACCGGTACCCTCTTTGTCACTATTACGCTTTGTATCAACCTGCTGGAACGAACCGAAAATCTTTGGCAAATCCTCCTTTTTGATTCCCTGTCCCGTATCCTCAACAGAAACCTCTAAAAGAAGGTCTTTCTTTTTGCGCATCTGCACTTTTACCGAAAGCTTCACATAACCGGATTCTGTATACTTAATCGCATTGTTGAGCAGGTTGATAATGACCTGTCTAAACCGCAACGGATCACCATATAACCGGTTCGGCAGATTATGGTCAATGTCAAACAATAGCTCGATTGGTTTCTCCCCGATTCTTGTCAGGAAAATCATCGAAAGGTCATTGAGCATGACACGCGGATAGTAATAGTCCTCAACAAGCTCCATTTTACCTGATTCGATTTTTGAAAAGTCCAAAATATCATTGATGATATTTAAAAGCGCATTACCCGATGAGCGGATATTCATCAGATATTCACGGTTTTTCTGATTCAGGGTGTTGTCACGCAGTACAATTTCGGTCATACCGACAATGGCATTCATCGGCGTACGGATTTCGTGTGACATATTGGACATAAATGCGGATTTTGCCTGATTGGCATCCTCTGCACGTTTCTTTTGCACCTTTACCGCATCTAACAGCTCATACTGCTTTGTGATATCCACAAGAAACAGACAATACCCCTCCACGCGGTCGTTCTGCGTCAGGTTCTTTACGATACGCTCATACACTTTGCCCTGCAGCGTTACCTCCATCTCGTTTGAATTCAGCAGATCAATCACTTCCTGCGGAACCTTTTCATTCTTAGAATTGTTTGCAAGCCCCTGAAAGATTGATTTGGCAGATGAATTACAATCAAGCAAACCGTAAGCATTGTCCACAATCACAAAAATATCATCTAAGTGTTCAAACACCCAGGTCCTACCGCGGTCGGTCACGTTAAAGAAACGTCCTCTTACAACACTGGCGATCAAAATATAGGTTGCAATGGTCACGCAAAGCGGCAGCCATTGGTATGGTGTGCTTTTGAAATAAACACTAAACAATATTCCGACAATCACAACCGCCTGCGCAAGCAGAAGCCGCGTTATATTGATTTTGGCCCGTCGTGATACGACCATGCGCAGTCTGGCATGCGTACGTACCAAAAGCGACAAAATGACAATGATTAAAATCGCATATCTCACATACAGCACCACGCCGTATTTAATCCGAAACAGCGGAATGCTCTCCATCCCAATCCAGACAGGATGTTTCACAAGCGAGTACGCCCATTTTTGACCAATCCACACCGACGGAACAGAAATCACCTCAATGATAGGCCCAATCAGCAATAGTTTGCTGTCGACCTTTGTACCGGAATACTCTAACACAAATCGCAAAAAGAAATAAAAAAACACCGCATCTCCGATGTATTCTGCTTTATACGCCATGGCGCCGACAGCCGGATCTCGGCTCTGCAGAATAAGCAGATACCCGATGTTCATCATAAAAGCACCAATTGTGCTAAGAAGCAGGCATGTAATTGCCTTGTTTTGTTCTTTTGACAATAAAATGCCGATGCTGATTAACGTCATAATCGCTGAAAGCGCCTGAAAGCATTCCCCTATTAACGAAACTGTTCTTACACCAAATAGAATATCCATTCAATACCTCGAAATAACGAATCGCACATGTGCCTTGCTCCCCGTTACCAGTTAATTTTGTCTGCTCGGACAGATATCTGCCAAACAGCATCTCTCACAATACGGTTTTGTCCGCGCCGTACAAATTTCTCTTCCATGATCCACAAATCTGTGGCACAAAGCATTGCCCTCCTTTGGCGGGACAATCTTCCATAAAGCCGCCTCTACCTTTGCCGGATTTGTCTCGTTTTTCACAAGTCCAAGCCGGTTGGAAAGCCTGATACAATGTGTATCCGTCACAATGGCAGGCTTATGATACACATCCCCCAAAATCAGATTGGCGCTCTTTCTTCCGACACCCGGAAGCTTTAATAGCTCGTCCATCTCATCAGGCACCTTTTCCTGATACACATCACGCAGCATCTGCATGCATGCTTTGATATCTCTCGCCTTACTTTTGCCAAGTCCGCATGGGCTTACGATTGCCTCAATCTCTGTCACGTCCGCATCCGCAAGTGCTGCAACTGTCGGAAACCGGTCATAGAGCCCCGGCACAATCCGGTTGACGCGTTCGTCTGTGCACTGCGCAGCCAGCCGCACGCTCACAAGCAGCTTCCACGGCTCTTCATATTCCAGTGTACAATCCGACTGCGGATATGCCTGCGCTAACCGGTCGATTACGATTCGCACTTTTTCTTTTTTTGTCATGCGTTCTTTTCACTTTCTCTGTGTATATATTTGGCCGTCAGTTCTTTTGCAAACTGTTTTGCCGCACTTAACTCCTTCTCATTTGGATGTCCCTTGGCAATTCCGCCAAACAATTTAAATATTCCAAATGTGTCAAAGCCCTTACACGTAAAGCTTCCGGCATCCCCGATATGTTTTTCGTTCATCCATTTGCGGATTATTTTGCTGTAATCCTTACCACTGCCACTTGTCGTGACAACAAAGCCATCCACTGCCGGCGAAACATTCAGCCCTGAAAGCACCTGCATAAGCTTTTCATCCGGTTTTCCTTTGTAGATTCCTGTCGCAACGCCAAGTGCTTTTGTGTTTGACATATCCGGAATCTCATCTTTATGAATATCTACCAAAACCGCACCTGATACCTCACGCATTGCTTCCACAACCTTTTGGGTGTTTCCGTGATGGGAAGATGCATATAAAATCACAATGGCTTCATTGGTTTTTACACTGTTTTTGCCTTTGCCGCGACACTGCTTACAACGTCTTGGAAACTGTAGTTTTTTGCTTTTGTAAAAACGGATTTCTCCGCCTGTAATCACAAATTCTTTGCCACACTCTTTACATGTTCTAACCATTTGTATCCCTCATCTGCTGTCTTTTGTTTGACGTATTTCCAGCGCATAAATTTGCGCAAAACACTACTCTAATAATACGCTTTATACGTCAAAATGTCTAGCTTATTTCTCTTTTTTTTGCCTCATTTCATACCTTCTGACAACCGCAAAACTGCATAGTCCGGAAAGGACTCCGATGGCCACGCCGCCAAGGATATCTGTGGGAAAATGCACATACAAATACATGCGGGAAAACGCAATGAGACATGCCAGTACAAGTGCGGGAATCCACATTTTTTTGTTTTTGGTAAAAAAAAGTGCCGTCACCGCCGCAAAGGATGCCGCTGTATGCCCGGACGGAAACGAAAAATCAATCGGTTTTGCAACCAATAATTGCACTGCCGTATTGATGTCATAAGGTCTCGTCCTGTGAAACACATTTTTCAAAATCAAATTACAGTAAACAACATCAAATAATAACGCGATGAAAACAAGCCACCCGGCCTTTCTTGTCTTTGGAATCAAAAGCAAAACAATCGCAAGCAGAATCCATATAATACCTGCGTTCCCAAGGCTTGAAACAAACGGCATAAACACGTCTCCAAACGGTGTACGAAGGTGCTGTAAATAGTTTAATATTTCAAATTCAAACGGCATCGTTAACCTCTCTCCCGAAATTGTTTTTTCTCATTATTCCCAAATTGCGGTTTAAAACAAAGGGCGAGAAAAAATTCCCGCCCCTCTCATCATGAACCATAACTCACGACATATTTTCCTGCTGCACAAGCCGGTCTGCACCGTACATTTTGCGCAGCTTCGGTTTCTCAATCTTACCTGTCGCATTTCGCGGAATTTCTGTAAAGATAATCTCTTTTGGTCTCTTATAACGAGGCAGCTCCATACAAAATTCCTCGACTTCCTCCCTGGTAAGCTCCATTCCCTCTTTCGTTTCAATAATTGCTGCTGTTTTCTCTCCAAGTCTATGGTCAGCAAGACCAATCACTGCAACGTCTTTTATCTTATCATGCTTACGCAGGAAATCCTCAATCTGCACCGGATAAATGTTTTCTCCACCGCTGACAATGACATCCTTCTTGCGGTCCACAAGGAAATAGAAACCATCCTCATCCTGAATCGCCATATCTCCTGTATATAACCAGCCATCCTTAATCGTCTCTGCTGTCGCTTCGGGATTGTTGTAATAGCACGTCATGACACCCGGGCCCTTTACAATCAGTTCTCCGACATCCCCGCGCTTCACCTCTGCGCCGTTTTCATCCACAATGCGGCACTGCCAGCGATATCCCGGCACACCGATTGCACCAACCTTGTGAATATTTTCCATGCCAAGATGCACGCATCCCGGTCCCGTCGACTCTGAAAGTCCGTAATTGGTATCATACTGATGATTTGGGAAGTACGCTTTCCAGCGCTTGATTAACGATGGCGGTACCGGCTGCGCACCGATGTGCATCAGGCGCCACTGGTCCAAATCGTAGTCTTCTTTTTTAATATCCCCTCTGTCAAGTGCATCTAATATGTCCTGTGCCCACGGCACAAGGAGCCATACAATCGTACATTTTTCCTGCGAGACGGTCTGAAGAATCGTCTCAGGCTTTGTGCCCTTTAATAGCACCGCTTTGCTGCCCGCTACAAGACTGCCCATCCAGTGGAATTTGGCACCTGTATGATAAAGCGGCGGAATACAGAGGAATGTATCATTCCGTCCTGTTTCATGGTGTTTCTGCTCCATCTGCGCCGCCTGTGTAAGGCTCAGATGCTTATGTAAAATTGCCTTTGGAAATCCTGTTGTTCCCGAAGAGAAATAAATCGCACCATAATCCTCATCCGTGATATCCACGATTGGTCCGACACTGGAACAGTCCGCAACAAGTTCATGATAACTTTCCGCAAAGGAAGGACAATTATTGCCCACATAAATCAGAAGTCTTCCCTTGCTCAGTCTCTCCGCGTTTGTCTCAATTCTTCCGATAAATTCCGGTCCGAATACGATGACGTCAACTTCCGCAAGCTCAGCACAATACAAAATCTCTTCCGCATCGTACCGAAAGTTAAACGGAACGGCAATTGCGCCGGTCTTTAACACACCAAAATAGATTGGCAGCCACTCAAGACAGTTATACATAATAATCGCGACTTTATCACCTTTTTTCACGCCACGCCCCATCAGCATATTGGCAAAACGGTTTGCTTTCTCATTGAAAACGCCCCATGTGATTACACGCCTGTACGGTTCAAACCTCGATGACTCAATTAAGTCAGACTCTTTCCATGTTTTTCTTCTGCTATCCGCCTCAGACGGATTCAGCTCAATTAATGCAACCTCATCCCCGTATAATTTTGCATTTCTCTCCAAATATTCCATTACCGGCATCGTCTTTTGTTTCCTTTCCCATATCCACATAGTGTGCTGGCAGATCCGCCAAAACAATGGCTCTTTTCGCACATCCATTATTATAATCTGATACCGTTCGATATGCAAGCCTTATCGCTTTAACGTGTTAAAAATATAAGACAGCGGGACGTAAAAAGAACCGGGATTTCTCCCAGTTCTTTATCAATCGCCATATTTGCCTATGCTTCCGCCGTGCCGACCCCTTTGGATGCATAATAGTCATCAAACAGTTTGTTTGCCGCATCAATTGTCTGCTGACTGATGCTTGGAAGCTCTTTTCCCCAGGTGCTTGTTGCCATATCAAAGCCCTTCATCATAGCCTCCTGCATCTCTTTCATCTTGTCAACATCATCGCCGGCAAGTGCAGATGCAAAATCAAAAAGTCTCTGTGATGTCTGCTTAACACCCCAGTATCCATCCTCTGAAATATCCTGCTGTGCCTGTGCTTTGGTCGCTGCGTCAACCGTAAAGTTACCATCCGCCAAAAACCTCCACATGGCGCCTTCGTCCGGATTGGCTTTTGCATACGCAGTCGTCTGACCTTTCATCATCTGCATCACGAGATCAGTCAGCTGACTTTTCCGGTTGGCCTGATCTTCTTTTAATTTCTGGACAAGTGCACTTCTATCCTCCGCACTCATCTGGTTTACACGATAAATATTTGATTTTTGTGTCTCTTCCGTTTTTTCGTATACAGCGCTTGCTGTGGCATCCGTAGTATCTTTTTTTTCTGTCGTCTTGGCTGCTGTATCCTTTTGTGTTGCAGAAGACTGATAAGCACCATAGGTACTTGCTACGTTTGAAACATTCATTTCACTCATTTGTTTCCCTCCTTGAATCCTTGCGCAAATCCGTTTGCTATGTTATCGGTTATGTGTTATATCGGCTGTTTTCTTCTTTCGCTTAACAACAATCCACAAAAAATCAAAAAAATAATATCATTGTCTTTGTCCCTATGCTATAATGGAGCAGAGCGTAAATTTGACGAAACAGAAAAGGGGATATATGAAACGATTTCATTTTCATTCAAACAAAGGGTTTACCATTGTTGAACTAATTATCGTAATGGCAATCATGGGAATTCTGACTGCACTTGTGTTGCCGTTTTTCACTTCTTATGTCGAGAAATCGCGCAGACAGAGCGATGTGACTACGGCGCGCGGACTGATGGATGTCCTTTCCATCTGTTACAACGATGGCTCCATCACATTTTCGGACACAAGCGACGACTCTGCTGTCTGGGTGTTTGTTACGACCGGTCAGTCTGTCATCTGTGCTGATGGCGGTACCGCCCCTGATTTTCACGGCGTTACCGGTGCTTCCGCTGACGATAAGTTTGCCGCGCTGCTGGCAGAACACGGTATTTCAACGACCAATCTGAAACGCAACGCCAAAAATCCAAAAGATACCGGTGACATCAAAACCGATGAAGGCTGGGAATGGTACTGTGTATATCTGACCTCCTCCGGCGAAACAGGTGCCGTATCAAATGTTAACAGCGTAAATGCCACTTACCTTTCAAGCTTCGGAAACTTCCAAAGCAATATTCTCTCCTGGTCGGACCGTCTCGACTCACCGATGTCCCGCAGCGTCGGTCAAAAGAAAGACTGACAAAACGGCAGTATAACACGCTTCAATCATATTAAGAAACACATCCATACCAATGCATATTCCGATTATGCATTGGTATGATACAGTTCTAAAATTTTTTCTTTTTGTTCAAAGAACACATCAACAAGGTTCGGATCAAAATCTTTTCCTCTTCCCTCTTCAATAATACGGAAGCATTTCTCAATCGGCATTGCATCGCGATAACAACGCTTTGCCGAAACTGCATCAAATACGTCCGCAATCGCCATGATTCTGGCATGCAGCGGAATTTCTTTTTCCTTAAGCCCTTCCGGATATCCCGTTCCGTTCCATTTCTCATGATGATACCTGGCAACCTCATATGCAATTTGCATGAACTCCGGATCATCCATATCCTTCATAATTTCTTTTACCATCTCACCACCATTGACAGAATGCTGTTTCATGATGGCATACTCTTCATCCGTAAGCTTTCCCGGCTTTTGTAAAATATAATCCGGCGTTGCAATCTTGCCTAAATCATGCATAGGCGCAGCATTTAGCACATTCCTGATATACTCCTTTGTCAATAGGAAATGATAGCCCGGTTTGTACTCCATGCCTTCCAGAATAATCCCGACATATCCTTTGGTACGCTTAATATGACCACCTGTATTGTTATCTCTGTTTTCAACGAGTGTGGAAAAACTCATTACCATCTCCTGGTTGAACACCTGAAGCTTGTAAATGGCAGGATCCTCCATGGATGAGTAAAATCCAAAACTCACAACAACCGGAAAGACGGAGGTAATCAATATTTCCGGGAAAATGATTTGAAAAATCAAAAGTGCAGATGAGATTCCCATTACCGTTATAATGCCGGAACGCTTGCGTTTTTCTATGTATTTTTTTCTTGTAAAAAGCACAACGAAAATCAATGCGTAATGCACAGCCAGCGATGCAAACGAGATGATAACCGATGTGCCCATCGAATAATCTGTGTTTTTCCCCGAGATGTATTGCAAGTCACCCATAAATACCAAAACACCGAGGATGGAAAGTATGCCCGGCAATACACATAACAGCTTTTTCCACCGTTCCTTCGGAATACCGCTCGTATAGTGCAGCATACACAAAAAAGCAAAAACGACCAGCAAATCATCCGTAATAAAAAACAATGCATGTAACACCTTATTCCAAATGTCCGGTATCAGATCCCTGTGATTGACTGTATATGCCGTGATGCCATCGAAAATAATAGACCATGGTGCTATGATTAATAATGCATCAAAATAATGGTTACACGGCATGTTCGTCCGGATTGCATCTTTCATATATCGAATTGTCATCAAAAGAACAATGACAAGACAGGCAACCTGTAAATTAAAATAAATCATATGTAATCCCTTTTCATTATCAAATTTGTCCATCCCGCTTATGAGATGGACTTTTCATCCACTGTTACTAACGCTATCTAAATGATACACTTGCAACCTTGGAAATGCAAGTATTACCATACATAACAGAGACGAGATACGCTTTGCGAATCTCGCTCTGATTAGCAGTCGTCCAATGTCCATTCATGCAAGCATGATGGCCATTTTCCTCGTTGCCATAACAAAAAGGACGTTCGAGAAACCTTACTTTTCTCAAACGTCCTTTTATTAGCAATTGCTAATTTATCCGGAAGTTGCAAAGACTAACCGATATCAAATTTAGGCGGTACATCAATCTGCTCACCAACGTACTTGCCATCTTTTTTTCGCTGTTTTACGCACTCTGTTAACAAGTATTCGATTTGTCCGTTCACCGATCTGAAATCATCCTCTGCCCAAGCGGCAATGTCAGCATACAATTTTTCAGATAAGCGAAGCGGAACTTGTTTCTTCTCCGCCATATTTAGTAGAGACTTCCCGAATTAACAATCGGCTGCGCATCGTGATTGCCGCATAATACCACGAGCAGGTTTGATACCATTGCTGCTTTTCGCTCTTCGTCAAGATTGACAAGCTGTTTTTCACTAAGGCGGTCAAGCGCCATCTCAACCATACCGACCGCACCATCGACAATCATTTTTCTGGCATCGATAATTGCGGATGCCTGCTGTCTTTGCAGCATAACCGACGCAATTTCCGGTGCATAGGCAAGATACGTGATTCTCGCTTCAAGAATCTCAAGTCCGGCATCTAAAACCTTCGACTGAATCTCTTCTTTGATTCTCTCTGCAACAACCTCTGCCGAACCACGAAGGCTTCCTTCGTCTGCATTTCCATCACCGGTTGTATCGACGCCCTGCGCTACATCATATGGATACACGCGCACAATATTTCGAAGTGCGCTATCACACTGAAGCGAAAGATATTCTTTGTAGTTGTCTACGTTAAATACTGCCTTGGCAGTATCCGTCACGCGCCAAATAACAGCAATACCGATTTCAACCGGATTGCCTAAGCAATCGTTAATCTTTTGTCTGCCATTGTTGAGCGTCATCGCTTTTAACGAAATCTTCTTTGATGGCACATCAAGGGAAGCAGATGCCCCGTTGGTCGAAAGAGTCAGTCCTGATCCGGTTGCAGTCGTCTCTCCGCTCTGTGCAAGCTTTGTCTGTGCTGCCGGATTCACTGCTGTACAGAATGGATTAACAAAATAAAAGCCATCCTCCCGAATCGTTCCCTTGTAATTACCAAACAGTGTCAAAACAAGTGCTTCCTGTGGTTTGATGACTTTCAATCCACAAAACGGAATCCAGCCGACACACAAGATACAAATGCCCAAAACAAGCATCACTGTTCCGATTTGAAAGGCACCGTTTTCCATGCAAACTGCACCAAAAATCACGAGTGCAAGCCCCAGAAGTAAAAGTGCAATCGTCCCAAGCATCACAAGCATTCCGTTTTTCTTCGTCGTATAAATTTTTTCTGTCATGATATCCCCTCCTGAACCTATGTAGGTGACAATGCATCCTTATATCATTACGCTTATATCATTTCAAGGACGCAATTTATTTGATATCATAATGATATCACTTTGGCAGAAAATGTCAATCCATTTTTCAAATTATTGCCATGCCGTACTTGTTTAAGTCCACTTTTCCGCCGGATACAACAACGCCTTCTGCCTCAAGCAGGCTGGCCTGTGCACCCGCTCCACCAAATGCAAATTCTCCGGCCAGTTCTCCTTTTGCATTCACTACGCGGTGACATGGAATCGTACCCGGCTGCGGGTTTTTGTGCAACGCATTTCCGACTGCTCGCGACATTTTGGCATTGCCTGCCATTTGAGCGACCTGGCCATAGGTTGCCACCTTCCCCTTCGGAATCCGTTTCACTGCTTCATAGATTCTCTTTGCCGGACTATCCGTGATGAGTTCATAGCTTTCTGCGATCATATCCTGAAGAACATTTTCCGGTATCGTTCCATCCAAGATAACCGTATTCCAATGTTCTTTATTCTGATGCCATCCCGGGAGCACAGATGGATATGCACTTCTGAAAAGATCACGGCTCTCCGGTGATACCTTGACATTCATCCGAATCAATCCATCTTTCTCATAAACCCATAAAAAAGCCTTCTTGCTTCCCCGTACCCTGACCAATTGCCAGTTATTGTCATGAAACGGCGCCTCTAAATAAGTCTCCGCAAATGACAGACCATATTGCAATGCTTCTTCTCTTGTTGTCATACGACTCCTTTCCGGGGATTTCTTCCCTGCTTACAGCCAAGCTACCCGTTTGTCCATATAAATTATTTTAGCGGAAAACAAATATCGATTTCCATATATCCATCATCTCGTACCATGCGGTATATGTCAAGAATCGGTCTCTCATCCAGCCGGTTTTGGGTTTTGGACAGCCATCTGCAAAACACTTCCTGATACACCATATGCCATCATGAAAAAACTTCTGAATTTTGTAATCTATCATACTAAAATGAGGACACAAAAACCGCCGATTATGGGAAACTCCATATCGGCGGTTTTCGTATTATATCAATACTATTTTGCTACAATATATTTCATTTCATCGCTTGAAGAAAGAATATCTAAAAGTCTAAACACAGGACCGGTAGGATGTGTCCTTCCGCCCTCCCAAGCCTCTACTGTCTTAATTGAGACTCCCATATAAGATGCAAATACACTCTGCGTCATGCCAGCCTTTTTTCTGATATCGCGTATTTCTTTTCCAGAGTATTCTTTAACCGGTAAAATCATATATGTTTTTACCGTTGCTTCGCCAGTTCCTTTTTCATATGCAATAGCTTCTTCGAGTCCTTGTTTCAAATCATCAAATAATGAACTCATTGAAATCACCTCCTATTTTTAGATGCTTCCGCCTTTAATGCTTTAACTAATTTCTTCAGAGCATTCTTCTCATCATCCGTAAGATTTTCTTGCTCTTTCTTTTCGAAAGCAGTAATTAAATATATGACTTCATACTCGGCAAAATCTGTATAGCATACCCTTACACTTCCACTTTTCCCTCGGTTTTTTAAAGAAAATCTCACTTTACGAATCCCACCTGTTCCTTCCATTACCGGACCAGATTCCGGATCTTTTAGAAGCATTATCTGTAATGCTTGAAGTTCAGCTTCATCAAGACCAATTTCCTTCCATCTCTTAGAAAACAATGGTACTTCAATAAATGTTCTTGTCATTTGTTACTTACCTTTCCCATTTGTTATTATTATATTACACCCTATTTTATAGGGTGTCAATATTTTTTGACCACTCTGTGATTCCGTCGTCATTCTGTCGTTTTTGTCGTTTTTCATATCATTCCACAAAAGTCTTCCTAGCATTTTCGAATCCTCCCTTCTTTTCTTCAAGCAGTCTGATTTCCTTTATAAACAAAATACCAACCGATACAATCACAAGCGCAACACCCGCAAAAGCAATGACGCTCCCCGCGCCTCTTCCTACGCTGATTTCACTGTTTTTTGCAATTTGGTCGGCCAAAAAGCCACTGCATCCGTATGCAATCACATATCCAATCTGGGACAAAAATCCGACAATTCCCCAAACGCGTCCCTGCAGCTCGATTGGTGTATTTGTCCGGACCAGATAATCCAGACAGTTATTCGCAAAAGGCAGCATCAGGAAAAATCCAAATCCGGAAACCGTGATTGGCACGATGTGTTCAAATATGCCAAATCCAAAGATACATACCCCAGCCAGTGCCAGTGACAGACTGAGCACTTTTACATAACCTGCTTTCAAACCGTGTATTCCAAGAAACAGACTGGATACAAGCATACCGCTTGCGCATATGGTCTCTGCAATGCCCAGCGTTTTCGCATCCGCTATAGACAAAATAAGCGGTTCTGCCAAAATTTGAAACACACCGATAAACAGTGTCAGGAGCGAAGAGACGATAACAAGCAAAAACACGCCTCTTTTTTCCCGGATAGCATGCCATCCGCCAAGCATGCTTTCTTGAAAAGAAAGCCGTTTTGAACACACTTCTGTTTTGATTCCCCTCCTGACGGCAAATGTTGAAATTACGGTTAAAAGAAACGTACAAATGTCAATCACAAGCAAAAGCTTCACATCACTGACAGACAACAAGATACCTGCAATCACCGGAGAAACGAGATATCTGGCACTTCCTGCAAGAGAAACGAGCCCACTTGCCTTTGAATACTCATCAGCTGTTAACAAATCAGAAACTGTCGCCTTATATGCAGGGTCGAGCAAGGAAGAGAACACTGCCGATACAAATACACCTATGCAAATCTGAAATAGCGAAGCCTCACCCTTCATCATGCAGATCAGAATAAAAAGAATTCCGCATCCGGAAAACCCGTCACCGAGCATCATGAGTAATCTTCTGTCATACCTGTCTGCCAAAACACCTGCCGGAACACTCAGCAAGAGCGTTGGAAGAAATCCAAGCAAGGTAACAAGCGCCATCCCCGCTGCACTTCCTGTTTTCTGAAACACATACACGCCGAGTCCAAAGCTGGTTAATCCGCCTCCTATGGCAGATATCAATTGACCCGCCCACAATAATAGAAACCGTTTAAAATTTGAATGATTCATTTCTTCCCTCCACTCTTCTTGCAACCGACAGTCTGTCGGTAATATGTTAAAAAAATACGTAACACTCCAGAACCATTGGCATGGCTCTGAATTGTTACAAAATTGACCATAAAATATCAGAGTAGTTCCTTCCTTTCATTTCTGTAAAACATCGGAAGCATCGCTTCGCGCAGACTTCCGCTTTGCATATGAAATAAAACTTCCACATTACTGATAAAAGCAAGTACCTTTCTCATTTTGACTTCCTCAGGATACGCTATGGAATCGTCAAATACCGTATTTGCATACAAAAGCAGCATCTGTATGGTATCCTCCGGGTAATCTGTCTGCATCAGATTCTGTGAGGCGCCGTCTTCTATAATCCTAACAAAAAGCGGCACCAATTCATTTAACAGCTTTTCCTGCATTTTGGCATGCATGAGTGCGTTCTGTGGTTTATGAACCTGCTCTAAAATCATATTGCCGGTTTTGGTATCTACATTGGCTGCAAGAACCGTCTTTGTTAACCGCTCCAAAACAGGCACAGACGCATCAAGTGCAATCGCGCCTGCCTTTCTGATCGTTTCATCGAGGATTCGATCTATCATTGCATCCAAGATATCTTCTTTGCTTTTGAAGTGATAATACAGCGTCCCCCTGGCAATTCCTATCTCGGTCAGAATATCATTTGTGCTTGTATTGTCATAGCCGTTTGTACAAAATAACCTTTCTGCAACATCCAGGATTTCATTCCGCCGCTCCGCTGCTTCTTTTACGATTCTCATGATACACGCCCCTTACCGACAGGTTGTCTATAACCAAAATAGCATACAAAACGCACGTTGTAAAGAGGGTATTTTTCAGCCCCGGTTACTCCTTTCCGTCGCTATTTTCATCTGTCTTTTTTTTGATACAGCTTCCGATTGCCAGGCCAATCAGCATTCCAAGGCAGATACCTAAGCCGGAGTTGTTATTGATAGAACTTCCTATCGCAGTGCCCATACACATTCCAAGACACATTCCCTCCGTTCCGTAATTGTCATCATCCTGCTTCTCATCCGTATTCTCACTTTGATTGTCGTTAGGATTCCCGCTCATACTTTTTTTCGCAGCACTTCTGGCAAAAAAGATAGCCAGCAAAAGTCCCATTGCAACCCACGGCAGAGCCGCCCGTATAAAATAAAATATGTTTACCATCTTCCGTTCTCCTTTCAATCACTGAATGATACCCTCTGTATAAAATCCAGGCAATCGGCATTCAATCGCAATAGCTGTTCTCTCGCATCTACGGTGCATTTCGTCTGGTCGAGCAAACGTGCCAGAGGCGGAGATGCCAGAGACAAGTCGCATAAGCTCATATGATTGGTCCCTTTGTAATATATATTCTCATAATTATCGTTATCGCTCTCGAGAAATTTCACATTATTGCGATATTGCTTCCACTCATGCAAATGGGAATAGCTTGCATCAGAATAAACATGCAAGACCGGCATCTCATAATCCGACTCATCCATAATGTACGCTCCGTCTGCTACACCTTTGATATCATACATGCAAGGCGACTCCAGTGCGATAACACCAACGATGTCCTCTCTGATTCTTGCCATTCCAAGGGCTGTCGAACCACCCGCTGAGTGTCCGATTGCGACAAACCGGTTCGTATCTGCACTTTGAAAGCGTTCGGAATCCTGTGCTGCTTTTTGCACAAAATCATCCATTACAACAGAAAGATCCGTCATTCTAAGTTCCATCCATTCTGCAAATAACTTTGCAGCTTCTTCCGGTTTCTCCTGTGGGTCCATTCCGCTCATTGCATTTATGTAGTCCATGCTAACTTTTTGTTTTTTTCCGTTTGAATGTAGCGAATCAAACGCGTGTCCCGGATGACTGACCGCCAGAACGACATACCCATAACTGGCCAATTCTCTGTATAAGCTCCGATTGTTATCGATTGTTCCGCAGGAACCATGCGAAGCGATTACCACAGGTAATTTTGTTTTTGCATCATATGCTTTCGGATACCAGAGACGTACCTGTACCTCCCTGAGGCTTCCATCCTTCAAAAATGGATCTTCCTTATCCTCCGTCACCCAATAATCCTCGCTGTCAATTTCGTATTTTCCTGTAATTTCAAATTCATCATAAGGCGGAAAAAGAATTCTCTTTCCGATCAAAATAAGAACAATTATAATCGCAATAACAATCAGTACAATTGTCATGGCTTTCTTCATTGAAAAATCCTCCTAAGTTTATGCCTTCGTTACTCGTGGCGCATTTTGTCATTTCCCACTTGGCATTTATCCGGTCTGCGCATTTATCCTCGCCTACAATTTCTTTCATTCTAAAAAATACCCACTGGTCATCATTTTTTTCTCTCAGTTGGTATGTTTTGCTTTTCCTAGCCCCGCTCCATTTTTCCTGCGGGGCTTATTTCTCCAGTTTCCTCATATAGGCCCCGTCTTCCTTTTCTATCTCTTTCCCTGCGGGGCCTATTTCCTTATTTTGCTTTTCCTAGCCCCGCTCATCTTTTCCTGCGGGGCTTTTTTCCTTGTTTTGCTTTTCCTAGCCCCGCTCATCTTTCCTTGCGGGGCTTATTTCTCCAGTTTCCTCATATAAGCCCCACATATCTGTTATGTCGATTTCAATGTGAAACTTCATAACAAATACATCTTCAATCTGTCTATATAAGATTGAATCATTGGATTCGCAGGATGTCCTCCCATTTTGGACCACTAACCCCGTCCCCTAGTGTCACATGCATATACATTCGCAAAGTGTTCGAAATGTTTTTGAATTTTCTCTATGACCTCTTTTTCTCTCTCGGGTTGACGGTCATACATATGAATGAGCAGCGAAACCGGCGACACAAACTCCAATGCCACATATTCCGGATCATCTTTTTTTAGGATTCCCTTATCCATCAATGCCGCAAACATTCCCGTATACAATTGCTGCAGATTTTCGAGATGATATCGGGTCGTCAGCTCTGCAATACGCGCACTGCGAAACTGCTCCATCGCAAAAATCCGCCTCGTTTTTTTGACAATATCATCATGCATTGTGAATGCAAGCCTTTGCATGGCATCCGCAATTAACGCATCCATACTATCCGGCAATTCTTCCGCTTTTGGATGTAACCCAAACCCTTCTCTATAGTGGGAAGCAACCATTTCTATCATAGAGTTAAAAATATCTTCTTTCCCTTTGTAATGCCTGTAAAGAGAAGGCCCCTTCAATCCTGCTTTTTCTGCAATCAAATCTACTCCCACTCCGTCATACCCCTTTTGTGCAAACAAATCGAGTGCAGCATACAGTATTCTTTCTTTTGTCGAATTGCCCTTCATGTTCATTCCTCCATATGTACAACCCTTTTTCACATTATAGCTAACGGTCGTTCGCATTGTCAACCCATATTCGAATGATATACCTTCGTATGCACAATTTGCATACACCTCAAAAATGCCAACAAGTTTTTTGCTTCAGTAGACAATTTCATTTAACCTTCCAAGAAGCAAAAATTCGCAAAACCCTTTTACAGATTTTGCGATCAAAAATGCTCCTTACCAAACCGGCTAACAGGTCATGCTTCTATTATTTTTCAGTGTAATGCGTCATGTCACAATGCTGACTTGAATCCACTTTCCAAGTGCCAATCAAATAACCTTCTTGAATTGCTGCAAGTGAAGCAACAAAACAAACGCCGAACACACTATACCTCAGTTCCAAAACCCGCAGTGTAAACGGTAACGCAAACAACAACGCTCCGGTGACCTTATTCATCACCGAATGAACGGCAACGAACGTTTTTTGCTTGATATAACCTAATATCATATTGAAGACCTTGATTGCGGCGATAACTGCAATCCAAATATACGTCCATCCTTCCACATGTAATACCGGAATCAGCTTAATTAGACAAACCACAACAAAAATAAAATCCGCTGCAGTATCAAACTTCGAACCAAACACACTGACAGAATTGGTTTTTCTGGCTACCATTCCATCAATCATATCTGTCATTCCAGCAGCGATATACATGATATAAAATGAGATTGAGAGCGTCGGACAAAATAGCAAAACAATGCTACAAATGACCCGCAAGCCTGTTATCATATTTGCCATACTCTAACACCCTTCCGAACACGCAATCCGTGAATGTCCAAATGGTTTCTTCTGCGAAATTCTAAGACAAATTCTGCGCGCATTACCCATGCAATTGTTCCTTCCACTCTGCTTCCCTGAAGCCCACAAGTACAATGTCATCTTTTATAACGAGTGGCCTTTTTACAAGCATTCCATTCGTAGCAAGAAGCTCTAACTGCTCCTCCTCACTCATCGTAGGAAGCTTGTCCTTCAGCTTCATTTCTTTGTAAAGAAGTCCGCTTGTGTTAAAAAACTTCTTAAGCGGCAGCTTGCTCTTTTCGTGCCATGTCTTTAATTCCTCATACGTTGGTGCATCGTCTACAATATGACGCTGTGTATACGCAATTTTGTTTGCATCGAGCCACTTTGCGGCTTTCTGACAGGTTGTACATTTTGGATAACATATAAATAACATTTTCTTTTCTCCTCCTTATGCTTCTCCGTTCCCAAGCGTTACGGCTATGAAGTCATGATGCACTGCTTTCGTAAACGTGCCGAACACATCTGATGTTTTTATCCTTAGGCTCGATGTGTTGATACACGGATGACAACCAAAGTATTCTTCCGAAAGAACATCCTCATCTACAAGGAGCTGCACATGGTTTTCTTTGTCATTCATAAGGCCAAGCACGCTGACCGATCCCGGTGTAATATCGAGATACTGCTCCATAAACTCCGGCGTAGCAAACGAAAGCCTTGAACTGTTAATCTGTTTTGAAATCTCCTTTGTCTTAAATTTCTTATCACTCCGAATTGCCAGCAAATAAAACTTGGTTTTCTGCGCGTTACAGAGAAATAGATTCTTACAGATGACAGCAGGCGAGAGCATTTGGTCTATCTCGGCACACGCTTCCATTGTTTCTGCCGGCTCATGGTCAACTCTTTCGTATGCAATCCCAAGCCGATCTAACAAATCATATGTCCTGATTTCTTTTGCGAGTCTGTTTGAACTATCCTGTGGTCTTCCTTTTTCCAGTATCATTGCATTGTCTTCTTTCTGTCTCTTTTTCTATTGTTATATTTTGCTATGTTTTTGCATTTTTCCGAATTCCATTCTTCAGTGAAATTCTATTTTACGAATCGGTCAAAAACATACTCCGTTTCCGATGACAAATCATCTCTAAATACATAACCAAGTCTATCAAAAAACTTTAATTCCTCTACGTTATTGATGTCATTTTCTGCCATATATCTAACCATTTCTCCACGTGCCATTTTCGCATATGTTCCTTTGGTTACCATCCTGTCTGCGGATAATTCGCAAAATGTTATTGTAATAAAATTATCTTCTTTGGAACAATATTTTTCGATGCATTTCGAATATTCCTTTGATGCAAGATTGACAATCATTCCACTTTCATCTCTCACCGCATGATATAGACTATTGCCCCAGTAATCATATAGATTCTTTGCATTTCCTATCGATGCTTTTGCCTGCATTTCCAAACGATATGGTGTCACGCCATCCATTGGTTTTAATACACCATAAAATGCTGATAATATTCTTAAGTGTTCCTGCACATATTCAAAATGCCCATCTTCAAATACTGCGGGTGCCATATACTGATATGCGATTCCCTCATAAGCCAAAATTGCCGGCGTAAGATATTTATACAAATCCATAGTTTCCAGACGTTCCATGTTTTGTTTCGCAATTTTATCATTACACTTCCAAAGTTCTTTTAGTTCCTCATATGACTTCCTTTTTAACCATGCTAATATCTGATTTGTCTTATCAAGGAAAACCGGCAATCCCATTGACTCTAAGGATTCCGTATCTGTATTCATCTTTTTGGCAGGAGATATTATTATCTTCATTCACTTAACTCCTGCAACATTTTTTCAGGATCATCTGCCGCTTTAACCTTATCATTTGCTCTAACAATGATTCCCTGCTCATCAATGAGATATGTTGTTCTAACAACGCCCATAGATATCTTGCCGTAATTCTTCTTTTCTTTCCATACATCATACTTCTCAATGACTGTTCGTTCCGAATCGGATAACAGTGTAAAAGCCAGTCCATATTTCTCCTCGAACTTCTTATGAGATGCTACAGAATCTTTGCTTACACCAAGTATTACTGCCCCCTTCTCTGTAAACATAGGATATCGTTCAGAAAATCCACAAGCCTGCTTTGTACAGCCCGGTGTATTATCCTTAGGATAAAAATATAAAATAACGTTTTTTCCGGCATAATCACTTAATTTATGCATCACTCCATTCTGATCCGGCAATTCAAAATCCGGTGCCTTTGTACCTACTTCTAACATGTTTGTCCTCCATTTCATTATGATTTGAACTGTCTAAAATATGTATCTTTTATCGATTATACGCGATTCATCTATTCCTTTTAAAATGAACCCCAAACCCCGTCCCCTAGGTCCACTTATCGCAAAGCATTATATCACAGATTTCAACAAGTTGGAACGGCATTGGGTCAGACCCCAATGTCTTATTCTTCTCCAAGCGTCAACTCGATTCCCTGATTGATTGATATGTCATCTTCAATGATATAAATGATGTTCTTCTTATTTTCCATTTTCCCCGGGCAACCTTTCTTTCATTAGATTGCATAGCACTGATTTGTTATAGCATAGTATTTACCGCAACACGTTTGATCTGGAATAAATGTAAAACAATTCCTGCGTATACCGATAGCCCTTCTCCATCTGTTCAAAAGAACTGTCAAACGCTTCAAATCCGCTCTCATCTAATTGATGCGCAGCGCTTTCTACATATTTCCAGGATTTGTCCAAAAGAGCATTCTCATCAAGCACCTTCACCATAAGTGCTACAGGATATACATCTTCCTCCAGACATACATCGTACCGTTTGCAATTTTTAAACCCATAACAAGCATAGTTTTCAGGATTTCCCCAAATCGCAACCGTGTCATATCCAAGTTTTTTGGCCACGTCAAAGGAATGATTCAGAAGCGCCCTTCCGTATCCCTTTCTCTGATAATCCGGATGAATTGTAAACGGTCCAAACGAAAGAATCTCTTTCTCGGTACCGTCATCAGCAACCAGCTTTGCTTTCACATAGATAATGTGACCTATGATTTTTCCATCCTCTTCTAACACCAAATCCAGTTCCGGAATAAAATCTTCACTTTTTCTGACCTCATGCGCAAAATAGTGTTCATTGCACCCCGGCTCAGACAAATTCCAGAAAGTCTTTTTTATCATTTCTTCTACCGTTCTATAATCTTCCGGCTTTTCATTTCTAATGATCATCTGTTTTTTCTCCTTGTATAACTACAGTTCAATGTATGCGTTCCTTTTTTCCGTTTTGCCTTATGTTTTGGCGAACAATTGATGAACCCCCAACCCCGTCCCCGGGGTTCACTTCTTGACAAGCAAAGCCACTGACTCCACATGCTCCGTAAAAGGGAATAAATCAAACGCCCGGGCCTGTTTCATCACATACCCGTGCTTCACCAGATATTTGATATCCCTTGCCTGCGTGACGGGATTACAGGAAATGTATGCAATTTTAGCCGGTGCTAACTTACATACAGATGACAAAAACGCCTCATCGCTTCCGCTTCTTGGCGGGTCCATAATCACGACATCCGCCTTTGCGCCCTGCTCGGCCATCTGCACCATGAATTTCCCTGCGTCAGCCTCATAAAATGTGATGTTTTTTACCCTATTTTTCCTGGCGTTTACAATCGCATCCTTCACCGCTTTTTGATTCAGTTCCACGCCGATCACTTCCTTGGCATAGTCTGCTGCAATCATTCCAATCGTACCCGTACCGCAGTATGCATCAATCACCGTCTCTGTTCCTGTCAGATTGCACACATCGATTGCCTCTTTGTAAAGCTTTTGCGTCTGCACGGGATTGACCTGATAAAAGCTTGATGCAGAAATGCGGAATGTCTTTCCCAAAATCTCATCTTCGATATATCCCGGTCCATACAGCACGATTTCACGCTCGCCAAGCACCATACTTGTCCGTTTGTCATTGACATTGAGCACTACCGTTGTAATCTCCGGATGTTTTTTTAATAGCGCTTTCACAAAATTGTTCTTGGACGGAAGAATCGGGCTTGCAAGAACAAGCACAACCATGTACTGCCCTGTCGCATAGCCACATCTGATCAGCACATGCCGGAAAAGTCCATAGCCCGTATCTTCGTTATATGTTTTGATTTTAAACGAGCGGACAAGCTCCTTGATGTCCCGGATAATGCTATCCGCATTTTCCTGTTCAATCAGACAGTGTTCCACATCCACGATGTCATGTGTTCCCTCTCTATAAACACCCGATACAACACCCTTTCCTTTTTGGTATCCAAACACCGCATGGACTTTATGGCGGTAATGGAATGGCTCCTCCATTCCGACAATCGGTTTGACACTTCCAAATCCTGAAAGAAGTGCGCGCACCTGTTTTTCCTTGCTAAAGAGTTGTTCCTGATATGACATATTCTGATACCGGCAGCCGCCACATTTTTTTGCGTACGGACAGCCGAAGTTTGCATGTCCTTTTGTATGATTTTTCTGCGCCGGTTTCTGCCCTGCCTGCTTCGTTGTATTCTTTTGTAGCATGTTCTTTTCTTACCCATCCATTTCAAATTGATACTTTATTTCTCATTTGCATAACATATAGGATATTTTACCATTCATCCGTATGCTCTACCGTCTTCGTTCCAATTTAAGTGTATTCATCAATGCTTCCTGTAAAATTCTTGATACATTCACACCTGCCTTTTCAGCTTCATAATTAAGCCAGCTAGGTAAAGCTACATTTCTTCTTACTGTTTTTGTATCAATTTTCTTTCTATATTCTGTCGAATCAATATCTACAAAAGAAATGACTGTTTCGCCTTCTTCTGAAAAAGTCCCATGTTCAACACACAAATCATGAATATCCGATGGATTTGGAATTTGCTCCTGATTATCTTCCATCGTTACACACTTTAATTCTATTGCATCTCTTGCCATATCAATCGCATCATTCATATCGGTTCCTTCTGTCAGAATTTCAAAATCCGGGACCTCAACCAATACACCCTTATTTGTTTTTGTAAAAAAAACCGGATATACATTTCTCATATAATCTTCCTCCATCTTTTTAAAACGCTCTTATCTACTAATCTTAATAAGTAATCAATTCATAATAACCCATTCCTTCTTAAAATTGCTTTTGCCAGCCGTTCATCAATTTCTCTGTGTCTCGGAATGGTTTCTTTTCTATTTCCATTAACATATATGTCATGGTTTCCTCCATGTCTCTCAAAATAAAAGCCTCCTTCTTCAAGCTTCTTTATTAATTCAGTTCTTTTCACTACTTACCAAATCTCCTTATATTATATTTTACTCAATTATTGTGTAATATCAACATTTTATACACAATTTATACACAATTATTTTCATTCAAATTTAATACGCGATTTCATGCAATCAGAAAAAGAGTGGAAAACCACTCTCTTTCTAGCATCTTACGCAATTGTCAGTTCCCGTAAATCGCGCCGGTACAAATATACATGGTCGGAAAGTCTCTCTTCTTCATCAACAGCTTCCCTATTGACACACTTCACAAGCTCGTTGAAATGTGCAATCTGCGCATCACACTCGTATGCCATGACGAGCACCTCGCGGATGCTGCTTGGAATAACCAAAAGGTCGCTGTCCATCGCAGTTGCAAGGTCTTGTAAGATGCGGTCATACAAAATGACGCCGGCGCCGTACCCTTCGGTATAGAGTACATAAATTCTCGGCATATCTTCCGCACACTCCAAATCAAGTTCTTTTAATTCTGCAAGGTCTTGCGCAATCTGCGAAAGCGATTTGATGCGGTACGGGAACAATTTGGGTGTATTTCTGTTGGCATATTGCCTTACCTCATCAATTGTCACATCCCACATTTTCATAACAGAATCCCGTATGAGCATCGCCGCGTATCCATAACCATCCCGGTACACCGAACAGTAATATACAATCGCCAGATCAAGGTATCGGTCATGCGGCACTTCTTCCAAAAGCGCACGGTTTTGTTCATAATTGATCAGTTTATAAACGATATGCTCCTTCATCACGTCAAAGCATAACGTCATTTCCAAATCGATGTCCTGATCTACTTTAAAATTGTGATATTGACTGATAATCTCATCCACAATCAGATCAAGCTCCTCATAATTGACCCCGATATTTCTTCGCTCGTACTGCTCATAAAGCGAATTCAGATAGATGGTCGGTGCAATGTTTACACCTTCCTTTCGTATGCAAAGTCCCGTGAGCAACACCCCGTTGTTTTTTTGTACGGTCTGGTTGCAAACAATGACATCTTCACCCATTTTCTCACGCACCAGTTCTGTGACTGTTTCTGTAAACTCCTCAAATACCATATCGATAACCTCCTAATTTTTGACAACATAAATGAGATAAAAAAAAGACTATAGAAACTTCTATAGTCTTTCAGGGTTGATATAAATATGCTTGTCCGAAGATTACACTCTTGATAAGTACTCCTCTGTACGTGTATCGATTTTGATTTTGTCACCGATCTCAACGAACAATGGAACATATACAGTAGCACCTGTCTCAACAACAGCCGGCTTTGTAGCACCTGTCGCTGTATCACCTTTGAAGCCAGGCTCTGTCTCTGTAACCTCTAACTCTACGAACATAGGTGGCTCAACAGCGAAAATCTCGCCATTGTGTGAACACATCTTAACCATGTCGTTCTCTTTTACAAATTTCATGGCATCGCCGACTGCATCCTCATTTAATGCGAACTGCTCGTATGACTCTGTATCCATGAAGTTGTATAAATCACCATCTGCGTATAAATACTGCATATCTCTTCTATCAATACGTGCCTGAGGGCATTTCTCTGTAGGTCTGAATGTTTTCTCTACTACACCGCCACTCTTGATGTTTTTCAGCTTTGTTCTAACGAATGCTGCACCTTTACCCGGTTTAACATGCTGGAACTCTAAAATCTGATAAATATTACCATCGTACTCGATTGTAACACCATTTCTGAAATCGCCTGCAGAAATCATTACATAATCCTCCTAAATTTTCACGTTATAATTCCCTACTAGTTTATACTATAAATGAACATTTTTCAACTGTTTTTTATACAGTTTTTGGATTTGCGAGCACATAATCGATTGCTTCGAGATATCCGTTTAATCCATGCCCGTATATCTGGGTATCACACGCCGCTTTTGTCACAGACACTTTTCTAAAATCCTCTCTCCCTGAAATATCCGAAATATGTATTTCAACCTTCGGCATCGTCTCAACCGATTCGAGCGCATCATGGATTGCATAACTGTAATGGGTAAACGCCCCCGGATTGATTACAATCCCCTGCGTTCCGTCAAAATAGGCATCCTGGATGCGGTCAATAATGGCGCCTTCATGATTGCTCTGAAACACCTCGATTTCACTGCCTGTTTCCTTTGCTTTCTCTGCAATCATTTGTAAAAGGCCATTGTAATCTGTCGTTCCGTAGACATTTTTATTGCGGATTCCCAAAAAATTCAGGTTTGGTCCGTTAATCACTAATATTTTCATCGTATACACCTCTCAATGTTTGCGATAATCTGTTCAAAAGACAAGCCATCGACATCAACAATCTCATCTGCCGCCTCCTCATAGAGCGGGCCCCGTTTTGCAATCATCTGTGTGATTTTGCCTAGCGGATCATCTCCGCGAAGCAGTGGTCTTGTCTCATCGTCCTTAAGCCGCTCATAAACCGTCTCCGGTTTCACGCGCAGATAAATCACTTTGCCGAGTTTTTTGAGCATCACGCGGTTTTCTTCCCGCATCGGCAGTCCGCCGCCTGTCGAAATGACATACCAATGTTTTTCGTCCATCAAATCACGGATGACCTGCGTTTCCAAATCCCGAAAAAACGCTTCGCCCTCATCATCAAAAATGTCAGCAATCGTCTTACCTGCATTTTTTTCAATGAGTTTATCCGTATCCATAAATGGCTGCTTGAGACGATAGCTCAGCTTCACGCCGACACTGCTTTTTCCGCAGCCCATATATCCTATCAAAATAACATTACGCATCGATTCCCATCGCTTTCTTCATCTTTTCGTAAATCATCATCGATGTCTCATCCGAGACAGAGATTTCCATCCATTTTTCGTAGGCAATGATGCCCTGATACAACAGCATCTTCAAACCATTGTAAGCCTGCGCACCGCGTTCCTTGCACAGCTTCATGAACCTCGTTTCAAACGGTTTGTAAATGAGGTCGAATCCGATTGCAACACGCTCATAAAATGCCTCATCTGTTATGACGGCATCGTCATCATTTGGTGACAAGCCTACGCTTGTCGACTGAATCACAAGCAGTTTTTCATTTGGAAGTTCGTCATACGCATCGAGTGCCATCGGCCTCACAAGCTCTTTTCCAAAATAACCGTTGACTTCTCCTGCAACAGCCTGCGCTTTATCTAAGGACCGGTTTAGCATATAAATCTGCGTCACCTCTTCAAACCCACACATAAACGCAACCGCTCTCGCCGCACCGCCTGCGCCGAGAATGACAACCGGTCTGTTTGCTAACGTAATACCTTCCGAGCGCATCGCACGAAGAAGCCCCGACATATCCGTATTGTAGCCTTTATACCCGCCCGGCGTTTTTACCAGTGTATTGACTGCGCCAATCGCCTTTGCAAGCGGGTCTATCTCCTGCAGATACGGAATCACTGCGCTTTTATGCGGCACCGTCACATTTAAACCAAGAATATGTAATGCATCCGCGCCCAAAACTGCTTGCTTAACATTTTCTACCAAAAACGGCACATACGCGAGATTATGCCCAAATTCCTTTGCAAGTGTATTATGAATGACCGGCGATAAGGTGTGCTCAACCGGATTGCCGATTAATCCGCACACGCTTGTCTTTCCGTTAATTTCCATGTTGCTGCCCTCCATGCTTCAGATAAGAGCGGAGCACAAACCATTCCAGTCTGCGCTTTAACACAATCTGGATTTCTTCCTTAGGATGAATCGGTTTGACCAGGATGGAAAAAATGCCTGCTTTTTTGGCACCCCAGATGTCTGTAAAAATCTGGTCTCCGACAAACAGTGTATTCGATGTATCGCATCCCATCTGCTCCATACCGCGCTTGTACGCCGTAACGCCCGGTTTATTTGCCTTAAAAATATACTGACAATTCACAGCATCACAAAACCCTTTCACACGCGGCTCTTTGTTGTTCGATAACATCATACACTGAAACCCCAGACCATGTAAATGTTCAAATAATTTGATTGCGCGCGCATCAGCCGGAAACCCATGCGGTACAAGTGTATTGTCAATGTCAAACAAAATGGCGCGATAGCCTTTTTGATAGTACGCGTCAAAATCAATTTCATATGTGCTGTTTTCGTACCGATCCGGATAAAATCTCTGTAACATAACGCTCCTTAACTACCCAACTTTTTATCGTAAAAAATCTCCATTCCAATTGGAACGGAGATTAACTTTTTATTTACGGATAACTGTTCCGTCATTATTCTGGAAAATTGTGTCCGGCTGAATATCCGAGCCCACAAAAAACTGATACTGACTAAGCAGACTATCCTTCTGCATATCAGAAACTGCCTTCTGCACATCTAAACTCTCAATGGCACTGTCTTTTCCGATGTAATCATATGTGTCGTTACGGTGAAACTTCGTAGAAATATCCTGCAATTCAACAGGCTTTCTCTCTTGACTTTGCTGCATCCCTAAAGCAGGGGCAGCTTCCTGATTTTGCTCCCATAACGAAGTCTCCCGGCCGGTCTGCTTTTCCGCCTCCTGCACGCGGACCTCTGAGACATCTACCTGTTTGATGCGGCTTTGGTAATCGCCATATCGACTGTATAAATCTGTATTTAATCCTACCCTCATAAGTGCACCTCCGTGTGACGCCTTATCATTTGTGAATGTATAACAACTATCGTTGCATAACATATATCGTCACAGCGGCTTATTTTCACAATACTTTATTTCAAAACTTTTTTCAGTTCATCCATAAATGTGTTAATATCTTTGAATTCGCGGTAAACAGATGCAAAACGGACGTATGCAACCGCCTCTAAATCCTTTAACTTATCCATAACCAGCTCACCGATTACTTCGCTCGGAATTTCTTTTTCCTCTCTGTTGAAGATTTCATTCTCAACTTCTTCGACAAGATTGTTAATCTGTGCTGCGCTGATTGGTCTTTTATGACATGCCCTGAGTACACCGGCCTCAATTTTTGCACGATCGTATGCCTCCCGGTTATTGTCTTTTTTGATAATAATCAGCGGAATTGTCTCGATTTTTTCGTATGTTGTAAAACGTTTTGAACATTCATCACATACACGTCTGCGTCTGATCGAGTTATTTTCTTCAGCTGGTCTTGAGTCGATGACTCTCGTATTTTCATGACCGCAAAAAGGACATTTCATCTTCTTTACCTTCCTCTTTCTGATACTGTATTTTGATTTACATAATCTACCCATTCATCATACCGTATGAACCTTTTTATGTCAACTATTTTCCATCATTTTCACTGACAAAAGCCTCATTTTTCCCTTAAAGATCAACTAATATGATATCCGGACCGATTTTTCGAATGTGACAAAACGGGATTCTTATGTCACCTTCTCCAAACAAAAAAGGACAAAGGTGCCTGCGCGGTCTGACGCGAATCGAAATGATAATGCCTTTTCGTTCGTCCAGTTCCATGTCACACACTCTGCCCACAATCCGTAAATCTTCTGCACAGATAACATCTTTTTCACATAATTCTTTGTAACACATAGGCATCATCCATAGTCTTTTCTATATCTTATGCCCGCTGCATATAGTCGTGAAGCACTTTTGCCCTGTTTGCCCACGTTTCCGACTGCATTGCAAGGCGAAATCCCGCATCTGCAATCTGTTGTCCCTTCTCCAGATTCTCAAGCATACGCCCGACATAATCCGGCATTTTTTTAAGCACGCGCGGATCGTAAACCATGCAATTCACTCCGTCCTGAAGAAAAGCGCGCAAATACGCATTCGTATCAGTCAGGCATATAGCGCCGTTACACATCGAATTGTAAATCCTATCGTGCGCTCCTTCCTTAAACCAAGGCATCACATTGATGGAAATCTTACTCTTTGCGATTGCCTGAAGACAGGAATGGGAATTCATTTCTCCTTCCATGATCAGGTTTTCTTTATGGTCACATTCCAGCTCTTCCCACCTGCCGCCGCACACATGAACCTGATAGCCATGGTCAACAAGTGTCTTTACGACATCACGCCTTAATACATGCCTTACAATGAGGTCAATAAACGAAATGTTTGGCATCGTCATCTTCAAATCCTCATGCGTTGCCTCCGGTATTTCCCGTCTGATGTGTTTTGTACACACATCAATGACATTCTTCTCCGGGTCAGCCATCAGTTCATCTATCATTCCCTGATAAAAAAGTGCGTATTCTTCTCCGTTACGGTTCTTAAATTTGTCAAATCTTGACGGCGAAGCATAATTACCGGTCATAACAAGGTCAAACGGGCGCTCTTTTAGCGGCAGATAATCTCCCGTTTCATAGAGACTCGTTCCCGCAAGCGGCAGAAAGCCACCTTGACAAACTTCCGGGAAATAGTGCGAAAGAAACCGGCTATGCTCCATATCGATACTGAACTGGACATACCGCTTCGGCCTTTTGGAAAGCAGCTCGTAGTAGTACATCGGATGATCCACCACGATATTGTAAAACGGAATCTCAAACGCATCCCATAAAAGCACCCCGTCCTCATCGATAAACTGCACTTCTCCGCTGATTCCATGAAAATTAAAGGCAACAGCGACCGTGTTGCCTCTTTCTAAAAACCGCAGGAGCTTTGCTGAATGCTCCCACGGTTTTTCTAAGTCATATACAAATACTTCATGTCCGAGCGTCTCAAACGCTTTTGCAAGCTGCAAGGAAAAATAGCCCTGCGTCTCAATGTCGCCCTCAAACAAAACAATCTTTTTCATTCGTCCCATCCTAATCCCCTTGCGAGTGACAGATATTCTTCTTCCACTGCCGTAAAGGCTTCCACAAAAAACTTCGGCTTTGATGCAAGCGGCAATCTCGTCTCAAACAAATCCTCCCCCATATAGTGATAGAATTCGTTGGAAAGCATCGCATCATCCACCTGCCTGATCAGGCTTTCCTCCTGCGCATCCGGAAGTCTGCCCAAAAATCTCATATAGATTTCATCCTGCAGGACCTTTTCATAAGCCAGGTACTCCTGCAGATGCTGCTTGACGGGTCTTGTAATATCCGCAAGATATGCCTCCGAGCCATCATGCAACAGACATGCAAACGCAACAAAATCACTATATGCTCTCGCTTTTGCTTCGTTGCAGCAGCCGATGCAATGCTGCGCTACCGAATAAAACTCCGGAAAATGTCCGTTTGCCCTCGTCATAAGTGACAAGGGATGTGCGATATCACAAAGTCTGATCTGCGCTCTATTTGGTTTTGCAGGATAAAAATGAATCCCTGAATACGTTGTTATGTAGTCTGACATCGTCTATTTCTTTGCCAAAAATGCTACCCAGTATAAATGGCCGTCCTTTCCCATATAGCAGGCTGTACCTACTTTGTTGTATCCCGATTTGCAAATGATCGCATGCTGCGATTTATTCTTTGACCAAGCCTCCACCGTTGCTTTCGGTGTCAAATATTTGCGCGCAATGAGCTGCGATGCTTTCTTCCAAGGATAATGCACGCTGATTGCCGAAAACGGAGAAGAATTGTTTAATCTGGTTGTGCGGAAGCGCACTGCAATTTCCTTGGAACGTTTCTCGGCGGCTTTATTTAATTCTGTTTCCTTCTGGAGTGGCGGCAGGCCGTATTTGGCACGCTCGTAATTGATGTAATGCACCAGCCGGCTCGCATAGACATCCTGCATGTTGGATACCGTTACCGTGCAGCGGTATGTACGGTTTCCGTATTTGGCGGTAATTGTTGTTGTTCCTGCCTTCACGCCATAGACGCGTCCGTAAATATCGACATACGCCACATTCGGCTTGCTTGAAGTCCATTTCACATAACCGGATACGACATTGCCGCTTGAATCGAGAATGCGCAAATCTTCCGTATCATGGATATATATCTTTGCAGATGTCTTGTTGATTCTTGTCTTCGCCTGCGCCTCCGTATGCATACCAAGCACAAGGAGCATGCAAAGACAACACATCATCAGAATTTGTCCGAGTATTTTTCTTTTCACTGCTTTTTCTCCCTACTTTTTTATCTTGACGCTCTTTCCCTGGCCCTTATTGCTAAACCGTTTTTTGTAGGAAAGGAACTTTGTCTTTGACAGTTTCGGCAAATAAATGACTGCTTTTTGATGGATTCCCTGAAACGCCTTTTTCCCAACAGACTTGACATTTATGCCGCGAATTTTAATCTTTTTCAGGTTTTTACAGCCGGAAAATGCATATTTCCCGATTCGCGTCACGCTGCCTGCCACGGTCACCGATTTTAGCTTTTTACAATCCTGAAACGCATAAGCATCCACACAATCTACCGTAAAGGTGCCGCCATAGCAACTTATGGTGCTTGGTATTGTCACCTGCGTTCGATTCTTATTAACCGGCCTGATATACGAAACCTTCAGATTGCCCGGTATCACAGAGAGAATACGGTAGAGTCCGCCATCATACTGCTCAATGGCTCCAACCAGATCCGTCGTCGGATTGAATCCCGGCTGATAATCCCAATTGATAATTTTGTACCGGATGCCGTTTGCCACCGCATACTGATGGGCAGTGGAATTTTGTTCGCACAAAATAATCATCTTTGACATGTTCGTCGCCGGATCCATGCCAACGACATAATTGCCTGCGGCATCTGTCACATATCCGAGTGCGTACTGCCCGATTTTTTCTACCGATTTGGGAATATAGATTTCCCCAATCGATGGACAATCCAAAAACGCGCGGTCGCCGATGGTCTTAAGTCCCGACACCTTATCTGCAACAATCGACACTTCCTTAAGCGAAGTATTGCCGCGGAACGCATCCTCCTGAATGGTCGTCAGCGCGGACGGAAGGAGCGCTTTTTGGTTATTGCTGCAGCCCATAAAAGCACGCTTGCCGATATTGCGGATGCCTTCGCAGAAATGAATCTGCACAAGCTGTGTCTGGTTCCGTAAAATATCTGCCGCCACATAGTCCGTCCCAAGCGGAAAATAAGTCTCTGTACTGCCCGCTATCGGTGCATACACGACCGCATTGTTATTCCAGAAAAGAAATTCTTCAACATGCGCCAGCTTTACCAGAGTACCCGCAAAAAGCGAAGTATGTATATCCTCAAGCCTTGCCTCAGACGGCAGGTCTGCACGAATCAGTGATGTGATATTCTGTAAGCCCCTGACAGCTTGTATCGTCTTTGGAAATGTCACCCAAATAAGATTGTAGAAATACCCGATCTCGACATCACTATACCCTTCGCCGACTGTCAGATGGGTTGCGTGGTCATAAAACAAATCGTTATCGTTGTATGGCTGCGTGGCATTATACAACTGATGCACATCATAACGCGTTGCCGGATTCGTTCCGATTTTGTCGATGGTCATTTCACCGCCGGTCGTGATGGTAAATACGTCATTGTAATTGCGCTTCGACATCCAGACATCGTCAGGAAGCACCACAGCCTCCTCCAAGGCGATTTTGGCACGATACGTTGGAAAATTGCTCATCGTATAACTTGTAAAAACCAAGCGGTATTCGACGCCTTCTACCAAATACACAGATGTCGCATAATCTCCCTCCGCAATCAGTTTGCCCCTTTTGTAATCCGTATCATCGTCATCCTGATATACATTCATCGCCGCATCTACCGGCAGATAGGACTCCACAGGATACAAGGTCCTAAGCCTATAATATCCCGTAATATCCGGGGTAAATAGCCATGTAGAACCTCCGGATACCGCGGCTTCAAAATTGCGGTCGACTCCCTCCGGCGCAATCTCATCCTGTAACCCGGCCGCCGCATCCTGCTCATGTGGCGTCGCATCCTGAATTGCAGCTGCCGCATTCACTGAGACCGTCACACCACCTGTTTCCTGTGACGCATATGCACTGCTATGTATCGTAGCAGCCACAATCAAACTGAGTGCAGCTGTTACAATTGCTCTGCTCATTTTTCTCATAATATTTACCTTCGTATTTCCTATCGGGCAAGCTGCCCATTTCTTAAAGTATACACCATAAATTGTGTTTTCACAACGAAGAAAGCACAATTTCTGTGCAGGAAAAAAACTGAATTAAACGGCTTCTCCGCTCGATAGATAGAGCCGCATTGTCTTAAGCGCCCCTTTTTCCAGTCTGGAAACCTGCGCCTGGGAAATGCCAATCAGTTTTGACACCTCCGTCTGCGTTTTTCCCTCAAAAAAGCGCAAGGAAATAATCTCCTTTTCCCGCTCTGAAAGATGCTTCATTGCGTCGGAAAGCGCAATCCGGTTGACCCACTTCTCTTCTTTATTCTTTTTGTCGCGGATCTGGTCCATCACATAAAGCGTATCGCTTCCATCTGTATATATCGGCTCATATAAGCTCATCGGACACTGTATGGCATCAAGTGCACACACAATTTCCTCCTGCGAAACCCCGATGGCCTTAGAAATTTCCGAAAGGCTCGGTTCTCCCGCAGTCTTTTTCATCATCTGCTCCTTGGCATAAATCGCCTTATAGGCGATATCCTTAAGTGACCTCGAAACACGCACCATGTTGCTGTCACGAAGATATCTGCGGATTTCTCCCTGAATCATCGGTACTGCATACGTAGAAAACTTTACCCCGAGCTCCGTATTAAAATTATCAATCGCCTTAATGAGTCCTACACATCCGATTTGAAACAGATCATCTGAATTTTCGCTCGTTGCGCGAAACCGCTTCATCACACTCAGAACAAGCCGCAAATTCCCCTCGATAAAAAGTTCTCTCGCCGCAAGATCCCCCTGTTTAATCCGCACAAACAGCGCGTCTTTTTCAGCTGTTTTCAGTACGGGAAGCTTCGCTGTATTTACCCCACAAATCTCAACTTTTCCCTGCATCTTAGGCCTCCTATTTCTTTACAAAATAGGATTGCCAACAAGCAGCTTATTTATTCAATTCCAAGAAAATGTTAAAAAGCCTTCTTTTCCACATAATCAGGAAGTTCATCCGATAAGGTTACAAGTCGGATTCCCTTCTCTCCCTTTTCGCATTCATAGCAGGTGCCGTCTATGATGATACCGGCTTCACTGCTATACATGGCAGCATCAAGATATTGCACGGACTCATCCGTCAAAAGGAGCACCTGCGTTCCCTTTCCGATTTTTGAGCTATCAACGCCGAGATTCGTCAAAAGCGCAAGAAACGTTTCGTCCTTCATGAGCTTATTGTCACATCCGTTTTCGATTTCCAGATATGTTTTGACATGTCCTTTGTAGAGCTGTGACAAATACGCAAATCCATCTGTTGTGGATGCATGCGCAAGCATTTCGCGTCTGTACTCGATCGTATCTTCCTTCCACGCTGCGTACACCCCGTTTTGGCTTTGATCCGTTGCAAGCTGATGCGCCATCAAATACTGTCCGAGATAGTCCGTCACCTTGCGCGCGCCCTGCACGTTGAGATGTTCAAAATCACTGAAATCTGTGCGGTAGTCTACGACACCGATTTCCATAAAATTGATGCAGCGAACGTCATATTCTTCTGCCAGATCTTCCATAACTTTTATCTCATCTTCAAAAAACGGCTCATACATATCAAACGGCAAATACGTCAGGACGACGTTTATATTGCGCGCCTTGCACTCCTCTATCATCCTGCGCAGATACTGTTGTCCGACGCTTTCTTCTCCCGCATCCGACCCCTGAACCGTCTCGCCATCTTCCGCCTCACGAAGGCTGCCCGCCTGATCAATCAAATCCACATGGTCATCCAGGGAAATCGCACCCTTCTCCTTGGAAGTTGCAAACGAGAAATCCTGCGCGCCAAGCTCCTCCCAACGATTGTGATACATCACAAAATTCCAGTAAAAGGCACTGCGTTTCTTCGCATCATCCGGAATCAAATCCTTCAGTGCCAAAACCTTTGTCTTGGAAAACGGCATCGTGTCAAACGAGCGGTGCATATGCGATACCTTCTCCGGTACGAGCTGACTGCTTGACGAAAATACGCAGTCAATAACAACCGTCTGCGGCTTTTTGTAATCCAAGGCATTTCGCATTACCCAGTAATTGGTCGGCATCGGATGCGCAGGTCCGCACAGATTGTAGGATACAATCCCGTAATCCTCAAAAAGCTGCATCGGATAGATGCCATTCATCCCGTGACTGGCACCAAAGAACAACACATCGATATTTTCTTTTTCCGTATAAAATTCATGCGTCTTGCGATACGATTCCTTTCGCTGCAGCAAAAAAGTCGCGCCCACAAGGAGCGCTGCAAACAGCAAAAAGCAAACGACCGCACTCAACCACTTTTTCATAATGATTCCTTACCTTTTCATGATCAAAACTGGAAGTAAATGAAGCTGCCGGCATCATACCCTTCGCCCCATATGCCAAAGACGAGCAAAAGAATCGGAACGAGCGCAAACACCGCCCATCTGATGTAGCAGTCCTGTTTTAAAATCAGTTTCCGGATACAAATATGATGATATTTGCAAATGTCACTTGCAAGCAGAATACCGATGCACAAAAGCATCAACCAAAAGCTCTTTTGTGATAGTCCGCACGCATAGAGCGAACCGTCCACCAAAACCCACGGGTTAAACACAAACATACTGCGTATGATGTCAAAGGCATTGCGCACACCGGCCGAACGGAAAATTACAAGTGCAAATGCAACAAGCGTAAAGGTAACGCCCATTTTAAACAGCTTATGCCCTTCCGAATCCCGATTGATATGAAGAAGGCGTACCCCCAAATCCCGAACCGGCTTTAATAGTTCACCGGCAATCTGGTAAATCCCGTGAAGCCCGCCCCAGATGACGTACGTAAAGTCCGCGCCATGCCAAAGGCCGCTCACCAGAAACACAATCATGATGTTGATGTATTTGCGAAGGCGTCCTTTGCGGTTGCCTCCCAGCGGAATGTACAAATAATCCCGAAACCAGCTGCTGAGTGAAATGTGCCATCTTCTCCAGAATTCCGCAATGGAAAGCGACAAATGCGGTGCATCAAAATTCTCCATCAGCGTAATGCCGAGCATCTTTGCCGCACCCATCGCAATCGTGGAATAACCCGCAAAGTCACAATAGATCTGGATTGCAAAAAGGAACATTGCGACAACGATGTACATGCCCGAATACACAAAATAGTATTCATACACCGTACTTACATAAATCGAAATGCGGTCCGCAAGCACAACCTTCATAAAGAAGCCCCAATACATTAATAGTAGGCCCTCCCGTAAGTTATCATACTCTAACTTATGGACTGCATGCAATTGACCGAGCAGTTGTTTGCTCCGCTCAATCGGTCCTGCCACAAGCTGCGGAAAGAACGACACAAACAGCGCATAGGTCACAAAGCTTTTCTCGGCTCTGATTTCATCCCGATATACATCAATCGTATAGCTCAGCGCCTGAAACGTATAAAAGGAAATACCGACCGGCAGCACAAAGTCAAATCGCGGGATATTAAGCGTAACATGAAACAGCCCAAACGCCGAAACGAGTGTATCCACCGCAAAATTACTGTACTTAAAGAAAAACAGCACTGCGAGATTCAGGACAAGTGAAATGGCTACAATCGCCCGTTTTCTCCTTCTAAGACGCATTTCATCGTCTGAACACTCCTTCGCCTTTTGCAAAGCCCGTCCGCTCAGATAGGTCACAACCGTCGAAAACAGAATGAGCAGCGCATATTTGGCATTCCAGCACATATAGAAATAATAGCTGCACACAAGAAGCCAGTATTTCCTTGCCTTGTGCGGAATGAAATAATAAATCAATAATACAATTGGAAAAAATATCAAAAATTGTAATGAATTAAACAGCATCTCTTTTCTCCGGCAATCGTTTTTTCTATCATACCATATAATGGTACCATCAAAAAGAGTCTATTCCGTGCCCGGAATAGACTCTCGTGTTAGGAATCTAACTGTAATTTACTGTGTTTGATTTCTAAAAATTCGATTTTGCTCAAATCAAGTCCCGAATTCTCAATCAATTCTCTTGCTTTTTCAGCCATATTGATATTGATGCGGATGTTGCATCTCGTTGACTTTGAAAAAAGCTTGCCGCCCCAATCTTCCGCAAATGCAATCTGATTACTCATCAAGATACGTTCAATCTGATTCTTAATCGAAGTCTCATTTACTGTGCAAAAATCTATCTCGTTTTGAAAACGGATGTTTAAAATCCCTGGTTCTTCATAACTCATGCTTATCACCTTGTCAATTTCATTTTTGCGCCATTGCAATAAATTAATTATAATGCAGACCTCCTACAATTTCAAGTTTTTTCCGTATCACTTACGTTTTTTTGTCAATATGCATATAAGCATTTTCCGGTGCACCGCTCAAATTCCGAAACGATATCCTCCATCCGGACACCGCAATTGATTGTCCTTCCGTTTTCGTGTGCAATTCCTGAGCAAATACTGATCAAATACCCATATTGATCGTATATTCCGCTTCCTGAGTCCCCCTGCTTCATATCAACCTGAAACGATGAATAGCTTTGTCCCGTAAAAATCTTAATACTGTATGTGTTGAATATTCCCTGCACCGTCTGTGGCGCTTTGTTTTGATAGAGACTCGTGCGGAAAACGCTCTCTCCTGTTTCAATCGTCTTCGCTCTCGCGATGGAAAGACGCGGTTCGAAAAGATACTGTCTTATCTCCTCAGAAAGCGCATCCAAATCCAGTCTGATAAAAGCAATATCACATGCTTCATTTCCGCCAAGATACGTGTAGTTGTCTGTTTTGCTTCCATCTGCAAACTGCAGCATCGCCCGATAATCTGCGTACCGCCCAAACACATGGTAATTGCTTGCGATGTATACGGAATCGTCCGTCAAATCAAGCACAACACCATTTCCATAGGCATATGTTCCGCCGCCTAGTTCATACAAAATGCTGACTTCATTACGCTTTGCGTAATCCTGCGCAAGCGACAAATCCCCCTTCATAATAAAAGGCGTGCGGCTGCCGGTGTCACCATCAAGCACAACACTCGTCAAAAGCTTTTCATCCAAAACCAGCCTGTCTGTCATATTATTTTCGTCAACAACATGCACCGGAAACGTTTTGACGGCCCTCACGTTGTATGAATTTTGGGCAGTGATTTGCAGCGAATAGTCCCCTTCCTTGGCATCATCGAAATTAGAAAACTGAACTGTTAATTCATCCTTGTCAATCGCTCCATCCTGTTCATCCAAAACCTCGATGTATGAAAGCAATCGTTCCGCATCGACCTTTCTTTGATTTCTTACAACATAAAAATCTGTCGGCCCCAAAATGATCGGTGGATTGGCGACATGCACCATGATGGTAGCGCGGCTCTCGTTCAGATTGGCATCCGTTGCCACAATAGTAAGCGGATACGAACCATACTCCGCAAAGGAAATCTCCTTTTGCCCCGACGCAAATGTAACAGACACCTCGCCATATGCATTATCCTCACAAGTGGTCAGCAAATCCCGCGCCACAATATTCTGTCCTTTGGCAAAGCCGGGTTCTGTCTCAACAAGCGCAATATCCGGCGGCGTCGTATCAACGACATCCACGCGCACCTGTCTTGTCAGAATGCCGTACAAATAATATTTTACAACATAGCTTTGCGGCAGCTTGGTATCCGGCAGTACCTTGCTTGGCTCAATCAATTTCATCGCAAGCGGACTGCCCTTAAAATACAATTCCGGGCGCTCATCAAACGCTTCGCCTGCTTCAAGCCTTATTTCAGAAACCTCCTGTTTCACATACAATAGGCTTATGGCAGCAAGCAAAACCGTGATGCATCCTAATAACACTATACAATTCCGTATTGTTCTTGATTTTTTATTCATACGAAAAGTATAGCGGTTTTAAAATCGGGATGCAAGTTACAATTCTTTGTCAATCTGCACCCGAAGTCTCTTCATGATTTTCTTTTCCAGTCTTGAAATGTAGGACTGTGATATTCCGAGGATATCCGCCACCTCCTTTTGTGTCATTTCCTTTCCATCCGGTCTGTCAAACCCAAACCGCATATGAATGATCATTTTTTCCCGGTCCGATAGTTTTTCAATCGCCTTATGTAGTATTTTCCCGGATTCCTGCAGCTCCAAATCCTTCGAAACAACATCGTCTCCCGTTCCCAAAATATCGGAGAGCAACAGCTCATTTCCATCCCAGTCCACATTTAACGGCTCATCAATGGAAACCTCCAGCTTTGTCTTGTGATTCCGGCGCAGATACATCAAAATCTCATTTTCAATGCATCTGGACGCATATGTTGCAAGCCTGATATTTTTGTCCGGATTGTAGGATTCAATTGACTTGATGAGTCCAATCGTTCCAATTGATATCAAATCTTCTACCCCGACACCTGTATTGTCAAATTTTTTTGCGATGTACACGACAAGGCGCAAATTATGTTCAATCAATTGGTTTCTTGCAGCCTGGTTATCTTCCTCAGATAGTTTTCCGATTAGTTTTTGTTCAATCTCCGGCTTTAATGGTGGCGGCAGTACTTCACTTCCACCAATATAATGGATATCTCCTTGTTTTTTCTGAATAATCCGAAAGCATATTGTTTCTGCAAGCATAGCACGTATCATCTGTTTTCCTCCTTTTTGTATGCGTAACATTTTATTCAAGATGCGTATTTAAAAGCATCTGATAGTCATCACGTAGACTCAATTTTCCCTCATAGATAGCCACAATGACTTTGGCATATGTTCTTTCATAGCCACTCTCCTCCTGAATGGTCAATTCATCTGCAACAAATCCCTTTAAAACGCCGTGGTCCATTCCAATGCTGTTATACGGAATCACCCGGAACCCTTTGACCGGAATTGGTATGTGATGCTTTTCCATAATGCTCTTTTCTAAAAGCACGACAGCGCGCTTGCTGATGGGATCCCTAAGGCTGTTTCCGCTGTCCCAAAATCCAAGACACGTTGCCTCCCTTCCCTGCACCTTCAACGTAACCTTTGCATGCTGACTTCTGTGTAGCGTCAGCTCCTTCATAAAGCTCATTCCTTTCCTGAAAAACAGTCCGCCAAACCATATTGCCATCACAAAGTACATGGTTATCTCCAGCGCTTTTTTCCCTTCTGATAAATACAGTTCAAAAACCTGCAAAAATCCTGCCAGGAACACGCCTGTTATAAACGCGATTGCAAATCCTGCCAGATAATATGTAAGCTTTCTTCGTCCAAGCACAATCACGAGACTTGGCACCATGCATACCACAACGAACGGCAAGCGGACATATGGGGAAAAAAAAGAAATATAGATACCTATTGTTCCGACTACAGATGACCAAAGCGCCGCGATGACATATCGTATTTCGCCTCCTTTTGGGCCTATCAGCCTTCCAACCTGCTTCATCACAAGATAATCCAGTAAAAACACTTTTAAGAACAATGGTTCAATTTGTACCTCTATCGTTTTTCTCACCTCGAAAACAAGTATAAAAAAAGAGCCATGATTTTTTTGTCAAAATCATGACTCTTTCAAAAGAATTCATCGACATTCTTCGTCTTTTAACGATTATTTGTTTCTCTGCAGAAAGTTTGGAATATTAAGCGATTTGGATTCCACCTTGCTTGTCACCTGTTGTCCGCGGTTAAAATTCGGGATGTCTTTCATTGGTGTAAGTGGCGGAATTGGCGCCGTTCCAATCAGTGATGCATTGCTGCCTGCGCCGGATGATGCCGGCATGCTCTGCGCCGGTGCCGTAGCCGCTTTTGGCTGCTGCACAGTCGGTGTCACCTGAATCGTAGGCAATGGTGCCGTCACGGATTTGACCGGCTGTTTTGGCTGCGATGCTGCAGGTTTTGGTGACGTAAAGCTCATCGGTGTCACCGTTGTACGCTGCTGAATCGGTCTGGTCTGACCCTTCATTCCCCCGAGAAGATTGCTCTTTGCCATCTGGCTTTCGATACCTGTGGCAATCAATGTAATTGAACAGATGTCGCTCATCTCGTCTTCTGCCGTAACACCGACAATGACATTGACATCGTCTCCAACACTCTCCTGAATATAAGATGCCGCTTCTGATACATCAAGAAGCGAAACACCACCTGAAATGCTCATAATAATATCTGTCGCACCTGCAATCTCTGTCTCAAGAAGCGGCGATTCCACAGCAAGTTTTGCTGCATCGATTGCTTTGTTCTCTCCACTTCCCGTACCGATACCGATATGTGCAACACCCTTGTCAGACATAACCGTCTTGACGTCCGCAAAGTCAAGGTTAATCTGACCCGGCTCATTAATCATGACTGTGATTCCCATAACAGCCTGCTGCAGAACCTCATCAGCCTTCTTCATTGCTTCCTGGAAGCCTGTTCTTCTATCTACGATAGAAAGTAGTTTCTCATTCGGAATGACAATCAGTGTATCAACATACTCGCGCAATTTTTCAATTCCGGCGAGCGCATTTTTCATACGGATATTTGCCTCAAACACAAATGGTTTGGTGACAACGCCGACTGTTAAAATCCCCATATCCTTGGCGATACGTGCAATGACAGGTGCTGCACCTGTTCCTGTTCCGCCACCCATACCACAGGTAACGAATACCATATCCGCACCCTGCAGGGCTGCTCTGAGCTGTTCAAGGCTCTCCTCTGCGGCCTTCTCACCGATTTCCGGTTTGGCTCCGGCTCCAAGTCCCTTTGTGAGTTCCTCTCCAATCTGGATATGTTTTGGCGCCTTACATAACTGAAGCACCTGTTTATCTGTGTTGACCGCGATAAACTCAACACCACGTATATTATCATCAACCATACGGTTTACTGCATTATTTCCGGCACCGCCTACACCTACAACCAGGATTCTGGCGGTCATTATATCTTCATTCGTTGTAATTTCAAGCACAGTATTTCCTCCTTCAAGTCCCTTTGATAACCAATAGAACATAGCTACCCCGTAAATACCATATACTCTATCATATAATTATTTACGTGTTTACGCAAGTCCATTTTTTTGTTTTTTCGGGATTTTATTGCATGTCTTCCACTTCAAATGTAACCGTCTCATTTTCCCCATTGAAATCCTGCATACGAAGCACACCCTTTTTCCCGTCCAAATGCGGCAGGATTTCAGGTAACTGCATGATTTTTTCATCCAGATAATTGCGGTCCCCAATGTCAACCCGGACCTCGTCATAATACAGCGTCACCCTGTACGCTCTGTCGAAATGAATCTTATCTGCCAAAATATCATATTTGCCGAGAAGCTGCGTGATGGACAAAATATCCGCAAACACATCCGTATCCTCCACCGGCAGCGGTTCATGAAGCACAACCTCATCAAAGGATAATCCCGTCACCTGTGGTACGCCCTCCGTAACCTGGTCTGCGCTTTCCACAACAATGCCTTCCCTGTCAAAATACATATATTTGCCAAGATAGGCTACACATCCCGCAAGCGCCTTTTCATAAACCTGTATGACAATCTTGTCGTGGCTTGCAACCTCAACACTCATCGATTCAATGAACGGAATGCCGACAATCGCCTTATCCTTATACTGTCTTGCAAGCAAAAGGGAATTGTCAAGAATATTTCCCCGAAGCACCATCTCCTCTATTTCCTTTTCGGAATAATGGATATTTCCGTCCACTTCCACTTTCGTCACACGGTAGTATGTCACGACAAATGTACTTACTCCTGTCACGATTGCAAGAAACATGATAACAATCAAAATGATGATGCGTTTTCTTGTAAAAAATGTCTGTTCCTTCTTCATCTCATTGAACCTTTCGTTTCATCTCATCCAGGCAATCTGCGCACCAAGGCTCCTTAAATCTTCCACAATCGATTCATGTCCGCGCACAATGTATTCGCAGCCGTAAACCGTTGTTTCTCCTTCTGCCCTAAGGCCTGCCAAAATAAGTGCCACACCGCCGCGCAATTCTTTTGCCGCCACAACCGCACCATTAAGGTGCTTCCTTCCGACAATTGTAACACTTCTGTTTTCTTCATCCACACGGACATCAGCGCCGAATTTTCCGAGTTCTTTTGCGGCCTGCAGCCTGTTTTCAAAAATGGTTTCCACCACAACACTCGTTCCGTCTGCCGTCGCAAGCATCGCACAGACAACCGATTGTAAATCCGTCGGGAAGCCCGGATACACCGCTGTTTCCAGATACGGAATGTGCTCAATTTGCTTATCAGCGCGTATATGTACATGTTCCTGTTCTATTTCCAAATGACATTGCATTTTTTTGGCATACGAAAGGATCCATGTGAGCTGATTTGTTTCAATTCCGTAAAGGGTCATGTCGCACCCAACCGAAAGCCCCATACAAAGATAGCTTGCTGCAATGATACGGTCCCCCGGCACCTCAAAACAGACATCGTGAAGCGTCGCGCCGCCACAGATCATAATTTCATCATCCAGATATAAAATATCGGCACCGGCAGCCTGTAAAAATTGACAGAGCGAAAAAATTTCCGGCTCTCTTGCACATTTTTTGATCGTTGTGACGCCTTTTGCACACACAGCTGCCAAAATGAGCTGCTCAGTGATTCCGACACTCTGAAGCATTGGCTCCAGCACACATCCCGCCAAACAGCTTGCCTCGGCAAATACGTTCCTCTCACCGGCAGTAATATGCGCTCCCATCTGACGCAAAGCTTCCATATGGCCGTCAAGTGGTCTTTTCCCAATCGTGCAGCCTCCCGGCATCGGCAAAGCCGCCTGATGAAATCTCGCAAGGGACACAGCCAGCAATAGGCTTGATGCGCGCATAGCACCCGCAATCCCGGCATCCGGTTCACAATAATAAACATTTCGTGCATCGATTGTTACGGTATGCTGACACCTGACAATCCGGCAGCCAAACTGGCTAAGCAGCTTGAGCATTCCCGAAACATCTGTAATATCCGGACAATTCGTCAGCGTCGTCACACCATCTATCAGTAGTGCGGCAGCCAAAAGGGGCAACGTTGCATTTTTTGACCCCTGCACGCGCAGCCGTCCCGTTAACCGATTTCCCCCTTTTATAACAATAGGCTCCATACCATACCTGTAATCATGCTTTACAACAGTGTATGCCACAGAACCTATTTGGAACCTTGTCTTTGCCGGTTAACCAAGTTCATGTAACCGGATGCTCTTAGAAACATTCAGCACAAGTCCTATCTCTGCCATCAAAAACAGTGCACTACTGCCGCCATAACTTATAAATGGAAGCGATACACCTGTATTTGGCATTGTATTCGTTACAACGGCGATATTCATTATCACCTGGATTGCAAAATGTCCCATAACGCCCACAACAATGAGGGCACCGAATAAGTCCGGCGCATTATTTGCAATCACCATACAGCGCCAGATCAATAATACATATAGGAATATAACAACAAGCGCACCAAAAATACCGAGTTCTTCACAGATGATAGAGAAAATCATATCATTTTGTGACTCCGGAATAAAACCAAGCTTTTGCATACTCTGACCGAGTCCTTTGCCAAAGATACTGCCGGAGCCGATTGCATAAAGTCCCTGCAGTGTCTGGAACGAAGTATCCGAAGAAAAAGCCGTCGGATCAAGCCATGCCGCGATACGTTTTAAACGGAAACCACTATCTGAGGTTAAACTTGTTTTGGCGATAAAAATCACAATACCTGCCGCAACCGCCACCAATAATGCACCGATAAAATACTTCTTGTAATCCGGGTCGATGACAAAAATCATGACAGCCGTAATCGCACAAACAATGATTGCCGTACTCATATTTTTATTGAACACGCCGATGATAAGTGCCATCAAAATGCCACTGACGGCCATGATAACAATTCCCTTGAAGGATTTTGCATACCGGCCCATTTTACATGCAAGCGTCGCAACCATGACAATCACTGCAATCTTGGCAATCTCTGCCGGCTGCAGGGAAATACCGAGATTCAGCCATCTTCTCGCACCGTTTCTCTCAATGCCAAGCGGTGTAAGCACAAGCATAACAAGCACTGCGGAAATGATGTAAATCGGAACTGCAAATTTTTGCAGCAGATGATAATCAATTGTAATTACAGCTACCATAACAACTGCTCCCAGCGTCGTTGCAAACAGCTGCGACTTCACGAAATGCTTCGGGTCGCCAAAATTCAAATTGGCATTGTACGAACTTGCGGAATAAATCATCAAAAGTCCGAACGCAATCAGGAAGATAACGACCGTAAGCAATGTGTAATCAAAAAAGTATTCATTTTTTCTGCGAGCGCGTCCTCGTGAATTTCTTGCTGCCATAAATTACCCCATTATTTTTGTAATGCGAAAACCATCTCTTTAAACATCTGACCACGCACCTCATAATTTGGGAACATGCCCCAGCTTGCACATGCCGGTGAAAGAAGCACAGCTTCTCCCGCTTTTGCTGCCCCGGCGCAGTAATCAACTGCCTCCTGCAGACTTTCCACAAACAGATAGTCCTTAAAACCATGTGCCTTTGCACAGTCCGCGATTTTTTCCCTTGTCTGTCCAAGCAGCACAAGTTTTTTTACCTTGCCGTCAAAGCTTTCAATCCATTCATCATAGGTGCTTTGCTTATCATATCCACCGCCAATCAAATAGGTCGGTTTCACCATCGCTTCAATGCCCTTGATTGCCGCATCCGGATTGGTTCCCTTTGAGTCATTGTAATAATCCACGCCGCCTACGGTCGCAACAAATTCAATCCGGTGCTCGACTGCCTTGAATGCACATACCGTTTTGATAATCACATCCATCGGAACGCCATACGCATCTGCCATCGCAATTGCAGCCATAACATTCTCCCAGTTATGTCTGCCAAGCAGCTTCATATCATGGATGTTCATCAGGCGCTCCGGCTTTCCGGAAACAGCCCTATAAATTTCTTCATCCTTACAAAAGTAACCATCTGCTAACTCTCTCAGTGATGAGAAATAAATGACCTGCGCCTTACAGTCATCTCCGAACGCACGCAAAAATTCATCCTCATAATTAAGCACGCAGTATTGCTCTTTGCTCTGGTTGCATGTGATGTTCTCTTTTGCAAGTGCATAATTCTCCATGGTATGGTGTCTGTTCAAATGATCCGGTGTGATATTCAAAATCGCACTGACGACCGGCCGGAAATCAATGACCGTCTCAAGCTGGAAGGAACTGATTTCTGCGACTGTCACTGAGTTTTCGCTTGTCTGTGTCACCATCTGTGTGTATGGAATGCCGATATTGCCAACAACAAATACATTCTCATAGTATGCCTTCATGATTTCTCCAAGAAGCGCCGTTGTCGTCGTTTTTCCATTTGTTCCCGTAATTGCGAGCACATCGCCCCGCTCAAACGCAAATGCAAGTTCAATCTCACCCCAGATTGGGATTTCACGCTGTCTGTATGCCTCAACCATCGGAAGATCTGTCGGGACGCCGGGACTAAGCACAATGAGTGTCAGCGCATCGTCCACTTCTTTTGGAAGCGTTCCGAGGAAAACCGGTGCATCCTTTGCATCTTCGAGCCGTCCCTTTATTTCTTCAACATCCAACTCTGTATTGCCATCAAACAGCACACAGTTTGCACCTGCTTTTTTCAGAAGCTGCATCGCTGCAATGCCACTTTTTCCGCTACCTACGACTAATACATTTTGTTTTGATAACTCCATTTTCTGCCCCTTATCTGACTGCCAAAAGTCCAACCATGCAAAGCACGGCTGTCACAATCGAAAATACTGTCACAACTTTATTCTCTTTCCATCCGCAAAGTTCGAAATGGTGGTGAATCGGCGCCATCTTAAAGATACGCTTTCCACCTGTCATTTTAAAATACGTAACCTGCATGATTACGCTGATGACTTCTATCATGTAAATAAAACCGACAATTACAATAAACAGAGGCATCTGCATCATGTAAGCACAGCCAGCCACAAATCCGCCGAGTGCAAGAGACCCGGTATCGCCCATGAAAACGCTGGCCGGATGTCCGTTGTAGCACAAAAAGCCGAGAAGCGCGCCAACGACGGCACACGTGATCGGACTGATTCCCGCATGAAGTCCTACCGCAACAACCGTAAAAAAGGTTGCAACCAAAATGGTTACACTTGTCGCAAGACCGTCAAGACCGTCCGTGAAATTCGTTCCGTTTACCGTTCCAATCACAACAAAAAACATAAGCGGGATTGCAAACACGCCAAGATTTAAATACGTGTTTGATAAAAACGGAATCCGAAGCGCTAAGTCCACATCGGTAAAGCGTACAAGATAAAATGCAAATACGCCGGTCACAACAATCTGAAGTACCATCTTCTGCCATGCACGAAGACCCATGGAACGTTTCAGCACGACTTTAATGTAATCATCAATAAACCCAATCACACCAAAGCCCAGCGTCAAAAACAAAACCGGAATAATATTCGGATAGCTTCTCACATAAATGAGCGACGGAACCGTAATGGCAATGAGAATCATAATGCCTCCCATTGTCGGTGTACCGTTCTTTTTTAAATGACTCTCCGGTCCTTCATCCCGTATTGTCTGCCCTACCTTGAGCCTCCTGAGAAACGGAATCATAATCGGACCTAATAATACGCTGATACAAAATGCAATCAGTGCCGGTAATACTACATCGTAATTCATAATACTCCCTCTTATGACATGCGTTGTCATGTCTGTTATTTCAATTTTGGTGCCAAAGCCCTAACCTTCATTATAATTCATTCTTTCCAAATAAGGAAGAATATTTTCAAAAAGTCGTGCAACAACCGGTGCGGCAATCTGTCCGCCATAATAGATGCCTTTTGGCGTATAAATGACACACAGTGCCAAAACCTTCGGGTCATCTGCCGGTGCAAAGCCTACAAAGGAGGAAATGTACCGCCCACTGTTTCGCGGAAGCGTCTGACTTGTGGCTGTTTTGCCGCCGATACGGAAGCCTGCAACCTGTGCCTTCGCACCGCCCCCCTCCGCCACGACTTTTTCCAGAAGCCGCCTCATCTCCGCCGAGATTTCGGGACTGACAATTCCCTTTTTGGCTTGATACTGATACGTCAAAATCGAATTTCCCGATACGTCCGACGCTTCCATTGCCACATGCGGCACGACTCTGTTTCCGCCGTTGATCACACTGCTGACCATCGTGCATAGCTGTATCGGCGTAATCTGAAAGGACTGTCCAAAGCTCATCGTTGCAAGTTCTACCTGACCGATTGCATCCTTTTTGTGCATAATGGTTGCAGCTTCTCCCGGCAAATCAATTCCGGTCTTTTCAAGCAGTCCAAACTTCTGAAACGTATCATAAAAACGCTCCGGACCGAGCCGCAATCCTACAGTTACAAAAACAGGATTACACGAATTCATAATGGCCGTTTCGAACGTTTCACTTCCATGCCCATTTGTTTTATGGCACTTAATGCGGCGGTCCTCCACAACAACGTAACCCGGACAATGAAATGCCTCCGACACCGTTGTGACCTCATGGGATAGTGCAGCTGCCGCCGTAAACACCTTAAATGCACTACCCGGTTCATATGTATCATTGATGCAGCGGTTACGCCACATCGCATTCAAATCATTCTCACTGACAGCACCCTCAAACGGATGGTTCGGATCAAACTCCGGAATGTCAACCATCGCATAGATCTCTCCGTTATCGGGCCGCATAACGATGATGGATACGCCTTCTGCCTGTTTTGCCTCCATCACCCCTCTCGCAAGGGTATCTGCATAGGACTGGATATTCAAATCGAGTGTGGTGCGCAGTGTATTGCCCTTCACAGGCTCAACTCTTCTCTCTCCCTGACTGCTCACTTCGCGCCCCTTGGCATCCGTGGTTGTCAGAATCTTGCCGTTTTGACCGCGTAATACATCGTCGTATTTGACTTCAAGACCGATTATGCCCTGGTTATCGCTTCCCGTAAAGCCAAGCACCTTGCTCGCCAGCATCCCATAAGGGTAATACCGTTTGTAATCTTCATCGACCTTGACGCCATCCAGCGAAAGCGCTTCGATTTTATCTGCAATCTCTTTATCGACATTGCTCATAATGCGCTCGATGGACGACACCTTTTTGACACGTTTTTCCACTTTTTCCCGATCGAGCTTCAAAATGGATGTCAATGTATCAATCACTTTTTCCTCGTCTGTAATCTGATTATGAATCACAGAAATCGTGCAGACCGGTTTGTTGCCTGCAAGCACGTTACCGTTCCGGTCCAAAATTTCGCCGCGCTGTGCTTTGATATCGCGCTCGCGCTCATGCACATCCCGCGCCATTTTGGAGTAGTAAGCACTCTCAAACACCATCAGGTAAATCGTTCTTCCCGCAAGTCCGGTCAGACACAAGGAAAAAACGGCCGATAACAAAATGATTTTCTTTCGCACTTTATTTCCAAAATCTCTCATGACCATTCCCGCGCCATTCTTCTTATCAATGTATGCATGAGAAACTTTATCAAATGCCTATTTTAAAACAAATCTCTTCTCTATTCTCCCTCCGGCGTCATTTCGCCGCCTTGTGCCGGCGTGTTTTCTCCCTCAGGCTGTGCCTGCGCATCATCTGTTACAGTCTCTTCACTGCCTTCCGGCAACACATCATAGTCGCCCGTATCACCGGCCTCCATCGTCTCCTCCGTGATGCCGTTTTCACTGACTGTACGGATAATGCCGAGGTCTTCCAGCTCCTTTTGCTGTTCTTCCGTCAGTTCCTCGGTACGGAACACATTCATGTACGGAAGAATTTCTGTGAAAATGCCGCGCACGATTTCCTGTGCAAAGCTTGAATGCGGCTGTGATTCTACGTTCGGCGTATCGACAACCGCATATACAACCACCTGCGGATCATCTACAGGTGCAAATCCGATAAACGATACAACATAATCCTTTTTGGAACGAGGCTGTTTCTCCGCCGTACCTGTTTTTCCGCCGATTAAGTAGCCTGCAGGAACCGCTGATTTACCGGTACCTTGCGTACAAACATTGGCAAGGTATGTTCTCATCTTTTGCGATGTGCTCTCCGAAACGGTCTCGCGCAAAATCTTCGGCTCAATTTTTTCAATGGTCGCGCCGCTTGCATCACGCAGCTCTGTCACGACATGCGGCTGATAGTAATATCCGCCGTTAATAATGGAACAAAAAGCACTTGCCACCTGAATCATCGTGACATTGTAGCCCTGACCAAAGCTTGAGATTGCAAGGTCTGAGGCAACCATTTTGTCCGGATCGTAAATGAGTGTATTCGTTCTCGTCTCTCCCGCAAGGTCAATATTCGTTTTCAGTCCCATATTGAAATTGTGGAGATATTTGGTGAAGCGTTCTTTTCCGATCATATTATTGATGTCGATGAGCGCCATGTTGCATGACTGCTCGAGTGCACCCGATAATGATACGGTGCCGTGTCCGTAATGGTTATGACACTTAATCGTGTGTCCGCTGACTTCCTTTTTGCCGACACATGTAAAGCTTTCGTTGCCGGAAAGTGCGCCGCAATCAATTCCGGCACTGATTGTGAGTGATTTTACGGTAGAACCCGGCTCATAGGTGTCTGAAATACAGAAATTACGCCAGAGCGCATTGAGTGTCTCATATTTGGTATCATCATCCATCGATTCGATGGCTTCCTCGCTGTAATAATCGGAGAGATTTTTCGGATCGTTTAAGTCAAAATCCGGATAGCTTGCCATCGCCAGAATCTCGCCGTTTTTCGGATTCATCACGATGACGCCGGTGTTTTTACTGCCTTCCTCCCCTTCCCTAAACTCTCCTTTGTGTGCATCGTTGAATTCTTTGATGTATTTTTCAACAACCTGCTGAATATTGGAATCAATACTCGTCACGAGGCTGCTTCCGTCTCTGGCCGCCTTCGTCGTTCTCTCCAGATTCGAATCATCGTTCAGATAGCCGTATTCGCGTCCGTTGATTCCGTTTAATGTATCGTTGTAGAACTCCTCAAGGCCACAGTTACCATTGTTGTCAGAGCCTGTAAATCCAATCACATCGCACGCAAGGCGGCCGCCCGGATAAATCCGCTTGTATTCTTCCTCGAACCAGATTCCTTTGACATGCGGATTGCTCTTTGTATCTGCCTGGATTTCCAGAAATGGCGCAATCTCATCATAGGATAGTTGCTTTAAGACAACTTTATACTGATTTTCCTTGTTGGTCGTAATAAATTCACGAAGCTCTGTCTCATTGACATCGAAACACTTCGTAAGCGCCTGCATCGTCGGATTGAGTGCATCCTTATCCTGATTGATTCTCTTTGCATCAACAATCAGATTGTACACCTTTTCACTGTATGCCAGCTTTGTTCCCTTAGCGTCCAAAATATCGCCGCGCTTGAACGGAAGCGTAATACTGTCATACTGTTTTTGATCAAGTACGATTTTTTTGTACGCATCTCCGTCCTGGTAATTGATATAAATCAGTCTGGCAACTAAACCGACGAAAGCCAGTAGTACTATTCCGGATAGTACTACCAGCTTCTTTTGCATGTTCGATGAAAATCGATTCTTAATCCGACTTTTTCGCGTTCTTTGATTTCCCTGTCTCATAATAATTTCCTTTATATATGATTATTGTGGTAACTGTGCGTACTGTCTTACGTAATCGTCACCGCTACCCTGCACCTCAATAATCTGACCTTCCTCGGCATACTGCATTCCGAGACGTCCCATGGCGCTTTCTTTTACATAGGCCATATCAATGTCTGACATGATACGGCTATACTGCTCGTCATTGTCAAGCTTCATATTGTTGAGCTGTTTCTCTAATGTAGAAATCTCCTCAAGTGCAGCTGTATTGCTGACATTTAATGTGATATATCCATATAGTAAAGAAGAACAAACAGCCAAACATGCTGCAATAAATAACACAAACTTAAAGTTCAGTCTTGCTGCTTTTTCGCGGTTCTTGCGGGCATGTTTGCTCAATTTGCGCATCGGCGCTTCATGTATCGCCCTGCGTACGTCAATCTGCTCTGCCGCTGTTCCTCTCACATATGATGTTCTTCTCATTCTTCCGGTTGCCATCATCTTGCCTCCAATTTTATATCTTTTGTAACTGTTTTAAACAGTTACTTCTTTTCAAATATTCTAAGCTTTGCGCTTTTGCTTCGCGAATTTTCTGCCAGTTCCTGCTCACTTGGCAAAATCGGTTTTCTTGTAATAATCGTACCTTTCGAAACCCTGCCGCATGTACAGACCGGGAATTCCCTCGGACAGATACATGGATCCTGTGCCGTTTTAAATGCGTGCTTTACAATGCGGTCCTCCAGCGAATGAAATGTAATAATACAAAGGCGTCCGCCGGGATTCAACAAATCAATCATGCTCTCAAGAGAGTTTTCAAGCACCTCAAGCTCCCTATTGCACGCAATCCGTATCGCCTGGAAGGTCCGCTTGCTCGGATGTCCGCCTTCGGCTCTCATTTTGGCAGGAATTGCTGCTTTGACGATTTCATTTAATTCAAATGTCGTTTCAATTGGTTTTTCAGCTCTTGCTTTTACGATATGTTTTGCGATATTTTTCGCAAATTTGTCTTCGCCGTAATCTCTGATGATATGAAACAATTCCATTTCCGGATAGTCATTCACGATTGTCCTGGCGGTAAGACTTTGTCTTCTGTCCATGCGCATATCAAGCTGTGTGTCAAACCGGTAAGAGAACCCTCTTTCTACGGTGTCAAGCTGATAAGAAGATACGCCAAGGTCTAAAACAATTCCGTCAACGCCGTCAAACCCTTGCTCCTTTACAACGCAGGCCATGTTTTCATAATTGTTTCGGACAATTCTGCAGACATCTTTGTACTTTGAAAGCCTTTGAGACGCTGCTTCAATCGCCGCCTCATCCTGATCGATGCCGATGAGCGTTCCTGCCTTAAGCTTCGAAGCAATCACACTCGAATGTCCGGCGCCGCCCAATGTACCATCTACATAAACACCGTCCGGTTTTATCAAAAGTCCCTCAATCGTTTCATTTAATAGTACTGAGTAATGGGAAAAATCCATTGTGCGCCTCCTAAATGCTAAGGCCTAAATCAGCCATATGCTCAGCAATATCATCCATATCATCGTATTCGGAAATACCATCCCAACGCTCCTTGCTCCAGATTTCGATACGGCTTCCAACACCGACAAGCACTGCATCTGAAACAATCTCGGCGAATTCCCTAAGAACTGCCGGCAAAAGGATTCGTCCCTGCTTGTCCACTGTCATCTCAGCTGCTCCTGCTAAGAAGAAACGGACGAACTTACGTGCATCTTTGTTTGTAATCGGCAGGCTTTTTAGCTTTTCTTCAAAGGCTGTCCACTCATTTTGGTCATACACAAAAAGACACCCGTCAAGTCCCTTTGTCACAACGAACTGCTCACCGAGCATTTCACGGAACTTGGAAGGCATAATAAGTCGTCCCTTTGTATCAATTGAATGACTATACTCTCCCATGAACATAATTGTTTACCTGCCGTGTGGCTACCACTTTGCTCCACTTTGGACCACTTTTCACCACTTTTAAGTCAATCATACCGTAAATATTTCAAAAAAGCAAGGATTTTCTTTATAATTTCTTAAGCCTTTTTTCATAATAAAAGGGACGCTCCTTTCACAAAAGAAGCGTCCCTGTAAAATCCAATATGCTGTTTATCTTACCTGATAGAAAATGTCCGCAATCGGGCTTTCCTTATCAAGAATGACTGTCTTATTTCCGCCCTTAAGGGAGCCTTTTAAGGCATCCAGCGAACGGATAAAGGTATAAAATTCTGCTTTGTTCTCATCGTTGTAGGCTTCCGCAAGCGTCTTCATGTACTCGCTCTCACCTTCGGCCTCCAAAATAGACGCCTGTTTTTTGGCATCGGCAAGTGTGACTGTCACGCTCTTGTCAGCTGCATTCTTAATTTTCTGGGCTTCCGATTCACCCTGCGCCTTGTAGCTTGCTGCGATATTGTTTCGCTCTGAAATCATACGCTCGTACACGGCACCTTTGTTGTCCTCCGGAAGGTCAAGTGCCTTGATTTCCGCTTTGACAATTTCAAGACCATACTCCGTTACGGAAGCATTTGCGTTCTTTGTGATCATCTCCGTGAGTGTCTCACCGCGCGATGCGATGACATCATCCTGCGTCATTGATGAGATGATATTTTTGGTTGCATTGTAAACTGCAACGCTCGTACGGTCCTGTGCATTGCCAACTGAGTAGTTCAGTGTTTTTGCAAATTTGACCGGATCTGTGATTTTCCAGATAATGTAGTCATCTGCAATCATCGATTTCTTATCCGATGTAATGACATCGCTTTCCGGAATATCATAAAACTGCATCGCCTTTGGAATATAGCGCACCGTCTGGATAAACGGAACCTTGACTTTCAGTCCCGGCTCCTTTGCAACCGTCTGAATCTTACCAAACTGTGTGACAACTGCATATTCATTTTCTTTGACTGTATAAAGACTGCCGGCCGCGCACACAACAAGTGCGATCAATACCAGCGTAAGGAGTACTTTACCAATTGCTTTTTTCATCGTTATTCCTCCTCACTTTCTTCGGTTTCATCGTTTGCTTTTGTCTCTGTTTTATTTGCATCATCCTGACCGTCGTTCACTGTGGTTGACGGAAGCGAGAACGATTCAAGCGGAAGCATTTTCTGTGTGCCCTCATCTGTGATGTAAAGTTTGACAGTCGGGAGCACATCTTCCATTGTTTCATAGAAAATACGCTGCTTTGTGATGAGCGGATTTTTCACGTACTCCGCATACATCTCATTAAATCTGGCAACCTGTCCCTGTGCCTCTGCGATACGGGAAGCCTTTGTCGCCTCTGCCTCCTGAACGATCTTATCTGCCTGTGCTGCTGCCGCCGGGATTTTTTCATTCTCATATTTTCTGGCATTGTTAATTGCCGTTTCTTTTCCCTGTTTTGCAGTTTCTACAGACTTAAACGCTGCAACGATCTCACTTGTCGGAGGCTCCGCGTCCTGAATGGTTAAGTTCACAACCTGGAAGCCGATGTTGTTTTTTGATAGCTTTTTGTTGAGCATATCACGGATATCTGCCTGAATCTGGCTCTTTCCTGTCGTGATGACCTCATCTACCGGATAGTTGCTGACAACCGTACGGATACATGCCTGCGCCATATTCTTGAGAATGGCTTCCGTCTCATCCGATGCATACAGATACGTCACCGGATCGCTGACACGGTATTCCAAATAAAAATCAACGTCTACAAAGTTAAAATCAGATGTGATCATGGTCGATTCTTCCGGGATGGTCGTCATCCCGTCTCCATCCTCTTCATCCGATGTGCGGTATCCGATCTGCAGTCCCTTCGTCGTTGTGTCAACATGTGTGACATTCTGTACAAACGGAATCTTAAAATAAGCACCTGCGCTCTTAACATCTACAACCTTGCCAAACATCGTCAGGACAACCTGCTCATTTTCTTTTACAATATAAAACGAGCTAAATGCCGTAGCAAGTACGATCACTACCAGCGCCAAAATGCCGAAAAACTTTCCGAGTGATTTTGGGCTTTTGCCTTTAACCGGTTTTGTTTTCCCGTCGGCACCGACAAATACATCATCTACATTTTTGTCATTCGTTCCCACTCTTTTCATCTCCTTTTCTCTTCTTTAAAATGAACCCTCTCATGAAGACCTCTGTCACAAGCACAAACAAGATACATGCAATTGCGACGCACTGACTGACTGCAAGATTCGTTCCAAACAGTTTGAGCTGGTCTGTGCGGAGTCCCTCTATCCAAAGTCTTCCAAGTCCATATCCCCCTATATACCAAAGCGCCACCTCGCCGTCAAAGCGTTTGAAGCGCCTAGCTACCAATAAAATACAAAGCAGTGCAACATTCCACATACTCTCATACAGAAACGTCGGGTGCACCTGAATGTAGTTGATTCCCTCTGTCACATGCTCCCACATTTGCGGTGTAATCTCATTTTGACGTACCGCCGAAATCGGAAGCCGCATTGCGAACAGACCATCTGTATATCCGCCAAATGCTTCCCTGTTTGTGAAATTGCCCCATCTGCCAAGGCTCTGTCCGACAAGCAGTCCGAGCCCAGCTGAATCCGCCATCTTAAAAAATGATTGTTTGCGCACTTTGCTAAACACGAGCAGTGTCGTAAAGCCTGCAATCACGGCGCCGTATATCGCAAGACCGCCTCCGCGGATATTGAACACGTTCAGCAGATTATCCTTATAATAATCCCATGCAAATACAACGTAGTAGATTCTGGCACCGATGATGGAAAAGATGATGGCATAAATCGAGAAATCCCACAGGATATCTTTCGGAAGACCGTTTCTTTGTGCATCTTTGGAAGCAAGTGTGAATCCTAAGAAGATACCAGCTGCAATAATCACACCATACAGTGCAACCGTAAAGCCAAATATATCAAACGATTTGGGTACATTTTCTAAATAAATCCCAAGGTGCGGAAATGCAATGTCTCCGCTCTGCATTAATTCCTTCATGACATTTATACGTTAAATCTGAATAAGATAACGTCTCCATCCTTTACAACATATTCTTTTCCTTCCATGCCAACAAGTCCTTTGTCTCTTGCTGCCGAAAGGGAGCCCTGTTCAAGCAAATCTTTGTAATTGACTACCTCAGCTTTGATAAATCCACGTTCAAAATCCGTATGGATCTTGCCTGCAGCCTGCGGTGCTTTGGTGCCTTTGGTAATCGTCCACGCGCGGCACTCATCTTCGCCTGCCGTCAGGTAAGAAATCAGTCCAAGCAGACTGTAGCTGGCTGCAACGAGTTTATCAAGACCTGAAGAAGAAACGCCAAGGTCTGCCAAAAATTCTGCTTTTTCATCATCATCAAGCTCAGCAAGCTCCTGCTCGATCTGTGCACAGATGACAAATACTTCCGCGCCTTCCTCTTTGGCAAGTGCGCGCACGTTTGCGACATGTTCATTGGATGCACCATCGTCCGCAAGATCGTCCTCTTTGACATTGGCCGCATAAATCGTAGGCTTTGCTGTCAGTAAATTGTATCCCTTAAACCAAAGCTGCATATCGTCATCTTCCGGCACTTCAAACGTACGTGCCATCTGATTGTTCTCAAGATGTGCTTTCACTGCCTCAAGGAGCTCGAGCTCCTTTGCAAATGTCTTATCCATACGCGCCTGCTTTTGCACCTTCTGGATTCGTCTCTCGAGAATCTCAAGATCAGAAAAAATCAGTTCAAGATTGATCGTCTCAATATCTCTGGCAGGTGCAATCGAACCATCTACGTGTACAATGTTATCATCTTCAAAGCAGCGCACAACGTGCACAATGGCATCCACCTCACGGATGTTTGCAAGGAACTGGTTTCCAAGACCTTCCCCTTTGCTTGCGCCCTTTACAAGACCCGCAATATCCACAAATTCAATGGTTGCCGGTGTCACCTTTTTGGTATTGTAAAGCTTTCCGAGCTGCTCAATACGCTCATCCGGCACAGCTACGATACCAACGTTTGGATCAATCGTTGCAAACGGATAGTTTGCAGCAAGTGCTCCCGCCTTGGTAAGTGAATTGAATAATGTACTTTTTCCAACGTTTGGTAATCCGACGATTCCGAGTTTCATGCTTTTCTTTATCTCCTTTATATATGTATCTTTTCAAATTGTAAGTACAATTACAGCAACCTATAGTGTATCACATCAGAGATAAAATGTACATTTCTTTTGTATATTACCTATGTACTATTTGGTTTAAGCATATCCTAAGCGACGGCTCCCGCAATCAACGAGATGATTCCTCCGATTACCAAACATATAATTGCCAAATAGATCAGACCGCTAAATGCCATGCAAATTAATACAAGCGGGAAAAATACGATATAAAGCAAAATCTTTACAATGCTCCATGTCGCTTTGAATGCCAAAGCAATCATCTTCCCCAGAAAACCAATCATTAAAATTCCAAATATTATTGTAATCATAGTATTCTCCTTTAAATTATACGTCAAACGCCTTCATGCTGCCTTTGTCCCGGTGCCATTTCAGGGTTTGTATCATTTACTTTCACTGTGGCAGTTACACCGATTTGTTCAAAGAACGCATCGTTTTTCTCATTTCTTTCTACGAGTCTTAGAGAAATGATTCTTTCCTTTACATTCATTTCATCCCGCTCCCTTCTTGTTTTGATATGTAAATCGTAACCTGTGTCAAACAAAAACAACAGAATTGATTTAGCAAAATAACCGGCTTATTTCTCCCAAAAAAGAAAAATAACAGCGCCCCCTTCCATTTTGAAAGGGGACGCTGCAAATTACATATTATCTTAAAATGTATGATAATCCCTACGCTGCCGCATTCGCGTTAGCTACCACCATATTTGTTACTATTCATCATTTTTTTTAATTTCCAATGAGTTTTTATCTTTTGCAATGGTGAAATAACACTTTCACCTATTTGTGATTCTATGTCTTTTATTTCATTTTCAGTTGGTTACAATTTGTAACCAACAAATAACGCTAAGAAGAGAAGTTCTGTCTTCTTTGTATTACATACTTTGAGCAAATCTACAGACACAATATCTGCATCAAGACTTCCCTTAAAAGGTGAATTTGCAAGAATATTCGTAAGACCGCCGGTCCAGAAAATCTCCCATAAGCTGTCAATTCTATTTTTTAATTCGCCTGTTATCATTTACTAATTCTCCTTATCCCAGTTCCATTTATACTTTGTATAACGACCATTCCCAATCTTTACTATTTTCTCCGCCTTAACCAAATCCGTTAATGTTCTCTGTACCGTCGTTGTACTTATTCCCGGTGTAGCATCAACAATATCAGACTTGGTAATTGTACCCAAATGATTCTTTATCAGTTCCTCAATTCTATCCGGCTTAGAAACTTTCTTTTCTTCTACAATCTGTGCTCTATCAAAGAATTCTCTATATGCTGCCGTAATATTTCCCAGAATGTATTTTACAAAAGACTCGTAGTTATTTTCGTCTTCCATCCACCCTTTGGAACTTTCCTGAAGAGCATCATAATAGCTGTCTTTTGTTCGCTCTATCAGTTTTTCCAAACTGATATATTTACCAACAATATAGTCATTCTGATATAGCAATAACAAAGTCAACAATCTGCTCATTCTTCCATTTCCATCATTAAACGGATGAATGCACAAGAAATCTATGATAAACATTGGTATGATTAAAAGTGGATCTGCTTCGTTTCTGTTGATCGCCTCATTATAGGCAGTGCATAGACTTATAATTGCTTCCGGAGTCTCCCATGCAGGTAAAGGTCTGAATCTAACAAGCTTATTACCTCTTGCATCTTCTTCCTCAATTATATTGTCAGCAGTCTTAAATCTGCCTCCATTAGAGACATTCTCAAATTTATACAAATCTCTATGAAGTTGTAATATGAATGTATCACGGATCGGAATGTGAGGGAAATTCTCGTGTATTGTGTTAAGCACGTCCCTATATCCTGCAATCTCACACTCATTTCTTGTCTTTGGCATTGTCTTATCCAAAACAATCTTTTTCAAACGTTCATCAGAAGTATAGATACCCTCAATTTTATTAGAACTCTCTGTACTTTGAATCTTAGCCACCTCAACAAGACTTTCCAATACATCAGCGTGGCGTTCGGCAATCAAGCGCTGTTCACCCTTGTATTCATGAATTGTTGTAAGGTAACGCACAATTTCCGGAGTAAGCAATTTTTTCCATTTTTCTGTGTAATCAAATTGTCTCATTCTAATTACCTCATTTTGGATTCAACTTCGTCATTTCGTTCATTATGACTTAATTAAAGTATATGCCTCAACTTCGTCAAAATCAAGTTCAACTTAATCATTTTTATCAAAATGACCAAATTAAACAAAAAGAAAAATAACAGCGCCCCCTTCCATTTTGAAAGGGGACGCTGCACATTTACATCAGTTTCTTTTTCGTCTGTTCTCGTATTTCTCCATATCGATTGCACCATTTGCAACCATCTGCTCTGTCCATAATTGTAATGCCTCAACAGTGATGGATATTTTTTCAAGCTCCTCCTGGATGCTTACAAAATCATCTATCTCCGAATCATCAATCACACCATCTGCCGTTATGCTAATCAATCTGCGCTGATTATCCTGGACCGTATTTAAGGAGTCGACCATCTTTAGTACAATCTGGGATAAATCCTGCAATTTTACCTCAGGTACATACTGCCTGCCAATCGGGCAAAGATTGGAACAATAGTAGTTGCAAAGCTCCGGCGATTTGTATTTCTGTGCCATAATGAGTATCTCTTCCGGATGTGGCTCAACTCGTTCATTCTCTATCTTCTCAATTCTCTCCGGTGTAATTGACTCAAGCAGCTCACTCGCCTGATCTCTTGTCAGTTTCAGTTCTTCCCTTTTTTGAAAAAACACGTTCTTGTTCTCTTTGTTCGATACTTTTGGCATTTCATATTCTCCTCTTGTGTAAGTAATGGATACCTCTATGGCATCATTATACCACAATCATGATGAATATCGGACATCTGATTCATTTCCTTTGCATGACTATTCGCCAAATAATACTTACGCCTCTTCTATAGCATAGAATCAATGATTGTTCTGCCCAGCCTCTTCAGGACGCATCACATGTTCAATTGCATTTACAATCCCATTCACAAGACTCTGCAATAACACTTACAACATCCTGCGAATCCACATACCCACAACAGCGAAGCCCTTCTGATATGACTCGGTACCATTCACCGGAGGACAACCTGCAAACAGAATCATCATCTAGCGCAATCACACATGCATTTTCTTTATTGCAGTTTCCCCCGCATGAAATGCGATACATATTCTTTCTGCTGATTGCTCCTATCTCTTCCAAAATATTAACCATACGATATACGGTTGCCACACCTATTTCCGAATCCACAGCTATGGCTTTGTAATATATTTCCTTACAGCACGCACATTCCTCCTGCAATATAATGTCTAACAAAATCTTTCTCTGTTTCGTTATTCTGCAGCCGTTTTGTTTCAGGCTCTGTAACACGATTTCTTTCTGCATTCTTGTCCTATGATAATTAGCTTCCAATTTATGTTCTGATTCAGGTGAATCCTTTTTCATATTGCGGCTCCTTTCGAAAATGCCTGCAACCAAAAGTGCAGGCACTTCCTTACTTTCTACCTATATGGCATTTGCAGGTTCCTTTCGCATGTTTGCCGTTCGCCATGCAGCACCCGGCAGCCGGACATCCGATACATCTGGTTCCTTTCTTTTTTTCCTTCCAAATATAAAGGACTGCTGCGCCTACGAAAACCAGCACAATTCCAATGACAATCAAATTATCCATTGCTGCTCCTTTCTGACTTACGTCTATATGACATTCAAGTTATACTGCCTTTTTTAATTCATATGTTGATGCAAACTGCTTATTTGTTCTATAAATCAATCCCGCTACAACAGCGAATATAACAAGCACCGCAATGAGTCCCGCAGCGAATCCGTTTCCAAGCTTACCTGTCGTAATCAGTGTTCCGATCTGATATACCAGGAAAGCAACCGTATAGCCTACGGAAAGCTGTAACGCAATGCCTCCCCAAAGCCATTTTTTGCTCTGCATCTCTGAATTCATGGCGCCAAGCGCTGCAAAACAAGGCGGTGTATATAAGTTAAACATCAGGAATGCAAGCGCTGCTACCTTCGTAATCGCCATTGCAGATGCTACCACATTACCGTCACCAACAAGTGCAAGCTCCTCCGTATCTATAAAAGCGCTTAAACCATAGCAAACCGCAAGTGTACCTACTACATTTTCTTTTGCAATAAATCCGGTTACCGCTGCCGCCGCCAGCTGCCATGCTGCTATGCCGACGATTGGCACTAAGATGACTGCAATCGGAGACGCAATAGAAGCAAGAATGGAAGTGCTCTCCATTCCTTCCTCAACCACCTTAAGATGCCAGTCAAAGGACTGCATAATCTGCACAATCGTATTACATACAAGAATAATGGTTCCCGCCTTGATGATGTATGCCTTGCCTCGGCTAAGCATAGAAACGATCGCTCTTTTCAAACTTGGAATTGAACAAAATCGCTGCGCGATGGCCTGCCAAGGCTGTGGCACAGTTTTTCTACTTTTTCAAAAAAGGCAGTGACAGGATCGTCCCAAGATAGTATT
>JAGKTY010000028.1 GCA_021153185.1 Lachnospiraceae bacterium
TATTCAAGAGCATCGGCGTTAGCCGATGGTTTCATTTATTGTTATGAAAGCATAAAGAAAAGCCCACAGCCTAAACTGTGGACTTTGTCTACACTCTGAAGGACCTTTTTAAAAGGTCCTTTTCTCATTCCTATTTATTTCACAACTCTGACTCTGAATACACCATCAATTGCTGAAAGCTTCTCAATAATTTCTGCTGTTGCAGGACTCTCTACATCGAGCATCGTCACAGCAACATCTCCTTTTGATTTGTTAGACATATCTGTAATGTTGATTCCCACATCACCAAAGCAAGCTGTGAATTTCGTAATCATGTTTGCTACGTTTTTGTGGAATACCATAACACGTCCTGCCTGTGAGCATACACCCATATCGATTGCCGGATAGTTTACGCTGTTTTTGATATTACCATTTTCCAGATAATCTCTCATCTCTTTGACAGCCATAATTGCACAATTGTCTTCTGACTCTGCTGTTGATGCACCAAGATGCGGCGTGATGATACAGCCTTCTTTTCCTGCTGTTACAGGATTGGCAAAATCTGACATGTACTTGCGGACCTTTCCGCTTGCAATTCCGGCAAGAACTGCTTCTTCATCATAAAGAACATCTCTTGCAAAGTTTAAAAGCACAACGCCGTCTTTCATCTTTGCAATTGCGTCCCCATTGATCATTCCTTTTGTAGAATCAAGAAGCGGAACATGCACTGTGATAAAATCACACTGCTCGTAAATATCATCTACGTTAATCACGTGTTTGACATCTTTATTCAGATTCCAAGCTGCATTAACAGAAAGATATGGGTCATATCCATACACTTCCATGCCAAGCTGAATGGCTGCATTTGCAACAAGAACACCGATTGCTCCAAGACCGATAACACCGAGCTTTTTGCCAAGAATTTCTGTTCCTGCAAAGTTTTTCTTTGCCTTCTCGGAAGTCTTTGCAATATCTGCATCTGACGCATTGTCTTTTACCCAGTCAATACCGCCTGTTACATCACGGCTTGCAAGCAAAAGTGCTGCGATGACGAGCTCTTTTACACCATTTGCATTTGCACCCGGTGTGTTGAATACAACAACACCTTGCTGGGCACATTTGTCAAGCGGAATATTGTTGACACCCGCACCTGCTCTCGCAACACAAAGAAGCTCTTTCGGAAGCTCCATCTCATGCATGGAAGCGCTTCGTACCAAAACGCCCTGTGCCTGTTCAATCGCATCTGTCTGTGTATAATTATCTGTAAAGTTATCCAGTCCAACCTTGGCGATTGGATTTAAGCAATAATACTGATACATGTTTTCCTCTTTCTATTTAAGGTTTTCCGCCTCAAATTTCTTCATAAATTCAACTAATTTTTCCACGCCCTCTTTTGGCATCGCATTGTAAATGCTGGCTCTCATTCCGCCAACACTTCTGTGACCTTTTAAGTTCTCAAAGCCGGCTGCTTTTGCCTCAGCGACAAATTTGGCATCAAGCTCTGCATCGCCTGTTACAAACGGAACGTTCATAAGTGATCTGTCTTCTTTTACAACAGTACCTTTGAACAGTTTACTGCTGTCAAGGAAATCATAAAGAATCGCAGCTTTCTCTTCATTGCGTTTCTTCATCACCTCAAGACCACCCATCTTTTTGAGCCACTTAAATACTTTACCGCAAATATAAATTCCGTATGCAGGCGGTGTGTTGTATAAAGACTCTGCATCTGCATGGATTTTGTATCGAAGCATTGTAGGTGTTCCCGGAAGAACATCCTCTGTAATCAAATCTTCACGGATGATCACAATCACAACTCCGGCAGGACCGATATTTTTCTGAACACCACCATAGATCACACCGTATTTTGTGACATCAACAGGCTCTGACAAAAAGCATGATGATACGTCTGCAACAAGGGTATGTCCTTTCGTATTCGGAAGTCTTTTGAATTTGGTTCCGTAAATTGTATTGTTCTCACAAATATATACATAGTCAGCATCTTCCGGAATATCAAGGTCTGAACAATCCGGAATGTATGAGAATGTCTTATCTGCTGAAGATGCGACCTCCACTGCATCTCCGTAGATTTTTGCTTCCTGATATGCTTTTTTGGCCCACTGACCGGTTACAATATACGCTGCTTTTTTGTTTTTCATCAGGTTCATCGGAATCATTGCAAACTGCTGTGATGCACCGCCCTGTAAGAAAAGCACTTTGTAATTGTCAGGGATATTCATCAAATCCCTTAAATCAGCCTCAGCCTCTTTAATGATTGTATCATATACCTTGGAGCGGTGACTCATCTCCATAACCGACATACCGCTTCCTTTGTAATCAAACATCTCATCTGCTGCTTCTTTTAATACTTCTTCAGGTAAAACAGCCGGACCTGCTGAAAAGTTATACACTCTTGCCACTGATCTTTCCCTCCTACTTTTGTCGTTTCTGTATATTTTCTGTCACGCTAATGCTTTAACAGACGAAAAACAACCTTTTTTCATAATACTCTCAATAAAATATCTCGTCAATAGTTCCTTTAGTAAAAAATAAGGACCGGAGTGCCGATTTCAACCAAATCATATAGCTCACTCACTTCCTTCGTCGGCGTGTTGATACATCCGTGCGAACCGTTTGTTTTGTATATTTCGCCGCCAAACTTATTGCGCCAGTTCGCGTCGTGAATGCCGATGTGTCCGTTGACTGCAATCCAGTATTTCACCGGTGTCGCATAGTCCGGACCTCTAAGGACACGGTTTCTCTGTTTAAAATATACATAGCAAAGCTTTTCCGGCGTTCCTATGCCGAGTCTCGTATTTCCTGTGACAACGTCCGCCTGAATCGTCAATTTGCCATGCCGGTAGTAATAAAGCTTCTGCGCTGTCATATCTACTTCAATGTATGTATCCCCAATGTCATCGGCCTTTGTTGAAAATGCCCTGATTTTGTAGGAAGGCTCATGATGTCCCCGGTAAGACGCCGGCACCGCCTCCATCAAATAATCCACTTCTGCCTTTTGGTCAATCTGGTTTCCGTAATTTGAGTTTTTAATGGTAACCACTCTTCCGCTTGTTGCACGGAATGACCTCGGCTGATAAATCGTATCAAATTCGGCTGCAAGCTTTTCAACATATTCTTTCACAAGCGCCTCATCCAACACAAGTTTGTCATCCTTATCGCGGTAAAAATCCCCATTTTCATCAAGCTTTATCCAATTGGACGTAATACTTGGATCAACCGTCACTTCCCGTGAAAACATCATTTTAATGTCACATTTTTGAAGTGCATCCACTTCTTTAAACAGCGCAATTGTCCGTTCCATCAGAGGCGTATACGGCTTCTTAACATAGCAGTCTGCTTCATCCAGATCAACGACGTGTTCTCCGGCTTTTATCGCCTGTGCAATCACTTCTCTTGCTTTCTGACCGTCTAAGAGATCCTGCATCTCATCAATCAGTTCATATCCGTTTTTGCCTTTGACAATCTCAACCTTCGGATTGCTTCCCACCTTGCGGTCGTTTAGTTCTTCATACCGGTCGAGATAACTGTAGAGCGTCTGCTCGTCCAAAACACCCTTTGGGTCATAATGATGTTCACAAAACATTGTCTGCTGATACATAACGCGCTCTGCAAGCTTAAGCGCAGTCTCTTTTTGGCTTAGCGTTTGCAAATCATCCAGATATGTATAGGAATACCCTGCCTCCAAAAGCGGGAAAGACACCTGTGTATCTCCGCGAAGCTTCACTGTAAACTCCCCCGGGTCAACCATGGAAACAAGCTTTTCATTCATCTGCTCCGGCGAAAGCTGCGTTGCATACACATCATTGACATAAACACCCGGCATAAATGTCTCTTGATATCGGTACGACAAAAGCCCATAAAAAATCCCGAGCAGACAAATTGGAATCACTATAAAAATTGAAACGATTGTTACGATTGCCTTCTTCATATGTACTATTATTCTATGCTAAATCATCTGCATCAAATACCGTATCAATCGGTTTTCCTGCCGGAACCATCGGGAATACCTTATCGTCGCTGTCAATGACCACTTCAATCAATACCGGTTTTTGGGCAGCAAGTGCCTGCTTAAGCGCCGGCATCACTTCTTCTTTCTTTGTAACCTTAATCGCCATACAGCCAAGTGCCTCTGCGACTTTACAATAATCAACAGCATCCTCAAGTACCGTCTGCGAGTAGCGCTTGTCATAGAAGAGCGTCTGCCACTGGCGTACCATACCAAGCACCTGATTGTTAATGACAACCTGAATAATCGGAATGTTATATCTGCCTGCTGTTGCAAGTTCATTCATATTCATACGGAAGCATCCGTCACCGGCAATATTGATGCAGACCTTATCCGGCTGACCCATCTTGGCACCGATACATGCACCAAGACCATAGCCCATTGTGCCAAGACCGCCCGATGAAATGAATGTACGTGGACTGGTATACTGATAATACTGTGCCGCCCACATCTGATGCTGGCCGACATCTGTTGTGATAATCGCTTCACCTCCGGTCGCCTCATCAATCTGCTCCATTACATAAGGACATGTCAATATGGATGTATCATATTTGAGTGGATATTTTTCTTTTAAATCATAAACTTCTTTTACCCACTCCGGACGTTTTTTCTCCGCAACAAGCGGCAGTAATTTGGTCAAAACATCTTTTAAATCGCCTACAATAGATGCATTTGTTTTAATGTTTTTATTGATTTCCGCAGCATCAATGTCAATATGTACAATCTTTGCGTTGCTTGCAAAGGTCGCAGGATTGCCGATAACACGGTCCGAAAATCTTGCGCCCATTGCAACAAGAAGGTCACAATCGCTCACGCCAAGATTACTTGCCTTGGTACCATGCATACCAATCATGCCTGTGTAATGCGCATCCTTTGCATTAAAAGCACCTTTTCCCATCAATGTGTCACACACGCATGCATCCGTTTTTGCGACAAGCTCTGCAAGCTCTGCCGATGCATCTGACATGATGACACCACCACCAACATAGAAGAACGGTTTCTTTGCTTCATTTAAAAGCTTTGCCACTTCTTCGATATCGCTCATCTCATATTTTGCAATCCGCTCAAGTTCTTTTGGTTTCGCCGGCGTATATTCACACGTATTGGCTGTTACATCCTTGGTGATATCGACAAGGACAGGGCCCGGGCGACCGCTTCTGGCGATATGGAACGCTTTGCGGATCGTATCAGCAAGCTTTGTTACATCCTTTACGATATAGCCATGCTTTGTAATCGGCATCGTCACTCCTGCAATATCCACCTCCTGGAAGGAATCCTTTCCAAGTGCCGGAAGATTTACATTGGCTGTAATTGCAACAACAGGAATACTGTCCATATAAGCTGTTGCAATACCGGTAACAAGGTTTGTTGCGCCCGGACCGCTTGTTGCAAGACATACGCCAACCTTTCCTGTTGCTCTCGCGTAGCCGTCTGCAGCGTGGCTTGCACCCTGCTCATGGCTTGTCAATACATGAAAAATTTCATCCTGATGTTTATAAAGTGCATCATACACATTTAATATGGTGCCGCCCGGATATCCAAAAACGGTATCGACCCCTTGTTCCTTCAGACATTCTATTACAATTTCTGCACCTGTAAGAAGCATGTTTCTATCCTCCAAATTACTGTTTATCTTTTCCCGGAATTTGTAATACGGCACCGCGGTTACCACTTGTGACAAGTTCGCGGTATCTTGTCAGATATCCACTTGTAATCGTTGGCTCTTTTGGTACCCAGTTCTTTCTTCTCTCTGCCATTTCCTCATCCGAAACTTCCACGTCAAGCTTCATATTCGGAATGTCGATGTGAATGATGTCGCCTTCCTGAATGAGGGCGATTGGTCCACCAACAGCAGCTTCCGGAGAAACATGTCCGATAGAAGCACCTCTTGACGCACCTGAGAACCGTCCATCCGTAATCAGTGCAACCGTTGAACCAAGTCCCATACCTGCAATTGCACTTGTCGGATTGAGCATTTCCCGCATACCAGGGCCACCCTTTGGACCTTCGTAGCGGATGACTACAACATCCCCTGCAACGATTTTGCCGGATTTGATTGCATCAATTGCGTCCTCCTCACACTCAAATACGCGTGCAGGACCTGAATGCACCATCATCTCTTCCACAACGGCACTACGTTTTACGACACTGCCGTCCGGTGCAAGGTTTCCTTTTAATACGGCAAGTCCACCTGTTTTGCTGTAAGGATTTGAAACAGGTCTGATTACCTCAGGATTTTTGTTGACAGCTCCGGCAATGTTTTCTCCGATTGTTTTGCCTGTTACCGTCATACAATCTGTATTCAAAAGACCAATGTCAGCAAGCTCTTTCATAACGGCATAGACACCGCCGGCTTCGTTTAAATCTTCCATATATGTCGGGCCTGCCGGTGCAAGATGACAAAGGTTTGGTGTTTTTTCACTGATTGGATTGGCAAATGCAATATCAAAATCAAATCCTATTTCATGTGCAATTGCCGGAAGGTGAAGCATGCTGTTTGTAGAACAGCCAAGTGCCATATCAACTGTGAGTGCATTCATAATTGCCTCTTTTGTCATGATATCTCTTGGACGGATATCTTTCCGATACATCTCCATGACAGCCATACCTGCATGTTTTGCAAGCTTGATACGCTCTGAGTAAACAGCAGGAATCGTACCATTTCCGCCAAGTCCCATACCGAGTGCTTCTGTAAGACAGTTCATAGAGTTGGCTGTATACATACCCGAGCATGAACCACATGTCGGACATACCTTTGCTTCAAACTCTCTGACATCTTCTTCTGTCATTGTTCCGGCCGCATGTGCGCCAACCGCTTCAAACATAGAAGAAAGACTTCTCTTTTGGCCTTTAACATGACCTGCAAGCATCGGGCCGCCCGATACGAATACAGTCGGAACATTGATACGTGCTGCAGCCATGAGAAGTCCGGGTACATTCTTATCACAGTTCGGAACCATTACAAGTGCGTCAAACTGATGTGCAAGTGCCATACACTCTGTGGAATCTGCGATCAAATCTCTTGTAACAAGAGAATATTTCATGCCGACATGTCCCATTGCAATACCATCACAAACAGCAATTGCCGGGAATACAACCGGTACGCCGCCAGCTTCAGCAACGCCGAGCTTGACAGCGTTTACAATTTTATCGAGATTCATATGGCCCGGTACAATTTCATTGTACGAACTAACGATACCGACCATCGGTTTCTTCATTTCTTCTTCCGTAAAACCAAGTGCATTAAATAACGATCTGTGCGGCGCCTGCTGCATACCGGCTTTTACATTATCACTCTTCATCTCTAAACCCTCCAAATAATACTATTTTATTCTCTCACAGATGAGGTCACCCATCCGGCTTGTTCCAACTAAAGTTACCTTAGACTTACTTTCTTCGTCCTGTGGCATAATATCGATGGTGCGGTATCCATCCTTTAACACCTGTTTCACCGCTGCATCAATGGCATCCGCAGCTTCATCTAAATCAAAGGAATAACGAAGCATCATCGATGCACTCAGAATCGTAGCAATCGGATTGGCAATGCCTTTTCCCGCAATATCCGGTGCCGAACCGCCACTAGGTTCATAGAGACCAAACTTGGTATCATTAAGACTTGCGGATGCAAGCATACCAATCGAACCTGTCACCATACTTGCCTCATCCGAAAGAATATCGCCGAACATATTCTCCGTCAAAATGACATCAAATTGTTTCGGATCTTTGACAAGCTGCATTGCACAGTTATCAACAAGCATATGTTCCAATGTTACCTCAGGGTAATCTTTGGCAACTTCCTCCACAACCTTTCTCCACAGTCTGGAAGAATCCAGTACATTTGCCTTATCAACACTCGTAACCTTTTTACCACGTTTCATTGCAATTTCAAATCCTTTGATTGCAATCCGTCTGATTTCTTCTTCAGAATAGGTAAGCATATCCACCGCAACAAGCTGACCATCCACTTCTTTCGTGCTTCTCTCTCCGAAATACAGTCCGCCGGTCAGTTCACGCATAATCATCATATCAAATCCGGCTGCGCTAATCTCTTCTTTGAGCGGGCAGGCAGCAGCAAGCTCATCATACAAAACAGCCGGTCTTAAATTTGCAAATAAATTGAGTGATTTGCGAAGCTTAAGTAAGCCTGCTTCCGGACGTTTTTCCGGCGGAAGCTTATACCACGGACTAGTGGCTGTATTGCCGCCGATGGAACCCATTAAAACCGCATCCGCAGCCTTGGCTGTGGCAATCGCCTCATCCGTTAACGGTTCGCCGCATGCATCAATACTACATCCACCCATTAAAATATCTTCATATTGAAATTCGAGATTACCGGCTTTTGCCACACAATCCAAAACCTTTTTTGCTTCGTTTACCACTTCCGGTCCAATTCCATCTCCCGGAATACATACGATCTTATAACTCATAATGACCTCCAATATATACTTTTAATCAAGTATAGTAGAAAAAACGTTAAATATCAACAATTTTCATACCTAAACCGGCTTTTATAACAAATTGTTATAGCACATATAAACGGAACTTAGAACAAGGCATTTCTATAAAAATAAAAAAGCTGTACCTTAGAAAAGTACAGCTAGAGCTTATTGTGCATCCGGTTTTTCAATTTGAGCGATTGCTGTTTTATTCATTGGGATACGGCAGTTTTTGTTGCTGCCAAACTCAACAATAACGGTATCTCCATCCGCATCAATATCAATTACAACTCCGTAAAATCCACTTGTTGTCAATACGCTATCACCAATCTCGAGTGAAGAAAGCATATTGTTCATTTTCTGCTGTTCTTTCTTCTGTGGTCTGACCATCATAAAATAGAAAAATGCAACAATGACAACAATGTAAATAATCATTACGATTACGCCTTGACTGCCGGCGCCTGCCTGCGTGTTTGCCAATAAAGCACCCATGTCCGGTCCTCCTTTATGCTTGTTCTATTCATAACCGCATTTACTTTGTGGTTACCCTGTCTGTTACTATACTAAAAATTCCCGCTTTCTGCAAGTTTTTTATGAAGATTACGGATAAAATTGCCTGACATAATGATTCTGAGCCACTGTAATTGCCCGACATAATGATTCTGAGCCACTTGTAAAAGCCTTAGATTGGCTTTTACAAGTGGATGGCTGGCGCCATTTGCAGATTTGTTAAAAGAAGGGCTTCTTAAGCAAGCTTAAACCCCTTCTTCTAACAAATCTTGCACTCAGAACCATTTTAAAACTCCATATAGTCCGGACCAAGCTGCAGTGTTTCCAATGTCTGATTTTTATAAGCTTTATACTGACCTGATGTTATAGCTTCTCTGATTTCCTCCATCAAATGATTATAAAAATACAAATTGTGAATTACACATAGGCGCATGCCAAGCATTTCTTTGGCTTTTAACAAATGTCTGACATACGCTCTTGAATATCGTCTGCACGTCGGACACTGACAGCCCGATTCAATTGGTCTGTCATCCAGTTCATACTTTGCATTGAACAAATTGATTTTGCCAAAATGCGTATACACATGACCATGTCTGCCGTTTCTGGATGGATAAACGCAGTCAAAGAAATCAATCCCACGATCAACCGCTTCTATAATATTAGCCGGCGTTCCGACGCCCATTAAATAGGTCGGTTTATCCTTCGGCAAAAATGGGACGGTCTCTTCAATAATATGATACATCTCCTCATGTGTCTCACCAACAGCAAGTCCGCCGATTGCATATCCATCCAGCTGCATCTCTGAAATCTGTTTTGCATGGTCACGCCTAATGTCAGCATAAACGGCTCCCTGGTTGATTCCAAACAAAAGCTGGTCGGGATTTACTGTATCTTCTAAGCCATTTAATCTTTTCATTTCCGCTTTGCATCTGTCAAGCCATCTGGTCGTGCGCTCTACGGAAGCCTGCACATAACTACGCTCCGCTTTTGCAGAAGGGCACTCATCAAACGCCATCGCAATCGTACTGCCGAGATTGGACTGTATCTGCATACTCTCTTCCGGTCCCATAAAAATCTTACGGCCATCAACGTGTGACTGAAAATACACACCCTCCTCTTTGATTTTGCGAAGCTTCGCTAAGGAAAAAACCTGAAACCCGCCTGAATCGGTCAAAATCGGTTTGTCCCATACCATAAATTTGTGAAGACCACCCATTTTTTTGACAATTTCGTCGCCGGGACGCACATGTAAATGGTAGGTGTTGGAAAGCTCGATCTGTGTTCCGATTCCGTTTAAATCTTCTGTGGAAACCGCGCCTTTAATCGCTGCAATTGTTCCGACATTCATAAAAACAGGTGTCTGCACCGTTCCATGCACCGTTTCATAGGTCGCCTGCTTGGCGTTTCCATCTGTATGGTTGATTGTGTAAGTTGCTTTTTTATTCATAAGGTAAACTCTCTACAAACTCCTCCAATGTAATTTCTTGTTTGGTAATTTCTGTTGCAGCCTGCTTTCCGACATAACGGAAATGCCACGGCTCATACGAAATTCCCGTGATATATTCTTTTCCCTTTGGATAACGGAGAATAAATCCGTATTTATAGCTGTTTTTGGCAAGCCATTTGCCTGCATCGGTCTCACCAAACCCTTCGTTTAACGAAGCATAGTGATCGCACACAATATCAAGTGCAAGTCCTATCTGGTGTTCACTTGCCCCCGGAACCGTGACTGCCTGGGCGGTCGTTTTGTAGCTTTCCAGATACGACATCCCCTTTTTCATGTAAAGTGTAATTTTACGGTTAAACAGTACCTTCTGCCTGTTTAAGTCACGGTACGGAGAACAAATCACAAGCTGAATGTCATCTTCCTTTGCTGCCTTGAGCATTTCAAGCAATTCCGGAATAATGCGTTCATCACAGCGCATGCTGCCGTAAATTGTACCGAGCGTAAACGTATACTCCTCCGGAATGGCATGCTGTTTGTTGATTAATACAAGATTCCAATCGTCTCTTGACAGTTCAGCTTTCGTCTCCTGTTTGCTTCCGGGAATATCATTCTTTAAAATGTCATCCGCTTCGAACTTTTCCTCTTCACGCACTTCTTCAAATTCTTTGTTATCATACCCTTCTGTCACTTGTGCATCGTCAATCGGTGCCGTTTCATTCCAGGCCGGTCCGACCGGTCTGATTTCACTTTGATTCCGATAAGGTATGTCTTCATATGCAAAGCTTGCACTTCCAAGAAAAATCAAAACACTCCAGGCAAGTACAGCCAGTTTTGTGCGGCTATCGTAGAGCTTTTTGACACTATAATACAATGTCAGAAAGACTGTATAAACCAAAAGCATCGGTACTTTTGCATACGTATGCCTTTTTATATAATTTACAACAAATTTGTGTATCTTTTGTTTCATCTTTCTCATCCGTTTTGTCACATTCATTTTATCTGTTCGACATATTCCATTGTAACACACAAAATCTTGTTTTCAAATATTATTTCTGATACAATTAGGTCTGAATGATTACACGATACTATTGATCATAAAGGAGCAATCTCATGGCAGGTTCAATTTTTGGAAAACATTTTTCGGTTCAGACGTGGGGCGAATCACACGGAAAGGCGCTCGGCGTTGTTGTGGACGGCTGCCCTGCCGGACTTTCTCTATCCGAGCAGGATATTCAGACATATTTAAACAGACGCAAACCCGGACAGACAAAAATTTCCACACCACGTAAGGAAGCTGACGAGGTACAGATTTTATCCGGTGTATTCGAAGGAAAAACAACCGGCACACCAATTTCTCTCATGGTTCCAAACACCTCACAGAAATCACATGACTATTCGGAAATTGCGAGTTATTACCGTCCGGGACATGCTGATTATACGTTTGATGCCAAATATGGGTTCAGAGATTACAGAGGCGGCGGACGTTCTTCGGGCCGAGAGACAATCGGCCGCGTTGCCGGTGGCGCAATTGCAGCAAAGATTTTGAAAGAGCTCGGCATTGAGATCACAGCATATACAAAATCAATCGGCGAGATTCAAATCGATATGAACCGTTTTGAAAAAGAAGCAATTTATGAGACACCAACAAGCATGCCGGACCGCATAGCAAGCAAACAGGCAGAATCCTATTTAGCTGATTGCATGAAAAATTTGGATTCTGCCGGTGGCGTCATTGAATGTGTCATCAAAGGCGTGCCTGCCGGGGTCGGCGAACCGGTTTTCGATAAATTAGATGCAAACCTTGCCAAAGCAATCCTCTCAATCGGTGCTGTGAAGGCGTTTGAAATCGGGGATGGCATTTCTGTTTCATGCGCCAACGGAAGCACAAACAACGACGCTTTCATGATGGATGGTGATACGATCGTTAAGAAAACCAACCACGCAGGCGGTGTATTAGGCGGCATCAGTGACGGCAGCGACATCGTATTCCGTGCACACATCAAGCCAACGCCTTCTATTTTTAGCGAGCAGGAAACCGTGAACCAAAATGGGGAAGATATCAAAATCAAAATCAAAGGACGCCATGATCCAATCATCGTTCCAAGAGCTGTTGTCGTCGTAGAATCCATGGCAGCGCTCACCGTCCTTGATTTAATGTTTGATAACCTGTCAAGCAAAATGGATTATTTACATCAGATTTATGATAAATAAGACCTATTGTAACGACTCACCGCCATACAATAATTTATCCGGATACCAAAAAGCTGTAATTCCCTAAGGAACTACAGCTTTATTTAAACAATTTCATCAAGAAGCACTGCGGATAACAGCGTAATATCGTTTGCGATTTCTTTTAACCGCTCCGGAATATAATACCCAAACACAAACCCTGTCAGTTGTGCAATGGATAAAGCGACACAGTTTTGCGGCGCAATCTGATTTACATCACATTCCGATTGCCGGCAAAGCTCTGATGTTTCTTTTGTAAGCCGCCATTTAAATATACCTGTATTTTCCGAAAGAACTTCGTCAGTGACGGAAAGATAAATTGTTAGCGACTGCTTATTTGATGTGTCTTGTAATTTCAGCATGCAAAGGCAAGCCTTCAGATTGGCAATTCTTGCCATCATATATGGTTTTTCCGACTTGTACGTTTTGCAGTATTGCGGCAAAATATACCTGCATCTTTCTTCCCGTTTTTCATTTCCCCATTCACAAATCACACCAATCAGCTTATCTGTGCCATCCTGCTTATCATAAATGAGCGTCACCGCGCCGTTTTCACTCATCAGTTCTTCGTAAAAACGGTGCATATATGCCGCATCGCGCAGACAATATACATCATAATTCTCCTTCATATAGTTTTGCAAAAAAAGCGTGATTTGCTCTTTTTGCTGATCGGACAGCGCTTTTACATGTTGCGTGATTGTTACTAGGGGATATCCTTTTGCAAAAAGGTGTTCATTTTGTTTCCAATCACTTATCTCCTGCATCGTACAATCATCCGGCAGTATTTTCTTTTCATACCGGCTGACATATGCAAACCCTAATGGCGTATAATAATCGGGATTTGCAGGCTGTAAATAACAAAACGGAACGTTTTGTTTTTGCAAATCAAGAAGCACTTGTCCCATTAATCTGCGCATGTATCCCATTCTTCTTTTTTGCATGCTCGTTGCAATCGCTACGAGATATACGGTCTCAAATGTATGCTCAAACACGCGCATCCGGTAAGGGTTCAGATGAATCATCGAAACAACCTGCTTTCCTTCCATTTGCGCCAGCACCGCATTTCGTGGCAGCACCTCGCGCTCATAATAGGTTATAAACGCCTCACTATCTTCCGGAAATGCTTCCCTATACAACCTCATTGCCCTGTTTTTTTCTTCCAAAGTCAAATATTGCATTTTGTTATCCCATCCCGGCACATTTAGCCGGATGTCATTTCATTTTTTGCTTCACAAAATATTTGCGTGCATATCCCAACGGGTCATAGGAAAGCTTTGCCTTGCGCATACCCTCCTGTCCCAAATCATCCTCACGATTTACCAAAGAAACTCCCGCAAACTCCCTCCTTAAGAACTCGCGGTTGATGAACTGATAAAGCCCGCGTATGGTTACATTCGCTTTTTCCACATGAATCACAGCCATATCCTCGCGCGCATTGAAGGATCCGATTGTGAATGCTTCCAATTGCCCATCCACATACACCCCTGCCATTTTGACGTCGATTTCCTGACTATGCTTTATGAGCGTCCGGATTCCAAGCAGCTCATATTCCAAATGAATTTCTTTTTCCTCTCCCTTGTTTTCTGCCCACATATCCAAAAATGCAACGATTTCATCCTCATCTGCAATCGTAAGTGTTTTATATTCGTATCTTCCGGCATATTCACGCTCAAAGTAATTCAAATGGTTTTTTTTCTTGCGAAGCTTCTTACCTGTCAGATTTCGAAGTGCCTCTCCATCATATAAGTAATCCTTCAGTTCTACCTGCTCACGCACTTCAAATTCGGGACTTTCCTCTAATTGCAGAGCTTTGACTGCTTCTTCATCGGCAAGCTGCATCACAAGCGGACACTGAAGCACCTCATTGAAATATTGTTTTGTTAACAGAAAACTCTCTTCTAAATCTTGTTCACTGCAAATCGGCATTGCACTCAGGAACGTTTCATCGTCCTGCATAAGCCATAAAATTGCTTTATCAGTTACCGCAAACGCAATACGGTAACAATCCATCCAAATCAGACTATCCGCAATGACACTGTCACACGTCTTATTGGCCCGTTTGCCATAATACGGAAGCAGTTTTTTCAGTTCATATGCTGTCACTTGTTTAAATTCTAAATTTGTCATAATTACATACAGAAAGGGAGCAAGCGCCCCCTTCTTTACCCTTCTAACTTATGGAAAATAATACAGTTTGGTTTCTCAATGGAAACTTCCTTGCCGTTCATCACAAGCAGCCCCTTCTCCAAATCAACCGTAAAAAATGTCAATGTATTACTCTCATGATTTAATGATACGAGGTGTTTGTTATCCGGAAACAGTGCTGCATCCTTTGGATAATCCCCACTAATCGGCAGACAAAACAGTTTGCTAAGTTCCCCTGTCTCATGATTGATTTTGTAAGCAACGACACTGTTGTCCCCCGCATTAGAACTGATCAAATAATTTTCGTCAGCTGAAAAATTGAGGGCACTCGCAGCAGAGCCGCCTGCGTGGTAATCATTGAGGGTGGAAATCGTCTGAAGCTTCTCAAATTCCGGATTGCCATTTTCCTCTCTATATGAGTATACATCAATAATATTTTTTAATTCATGAACGATGTAAACAAATTTGCCATCTTTTGTCATCTTGATATGCCGCGGTGCAGATTCAATGTCGCTACGGATTACATCAACATGCTTCAGTGTTCCTTTTGTATGATCAAGACGATATACATCTGTGTGGTCCATCCCGAGGTCTGCCGCCATCAGATACAGGTTATCCCGCGTCATCTTGACACAGTTGACATGCGGTCTGAAATTGCGTTCCGCAATGCTTCCAAGCCCTTTGTGATACACTTCATCTGTTATCTGACCGACACTGCCGTCTGCATTCAGTTTCAGCACTGTTATTTTACCATCATGGTATCCTGCCACAAATAAGTACCGATCCTTGTAATCCGTACTTAAATAACAACCTCTCATCCCATTGATTGAAGCATGATTTAACACCTTCAGGCTGCCATCCGGTTGAATTTCATAAGATTCCACGCCAAAATCTGTAATAGAATACAAAAATCTGCTGTCGTGTGAAATCGTAATATAGGAAGAGTTTGTAATTTCAACCTGATCCTTTAAGGTCAGCATGCCCTTTGCCATATCGACATCATAAATCGTAATGCCATGTTCGTCGCCTCGTGTATAGGTGGATACATATGCAATGTATTTTGCTTTTTTCATGGACTCAGACTTCCTTTCAAATGTCTACAACTCGTAACCCTGCAATTGCCCGGCATAAACTGTCCTTAAGGACATGCGATTGCGCCTGCGGTTACCTCAAATCATTCTAATTTTAGCACATACCTGCCCATTTGTTAAGAATACTTTTCGAAAAATCTCTCACCCAAACTTCTTGGTTTTGACGTACACAGTTAGAAATGCTACACTATAAGCCTAAGAAGGGAAGCGTACAATGAAACGGTTGTTACAATATCAAATCACGACAAAAGACGATGGTATGACAATTAAGGCTTTTTTATTAAAACAGGGCTTTTCCGGACAAAATATCATTGCACTTAAAAAAATGCCGGAAAGCATTCTGCTTAACGGAAAATGGGAATATGTCAACACGCATATTTCAGCGGGGGATGAACTGCGTATCCATATCGCAGAAGAACAAAATAACGACGAAATTGTTCCCCGTGCTCTCCCGTTTCCAATTGTATATGAAGATGAAGACTTGCTCATTATTAACAAACCGAGCAATATGCCAACGCATCCGTCACTGAATAACTACGAAAATACACTCGCCAATGCTGCCTTATATTATTTTGCAAAGCAAAACATCCCCTATACCTTCAGATGTATCAATAGACTTGATAAGGATACAACGGGACTGACAATTTTAGCCAAGCACATGCTGAGCGGCGCGATTCTCTCTCAAATGATTGCCGACCGCAAGATTCAGCGGACCTACCATGCGATTGTATCGGGCAGGCTTTCCGGCAAAAGCGGAACGATTGATGCGCCAATCGGTCGGACAAGCGATTCTCTCATCACAAGATGTGTTTGCGAAAGCGGTGAACGTGCCATCACGCATTATCATGTACTAAAGGAGTACGATGGCTACAGTCTTGTATCCTTAAAGCTTGAAACAGGAAGAACACATCAGATCCGTGTTCATATGGCACATATCGGCCATCCGTTAATCGGTGACTATCTCTATCATCCCGATTATACGGACGGAGAAAATCCTCCTATCCCGTTTAACCGTCAGGCGCTCATCGCAAAAGAACTGCGTTTTATGCATCCGATCACCAAAGAGCCGCTCCTTTTTGAGGCGCCCTATCCGCAAGACATGAAAAACCTCCTTGACTAAGCCAAGGAGGTTTCTATTATCTGATCCGCTCAGGGAATCCAATCTTCTTTTGCACTTTACGCAATGTCTTATTTGAATAATACTGCGCTTTCTCGGCATTTTCTTTGATGATGCTGTCAAGATATGCTTTGTCTTTGCTAAGCTGCTCATACCGCTCCTGAAGCGGTTTCAAAACAGATACAACACTCTCGCCGACTGCCATCTTGAAATCGCCATAGCCTTTTCCGTCAAATTCTTTCTCGACATCTTCCGGTTTCACATCATTACATGCACAGTAAATGTCAATGAGGTTGCGGATACCCGGCTGCTCTTCACAGTAACGGACGCATGCCTCCGAATCGGTCACAGCGCGTTTAAATTTGCGGATAATGGTATCCGGATCATCCATCAGATAGATACTCGCATTCTGGTTCTCATCCGATTTTGACATTTTCTTGGATGGATCCTGAAGCGACATAATTCTCGCACCGCTTTTTCCGACATACGGCTCCGGAATGGTAAATACATCTCCATATATTCCGTTAAAGCGCTGTGCGATATCTCTCGTAATCTCCAAATGCTGGAGCTGATCCTTTCCAACCGGTACAACATCCGCCTGATACAACAAAATATCGGCAGCCATCAAAACAGGATACGTAAATAAACCTGCGTTGATATTGTCAGCATGTTTGGCAGCTTTGTCTTTAAACTGCGTCATACGGTTTAATTCACCCATGTATGTGAAACAATTTAAAATCCATGCAAGCTCTGCATGCCCCGAAACATGTGACTGATAATAGATACAGTTTTTCTTTGGATCAAGTCCGGCAGCTATATACAGTGTCAACAGGCTTCTCGCGCGCTTACGCAACTCCGCCGGATCCTGTCTTACGGTAATAGAATGCATATCGACAACACTGTAAAAGCATTCATATTCATCACTTAACGAAACCCAGTTTTTCAGTGCGCCGAGATAATTTCCGAGCGTCAAATTGCCTGTAGACTGCATTCCGCTAAATAGTACTTTTTTATCGTCAATCATTGATTTCCTTCTTCCTCCACCCAAAAATCAGTGGCTTTTTCTATCGTGTTACAGTGTAACACCGTTAAGATTCTTCGTCAAGGTTGCTTCCCTCTTCACAAGAACAGATTTCCTCATCTACACGTTTTACTTTTCTGCAAAAGCAATCGTCTTTTTTTTCTTTTTCATGCCAGCAGTCCGGTTGTCTGTTGCAGCCTACCGGTTCCACCCTTTTGCAGACGCTCTGTCCGCAAAAGCAGTTATTTTTATCATTTTTGCATACGCATAATAACAAAAGGATAATCCAACAAGAATTCATGGAAGGCCTTTCTGTTTTTTTGTATCTTATGATAAAAAAATCAAAATGTGCTTGTCTTTATTTGCCAAGGACAACATGCTTAATATACGAAAACGTGAAATCTTCTCCGTATTTTGCGAGCATCGTAAGCAAAACCTTCAGCTGTTTATAGGTCTTTGGATGAATCATTTCGTGTGTCTTTCCGCTCATCAGATAAGCAAGCGGACACGTGTCATCATATGCCTCCCCTTTGTAAACCTTGCTTGCCGCAATGCGGTCCATTACCATCTCGACAAGATACGGAATCGGCATCGGCGCAGGTGCCATAAAACCTTCCATCCCTCTGGAGCTGTAATCAATCCAATATTCGTAATGATGTTTGTTCCGTCCTTTGTGATGAAGCCACGCACTGGAATATCCGATATCTTCTCGCTCTGCGTTATTGGGGCTACGGTCTCCCTGATAGTATTTCACACCGACAAAAAACTCACTCGGCATATATTTGGACAAATCATGTAACACACCCTGCCTGTAAAGTCCGACACGAAAGCAGCCCTTCATAACAAGATATTTGTGATATGTGATTGTTTTAAAATGACTGATTGCTTTATTCATTTTATTCTTCTTTGATATCCTTCTTTTGCTCTTTCTTTTTGGATTTTTCCTGCTTTGATAACGCGTCTAAATCCGGTACGCTTTTTAGTACAATAATACTTCTTGCATCAACCGAAATCTCCAGTTGTTTCTCGATGCCTCTGCCAAGCTGTTCTGTTTGTGATGTATCCATCATCACATGCCATTTCAAATTGACCGGAAGCTTCGGCAGCGCAAAGGTATGTGAAATCCAATGCATATTGTAAAGCACATATATAAAATCGTCTTCCTCCCGGTTCATTCTGCCGTATTTGCCACAATACAAAACGCCCATGTGTCGATTGTATTCGGCAAAATCAGAATACCATGCACTTTCACTATGATAGGAAACATCCGGATAACCACATCCGATATAGTCCATCTGCCGAAACGGTTTTTCCGGATGCAGTACCGGGTGGCTCTTTCGAAATGCAATCAACCGTTTTGTAAAGTCAAATAATTCCGCGTTTTTGTCAAGTTCCTTCCAGTTCAGCCAGTTAATCTTATTGTCGTGAAGATACGCATTGTTGTTTCCATCGTGACTGTTTCCAAATTCATCCCCGGACAAAATAAGCGGGGTTCCTTGTGACAAAAACACCATGCTCATCGCATTCTTAAACTGTTTTTTGCGGAGATTCAATATCGTTTTTTTGCGTGTCGGACCTTCTATGCCACAATTCCAGCTATAGTTATAGTCGCTGCCGTCCCGATTATCCTCTCCGTTCGACTCGTTATGCTTGCCATTGTAACTGACCAAATCCATCATCGTAAAACCGTTGTACCCGGCAATTTGATTGACCGGTGTGCTTTCCGGAAAGGTTTGGACGATCTGCTGTGATACACTGCGAAGCATATCACTATCACTCTTTAAGAACTTACGGCATTCATAAAGAAAGCCCTGATTGACAAACCCAATATGTTTAAAATTCGTCTTTTCCGGTTCACACATCTCGGGTTTTCGTTCAAAAATAAGCTTTGTATTTGCAAGAAACGGGTCGTTCATCAATAGCTTTTGCGGAATATTTTCTCCCTGCAAAAGAAAACCATCGATATGATAATTGAAGCTCCAGTATCTGACGACCTCAAAAATGAATTCCTGTGAAAGCTCCGCCGGAAAATACATCTGCATCAACACTTCAATTCCTGCCGCGTGAAATGCTTTCACCATATCTTTGCAGGCAATATCCGAACGCCTTCCGTGTGCATACGATGCCTTCGGCGCAAAAAACGCCGCCGGTCCAAAGCCCCAATAATTCAGTTTATACTTCCAGGTCTTCTGACTTTCCTCTAAAAAACCGGCGACCGCATCATCCACTTCCAAATATGCCTTATTGCGGATAATCTCATCAAAATCGTACATTGGCATAAACAGAACACCGGTCACACCGAGCTGCTTCAAATATGGGATTTTCTCGGTTGCGCCCTCAAATGTTCCTTTGTATTTGACGCCTGACGAAGAATGCTTTGTAAATCCGCGCACATGTGCATGATATAATATGCTTTCATGGAATGGGATGCGCGGCCTGTCATCATCCTCCCAATCGTAGACATTTTCGTCAACAACACCATAAAGCTGTGCATCGTCCGCATGGTATTCGCCCCATTTTTCACGTCCGACGATTAAATTGGCATATGGATCCAAAAAATCCTTTCCATCTGCAAATAAGCGGTATGTTAAATGCTTTTGTTTGAGTCCTTCTATTTCAACTGTATAAACCGTACCCATTGCGTACTTTTGCGGAAAAGTAATCCGAATCAGTTCTTTTCCGTTTTGATAAAAAATGATACCACATTCTTTTTGGCAGGAAATCGGAACAATCGCCCAAATACGGTCTCCTACCCTCTGTACACCTAACGCATACGGTTTAACCGGATGTAGTTTAATTTCTGTCATAACCTCTCCTGTTCTTGTCGCCTGCGCAACAAGCATGACGGCAATTCCTTCGTTGCCATAGCAAGAAAATTATAGCATAATCCGACGAAACATGCTACACTTCCCATAGAAACAATATCAATATTCCGGCATCTTATAGTAAAGTCGTCGCCGGCCAATCACATTTTAAATCAAAGGAGACAACATATGTCAAAAGAAATTACAGAATTTGATGGTGTAGAAGAAATGACTGTAACAATGCAGCTCGATGACGGCAGCAGCGTTGAATGTGCGGTTGTTACAATTTTGGAGGTTTGTAAAAAAGATTATATCATCCTTCTTCCGCTTGATGAAAACGGAGAAAACGAAGACGGTGAAGTGTGGATTTACGGTTATAAAGAAAACCCGGATGATTCAAATGAAGAACCGGAGCTTATCTACATTGATGATGATGAAGAATACGAACTGGTTGCAGATGCATTTGATGAGTATCTCGATTCTGTTGAATTTGACGAGATGTTATAATTCTTCCAAAAACGGGGAGGCTTCCCCCTCCCCGGCCGCATACGTCAGATCGAGCGTTTCCTTGGCACGTGTTATTGCGACATAAAACATGCGCCTCTCCTCCTCCAGTTCCTCATTGGTTGACGCACGCTTACTCGGCACTATCCCTTTTCTTAATTTGGGGATAAAAACATGGTCAAATTCAAGTCCTTTTGCGGCATGAAATGTCATGACAGAAACACTTGATGTATGTTCTTTTTGCCTGAGCGCATCTTGCAACGCCTTTTCTTCTTTTTCCATGTCTGCGGTAAATTCAGCTATATGCTCATATTTGACAAGCTGCTTTTGCAACAGTGCAAGACTTTCTAACTGTTCTTCCAACGCATCCTCCTTATAGGTTTCCAAAAGATACTGTTCATACCCCATTTTCCTTCTAAAATAAATACATGCCATTTGTAAATCGCCATGTTCCAAAAATCGGATATCGCAAAACAATTGTTTGATTCGCGCCTTCATCCCGTCATTGCCTGCATAAAACGCAAGCAGTTGTTCTTCACGCACCGTTTCACTTGACAGCGCACTGCGATGGATATAGCGGACCGGTTTGTTCATAAATTGCAAAAAATCAACACGTTTCTGCGTTTCTAAAAAACGCAAAAAGGCAAGCACATCTTCTGTAGCGGCACACGTCATGAAACTCTTTGGCTTTTCGTTCATATTGGGAGAAATGCCCGCATCAAGAAGCATCTTTACTATCATCCGCCCTTCTTTGTTGGTCCGGAACAAAATGGCTGTCTCTTCCTGTTTTAAATCAAATTGCTTCACTTTTTCAACAATATACGAAGCCTCCTCAAGCTCTGTATCAAACATCAATTGATTCACGCACGGACCACCTTTTTTGTCTGCCCTAATCTGCTTTTGAAACCGATTTTTATTATGGGAAATACATTTTACGGAAAGCGCCACAATCTGCTCATTGCACCGGTAGTTTACATCCAGCACAATTTGTTTGCAATCTGCAAAATCATGCTCAAATTGCCGCATATAGCTAGGGCTGGCCCCCCGGAATCCATAAATCGCCTGATCGTCATCCCCTACAGCAAAAACATTCCTGCGCGCTCCCGCAAGCAATTTCACGACTGCATATTGTACGGCGTTAATATCCTGGAATTCATCAATCATGATATATTGAAATTTTTGCTCATAATAAGCCCTTGCCTGCGCATTTTTGTTTAGATAGTCATAGCACATCAGCAGCATATCATCAAAATCGATCGTTCTGCCTTGATGTAATTCCTGATTGAATTGACGGAAAATGGATTCAAATTGGGAATTCGAAAGAAGCGCTGACGGAAATGCATGGGAGCAGCACCCTGTATTTTTGCATTTGCTGATTTCTTTTAACAGTTTTTGTGTGAATTCTTTGTCTGACTGACTCTCTGAAATATGATTTGCATAAAGAATTTGTGTAAGAATTCTCGTTTTTTCGCGATCTGTAGCAAGATGAAGATCACGGTATGCGGCACTACTTTTTAGAATTTGAAAAAAACAGGAATGGAACGTTCCAAACACCGCATCGCGGCTTTGTATACATGTTTTGATAGCACGCTCCCGCAATTCCCTTGCCGCTTTTGTCGTAAACGTAATGACAAGAATATTACCCGGGGAAACCGCACATGTCTCAATTAAATAGCGGATTCTCTGCGTAATAACGAACGTCTTTCCGCTTCCCGGTCCTGCAAGAACAAGACAGGCGCCATCAACATGCGTAATAGCGCCCGCTTGGTTTTGATTGCATCTAAATTGCTGCTTCAAGAAGCGCAATTCCTTTTTTGATTCTGCTAAGAGATTCTTCCTTGCCAAGCACCTCTAAAATTTCTGTTGCACCGGCCGGTGTCATCTGTTTGCCGGAAACAGCCGTACGGATTGGCCACATTACATAACCGTTTTTGCAGCCCTTCTCCTCAACATAGCCAAGAAGCATCTGATACAATGCATCGTTGCTATAATCTTCCTGTTCTTCTAAAAGCGGCAATACTTCTTTTAACACCTCATAAGATGACTGCGCATCGGTTTTCATCTTTTTGTGTGTATACATTGCAACATCATACTCCGGCATTTCTTCAAAGAAATCAATATGACCGGCAATATCAGGGAAGATTTCAATACGGCTTTTTACCATACGGGCAATCTTGTGAAAATCCAAATCTTTATGAATAACTTCCTTCATATACGGAAGCGCCATCTCATAGAACACATCTTCATCCATTGCTTTGAAGTACTCACCGTTCATCCATTTGAGCTTGGTGTAATCAAATACAGCCGGTGACTTTGACATATGATGATAATCAAATTTTTGGATGAGCTGTTCAAGACTCATGATTTCCTGATTGTCCTCCGGTGACCATCCAAGCAATGCAACGAAGTTCACAACCGCCTCAGTCAAAAATCCCTGTTCAATCAAATCCTCATAAGAAGAATGTCCACAGCGTTTTGAAAGCTTGTGATGTTCTTCATCTGTAATAAGCGGACAATGCACATAAACAGGAACCTCCCAGCCAAACGCATCATATAAACGATTGTATTTCGGCGAAGAAGACAAATATTCATTACCGCGCACGACGTGCGTAATTCCCATCAGATGATCATCCACCACGTTGGCAAAGTTGTATGTCGGATAGCCGTCTGATTTGATCAGAATCATATCGTCAAGCTCCGCATTGTTTACGGTGATATCGCCGTAAATATCATCATGAAACGTCGTGGTTCCTTCAGTTGGCACATTCTGGCGGATGACAAACGGTTTTCCTGCCGCCAAATTTGCTTCGACTTCTTCTTTGGATAAAGACAAACAATGCTTGTCATACACATTGATTTCTTTTGTTTCACCATTTTCAAGCTGAATGGTCTGATGAAGCGACTCGAGGCGCTCCTTGTCACAGAAACAGTAATATGCCTCTCCTTTGTCTACAAGCTGTTTTGCATATTCCATGTAAAGACCACTCTTTTGCCGTTCGCTCTGCACATACGGTCCGACACCGCCATCCTTGTCCGGTCCTTCATCATGCACAAGCCCTGTCTTTTGCAGCGTACGATAAATAATATCGACTGCACCTTCTACAAGACGCTCCTGATCGGTATCCTCGATACGGAGAATAAAATCTCCTCCCTCATGCTTTGTGATGAGATATGCATAAAGCGCCGTTCTAAGGTTTCCTACATGCATACGTCCTGTTGGACTTGGCGCAAATCTTGTACGAATTTTTGTCATGTTTCTTCCTCCTGGTATCAGCATCTGCATCTCAAATGCCGTTTCAAGTTATGCTATCTGAGCCATCTGCAACCGGTTACTCTTTTTCCGGCAGCTTACATTTGGCACACTGTTTAAATGAATTAACCTCTTTCGCCGCCTGCGGCACCGGAATATTCGTTCCGGCTCCGGCTACACAACCACCCGGGCAAGCCATTCCTTCTATCAAACAGCCATTTTTCTTGCCGGCTTTTGCAAGCATCAGCATTTTCTTGCATTCGGCAAGTGATTCGGCATGTTCAATATTTACCTCAACATCCGGATAGTACTCTCTGATACAATCCTCAATCGCACTCGCCACTCCGCCGGCAACACCGTAACCACGTCCGGCACCTGTGGCATCATCCATATGTTCCATGGCCTCGATTTGATCGAGCAAAATTCCTTTTGCCTCAAACATACCGACAAGCTCCTCAAATGTGATGACAAAATCGACATCCGAACGGACTGTTCTGCGGGATGCCTCTAATTTTTTGGATGCACACGGGCCGATAAATACAACACTTGCGTCCGGATGCTCCTCCTTGATCACTCTGGCCGTTGCGACCATAGGGGTCAACGCGTTTGAAATGCTTCCGATTGTCTCCGGGAAGAATTTCTTTGCAAGCATCGACCAACTTGGACAACACGATGTCAAAAGGAATGGCAGCTCTCCCGTCGCAACCTTTTCAACATAGTGCTCCGCTTCTGCAATTGCGCCTGCATCTGCACCAATTGCCGTCTCATATACTTCATAAAAACCAAGTTGTTTCAGTGCCGTCTTAAAAATATCCGGTGTCACTTCTTTTCCAAACTGACCCACAAACGCAGGCGCAACCTGCGCAATGATTTTTTTACCGGATTGCATCGCGCGGATTAACTGGAAAATCTGGGATTTGTCTGCAATGGCACCAAACGGACAACTAACCATACACTGTCCGCAGGAAACACAAAGTTCACTGTCAATACAAGCGCGCTTTTGTTCATCATCTTTGATGGCATTCACGCCACATGCTGCTGCACACGGTCTCACCTGATGTGAAATGGCATCGTACGGACAGACAGATTTACACTTACCGCAACGAATACATTTGTCCTGATCAATATAGGATTTGCCGTTTACCATCGTAATCGCGCCTCTCGGGCAAACCTCCCTGCAAGGATGCGCCAGACACCCCATACACTTATCCGTAACGGTATAATCATTGTTAGGGCATTTGTTGCATGCGGACGGAATCACCTGCATAAGCGGCGGCTCATAATATTTTTCCGCAATATTGCTCTCTTCTACACCATGTGTCATATGAACCGGCATATTTTCAGGTCGTAAGGACATACCCATTGCAAGTCTGATTCGTTCTCTTACAACCGCACGCTCCCTGTAAATACTCTCCCAGTATTCCGGATTTTCCGCATTCACAATCTTGTATGGCAATGCTTCCATATCGTCAATCAGGTTTGTGGATGTGTATGCCAAATTTGCCACTTCCTTGAACACACGCCTGCGGACTTTACGAACTTGTGTATCGATTCCTCTCATATATCCTCCTAAAACATCGTAAGCTATGACGTAAAATCAAGTGCCAGATGAAAACATCTGGCACTTGAAAATGTTTAGAATATACTAACTAATTTTTTCTTTTCTGCCTCATACTCTTCCTGACTAAGAATTCCGTTGTCACGAAGAACTTTTAATTTTTTGATCTTTGTTTCAAACTCTGTAATATCGTCTGCAATATTTGAAAGAGCAACTGTATCATATCCTACCGATTCTGCTGCAGCAGGCTTTGGTGCCGGTGCAGGCGTAGGAGCTGCAGGTTTTGGTGCTGCGATTGATGCCGGTTTTGGCATAGCCGGTGTTGGAGTTGCTTTGATTTCAACAACGTCGATATCATCAGTTGCTGTTCCGGCAGCAGCCGCATCTTTGAATACAGTACCCTTCTGCTGAATGCTCTCTGTCAGGCGCTGAGCCTTTTCTTTGGCTTCCTCAAGCGACTTTGCAAGCGCATTCTCCTCTTCAAATCCAAGCAAGAACAAATATCTCGTAAATCCGGTTGAATCATTTTTGATTGTGATTCTATATGTCGGTTTATTCTGATATGTGACTGTCTCACATGCTTTTATATTTAATAAATAATGGGAAATATTATCAATACGACCATTTAATCCCTTTTCATTATCAGACATGTAAACACGTCCGCTAATTCGAAGATTTGAAATAGCAATACGAAGCTTCTCAATCTTTTTGATCAGCATTCCTTCCTTGTATTCCCATTCTTTTTGGTACATAATCTTCTCAAGTCTGATACACTTGCTACATACTTCACCAGAAGATTCTCCACCACAAATTAAACACTTCATACGATTCACTCCCTACTTCTTATCTATCAAATTGCAAAATGATAGATACTTTTACATTCTGTAAATAATATAACACAAATTGACTCACTTTGTAACCTATATTTATCAAATTTTTTTAA
>JAGKTY010000092.1 GCA_021153185.1 Lachnospiraceae bacterium
AGAGTGTGATATCTGAATTCATTAGTGATACCTTTGCGACCACCCAAAACATCCAATGTTGTCAGTGTCCAATCTTCCGATGTGCAAACCTTTGTCCAAGGTTCGCTTTTTCCCTTATAGGGTGCTGTCATTGTAAGCAAATGTTTAATTGTAACTTTAAATATCGTTTGCTCTCCTCTTTTAGGAGTGTAAGTTTCCTTGTAATAGTCCATCACAAAGTCATCTACACTTTTTATCAAACCTTGGTCAATGGCAATACCTATCAGCAATGATGTTACAGATTTTGTTACACTCATTACATTCATTGTATCGTCCTTTTTAAAACCATCTTTATACTCTTCAATTTCAAGTATGTTATCTTTATAAGCTACAATCTGTTTTATATTTATATCGTTTTTACTTGAATAAGTATCTAAAACTTTCTTCATCAAAACTTCCTCCTGTAAAGCGGTAAAAATCATATTATTTGGACGTCCTATAATAAGCCTAAGTGAACTAGAAATTAATTTCAGTACTTTTTTTCACAAAAAAGACATCTAAGTTAATAGACATCTTTTTCACAACATAAACTTCAAATCTTTAAACGCTTTCAAGCTCACAAGAAGCCTGAAATTTCAGCGTGCTCCCATTTTTATTTGTGTATATACATTCTTGTCATATCAGGCTCACCATCGCCTTGCACCATACACAAAAACTCCCATCCATATTTTTCATAGAACCCAATATGGTCAGTAACAAGATAGATTGGTGAAACACCTTTTGATTTCATATCGTCCACAACCATATTCAGTAAATTTCCTGCAATTCCCTGACAACGGTATTTATCTTCTGTAAAAACAGCACATACATTCGGCGCAAGATCTTTTCTGTCATGAAAATCATTTTCAATAACACCCAGTCCGCCAATTATTAGATTTCCGTCTAAACAAAGATACCATCCATATTCGGTTTCATTACGTAAATATGCATCCATACATTCCAGATAAGCTTCTGTAGGAACGCCCCATTTATTATGAAACCATTCTGCTGCCAACTCTTTTATTGTTGGTTCTTCCTTTAATGTAATATACTTGTATTTCTTCATTATATCCTCCAATAGTAATAAGCCGAATAGAAAATACCCGGCTTATCAACTTAACTAAATTCAGCTTTATTCCTCTTCAAAAAATCTATATCATTTCCATATTTCAAAGCAAAATCACAATCATTTTCCATAAAAAGTTCATAATCATTTTGACTAATTTTTGAGGGTCTTATTCTTTCATAAATTGTCAGATTCCAAGAATGTTTGCACTTTTTACATCTGTATATAAGCCATACATCAACCCGATTACCATTAGCATTGACTCTGAACTTCCCTGAATTAACAAACTCCTGTTTCTTACCACATCCCCCACAACGATGATATACTTTTATCGAATTCAAACTCATTGAACAAAAGCATCCATCTCGGAAGTTGTTCTTATGATTCTTTGTATACTCTTTTCAGTTAGGAAATATGTGGTTGCAAGTGTTTTTATCGAAACTCCATTTTTATGCTTTATGCATATTTCTTGGTTTCGCATTTTATAATACTGCTTTGTTTTAGTCTGGCTTCCCCAGATTTTTTTCTCCTTGCATGGAATATATATACTTTTTCCACTAACATACTGCTGAATAGTTTCTATTAATTCTTTTGGCAGAACATCTTCTGCACTGATATAGCTCATTTTAATCCTCCTATTATTTATGTGGGGATTCATCCGAGCTTAACTATTCATTTTATTTTAAGCTCAGACTACTGAGCAATAACATATCTTTTGCACATAAAAGTTCCCTCCTTTCAACACTACTACTTTAATGATACAGATTACCCCGAAAAATACAACATCATTTTTAGTTATAAACAAACATGTTCTTCATAAACTTCAAATTCATGTGTGCTTTCAATCTCTCCGTGAGACTGAAATTTATCGAAGTTTCGCTTCAATTTCTTTATCTGGCCAATAGCCCCATGATTCAACAATCTTGCCGTCCACAACCCTAAAGTTCTCCAATGCCTCAAAGCTAATATGCTTTCCGGTAGCCGGTATTCCCATACAAGTTCCGGCATGAATACCTTGATAGAGAATTCTGGTTGCAACCATATCCTCCTCACCAAATACATCAAGCACCTCAATTTTCAGGTCAGAGAATTGTCCCTCCACAATTTTCAAGATGCCCACGGCATCAGCATTACTTCTTGCTCCGGCAGGACTGTGGTCTATGTAGTCCTCCGCCATACATTCCATGATAAAGTCGTAATTGTGATTGATATATCCTTCCACAAAAAAGCGACTTACCAGTTCTTTGTTATCCATAACTGTTGTTCCTCCTTGTCGTTAAGATTTATATGTTTATTATCATTGTAACTACCCCTGCAAGAGCTACACCTATAATGCAAATTCCTATAAATACCATAATTGAAATGTGTTCTTTCAACCATTTTGCTTTATAAAAATCAATTCGTTCCTTAAGAGAAAAACTACTTGCCTTTAATGTCTGAGTGAGATTGGTTTCTGCTGCTTCTTTATATTCCTCCGCCAACAATCTCTTGCCACTTAATATTTCATTTACACTTACGTCAAATAATTGACTCATTGCCAATAATACATCTGACGGTGGCAAATAATTTCCATTTTCCCAACGAGATACCGTCTTATTTGTTACGCCTATTTTCTCTCCAAGTTGCTCCTGCGTGAGTTCTTGTTCCTTTCTAAGCTCTGCTATGAATTTTCCAATTTGTACTAAATCCATTTGTATCACCTCCATGAAAAGCATAGCAAAACTACGTCTTTTTGTCTTTACCATAAATGGCGAATCGTTGGACATTGCTCTGTTTACACTATTATCAACCTAAAATGAAACTTCAAATTCGTCTCTCAGTTAAACACACCTGCTTACTGAAATTTTCACCTTACTGTGGAAAACCATACAAACTAACATAAACAATCATAGAAATAACATCAATCAAAAAAATCACTCCAAAAATAATTGCCGCAATCTTCAATCCTTTTTTTGCCTTCTTCTTGTTTTCATCAGTTAATACTTTTTCCTTTAGTTCGCTTGCAATTTCTGACTTAAAGGAATTTTCCCCTATTTGAGTTGGTACTTTATCCATTACTAGCTCATCCAAAGAAATTTCGAACATATCACTAATAGCAATCAGTTTTTCCATATCAGGTGTCGAGTCCCCCACTTCCCATTTTGAAATGGTTTGCCGAGAAACATTCAAACGATTAGCAAGTTCTTCTTGTGATAAGCCTTTTTGTTTTCGAAGATTATACAATTTATTATGAAATTCCATCTTTACCAATCCTACCTTTCCATCCTTTTACCATAACAAATAACAGCATTCCTAACACTACTGTCGTAATAACACTTGCTTCTATTCCGTATTCTGCACCATTGAGGATACTAGCATCTTTTACACTAAAAAGAACTACTCCTTTTGAAACACTTTCACTTCCACTTAAGGACAAACCCATAATCACATATAATATAAAATTCCATGCACTATGTAACCCACAAGCAATCCATATATTAGAACGCCACAAAACAAGTATTGAAAAGATAATCGAAACCAAATACAAGTTTATAATTCCAACCACAGCATACACAAAATCCGCTTCAAACAAGCTAGACAAATGTGGAAAAACAAATGCAGTTGAACTAATTAGAATTGCCAATGGTATAGATATTCTATTTTTCAACGAATTAAGCAAAAAACCTCTACACATGATTTCTTCTGTAGCACCTTGAATACCAAATGCCAATATCCATAACAAAATACTTTTAATATTAACATTTGTGCTGAATCCACAGAAGCTAATGGATCCACAGAGGCAACCTATACCTAATATTATAAACAAAAGAATTGTGGCAACTAATGCTCCTGCCAAATACTCTATCGGATTTCCTGAAAAACCTGCGACTTCAATATTTTTCTTCTCAACAAATCTGCAATATAACAGGGTTACTAAGGAAAATACCAGGAAGCCATAGTAGAGTAACAACTCACTAATTTCTCCAGCTGGCATTATGCCGTGCAAAGGGTCATAGCCCATGCCA
>JAGKTY010000093.1 GCA_021153185.1 Lachnospiraceae bacterium
TGAATATCAGATTGCGTATGCTGAAAATATTGCAAAATGTGAAGAAGGCTCAGAATATTTTGATAAAGGATGTCCTGATTCATGGAAAGACCAGTTAAATAAAGAAAATTATGTATTTATTGATTCTGTAGATAGTGTAGATTCAACAACAAAAGAATCTCTAAGCGTTTCATCATCAGGAACAATTAACTGTAGTGACCTTGGCACTCCGGTATATAAAAATGGAAAAATATGGGGATATAATCTCAAACATTATTGGGGCCCGGAGGTTGCCCCATATAAAACAACTGTTAAAGTTCTAAAAAGAATTTATGAAACAGTTTATTATAATGAAACTGTTACAAATCCAGATGGAACAACATCAGAAGTAACAAAATCAAAGATAGAATCAAGATGGATTACAGAAGATGCTCCAATGACAGTTTTTGGTGTGGGTGACATGAAAGATGGAAAAAACATTGGTCCGGAAACAGCCGAAGGATATACACACACACAGACAGGAGACGGTGGGCAGGCTCCAAAATTTGAAACGACAGACCATAATTCAACCGGATTTAAGGATTTGGCAACGAGAGAAAATCAAAATGTAACGATTACATACAACTATTTTGGTTCCGATAAGAGTTACAAATTCACGCCGGGCGGTGATAATGGAAAAGATAAATGTTCTACGTTTAAAGATTCAAGCGGACATATGCAGGCTTATTCAAAAGATACCTTTTATAAGATGCTTGTCACAATGTTCAATGCTTTTTCAGCAAACAGTGTTGACCATAAAGATTTAAAACCAAGTTACTCAGAAATGAATCTCAACTATTGTAAGTTATATATGAAAACTCTTATGGATAAAACGGTTGGATATAATAACGGTACAAGTTGGGATGGAAAAGATACAGATGGAAATTATGTAGCGCAGCTTAGTATTACAACATATTTTGTAGAGGACCCGTCAAAAAAAGTTAAATGGAATTTTACAGACTATGCCTCAGATGGTTCAACTTATGTAACAGGCACCTATGAAGCGACAGGATACACAGCAAACGTTCATATAGGAATTGACTTATTGGATACAGGTCTTCAGGATGCAATAAAGCTTGATACGGAAATAGACCCAAAAATTGATAATGATTGGGCACATAATAATGAGTCATACGGTTCGATTTATTCGGAAAAAAATCCAAATCATAAGAATTATAAAGAATGGGAAGGATGGTTTAATAATAGAACATCTGTTAAATCACGGCCATCAGCCGTATATACACCTATTCTTCATGAAAATGCAGAACCCGGAAAGAAACCAACAAGGTCGCATGAATTGGCTTTAATGTATTATGAGCTTGAAACAAAAGAATTTGAGGAAATATATCAGGGATTAAAACTTCCTACGGAACATTTTAAACTTGCAGGGTTTGGATATAATGGAAACTTTGGTGGAGGAGATAAAGATTATGAATATTGGTCCCCATCAAATAACATATCACATCCGGGAAGTTTTGATACCTTTATACAACCAAACATTGGCGTTGCAATACCTCCTGTTCCTGTAAACGGTGGTAAAAAACTTGATATGTTAAGGTATATTAATCAGGCAGACCAACCATGGGGAAGTGTAAATCTTGGAGGTTCATCAGAAACAGTACAACAGGCAGGATGCTTTTTATCATCGCTTACAATGATTTATGAATACTATACAAGAAAACAGCTTGATATGGTTTCTCTTGCAAGAGATAGAAGTAATTTCTGTAATAATAGCGCAACATTAAATACTCCCGTATTTCTAGCAAAAACAGGAATGCAACAAAGTAATAATTTGGGAGGGGGAGACCCAAATGCTGTTATTAAAGCTATTATGGAAAATGCAAATAATTCAAGACCAACACTTCTTCATATAAGAGGAAAATGGACTGGTTCCAATGGTGATGTATATCACAATACAAATGGAGGGCATTTCCTTGTTGCAGTTGGTTATACAAGCGAAGGAATTATGGTATATGACCCCGGAAGAAGAGCAAATACATGTGCAGGCGGAAGTACGAAAGTTATTCCATATGCAGAATGGGGTAAAGTTGCAGATTTGTATTATAGAAACATTACAATGAAGTGAACTACCCACCACCTAAAGGTAGTGGGCTTCTGTTAAATAGTTCACCAGACTCAGTATAGAGAAATCTATACTACGATATTAAGGTCATGATACCTTTGGTTGACGCAACAGACCATTGCTCTATCGTGCATATTTAAGTTAGGTCAGAGTAAGAACAGCCTTGTGATATGTACCTAAAAAGCCTTTATATCATTGTCGAGTTGAAGTCGAATTTTACTAATGGTAACAGTTAGTAAATACGCACAACCTATCAATAGATAGGCATTATGTGATTCAAATAGGCACGGTAAAGTAAGGCATTTACTTAAAAGTGGTAAAGCTAAAGTAGTAAGAAGATGTCCATTTACAATTAAACTGTTGTATGAAAGCACGAATCATACACAAAATTTGACTTTAGGCATAGACACAGGCAGTGGCACTATTGGTACTGCTGTATCAGATGATAATGGTAACATTATCTATATGTCTAAAGCAGTAGTTAGAAACGATATTACAGATAAGATGACTCAAAGAGCTAAGTATCGTAGAAATCGTAGGAATAGAAAAACTCGTTATCGCAAAGCAAGATGGCTTAATCGAAAGAATAGCATTAAAACTAATAGATTTAGTCCTACTATGATAAGTAAGTTTCATAGCCATACAAAAGAAATAGAGTTTATTAAATCTATTTTACCGATTACTCAATTAGTATTAGAAACAGGTCAGTTTGATACACATTTGATGAAAAATCCTAGTCTAGCCAATCCAAAGGTAAAACATTGGGGTTATCAAAAAGGTACTAATTATGGTTTTGAAAACACAAAAGCTATGGTATTAAATCGAGACAATTACATTTGTCAATGTTGTAA
>JAGKTY010000029.1 GCA_021153185.1 Lachnospiraceae bacterium
GACTTTCGTTGCCTATTATTTGGGAGGTAAATCAGGAAATTCGATTTATTTAAATAATAATGTGCCACTTTATCTTGCGCGCGAAGATGAAGAATATCTGAGAAAACTTTTCAAAGCAATGGAAAAAGCAAACTATGATGAAAAGGGCAAGGATGATAATGTCATTATTACAAAAGAAAAGAATAAAGCGCTTTATGAGATGTTGCTTTTGAAGCTGAATAGTACGCCGTATAACAAAAATCGATGGAATATCTATAAGACGCTTGAAGGTAAAGAAGAAGTGTTTGGAGCATTAACGATTGAAAAGCAATGTTTTGTGATTGGTCAGATTATTTGCTGGATCAATTCAGCTACACAGAATGTAAATTTAAAGGATTTGCATGAAAGTGAACATGCTGGAAAGATTCGAATAAACAAAAAGGTATCGGAATGCAATGAATTTATTTTGATTCATCAATCAATAACAGGAATGTACGAAAGAAGTATAGACCTGTTGACGGTATGAGCTGGCGGACTGTTGTTGTCTCAAGAAGTGCCAAATTGGACTATCAGATGGGCTATATGGTAGTGAGACAGGAGGAGACGACAAAAATATTTTTGAACGAAATCAGCACGGTTATTATAGAGACCACTGCGGTCTCTATAACCGGTGCGTTACTGTGTGAGTTTGTGAAGAACAAAATTAAAGTGATTTTCTGTGATGAAAAAAGAAATCCTTGTTCGGAGCTAATGCCGTATTATGGTGCCCATGATACAAGCGCAAAAATCCGAAACCAAATAGCGTGGAGTGAAGATATTAAGGCCAGAGTCTGGACAGAAATTGTATCTGAAAAGATTTGCAAACAAAAAGAACTGTTAGAACGTGTCGGAAAAGATGAAGAGGCGACGCTTTTGCAAAGTTATCTTAGCGAAATACAATATGGAGATTCGACAAACAGAGAAGGACATGCTGCAAAGGTGTATTTCAATGCGCTATTTGGAAAGGATTTTACGAGGACTTCAGATAGTAATATTAATGCAGCACTCAATTATGGATATAGCATCATATTGTCATCGTTTACAAGGGAAATCGTTGCTAACGGATATATTACACAGATAGGTTTATTTCATGATAATATGTTTAATCAGTTTAACCTGGCTTCAGATTTAATGGAGCCATTCCGGCCGATTGTGGATCGGACCGTTTATGAGATGGAACTTCAAGTGTTTGAAAAAGAAGAGAAGATGAAGCTTGTGGATTTATTAAACCAATCGGTACGCATCCATGATAGGATGGAATATGTAAATAATGCCATTAAAATATACTGCAAAAGCATATTTGATGCACTTGGAGATAAAGATGTTGCAATGATAAAGTTCTATTCTTTATCCGGGGACATGAGATGAGTTACAGATTTATGAGAGTTCTTGTAATGTTTGATTTGCCGGTTGTGACTGCGGCAGAACGAAAAGAGTATGCAAAGTTTAGAAAGTATCTGATCAAATCCGGATTTCTGATGGTGCAGGAGTCTGTATACTGTAAACTGTCACCTAATTCGACATTAGCTGATGCGGCCATAGAAAATGTGAGAAAAAACAAACCGGAAAAAGGTTTGGTACAAGTGCTTAGGGTGACAGAGAAACAGTATGCAAAAATGGAATTCATAGTGGGAGAAGGAAAAACGGAAGTGTTGTCTTCTGATGATAGGCTGGTAATTTTATGAAGCTTGTAGAAAGAGAAATCGGTCTGGAGATAGAGTTAAAAGAGAATGTTGTTTCAGTTATTGTTGTGGAGAATGTCGGGTTGAGACTTCCGATGATTGAAGGATTGTATTCACAGGTCATGGGAAAAGAAGGCCGTTGGCTGCTTGTGGAAAATGAAAAGAATTTTGACTTGGGCAAGATGGCGGAAATAATTTTGGAACCATTTTCATTAGAACTGAACAACAAAAAGGTGAAAACTAAATTGTATCAGGATATCAAAGAGATTGCGCAAGATAATTTCTTTTCACAGGGGCTAGAGGTCCATTCCAAGATTTGCGGCTTTTTTGAAGAACTATTTGAGAAAGTGCCATATCCTATTCAATATGAGGAAGACTGGAATATAATCGAACTGCTGAAGGCGTATGGCGTGCAACTGGAGGAAGCGTATGATAATTTATATGAAAAAATATTCGATTATATTTCGTTGGTTACTCATTTGTGCGGAATTCGAATATTTATCATGATAAATATTAAACAATATCTGTCAGAAGAGCAATTATCTGAGTTGTATAAACTTGCAAAGTACATTAAAATACAATTAGTGTTAATCGAATTTGATGTGGGTAAAACAAGGCATGATTGTGAGGAGGTCTATATTCTTGACAAAGATTGCTGTATTATATCTTATTAATTTGAAAAAGCATTGTTTTACGCCAAACTTGTGTGCCAAAGGGGGACAAGTTGCTTACGCATATGCCAATATGTATAGGTTCGGTGATAACCTTAAAATGAAATTTGAGGTTTGAGAACCTTGTAAGTGAATAAAGGTGTAAAACAAACCGCTAGACACGCTGTAATTCTCTCTTGTTTGAGAACCTTGTAAGTGAATAAAGGTGTAAAACGCTCGCACCTCCCGTTACAGTGAGCACAACGTTTGAGAACCTTGTAAGTGAATAAAGGTGTAAAACAAAAGAAAAATGCAAGTTGTTAATACACAGTTTGAGAACCTTGTAAGTGAATAAAGGTGTAAAACTATACCATCCGCCTGCTGCCGCATCAGAATTGTTTGAGAACCTTGTAAGTGAATAAAGGTGTAAAACGTATATGTGTCAAATAATGCAAGTGATGACGTTTGAGAACCTTGTAAGTGAATAAAGGTGTAAAACTCGATGAAATGATGAAGGAAATTTCAGACGTTTGAGAACCTTGTAAGTGAATAAAGGTGTAAAACGCGCTTCGCTCGAACTATCTGTCGATTTTCGTTTGAGAACCTTGTAAGTGAATAAAGGTGTAAAACTCTGCATAGTTCCGTAGAAGTATTCAACATGTTTGAGAACCTTGTAAGTGAATAAAGGTGTAAAACATGATTGAATAATACGACTCCTATCTCATTGTTTGAGAACCTTGTAAGTGAATAAAGGTGTAAAACACCTAACATAAGAACATGACAGCTTTCTCGGTTTGAGAACCTTGCAATTTTACAATACTCGTTTAAGAACCCTGTAAGGAACCATGAATCAAGAATTACAAACGAAATACAACCAATTAATAGAATATTTGGCTTCTCTGGGGAGCGTCGCGGTCGCTTTTTCGAGTGGTGTCGATTCCACGTTTCTGTTGTATGCAGCCAAGCAAGCCCTGGGGGATAAGGTGCTTGCAATTACGGCAGCTTCGGATTTGTTCCCAAAACGGGAATTGAATGAAGCACGTACTTTTTGCGAGAAAATTAGCGTAAGGCAACTTATCATCTATCCGGATGAACTGGCAATCGAAGGATTTGCATCAAATCCCAAGAACCGGTGTTATCTATGTAAGTACGACCTGTTTTCCAAAATCAAAGAGGTGGCAAAGGAGCAGGGCATGGCGGCCGTAATCGAGGGCTCAAACCTTGACGACATGGGAGATTACAGACCGGGTATGCAGGCAATTGCAGAGCTTATGGTGAGAAGTCCGCTTCGGGAAACCGGATTTAGCAAACAGGAAATCAGGACTCTTCTCAAGGAATTTGGTATCGATGTATGGGAGAAGCCATCCTTTGCGTGTCTTGCCAGCAGGATTCCGTATGGAGATGAAATCACAAAGGAAAAGCTTGCGCGCGTGGAACAGGCGGAGCAGCTTTTACAGGATATGGAATTTCACCAGGTACGGGTGCGCATCCATGGCGGTGTCGCGAGGATTGAACTTGAGCAGGCAGAGTTTGCGCGCTTTATGCAGGAAGAAATCCGCATGGAGGTGTACCGCAAATTTCAGGAATACGGATTTGACTATGTTGCCCTCGATTTACTGGGGTATCGTACGGGAAGCATGAATGAAACAATTTTATAGCGTGTGATGAAAGCAGAAGCACATGCGGAACCGAAATTAAAAAAGTGCATGCGAACCGAAAGCAAAAAAATAAATAGGAAAACAATCACTGATTGCAATTTGATATTATTGAGGGTATAATAATATTTGGTCAAAGTTGTGTTTGGCAGACAAAGCTGCCGGACAGTTTTTTTGATACATCAAATGCACAATAGCTTGCAATTAGGAGGTGAATGATATGGACGGTTGTGATGGTAATAGTCGAAGTCTAAAGCGCGATGGGATTAGATGCAATATGGCTATGATACACAAGTCCGTATCATACTGTTTTTCATAGGTCTAATTTACCACCGCGAATACATAATGATATGAAAACGGTGGTATTTTTATGCCCTTTTATCGTGGGAGGCCGAAATGGAAAAGGAAGTATTAAATGAACAGAATGTTGTGCAGGAAGTACTGGAATTAATCCGCGGAAATCTGAATGACAAACAGCTTTCAGAGAGACTGAGTGACTATCATGAAAATGATATTGCGGACACATTTGAAGTGCTTGACCGTTATGAAATCAAGCGTCTGTACCGTGCAATCGGTGCGGAACGGTTTTCTGATATTTTTGCATATGTAGAAGACAAAGAAAACTACATCGAAGGAATGGACATCAATAATCTTGCCAAGATTATCTCGGAAATGGATTCCGATGATGCGGTTGATGTCATTGAGGATATCGAGGACGAGGAGACGATAGAAAAGCTTCGCTCCATGCTCGATGAAAAGGTTGCCGCCGATATCGCACTCATCGAATCTTACGATGAAGATGAAATCGGTAGCATGATGACGACAAACTTTATCGTCATTCACAAGAATCTGACGATTCGCCAGGCGATGGCAGAGCTTGTGAAGCAGGCAGGCGAAAATGACAATATCTCAACAATTTATGTCGTTGATGACGATGACAAATTCTATGGTGCGATTGATTTAAAGGATCTGATTATTGCAAGGCAGTATGCAGATTTAAAAAAGTTAATTTCAACAAACTATCCGACATTAAACGCACATGAGATTATCAGTGAATGTATTGAGCGTATCAAGGATTATGCGGAGGATTCCATTCCGGTATTAGATGATGACAACAACCTAATCGGTATCATCACATCGCAGGATATCGTAGAGGCTGTGGACGAAGAACTCGCAGAAGACTACGCCATGTTCGCCGGTTTGACAGCGGAAGAGGATCTGAATGAAAAGACGCTGCAGAGTATGCGCAAGCGTTTGCCTTGGCTCGTTGTATTGTTGTTCCTGAGCATGGGTGTCTCTTCGGTTGTCGGCGTGTTTGAAGGTGTCATTGCAGCAGTTCCTGTGATTATTTGCTTCCAGTCGCTGATTCTGGGCATGGCAGGTAATGTCGGAACACAGTCGCTTGCTGTGACCATTCGTGTTTTGATGGATGAACAGCTTAAGAGCAAAGACAAACTGCATCTGATTTTTAAGGAGATGCGTGTGGGGTTTGCCAATGGCTTGCTGCTTGGTACCCTTGCCTTTGGTTTTTTGGGATTTTATATTACAGTATTTAAACAGCACGACATCGTGCAGGCATTTTTTATCTCGGGATGTGTCGGAATTGCATTGATGTGTGCGATGGTAATGTCCAGTCTGGTCGGAACGCTTGTGCCGCAAATTTTCCACAAGCTTAAAATCGATCCGGCAGTTGCTTCCGGACCACTCATTACAACAATGAATGACCTGGTTGCGATTATCACGTATTATGGCTTTGCATGGATTTTACTTGTGAAATGCTTGCATATGTAACAATAACAGACAAAAGGGAGAAGATATGAAAATCAGAAATTTGTTAGACAAAGATGAATTTGCTATTTCTTTTGAAGTGTTTCCGCCGAAAACACAGATAAACTACGAGTCGGTTGAGACTGCAACGAGAAACATCGCAGCGCTTAAGCCGGAGTTTATGAGTGTGACATATGGTGCCGGCGGCGGTACAAGCGAGTACACGGTTTCCATTGCAAAGGATTTACAACAGCGCTATGAAATACCGATGATGGCACATCTTACATGTATTACATCCACACAGGAAAAAATAGCAAACCAGCTTTCGCTCCTTCGTGAAAATGGAATCGAAAACATCCTGGCGCTTCGCGGAGATATTCCGGAGGGAATGGAAGAAGAGGCGAAAAACAGAAGCTTCGAGCATGCTTCGGACCTCATTGCGGAGATTAAAAAGCATGGAGATTTCTGTATTGGCGGTGCCTGCTATCCGGAGGTACATCCGGATTCGGATTCGCAGAAGCAGGATATCGAAAATTTAAAGAAAAAAGTCGATGCGGGCTGTGAATTTCTGGTTACACAGATGTTTTTTGATAACAACATCCTATACAATTTCTTATACAAAATCCGCGAGGCCGGTATTTCGGTTCCGGTCATGCCGGGAATTATGCCAATTACAAATGCCAAGCAGATGAAGCGGACGATTAAACTCTCCGGAACACAGCTTCCGCAGCGGTTTATCCGGATCTTAGAGACGTTTGGTGATTCCCCGCAGGCAATGCGTCAGGCGGGCATTGCATATGCGACAGAGCAGATTATTGATTTGTACGCAAACGGTGTCAAAAAGGTGCATGTTTACTCCATGAATCAGCCAATGGTTGCAGAGGCGATTATGAACAATTTATCAGATATTTTGGGATAGTGGGAAGCGGTCAGTGATGACCGCTTTTTCTTGATTTCAAATGTCGATTATTGTAAAATATAGATAACTATTGGGAGCCATGCAAATATTCATAAAATCAGACTTCATGCTTGCATGAATGGAAGATTTTATGATTTTTTATATGGGGAAGTAACCACATGAGAAAATGAAAGCATCGTAGAAGCGATTTTGCGCATGTGTAGCGGGAGTATTTTATGAGGAGCTTGTTAAGCTGATCGAGGAGATGTTTGAGGATGAAACAATCCGCTATTATTGCTGCGGAGGTTCCGGAACGGTTCGAAATGTTATGAGTGGTATTACGAACCTCGATAAAGCACAGATTGCATTCTATCCATTTGGACTCACAAATGACTTCTTGAAGGTATTTGGAAAAGATGAGGAACGCTTTCGCAATATTGATGAGCTCATTGATGGAGAGGTTATTGATATCGATTACATGAAAACGAATCAGGGCGTTTGTCTCAATACAGTTTGCTTTGGAATGGATACAAATATCACAGAATATGTTGAGCAGTTCAATTTCCTGCGTGTTCTCAGTGATGATCTGCCTTACACCATGTCGATTTTTGCTTCTATTTTAGCTGCAAAGCCGGTGCAGTATGAAATTGAAACAGAGCGCGGTATCGTGCAAAGACCGAGTGTGGAATTGTTTTATGGAAATGGTTTTTGTGCGGGCGGCAATATGTTTTTTGTCAAAGAGACGGATGTCACAGACGGCATCGGGTATGTGCGTGTCTGCAGAGCCGGTTCCCTGTTTAAGCTTCTTGAGGTGTTTAAGTCACTGCTGGATAAAAACTATAAGAAATTAAATGAGATATCACAATCCTGGTATACAAGCTTTTTGAAGGTTCGTCGTACGGATGGACAGCCGTTTGCAGTCAATCAGGATGGGGAATTAACAGAAGAACTGACAGAATGGAAAGTTGAGATTGTAAAACAAGGCTTACATTTTGTGGTACCAAAAGGGGTGAGACCAATATGAGAAATAACGATGCGCGTTTTGCAAAACTTGCAAATTTCTTCATATATTTTATCATGACAATTCTTGTGTTGATTGCAGCGATGCGATCATCGCATTTTGCAGAGCAGGAAAAGCTTTTTGTTTTTGCAATCGGTATTATGTCTATCTGGGTATATCGCATTCTCTCCGGCGGCAATCGTGTCCGCATGATGCTGCATGCGATGCTCACCGTAGCTTTGATGTTTGCGGCGGCATACATAGGCGGTGTTGCTACAGGAAAAGGGAGTACATTCCAAATGTTATTGTTTATTCCGATGTTCTCAATTTTGCTGTACATAGATGCAAGAGTGTTTCGTTGGGTAGGCATGACGCTTATCATAGCGTATGTGATAGCGATTTTTTGCAAGTTTCCCGCAATTGAGAGCAAACCGTTGGGGTTTGAGGCGTTTGTTTTTGTGCCGATTCTGGTGATTGGTAACTTGATCGGAATATATTTTACAAAGCTGTTTAACTTTAAGAAACGGCAGAGCGACGAGATGGAACAGAGCTTGGATGACCTGTTAAAGGTCGTTTGGGCAAAGTGTTCTGAGGCAAAGGATGCAACAAAGAGTAAATCAGCTTTCTTATCGAGTATGAGCCACGAGATTCGTACGCCGATTAACGCGGTCCTTGGAATGAATGAGCTGATCCTGCAAAAGACCGAGGATGAGAAAATCATCGAGTACGCAAACGATATTGAAAGTTCAGGTAATATTTTGCTCGGGCTGATTAATGATATTTTGGATTTTTCCAAGATCGAATCAGGCAAAATGGATTTGGTTGAAGTCGAATATCATGTGAGTTCGATGATTAATGATTTGATCAATCTGATTCAGCCTAAGGCTGACGAAAAAGAGCTTGAATTTTTGGTAGAAGTATCGAGTGACATTCCAAATGTGTTAATGGGCGATGATCTTCGTGTGAAGCAGGTGATCACGAACCTTTTGAGCAATGCCGTGAAATACACGCAGGAGGGACAGGTACGCCTGAAGGTTTCGAGCAGGCAGATTGATGGGGATGCACTGCAGTTGATTTTCGATGTGGAAGATACCGGAATCGGTATGAAGCAGGAGGATCTTGAGAACCTGTTTGACAGCTTTTCCCGATTTGACAGTGTCAAAAACCGGACAATCCAGGGTACCGGACTCGGTATGGCGATTGTAAAACAGATTGTCGATTTGTATGAAGGTGACATTCGGGTAGAGAGTGTCTACGGAGAAGGTACAAAATACCATGTCATTATTCCGCAAAAGATTGTTGACTGTACACCAATGGGAGATTTCCAGGAAAATTACAAGAAGAGCCGTCCGAAAAATCATCATCGGACGAAATATCTGCTTCCAAGTGCACGCATCCTTGTCGTGGATGACAATGCCATGAACTTAAAGGTGGCGCAGGGACTGCTTTCTGTCACAAAAGCGAAGGTATCTGTCGCAATGTCCGGCAGGGAATGTATCAATATGCTCGAAAAAGAAGTGTATGATTTGGTGCTCCTTGACCATATGATGCCACAGATGGATGGTGTTGAGACGTTAAAAGAGATTAAGGAAAGAGAACTTGCGAAGGATACGCCGATTTTGGCACTGACAGCCAATGCAATCAGTGGTGCAAAGGAGATGTATCTCTCGTATGGATTTGATGACTATTTAACGAAACCGATTTCCGGAGAGATGCTGCAGCGTGCACTGGTGAAATGGCTTCCTTCGAGAGTGCTTGAGGAAGTGCCTGAGGAAGAACGTAAACGTACAGTCCCTCAGACGGTTTCCAAAGAAAAGAAACCGGAAATGCGTGGTGTGTCAGCTTCAAATGAGAAGGTGCGTGTGAATGCAGCAAAGCCTGCCGGTCATTCAAAAAAAGTCGATTTTATAAAGCAGTATGTCAATATGGAAACGGCACTTCAGTACTCGATTGACGGAGAGAACGGCGTCCTGTTTAATATGGACAGCTTTGCAAGGCGCATCGGTGACGTACAAAATGAATTGCAGCAAGCCATCGCGGAAAAGGATTTTGCAATGATTTCCCAGACGGCGCATGCGATGGAAAGCATGGCAACGATTGTCGGATTGGATGGAGTCTGTAAAATGACAAAGGATATAAAGGATGCATGTGCTGCCGGATGTATTGAAGTGTGCGAAATGGTGCAGGAAAAACTTACATCCTATTTGGAAACGTGCATCATGCATTTTTCGCAGTATGTAGTGAAATAGAACGGAGTAAGTGTGGCAAATCAAACAATCAAAAAGCTTTTGCAGGACGTTAAAGACGGGAAGGTTTCTGTTTCAGAGGCAGAGACGATGATTACAAAGGAAGCGTATACGGACCTCGGCTATGCAAAGGTAGATCATCACAGAAAAATGAGGCAGGGTGTTAGCGAAGTGATTTATGGCGCGGGGAAAACGCCTGAGCAAATTCTTGGTATTGCGCAAAGCCTGGTGGAAGCCGGAAATAAAACGGTATTAATTACACGCATGTCTAAAGAGGCGATGGCGCTTGTTTCAACCAAATATAAAGTGACATACGATGAAATCAGCAAGGTTGGAATCATAGGAAGTATTCCAAAAGCAGATGGCAATGGGACGATTGTTGTGGCATGTGCCGGAACGAGTGATTTATATGTAGCCAATGAAGCAGCGCTGACAGCCGAGAGTATGGGCAACGAAGTAATCCGTCTCTATGACGTTGGCGTTGCGGGCATTCACAGGCTGTTTGCACATATGGAGCAGCTGCAACAGGCACAGGTAGTCATTGCGATTGCAGGGATGGAAGGCGCGCTTGCAAGCGTGATTGGCGGGCTGGTGGATTGTCCGGTGATTGCTGTGCCGACAAGCGTCGGATATGGCGCCAATTTTGGTGGATTATCTGCTCTTCTTTCCATGCTCAACTCCTGTGCGAGCGGCGTGAGCGTTGTAAACATTGACAATGGTTTTGGGGCAGGATATCTGGCAAGCATGATCAATCATCAGACAATAAAGGAGAAGAAACTTTCGTGAAAACATTATATATCGAATGCAGCATGGGGGCAGCAGGTGATATGCTGACCGCAGCACTGCTTGAACTCTTTGAGGACCCGGAGACGGAACTGCGGGTATTGAATGAAATGGGGCTTGAGGGAGTGCGGATTGACCGTGAGCAGGTGATGCGATGCGGGATCTGTGGTACGCATATGCATGTCAGTGTAGATGGCGTTTGTGCACATGAAGTGATTGGTAAGCAGGAACATGCGCACGGGCATGAACACGGACATTTGCATGAGCATGGCAGTGTGCATCATGAGCATGAACACGACCACGAACATCATGCGCACGGACATCACCATGACCATGCGCATCATCACACATCGATGCAGGATATTATACAAAGTATTCAAAGCTTAGCAGTATCAGATAAGGTAAAAGAGAATGCGATTTCAGTATATGGGCTGATTGCAGAGGCGGAAAGCCATGCACATGCAAAGCCGGTTACACAAATTCATTTTCATGAGGTTGGATGCAAGGATGCCATAGCGGATATCGTGAGTGTCTGCTATCTGATGGACCGGTTATCGCCTGACCGGGTCATCGTATCCCCGGTTCATGTAGGAAGCGGACATGTGCACTGCGCACACGGAATTTTGCCGGTGCCGGCACCTGCAACAGCGTATTTATTACAGGATATCCCGATTTATCAGGGAAGTATCCAAAGTGAATTGTGTACGCCGACGGGCGCAGCACTTCTTAAGTTTTTTGCGACGTCCTTTGGACCGATGCCGGTGATGCGGCTGCAAAAGACAGGGTACGGCATGGGATACAAAGAGTTTGCACAGGCAAACTGTGTAAGGACATTCCTCGGAGAGACTTCTAAGGAGGAAGAGATTGTGGAGCTTAGCTGTAATATCGATGATATGACAGGAGAAGAGCTTGGATTTTTGGCAGAGCGGCTCAGGGAGGAAGGCGCTTTGGATGTTTTCCTGACTTCAATACAAATGAAGAAAAACAGACCGGGCACGATGGTGACTTGTTTATGCCCTGTGTCAGAAAAAGACAAGTTTGTACGGCTATTGTTTGCACACAGCACGACACTCGGAATTCGGGAAAACAGGTGCGGACGCTATACGCTTGGCCGAAGAGAAGAAGTGAAGCAAACGGAATTTGGCGATATACCGGTAAAGGTCTCGGAAGGATACGGGGTACGGCGTGAAAAGTTAGAATATGCTAATTTAGAAACGATTGCAAAACGGGAGCAATGTTCTTTGTTTGAAATCAAAGACAGAATCAAATAAGAGCCGCGGTATGTGGCAGATATAAAAACGAAAGGATGCATTACAATGAAAAAATTTATCGAAGAATTCAAAAAATTTGCACTCAAGGGAAACATGATCGATCTGGCAGTCGGTATGATTATCGGTAGCGCTTTTACCGGAATTGTAAGCTCACTTGTCGATGACATTTTTATGCCGGTACTCAGTTTGTTTACAGGTAAAATTGATTTTAACAATTTGTGTATTGTGCTCGGTGAAGGAGAGGGTGCAGCCATGATCAAATACGGCTCCTTCATTACGCAGGTCATCAATTTCCTTGCCATTGCATTTGTTGTATTTATCTTTATCAAGCAGCTCAACAAATTGCAGGAGCTTGGCAAGAAAAAAGAAGAGGCTGCGCCGACAGAAAAAGAGTGCCCATATTGCATGAGCAAGATTTCAATTAAGGCAACGAAATGCCCACATTGTACATCAGACCTTTCTGCGTAAAATGGGTAAGCATCACTGGGGGATATCATGACGGGAAACAAAGAGACGCAAACAGTCAAAGTTCCGCTTCGTGCCAAACTACTGTTTGTCATTTTGATTACGGCACTGCCGCTTCTGTTTAGCAGCATTAATCTCATATACTCGCTGATGGATTACAGCCGGTCGTATGATGAAATCGTAAATAACCTGACGATTGCGAATGATTACAATATCAATTTTAAAGAGGAAATGGATGAAAGCTTATATAAACTGGTTGTCGGATATATGAGCTTTGAGAATATCAAGTCAGAAGAGGGACTCAAAGACCCATATGATCTCATCGAAAGCATACAAAACGGCTGCCGGAAGCTGCTTGTGATTTCGACAGACAGGGAAAGCCGCATCTGGCTGCAGAGTCTTCTGCGCAATACGGATACGTTGCAAAACAGAGTCGATGATATCAAGGCAAACCTCACAGATGACGGACATTATGAAGAAAACATTGCGATGCTTGACAATGATATTTATATTTTGACGGAACTCATCCAGGATGATATCCAGTACTATATTTATTATCAGACACGCAATATCGAACAATTGAAAAACGAACTGAATAATGACATTAACAGGTTTATCATTCTCAATGTTGCGATTGTGTTAGGAATTGTCATAATCGCAACAATTGCAGCACTTTTACTCGTAAAAAGCATCACAAAACCAATCAATGAACTTTGCGGCATTGCGAGTCAAATTGCACATGGTGACTTCTCTGCCAGGGCGAAAGTGCAAACCAAAGATGAAATCGGCGTGTTGGCTGCCGGTGTCAATGATATGTCTGAGCATCTGGAAATTATGGTGAATCAAATCCAGGAAGATGAGCGTAAAATGAGATATGCAGAGCTGAGACTTTTGCAGGAACAAATCAATCCGCACTTTTTGTACAACACACTCGATACGATTGTTTGGCTCATTGAGGGCGAGGATACGTCAAAAGCCGTTCATGTGGTCATGTCGCTTTCCGAGTTTTTCAGACGCGTTCTCAGCAAAGGAAAAGAGTTTGTTACAATTGAGGACGAGATGCAATATATCAGGAGCTATCTGGAAATCCAGCAGGCACGCTATGCCGATATCTTAGATTATGAGATTGATATAGACCCGTCGCTGTATCCGTACAAAATTTTGAAGATGACCTTGCAGCCGATGGTGGAAAACTCACTGTATCATGGAATTAAATACAAAAGAGCCAAGGGGCTCATTCGCGTCAGCGGTGAAAAACAAGGCGATAAGATTCTTCTATATATACAAGACAACGGTGTAGGAATGACGCCGCAGGAGACGGAGGCGCTTACGGAAAAAATCAATATGCCGTGTAATGAAACCGGGGCGGGATTTGGACTTGCCAATGTAAATGAACGAATCCGCATGAATTTTGGGCAGGAATATGGTCTTTTTGTACAATCCGAAAAAGGAAAGGGAACGAAAATTACCATAGCAATCCCTGCGACAGAACTAGAACATGCAGAAGGAATGGTGCAACAGTGAATCGAAAACGAATGAAATTAATATGGAAGAAAATGCTGTTGTGCGTAGTGGCGGCGATATGCCTGTGCGGCTGCGGAAGTGTCAAGAAGCAAAGCGGGCAGGACGGCATGGTTCCGGCGGAACTGACGGAGGATTTGATTGTCGTGGGTTTTTCACAGCTTGGCAGTGAGTCGGTGTGGAGAACGGCACATACAGCGTCAATTCAGGAACAGCTTACAAAGGAAAAAGGATTTTTCCTGGAATATAATAATGCAAGACAAAGACAGGAAAATCAAATCAAAGCGATACGCAGCTATATTTCACAGCGTGTGGATTACATTGTCTTTTCTCCGGTGACCGAAACGGGCTGGGATACCGTTTTGCAGGAAGCGAAAAATGCGAACATTCCGGTCATTGTTGTGGACAGAATGGTAGATGTCAAAGATGATTCTCTTTATACAACAATTATCGGAATGGATGCGCAGGAGGAAGGAAGAAAAGCCGGAAGATGGCTTGAGGAATTTTGCAGAAAAAACAAAGGTAAGGATGAGACAATCAATGTGCTCGTCATGGAAGGAACGGCTGGCTCAAGTGCACAGATTGGCCGCTCTGAGGGGTTTGATGAAATCGCAAAGACGCATGATGATTGGCGCGTTCTTGAAAAAATCAGCGGAGAGTTTACGACCACCAAAGGTAAAGAAGTCATGCTTTCCATGCTTTCCAAATATCAGGATATTGATGTGGTCGTTTCACAAAATGATGATATGACATTTGGAATCATTGAGGCATTGCAGGAGCGCGGGGTCAGTTACGGTGTTGATGGGGATGTGACTATTATCTCGTTTGATGCGGTAAAAGAAGCCCTCGAGCTTGTTGCAGATGGAAAAATCAATGTGGACATTGAATGCAATCCGCTGCAGGGAGAGCAGGTGGCTGAAGTCATCAGGAAGCTGGAAGCAGGTCAGCCGGTAGAAAAACGGTATGTGGTGGACGGCGATATTTTTACAATCGATAATGTCAAATCAGTATTGGAACAGCGGAAGTATTAAGAGGTAAGATATGCTAAAAGTATTTTTGGTTGAAGATGAATATGTGGTTCGGGAAGGAATCAAAAAACGAATCGACTGGAACGCAAACGGGTATGAATTTTGCGGGGAGGCAAGTGATGGAGAACTTGCTTTTCCGATGATTCAAAAAGAAAAACCGGATATTGTTATTACAGACATCAAAATGCCATTCATGGATGGACTGACACTCAGCAGGCTGATTAAAAAAGAGATGCCTTGGATTGAAATCATCATTCTGACCGGCTATGAAGAATTTGAATACGCAAAAGAGGCGCTGAAAATAGGTGTGGCAGAGTATCTTTCGAAACCAATCAATGGCGAGGAGCTTTTGCGGGAGTTAGACGGCCTTCGGGATAAGATTGAGGAAAAACAGAAAGAGCAGGAAATCAAAAACAAATATACGCAGGAAATAGAAGAGAACTTTATAAAAGAAAAAAGAGAACTGTTCCAGTATCTCGTAACAGCGTCAAAGTCGACAGAGGAGCTGCTTGAGCTTGCGACAAAGCTGGAAATGGATATCTCTTCCATGTGGTACAATATCGTACTGATTCAAATGCATTCAGTCCATCATGAATACAGCGATTATTCAGAGAGCGTGGTTGCGATTGAACAGCAGATGCAGCAGCTTCGGGAAGGAATCAGACTTCATGTGTTTGACCGGGGGCTGGAAGGAAAAGCACTGTTGTTCCTTGCGGATTCCAAAGAAGAGTTAGAGGCGCTTCAGAAGACATACCTAAATAAATTAGAAGAACTCTTAAAATCGTACAACCACATCCGGTATTTCGGCGGTATCGGAGAGCCTGTCAATCGTATGCGGGAACTTCCAAGTTCGTTTGAAAAGGCGAGCCATGCGTATGCGCACCGCTATTTTGTCAGTGATAACCAATTTTTCCGCGCAGAGGATATCGGGCAGGCAACACTGACGGAAAAAGAAGAGTTTGATATCCGAAATATTGATCCGAAGAAGATTGAACGAAAAAAGATTCTTGAATTTTTGAAAACGGGCGACCAACAGGAGGTCGGATTTTTTACAGAAGAATTTTTCAGAGCCATTGGTGATGGCGCTATTGAGTCCATGCTGTTTCGCCAGTATATTGTGATGGATGTGTATTTTGCAGTGAGCGAATTTTTGGATGGGCTTGGACTTTCCAAAGAAGAGATTGGCACGCCGGACATGACGAGCACGTATCTGCAAAGCATGGACGGTGCGCAAAAATATGTGACGGATATTCTTGGAAAAGCACTTGGGCTTAGGGAGGAAGCGGCGAGCGGCAGATACAGTGATGTGGTTGAGAAAGTCAAACAGTATGTGGAAGAAAATTATGCAGATGAAGAGCTTTCTCTCAACTTACTTGCGTCGCATGTCAATTTCTCGCCAAATCACTTAAGTATGATATTCAGCCAGCAGACCGGGCAGACGTTTATTAAGTATCTGACGGATTACCGTATGAACAAAGCAAAAGAAATGCTGCGCTGTACCGGAAAGAGAAGCAGCGAAATCTGTATGGATGTCGGTTACAAGGACCCGCATTATTTCTCTTACTTATTTAAAAAGACACAGGGAATGACGCCGACACAGTACCGTGGTAAGAAAAGAAGCTCCTGCAGCTTCAGGCGATTTAATCAAAGTTGGTATCATCAACAATGATCCGAACGAGTCTGGTTACCGTACAGCAAACGACAGATCAATGAAAGAGATGTTCACAGAAGAGAACGGTTATGAAGCTTCTTTCGCATACAGCTTAAAGAATGATGAGCAGATTACAGCAGCTCAAAAATTCATCCAGGACGGTGTTGACTACTTACTTCTTTCAGCAGCTGATACAGCAGGTTGGGATACAGTATTACAGGATGCACAGGATGCAGGAATCAGAGTTATCTTATTCGACCGTACAATCGACGCTTCAGAAGACTTATATGAGGCTTCAATCGTTTCAGATATGGCTAAAGAAGGTGAGACAGCCGTTGAATGGTTAAAAGGCCAGAACCTTTCAGAGTACAACATCATCCACCTTCAGGGTGTTATGGGTTCAGCAGCTCAGCAGGGACGTTCAGGCGCAGTTGACGCAGCAGTAGCTTCTGACGGATGGAATATCGTAGAGCAGCAGACAGCTGAGTGGAACGCAGAGAAAGCACAGCAGATCGTACAGTCAGTTATCGACAGAGGTGACAAATTCAACGTTATCTACGCTGAGAACGACGATATGGCGAAAGGTGCTGTAGCAGCACTTGATGCAGCAGGTATCTCTCACGGTGTTGGCAAAGACGTAATTATTATGGGATTTGACTGCAACAAATGGGCTCTTGAAGAGTTACTTGCTCAGAACTGGAACTATGATGGACAGTGTAACCCATTCCAGGCTTCTTACATCGATGATATCATCAAGACAATCGAGGGTGGTTCTGAACCGGCTGAGAAGACAGTTATCATGGACGAGAAGGGATTCGATGCTACAACAATCACACAGGAAGATGTTGATGCTTACGGAATCTAATCTGTAAACATAATAAAAATGCTTAAACATGGCGCGGTGACCACGTACGATATGTTTTTACGCTAGTTACCGCGCCCGTTTTTTCAAAAAAATCAGAAGGAGAATAAACTGGTGAAAGAGAAATCCATATTGGAAATGAGAAGTATTAACAAATCCTTTCCAGGAGTAAAAGCTCTGCAGGGCGTTGATTTCACATTGTGTGAAGGCGAAATTCACGCGCTTATGGGGGAGAACGGCGCAGGAAAATCTACCCTGATTAAAGTTTTGACCGGTGTATACACGAAGGACGAGGGTGAGATTTTTATCAAAGGAAAGGATGAGGCGGTTACAATTAAATCACCTCAGGATGCACAGAATTTAGGGATCAGTACTGTGTATCAGGAAATCACATTATGTCCGAACCTTTCTGTTGCAGAAAACATGTATATCGGAAGAACAAAAGGTATTGGTCAGAACTGGAAGAAAATGAACGAGGATGCAGACAAGATTCTTACATCTCTTGATATTCCAGCAAAAGCAACCCAGCAGCTTGCAAGCTGTTCAATCGCTGTTCAGCAGATGGTAGCAATCGCAAGAGCAGTTGATATGGATTGTAAGGTACTAATCTTAGATGAGCCTACCTCTTCTCTCGATGAGCAGGAAGTAGAGAAACTGTTCGGACTCATGAGAGACTTAAAGGCAAGAGGCGTTGGTATTATTTTCGTAACACACTTCCTTGACCAGGTGTACGAGGTTTGCGATAAGATTACAGTTCTTCGTGACGGTAAACTTGTTGGAGAGTATGCGATTGAGAATCTTCCGAGACTTCAGCTTGTATCAAAAATGCTTGGAAAAGAGCTTGATGATATGTCTGATATCAAAGGAGAGGCTGCACCATACGACAAAGCAGACAAAGATGAGAAGGTACTTGAGGTTGAATGCCTAGTATCTGATGCGGGAATCAAACCATTTGATTTCTATATTAAGAAGGGTGAGGTAAACGGCTTTACAGGACTTCTTGGTTCCGGACGAAGCGAATGTGTCCGTGCTATCTTTGGTGCTGACAGGGTTTTAAGCGGAAAGGTAATGAAAAACGGAAAGGAAATCAAGATTTCCAAACCGCTTGACGCAATGAAGAACGGAATCGCTTATTTGCCGGAGGATCGTAAGATTGACGGTATTGTAGGTGATTTGTCCGTTAGAGATAACATTATTTTGGCACTTCAGGTACTTCGCGGTTCCTTAAAGCCAATCAGCAAAGCAGAAGCAAATAAGTTTGCAGATGAATACATCAAATTACTTGGCATTAAAACAGCTTCCGCTGATACGCCGATCAAGTCTCTTTCAGGAGGTAATCAGCAGAAATGTATTTTGGCAAGATGGCTTTTGACCAATCCGGAATATTTAATCTTAGATGAGCCGACACGTGGTATTGATATCGGTACAAAGATTGATATCCAGAAGCTCGTATTAAAGCTTGCTTCAGAAGGTATGAGCGTAACATTTATTTCATCTGAGACAGACGAGATGATCAGAACATGTTCAAGAATGATCGTTCTTCGTGACCGTAAGGTTGTTGGAGAACTTTCTCAGGATGAAATTTCTCAGAGTAAGATTATGAGCACAATCGCAGGAGGTGATAGATAACATGGCTACTTCAAAAAAAGAGACTGGTGCAAAAGCAGTTTTGGGTAAGATTGTCAGACATCAGTTATTTATCCCGGTTGCAGCACTTTTAATTCTTGCAATTTTCAACTTGATTGCTGATCCATCGTTCTACAAAATTACACTTGGATACAGCAATGATGGCAATCCGATTTTGTCAGGTTACATCATGACGATTTTGGATTATGGTTCAGAACTTGCGATTCTGGCAATTGGTATGACACTTGTTACAGCAGCTTCGGGTGGACAGGATATCTCTGTCGGAGCAACAATCGCAATCGCAGGTAGTGTGATTCTTCGTGTACTTTGTGGCACGGAATCAAGACCTGAGACGCTCAAGGCTCCAATCATTGTGGCATTCCTTGTCGCAGTTGTCGTATCAATGTTATTTGGTGCATTCAATGGTGTGCTGGTTGCATACTTTAAAATTCAGCCGATGGTTGCGACGCTGATCTTATTTACAGCAGGCCGTTCTATCGCAGCTTGGATTAACAACAACGAGCTCCCGATTATCAGTGATCCGAAGTTCGGATATTTCGGTGGATTTATTCCGGGTATTCCGATTCCGACCACATTTTTCATCACAGTGATTTGTGTCATCATCATCATGCTGGTGCTCAAATTCACAACACTTGGTCTTTACACACAGTCAGTCGGTATCAATGAGAGTTCATCAAGACTCAACGGTTTAAATCCGGCGTTTATCAAATTCTTATCATTTGTCATCTTAGGAATTTGTGTAGCAGTAGTCGGTTTGATCAAAGTGAGCCGTCTTTCAACAATCAACTATTCGGTTGTTGCGAAAGATATCGAGATGGATGCAATCCTTGCAGTAGCACTTGGAGGAAACGCATTAAGCGGTGGTAAATTTAACATGACAGCATCAATCCTTGGTGCCTATGTTATCCAGTTCCTCACAACAACTCTTTATAAATTCAAAGTACAGTCAGATGCGCTTCCGGCTTACAAAGCGATTGTCGTTATCGCATTGGTTGTCATGAGTGCTCCGATTGTCAGAGACTGGATGTCAAAAACTTGGAAAAACCTTACAAAAGGGAATAAAGCAAAGGAGGTAGCTTAATATGTCTGAAAAAGATATGAAGAAAGTAGGCGCTCCAAAACAAAAAGTTGGAATGACTGATACAAACCTCCTTCTTACGATTACAATCGTTGTATTTTTTGCAATGTACATTGGAGCTATCTTGTTCCAGGGAAAAGGCTTCTTAAAACCACAGACATTTTTGAATATCTTAAATGCAAATGCATCCCTGATTATTGTAGCATGCGGTATGAGTATTGTTATGATTACGGGCGGTATCGATATTTCAGTCGGTGGTGTGGTAGCACTTGTCAGTATGTGTTGTGCAGTTTACCTTGATTTCAAAGGCGGAAATGTATTTGTTGCAATTCTCATCGCAATTTTGATTGGTCTTGCATTTGGTATGGTACAGGGATTCCTTGTAGCATATCTGGATATACAGCCATTCATCGTATCGCTCGCCGGTATGTTCTTTGCAAGAGGTATGACGACAATCGTAAATACCAAACCATTTAACGTAGCAAATGAGCAGTTCAAACAATTAAAAGAGACACGTATTATTGTTCCGGGTCTCGGCTCAGTCAATAAGCTTGGCAAATATGTCAATGCATATGTAGAAATCGGTGTGATTGTGGCACTCATCTGTGTTATTGTATTATTTATTATGCTCCGCTGGACAAAACTTGGACGTGGCTTCTACGCAGTAGGTGGTAACCAGCAGTCAGCATTAATGCTTGGTATCAACGTGAAGAAGACCAAATTCTTATCACACACCATTTGCGGTCTTCTTGCAGGTATCGGCGGTTTCGTATACTTCATGCATGTAGGTTCCGGCTCGGCTTCTCATGCGAGTGGAATGGAAATGAACGCCATCGCTTCTTCCATCATTGGTGGAACGATGTTAACCGGTGGTGTTGGTAACATTATCGGAACATTCTTTGGTGTGCTTTCACTCAGTACGATTCAGAACATCGTATCTTCTGCAGGTCTTGATCAGGCTTGGTGGACAGGTATTACAATTGCTTCAATGCTTTGCTTGTTCTTAGTTGTACAGTCGGTTGTTATGGCGCGCAGCAAAAAGAAGACACAGAAGAAATAATATTAAGGGTTTTGTAGGGAGTCGCTTTGCGGCTCCCTTTTAGTTATGGCAAACGTGCTCCGGTGATGCGCTCCCTATTGATTACGAGGGAAAAAGCGAGAAAAGCCAAAAACCCTTGTAGAGAAGTAAGTGTGGCGTATCGGGGGAAAATGTATTAGAATGGGAATATGACGGAATTAGAACTATACTACAATAAATTTAATGAAGACAAGAGGTTATTGACAAGGCGTGGGCAGGTTGAGTTTGTCACAAGCATGAAATATATTCATGAGGCGCTTAACAAATACGATAACCCGGCGGTGCTTGATATTGGTGCCGGAACGGGGCGTTATAGTGTGGCGCTTGCGCAGGAAGGGTATGATGTCACAGCCGTTGAACTTGTGAAGTATAATCTGGGGATTTTGAAGAAAAAGGGCAGCAGTGTGAAGGCATATCAAGGGAATGCGCTGAATCTCAAGCGGTTTGCGGATGAAAGCTTTGATGTCACACTTTTGTTTGGACCGATGTATCATTTGCATGGATTTGAAGAGAAAGTGCGGGCGCTTTCGGAGGCGAAGCGTGTGACAAAGCCGGGTGGAACGATTCTCGTTGCCTACATCATGAACGATTACTGTATTATGAACTACGGATTTATGGAGCAGAATATCAAAGAGGCGGTTGTCAAAGGCGTGCTCGATGAGACGTTTCATTGCATGGAGGGGGCAAATGAACTTTATGATTATGTCAGAATAGAGGATATCGATGCAATCAATGCAGCTGCAGGTGTCAAAAGAGAGAAGATTATTTCAGCAGACGGACTTGCAAATCACATGAAGTTTTATTTGAACCGCTTAGATGAAGAAAGCTTTGAACTGTTCCTAAAATATCATCTGTCTGTTTGTGAGAGAATGGATATGATGGGGACGAGCGCCCACACGGTGGATATTTTGCAAAAGAATCATAGCTGAAATGAAACGTAGACAAAATTTCATCTGCGAAAAGATGTGGATTGCAAAAACGGTGGCTATTGCCAGCCACCGTCGAGTGTAATGATTTGTCCTGTTAAATAAGATGGTGCCGTGATGATAGAATGAACGAGCGTGGCAACCTCCCTAGGTGTGCCGAAACGGTCACATGGGATTTCTTCAATCAGGGCGGCTTTTTCGTCTTCGTCAAAGCAGGCATTCATGTCGGTATCAATGACGCCGCAGGCGATGGCATTGACGGAGATGCCGGATGGGGCAAGCTCTTTTGCGAGTGCGCGCGTTAACGCATTGACGCCGCCTTTAGAGGCGGAGTAGGCCACTTCCATGGAAGCGCCGACATTTCCCCAGACAGAGGAGATGTTTATGATGTGTCCGGCGTGTTTTTGCAGCATTTTGGGAATCGCCTGTTTGCAAGTATAAAATACAGAAGAAAGATTCGTGTCAATGACGCGGTGCCACTGCTCGTAGGAAAGCTCCGAAAACAGACCGATTTGCGAAATACCGGCATTGTTTATGAGCAAATCCAGTTCTTTGATATCGGAAAAAACGGATTCCACAAATGAGCTGTCGGAGATGTCGCCACAAAAGCATGTCACGTCGACGTGAAAGGTATCGGACAATTCTTTTGCAAAACGATGTAATAATTCTTGGTTTTTATGGCAGATTAAATATAACCGGTAGCCTTCGCCTGCCAGCATTTGGGCGATTGCCTTGCCGATGCCGCGTGAAGCGCCGGTGATAAGTGCAGTTTTTGACATAAGTAACACCTCGTAATGCATGATATTATCTTTACTATACTATATTTTTTGTGTTTCTTCTATAAATAATACAAAGTTGCGATTTAGAATCTCATTTGCAAAAGCGCTAAGAAGCAGATTGCATGATAGGCTGTTTTGAGGGGAATATGTGATTCGTTACACTTGTGATTTGGTAATTTTATATCCGGTTTTATATGGCGGAATCAGCATTAGGAATTGGAAGATTGAAAAGGAGAGTTAGATGGAAAATTCATATGATATGATTGTAATTGGTGGCGGTCCTGCCGGGATGAGCGCGGCGATTTATGCGATGCGCTCAGGGCTTAGCATGTTGATGCTTGAAAAGACAGGCATTTACGGCGGACAAGTGTTAAATACGTACGAGGTCGATAATTATCCGGGCTTGCCGGGGATCAGCGGTTTTGATCTTTGCATGAAAATGAAGGAACACGTTGATAAAATGGGCGTTTTGGTACAGACGGGGACGGTTCAAAAAATCATTGATCAGGGGAATTTGAAGCTTGTATGTACGGAAAAAGCAAATTATGTGACAAAAACAGTTGTGATTGCATCCGGGGCCAAGCATGCAAAGCTCGGCGTAACCGGGGAGGAAGAATATGCCGGCATGGGTGTTTCGTATTGTGCGACTTGTGATGGGGCCTTTTTTAAAGGGCTGTCGGTGGCAGTTGTCGGTGGAGGAGATGTTGCGGTGGAAGACGCCATTTTCCTTGCAAGAACATGTGAAAAGGTATATCTGATTCATCGGAGGGATGAACTGCGTGCCGCAAGGTCGCTTCAGGAAGCACTGTTTGCGTGTGACAATGTAGAGCTGGTCTGGGACAGCACAGTGTCAGAAATCGGCGGAGACGATGATATGGTGCAGTATGTGCGGCTCAAAAACGTGAAGTCGGGCGATGAGACAAAGCTATCTGTTAACGGTGTGTTTGTTGCAGTCGGAATTATTCCGGAAACAGAGGCGTATAAGGGATTGATTGAACTTGATGAGAAGGGATATATTGTCGCAAAAGAAGATTGCGCCACGAGCATGGAGGGCGTGTTTGCGGCGGGCGATCTTCGCACGAAGGCGCTTCGCCAGATTGTGACGGCGGCAGCAGATGGGGCGAATGCCGTGACGAGCGCTGAAAAATATCTGGCGAGCTTGAGATAGGAGTCTTGCGTCAGATTGTTAGAAGTGACGCGGCTTTTGTCGGAAATTTGAGAAATTGGTGTTACTATTCGCAGCCGATATGAATTCACAGACAGACTCGTCATGCTCGCATGTAAGAAACTGTCTGTGAATCCATATCGAGCCTGCGAAGCAGGAACTCCACCCACATAAGCAGTCTTAGCTCTGTAAGGAGCGGGACTGGAGCCTCGAAGAGGCGACGAGTGCGCATGTGGATGGAGGGCTGTGAATAGTAACAATTTGGTAAGTTTTTCCTGTAGCTTGGAGTTGACAAAGTTTGTTTACAATGTTATATTGTTTACAGATTGTAACAAAGTTGTAACAAATTATAAAAAATGAGTAACAAATTACAGGAGATTGTAATGTTTCGAAAGAGTTCAAAAGTAGCAGCTTTTATCCTTGCAAGCGCAGTGCTTGTCACATCGGTAACAACAGATGCAAAGGCATCTCTTCTTCCGGTAGCAGGAGCAGGAGCTGTACTTAACAAGATAGACGTTCAGACAGTTGCAAAAGCTGAGACACCGGCTATGACAGAAACACCTGCTGTGCAGGAACCGGTAGCCGAGGCGGCACAGAGTGAAGAGACAGATACGCTTACCACAGAAGGTGATACAGCCGTTGTCAGCTTAAAGCTTTCAGCAGGCGAAGCAAGCGTTGACCCAATGGTTGCAAGTGTACAGAGCGATGAGAACGGAGAAGTCGGCAACTATGCAACGATGGTTCCGTCTGTAGATACGCGTCTTGCAAAGATTAAAGATATCATGGCGTTCCAGAATCTCGTAATCGCCAAATGTAACGATTACGTAAATGTACGTCAGGAGCCAAGTGAAGAAGCCGAGATTATCGGTAAGCTTTACAACAAATCAGTTGGTGATTTTATCGAAGAGACAGCCGATGGATGGGTAAAAATCACATCCGGCAGCTGTACAGGTTATGTGAAAGCTGAGTACGTTGTGACAGGTGATGAAGCAATTGCGCTTGCCAAAGAAGTTGGTAAGAGACTTGCAACCGTTACAACAACGACATTATATGTTCGTGAAGAGCCAAGCACAGAGTCAAAGAGAATCGGTGCGGTTCCAATCGAAGATGAATTAACTGTTCTTGAGGAAGAAGGCCTTGATGGATGGGTTAAGATTTCTATCGAGGAAGGTGAAGGATACGTATCAACAGAGTTCGTTGATCTTCATACAGAGTTTGTAAAAGCTGAGTCAAAAGCAGAGGAAGAAGCCCGTCTTGCAAGAGAAGAGGCTGCCCGCAAAAAAGCAAATGCAGCAGCTGATAAGAAGAGCGGCAAATCCGGTGCAAAAGCATCCGGAAGCGGAAGAGGTTCTTCTGTTGCAAACTATGCGCTGCAGTTTGTCGGTAATCCATATGTATATGGTGGTTCAAGCTTGACAAACGGTACGGACTGTTCTGGATTTACGATGAGTGTATATGCAAACTTTGGTGTATCACTTCCGCATTCTTCCGGTGCACAGAGAGGTTGCGGTTACGATGTAGGCGGTCTTGCAAATGCACAGCCTGGTGACCTCATTTGCTACTCAGGACACGTTGCACTTTACATTGGTAACGGACAGATTGTTCATGCTTCGACAGCAGCAACCGGTATCAAGGTATCAAATGCAAGCTACAAACCGATTTTGGCAGTAAGACGTATTTTCTAATAAGAGTTTTGAATCCCGGCTCAATGAGCCGGGATTTTTGCGTTACAGCAAACAGCTCCGCAAGGAGGCGTACGCTTTTGCGGAGGAAATTTGTCACGTGATGTGACGCAAAAGCCGGTATGTAAGAAAGAAGTCACATTTCAAGACAAATTGTTCTTTTAGAAACACAAAGAAATCCCATATCAGAAATGTTAAAATGTGGAATGTGCACAAAAACAACAAGTTTTTCAGAAAATCTGACAAAATGAGCCAGCCGGTCGACCAAAAGTTATCCACATACCCAAAACGCCGAAACATCGAGAAAAGGCAATTATACACCAAGTTATCCACATTATCCACCGAAATCAATTGGTTTCCAATAGTATAAACTTATGGTAACCGTTCGAATATGTGTTTTGTGTAAAGTTCTAAAATTCGAAAATCTGACAAAAAAATCCAAAAATCGATTGACAAATAAAAAGAATAAAAATTGCATAAAAATACGAGAATTTTCACACAAATTATGGATAATGTGTTATAATTCAGATACAAGCTTCTCCCATAAATCATGTATGGCGAAGGAGTTTGGAATATCGGACAGAAAGGGATGATCTATATGAAATTTATCATCATTGGCAAAAACATCGAAGTAACACCGGGGCTTAGACAGGCCGTAGAGGAAAAAATCGGCAAGCTTGAGAAGTATTTCAATTCTGATACAGAAGCACATGTTACACTCAGTGTGGAAAAAGAAAGACAAAAAATCGAAGTTACGATTCCTGTGAAAGGAAATATTATTCGTTCAGAACAGATTAGCAGCGATATGTATGTATCCATTGATCTTGTTGAAGAAATCATTGAGAGACAGCTTAAGAAATACAAAAACAAAATAGCGGACAAGCAGCAGGGTGCAGTCAGCAGCTTTAAGCAGGAATTCTTGGACAATGATTATATGGATGAAGAAGAAATCAAGATCATCCGCAATAAGAAATTCGATATGAAACCGATGTATCCGGAAGATGCATGTATCCAGATGGAGCTTTTGGGACATAGCTTCTTCGTATTTATCAATGCAGAGACAGACCAGGTAAGCGTTGTTTACCGTCGTAAGGGCAACACATATGGTTTGATTGAGCCGGATTTATAAGAGAAAACAAAGGGTTGGTTCGCCAGCCCTTTTTCTATGCGTTTTGTTATGTAAACAACACGGCGGAGTTCAGCAAAATACTTATAAAAAAGGCGTGTTTCGACATCTTTTTACATTGCAAAAGATGGACGATTATGTTAAAATAGAGGCAGTGGGCATGACAAAAAAATAACAATCATTTAAAAGCCCTCAATTGAACTATTATTTATATGGAGGAAAAAATAATGGCAAAGAAAGTCGTATTAGCAGGTGCTTGCCGTACTGCAATCGGTACAATGGGCGGATCACTTAGCACAACACCGGCACCGGAGCTTGGTGCTATTGTAATCAAAGAAGCTTTAAACAGAGCCGGAGTTCCGGCAGATCAGGTTGATCAGGTATATATGGGTTGTGTAATCCAGGCTGGTCAGGGACAGAACGTAGCACGTCAGGCTTCTATCAAAGCAGGTTTACCGAACGAGGTTCCGGCTGTTACAATCAACGTTGTTTGTGGATCAGGTCTTAACTGTGTCAACATGGCAGCACAGATGATTATGGCTGGCGATGCAGATATCGTTGTTGCAGGTGGTATGGAGAACATGTCAATGGCACCATACGCTATGATGCAGGGCCGTTATGGATATAGAATGAACAATGGAACACTCGTTGATACAATGGTTAACGATGCATTATGGGATGCATTCAATGATTACCACATGATCAAAACAGCAGATAACATCTGTGAGGAGTGGGGAATCACACGTGAGGAGCTTGATGAGTTCGCACTTAAGAGCCAGCAGAAAGCAGAAGCAGCACAGAACAGTGGTGCATTTGATAAAGAAATCGTACCTGTTATGGTGAAAAAGAAAAAAGAGATGGTTGAGTTCTCTAAAGATGAGGGACCAAGAGCAGGTTCTACAATCGAAGCACTTGCAAAATTGCGTGCAATCAATCCGGGTGGATTTGTTACAGCAGGTAACGCTTCAGGTATCAACGATGGTGCAGCTGCAATCGTTGTTATGAGCGAAGAAAAAGCAAAAGAGCTTGGCGTAAAACCAATGGCTACATTTGTTGCAGGCGCACTTGCAGGATGCAGACCGGAAGTTATGGGTATCGGACCTGTTCCGGCTACACAGAAGGTTATGGCAAAAGCCGGCATGAAGATCGAAGACTTTGATATCATTGAGGCAAACGAGGCATTCGCTGCACAGTCAATCGCAGTTGGACGTGACCTTGGTATCGATGTTGACAAACAGCTCAATCCAAACGGTGGAGCTATCGCACTTGGACATCCTGTTGGAGCATCAGGTGCCCGTATCCTTGTTACACTTCTTCACGAGATGGAAGCAAAAGGCGCTAAGAAAGGTCTTGCTACATTGTGTATCGGTGGCGGTATGGGATGCGCTACAATCGTTGAGAGAGATTAATTTTGAATAATATGGGCGGCGCCCTAAGCGTCGCCTATTATGATGAAATAAGGAGTAAACCATGGATTTTATTTTATACGAAGTTGAGGGTGCTGTCGGTACCATCACAATTAACAGAGAGAAAGCATTAAATGCCTTGAATTCACAGGTACTTGATGAGCTTTCACAGACACTTGATGCAGTCGATTTAGACACAGTCAGATGCCTTATCTTAACTGGTGCAGGTCAGAAGAGCTTTGTAGCCGGCGCAGATATCGGAGAGATGAGCACACTGACCAAAGCAGAAGGCGAAGCATTCGGTAAAAAAGGAAACGATGTATTCCGTAAGCTTGAGACATTCCCAATTCCGGTTATCGCAGCCGTAAACGGATTTGCACTCGGTGGCGGATGCGAGATTTCCATGAGCTGTGATATCCGCATCTGTTCAGACAATGCAGTATTTGGTCAGCCGGAGGTTGGTCTTGGAATTACACCTGGATTTGGTGGCACACAGAGACTTGCAAGACTTGTCAGCCCGGGTATGGCAAAACAGTTAATCTACACAGCACGTAACATCAAAGCGGACGAAGCTTACAGAATCGGTCTTGTAAACGCTGTATATCCACAGGAAGAGTTGCTTCCGGCAGCACAGAAGATGGCAGCAGGTATCGCTATGCAGGCTCCAATCGCTGTCCGCAACTGCAAGAAAGCAATCAACGATGGTCTCCAGGTAGATATGGATCAGGCAATCGTCATCGAAGAGAAGCTGTTTGGTGACTGTTTCGAGACAGAAGATCAGAAAGCAGGAATGGGCAATTTCTTAGAGAAAGACAAAGAGAAAAAATTAAAAGTAGTTCCTTTCCAGAACAAATAATTTTAATGAAATATAAGGAGGACTTATCATGAAGGTAGGCGTAATTGGCGCAGGAACAATGGGACAGGGCATTGCAAAAGCATTTGCTCAGGTTGACGGTTATGAGGTTGCACTCTGCGATATCAAGCAGGAGTGGGCTGAAGGCGGAAAAGACAAAATTGCAAAAGGTTATGCAAAGCTTGTTGCAAAAGGAAAAATGACACAGGAAGTAGCAGATGCAATCGTTGCAAAAATCACACCAGGTTTAAAAGAGGACCTTTGTGCAGATTGCGATTTAATCGTTGAGGCTGCTTTTGAAAATATGGAAGTTAAGAAAACAACGTTTGCTGAGCTTGACAAAATTGCAAAACCTGAGTGCGTTTTCGCTTCTAACACATCAAGCCTTTCTATCACAGAAATCGGAAATGGCTTAAATCGTCCGATGGTTGGTATGCATTTCTTCAATCCGGCAGACCGTATGAAACTCATCGAGGTTATCGCAGGCGTGAACACACCGGCTGAGACAGTTGAGACGATTAAAAAGATTTCTGAGGAAATCGGAAAAACACCTGTACAGGTTAACGAGGCAGCAGGTTTTGTAGTAAACCGTATCTTAATCCCAATGATCAACGAAGCAGCTTTCATCAAAATGGAAGGTGTTTCAGATATCGCGGGTATCGATGCAGCAATGAAGCTTGGTGCAAACCATCCAATGGGACCACTTGAGCTTGGTGATTTCGTAGGTCTTGATATCTGCCTTGCTATCATGGATGTACTTTACAACGAGACAGGCGACAGCAAATATCGTGCTTGTCCACTGATCCGTAAAATGGTTCGTGGTGGAAACCTTGGCTGCAAATCCGGCAGAGGATTCTACGTTTACAACGAGGATCGCACAAAAACACCTGTTGATGCACTTTAATTAGAATTTAAATAAACATTTTAAGGAGGAAGTAAAAAATCATGGATTTTACTTTAAGCAAAGAACATGAAATGGCGAGACAGTTATTCAAAGATTTCGCTGAGAACGAAGTAAAGCCTCTCGCACAGGAAATTGATGAAGAGCACAGATTCCCTAGAGAGACAGTTGAAAAAATGGGTAAATACGGCTTCTTGGGTATTCCGGTACCAAAGGAGCTTGGCGGACAGGGTTGTGATCCTTTGACATACACAATGTGTGTGGAAGAGTTATCAAAAGTCTGCGGTACAACCGGTGTTATCGTTTCTGCACATACATCTCTTTGTGTAGACCCAATCCAGACATACGGTACAGAGGAGCAGAAAGCAAAATATTTACCTGACCTTTGCTCAGGCAAAAAGCTTGGTGCGTTCGGTCTTACAGAGCCGGGTGCCGGTACAGATGCACAGGGTCAGCAGACAAAAGCTGTTCTTGATGGAGATGAGTGGGTTCTCAACGGATCAAAATGCTTCATCACAAACGGTAAAGAGGCTGATGTTTATGTGGTAATCGCTGTAACAGGTAAAGTTGAGAAACGTGGTAAAATGATGAAAGAAATTTCAGCATTCATCGTTGAGAAAGGAACACCTGGATTTACATTCGGTACAAAAGAGAACAAGATGGGTATTTGCGCATCTTCAACATATGAGTTGATCTTTACAGATTGTCGTATTCCAAAAGAGAACCTTCTTGGTGCAAAAGGAAAAGGCTTTGCAATCGCTATGCATACACTTGACGGTGGACGTATCGGTATCGCTGCACAGGCACTTGGTATCGCTGAGGGCGCTCTTGAGACAACAATTGCTTATGTAAAAGAGAGAAAACAGTTTGGACGTGCAATCGCTGCATTCCAGAACACACAGTTCCAGCTTGCTGACATGGCTACAAAAGTTGAGGCTGCTAAATTACTCGTTTACAAAGCAGCAATGAAAAAAGCTGAGTACCAGGCAAATCCAAAGGTTTCTTACTCAGTAGAGGCTGCTATGGCAAAATTATATGCTGCAGAGGTTGCTATGGAAGTGACAACAAAAGCAGTTCAGTTACATGGTGGTTACGGTTACATCAAAGAGTACGATGTAGAACGTATGATGCGTGATGCTAAGATCACAGAGATTTACGAAGGAACTTCAGAGGTTCAGCGTATGGTTATCTCTGCTAACTTATTAAAATAGGAGGAAGTTATTGTGAAAATCGTTGTTTGTATTAAACAGGTTCCGGACACAAAGGGTGGCGTTAAGTTCAATCCGGACGGAACACTTGATAGAGGAGCTATGCTTGCAATCATGAACCCGGATGACAAGGCTGGATTAGAGGCAGCTCTTAGAATTAAAGATGAGACAGGTGCAGAAGTAACAGTTCTTACAATGGGTCTTCCAAAGGCTGCAGACGTACTTCGTGAGGCAATCGCTATGGGTGCTGACAATGGTATCCTTGTAACAGATAGAGTTCTTGGTGGAGCTGATACATGGGCTACATCAACAACAATTGCCGGTGCACTCCGCAATATTGATTATGACTTGATCATCACAGGTCGTCAGGCGATCGATGGTGATACAGCACAGGTTGGTCCACAGATTGCTGAGCATTTAGGACTTCCTGTTATCTCTTATGCACAGGACATCAAAGTGGAAGGTGATAAAGTAATCGTACAGCGTATGTATGATGACAGATATCATGTACTTGAGGCACAGATGCCATGTCTTATTACAGCACTTTCTGAGTTAAATGAGCCACGTTACATGACTCCGGGCGGAATCTTTGATGCTTGTAAAGCAGAGATTACAACATGGGGCAGAGCTGACCTGAAAGATGTTGATGATGCAAACTTAGGACTCAAAGGATCTCCAACAAAGATCGCGAAAGCTTCTGATAAAGTACGTAAAGGTGCTGGTGAGAAGGTTACTCCAGATTCTCCGGAAGAGGCAGTTGAGTACATCGTAGGCAAATTAAAAGAGAAACACGTAATCTAATAAAGGAGAGTACAAAATGGGTTTAGAACAATATAAAGGCGTATACGTATTTGCGCAGCAGGTTGATAATGAAATCAGCGGTATCGCATTTGAGTTACTTGGAAAAGGTAAAGAACTTGCAGCAGACCTTGGTACAGATGTAACAGCTGTTCTCATCGGTTCTGATGTAAAAGGTTTGGTTGATAGCCTTGCTCAGTACGGTGCTGACAGAGTAATCGTTGTAGATGATCCGGAATTAAAAGAGTATAGAACAGAGCCATATGCACATGCACTTGCTTCTGTTATCAATGAGTACAAACCGGAAATCGTTTTGGTTGGTGCTACAGCAATCGGTAGAGATTTGGGACCAACAGTTTCAGCAAGAGTTGCAACAGGACTTACAGCTGACTGTACAGTTCTTGAGATTGGTGATTTCCCACTTGTTCCAATTCCTGGAAAAGAGGACGAGCAGTTACACAATCAGTTATTAATGACTCGTCCGGCATTCGGTGGTAACACAATCGCTACAATCGCTTGTCCTTACAACAGACCACAGATGGCAACAGTTCGTCCTGGTGTTATGCAGAAAATTGATCCAATCGCAGGTGCTAAGGCAGAGGTGATTGAGTTCAATCCTGGATTTACACCTAACAACAAATATGTCACAATCAAAGAGGTTGTAAAGGCTGTTTCTAACACAGTAGATATCATGGATGCCAAGATCTTAGTATCCGGTGGTCGTGGTGTTGGTTCTCCGGAGAACTTCAAGATGTTAGAGGAGCTTGCTGAGGCAATCGGCGGAACAGTTAGCTGTTCTCGTGCAGTTGTTGATAATGGCTGGTTACCACGTGAGCTTCAGGTAGGTCAGACAGGTAAGACTGTTCGTCCTAACGTGTACTTCGCAATCGGTATTTCAGGTGCAATCCAGCACGTAGCCGGTATGGAAGAGTCTGATATCATTGTTGCAATCAACAAGGATGAGGATGCTCCAATCTTTGATGTAGCTGATTATGGTATCGTTGGCGATTTGAACAAGATCGTTCCACAGCTTACAGCTGCAATTAAGGCTGCGCTTGCAGACAAATAAGATATTGTTTATAATAAGGGCGTCGGATTTTCCGGCGCTCTTTTTGTTATGGCAACGAGGAAAATGTCCATTATGCTTGCATGAATGGACATTTGACGACTGCTAATCAGAGCGAGATTCGCGAAGCGTATCTCG
>JAGKTY010000008.1 GCA_021153185.1 Lachnospiraceae bacterium
GTACTATATGTGGTTAAATAATATTAAACAAAAAATTTGAATAGGAAGTACAAAACATGTATCAAATTAACTTTCTTATGCCAATTAACATTCATTTCATTGGTATTGGCGGAATCAGCATGAGCGGTCTTGCTGAAATTTTGGCAGACAGAGGGTTTTCTGTCAGCGGATCTGACGCCAAACCATCCGATATCACAAAGCATCTGGAATCAAAGGGAATTACTGTAATGTATGGACAAAGAGCCTCAAATATTACAGAAACCGTTCAACTTGTTGTGTATACGGCTGCCATCCACCCGGATAACCCGGAACTTATGGCTGCAAAACAGCGCGAGATTCCTTGCCTGACACGCGCAGAGCTTCTTGGTCAGATTATGCAAAACTACGATCTTCCAATCGCTGTCAGCGGTACACACGGCAAAACGACAACAACCTCCATGATATCGGAGATTCTCCTGAAAGCCCAAAAAGATCCGACCCTTTCAATTGGCGGCATCCTGCCTTCTATTTCAGGAAATATCCGCATCGGAAAGTCAGAATGCTTTGTCACGGAAGCATGCGAATATACAAACAGCTTTTTGAGCTTTTTCCCGAAAATCAGCATCATCTTAAATATAGATGCGGACCATCTCGACTTCTTTAAGGATTTGGACGATATCCGCGCATCCTTTTGCAAATTTGCCGGGCTTCTCCCTGCAGACGGAACACTCATTATTAATAAAGAAATCCCTAATCTTTCAGAAATTACGGATGGACTTGCCTGCAAGGTTGTGACGTTTGGTTATGATACGGATTGTGATTACTATGCGACTGACATCACCTACGACGATTTTGCAAGACCAACCTTCACGGTACACCATGGCGGACAAACAACCGAAGTTTCGCTTGGCGTAACCGGTGCACACAATGTGCTCAATGCATTGTCTGCAATTGCGCTTGCAGATCTTCTTTCTATTGAGAAAAGCGACACGCAGGAAGCCTTACAAGCATTTACGGGTACGGACCGCCGTTTCCAATTAAAAGGTTCTCTTTGCGGAATCAACATCATTGATGATTATGCGCATCATCCGACAGAGATTACGGCAACGCTCGAGGCTGCAAAGAACTATCCGCACAAAACCATCTGGTGTGTATTCCAGCCACACACCTACACAAGGACAAAAGCCCTACTCGATGAATTCGCCAAGGCACTTTCCATCGCAGATAAAGTTGTTCTTGCCGATATTTATGCTGCAAGAGAGACAGACAACTTAGGTATCAGTAGCCGCACGCTGCAGGAAAAGGTCAAAGCCCTCGGAAAAGCGTGTTATTATTTCCCTTCCTTTGATCAAATTGAAAATTTTTTACTGGAAAATTGTTCCACAGGTGACCTGTTGATAACTATGGGTGCCGGAGATATCGTAAAAATCGGGGAAAACCTCCTCGGAAAATAGTTATCCACATTATCCACAAATTTTCATGGCTGTTTGGTCCTGATTTTTTGTGGATAATTTTTTTGCACATACCGCACCAATTTTGGCGTTTTCATTTATTTTATCCACCTTTTCCACAATGCGGTGGATATTTCAAACCCCAGTGTTTTTGGGCGTTTGCGGTCATTTTTACAGTTTTCTTTTTAAAAAAGATATGCTATACTTCATTTGCTAAAAAGAAAAGGGTGAAATTATGGGACCATTTACAATTTATAATGATACGAACCGCGGTGCCACGCTTGTACCAAACCGTTTCATTGATGAATATATGAAAAACGCAAATGATGCTCAGATAAAAGTCTATTTATATCTGATCAGACAAATCGGTGCCAATATGTCAGTCAGCGTTGAAGACATAGCCGATCAGTTCAACCACACAGAAAAAGACGTCATCAGAGCATTACATTATTGGGAAAAATTCAATTTATTGTCTATCGATTATGATTCCTCCGGCGATATTACCGGCATCCATTTACAAAATCCGGACGTTCCTGCAAAAGAGCGCGTCAATCCGGAACCCGTAAAACCGGTATCTGTCACACCGGAGCCTGTCGTACTTGAAACAGAGAGAAAAAATAACATCACCAAAGAACAACTGCACACCCTGCAGGCGGATGAAAACTTTCAGGGAATCTTATTTATCGCAGAGCAATACATCGGCAAAATGCTGACCAGTTCGCAGATTAAAACCTTTGCCTATATGTATGACACCCTGCATATGTCATTTGACCTCATTGACTTTTTGATTGAATACTGCGTGGAACGAGGCAAAACAAGTCATTCTTATATGGAAAAGGTTGCCAACAACTGGGCAGATGAAGGCATCACAACCGTTGAAGCCGCCAAGGAAACAACCTCCGGTTACGATGCAGATATTTATTTGATAGCCAAACAGCTTGGAAATTTCAATGCCCCGACGAAGGCAGAAGCGTCTATTATCAGCAAATGGCTATATACATATGCGTTTTCGAAAGAAATTATTTCAAATGCCTGCGAGCGCGCTGTTTTTGCCACAAATACAAACCGCATCCGCTACGCAGATAAAATTTTAACCGGATGGCACAATGCCGGCGTAAAATCTCCGTCAGATATTGCGGTTCTCGATGAAGCACATGCAAGTAAGCCGGCCAAATCAAAACCTGCCGCGAAATCCCAAAAACCAAATTCGTTTAACGAATTTGAACAGAGAACTTACGACTATGATTCCCTTGAAAAACAATTGTTAAAAAAATAGAAACGGATGCGCATCCCGCTTGCAAAACCGTTACAGCATATAAAGGAGCAAACCTTGGGTCTTTTAAACACACAATACGCTGAAATTATGCGGAAATACGATCAAATACAATTAGATAATGCAGAAACGGAACGAAGAAGGCAGGAAGAGGTATTTGCAGCAATTCCGGCCTATGAAGCACTTCACAAACAGCTTTCTTCGCTTTGTGTTTCCCGGACGAAACAATTATTGATGGGTAACGATGCTGCGCTTGCCTCATTAAAAGAAGAAATCAGAGCGCTCTCTCAGAAGAAGGAAGAACTGCTCGTAGCCGCCGGCTTTCCGAAAGATTACCTCGATCCAATCTACACCTGCCCTCATTGTAAGGACACCGGTTACCTTCCCGACCAAAGCAAGTGCCTTTGTTTAAAACGAAATATAGTCAATTATTTATATAATCAGTCCAATTTATCAGACGTTTTGTACCGCGAAAATTTCGACACGCTCGAAACGAAGTACTATAACGGCAAAGATTTGGAGAATTATAATCAAATTTTAGCCAAATGTCACAATTTTGTGTCAGGTTTCAATTCTGGGTATCAAAATTTGTTTATTTATGGTACAGTAGGTACGGGCAAAACTTTCTTATCGAATTGTATTGCAAAAGAGCTGCTTGACAAAGGGCATTCTGTCATATACTTCAGTGCGCCAAAGCTCTTTGACATACTCATCGAAAATCGCTTAGATGAGCAAAAAGGCGATGCCTACTTAAACGATTTTTATGATTGCGATTTACTGATTATTGACGATCTCGGAACGGAATGTACGAACCGCTTAACCACTTCAGAATTATTTACCTGTATCAATGAGCGTGCACTTCGCAAGAAAGCGACCATCATTTCATCAAACCTTCAGCTCGGTGAGTTGACGGACCGGTATTCTGAACGCGTATTTTCACGTATTACAAGTGGTTATGAGTTACTGAAGGTAACGGGGCCTGATATCCGCATCGCAAAAAAGTTAGCACAATAGAAAGAGAGGAATTTATTCATGTCCAGACGTGAAGAAATGACAAACCTTGAAACAATTCCTGTTGGATCACTTGGTATTATCCCGCTTGAAGGATGCAAAAGCCTTGGAGAGAAGGTCAACAACTACTTAGTTGACTGGAGAACGCAGCGCGAAAATGAACATCACGATTCCCTTGCCTTTGCAGGATATCAGCGTGACTCCTATATCCTTCAGACCAAAGTACCTCGTTTTGGTTCCGGTGAGGCAAAAGGTGTGATTTTGGAATCTGTCCGCGGTACAGACCTCTACATCTTAGTCGATGTTGCAAACTACAGTCTGACTTATTCGTTATGCGGTCATACGAATCATATGTCACCTGATGATCACTATCAGGATCTCAAACGTATTATTGCTGCTGTCGGTGGTAAGGCAAGAAGAATTACCGTTATCATGCCTTTCTTATACGAAAGCAGACAGCACAAGCGCAGCGCCAGGGAATCTCTTGACTGTGCACTCGCACTGCAGGAACTTGTACACATGGGCGTTGACAACATCATCACGTTTGATGCACATGATCCTCGTGTACAGAATGCAATTCCGCTTCACGGCTTTGAGACAGTACAACCAACCTATCAGTTCATCAAAGGACTCCTCCGCAATGTAAAGGATCTTACCATCGATTCCAAACATATGATGGTAATCAGTCCGGACGAAGGCGGTATGAGCCGTGCGATTTATATGGCAAACGTCCTCGGTCTTGATATGGGTATGTTCTATAAGAGACGTGATTATACACAGATTGTCGATGGCCGTAATCCAATCGTTGCCCATGAGTTCCTCGGAAACGATGTCTCAGGACAGGATGTGATTGTTATCGACGATATGATTTCTTCCGGTGAAAGTGTGATTGAGGTTGCAACAGAACTGAAGAAACGAAATGCAAACCGCATTTACATCTGTGCAACATTCGGTCTTTTCACAAACGGACTTGAAAAATTTGACATAGCGTATGAGCAGGGTCTCATCAGCGGCGTTCTCACAACAAACCTTGTGTATCAGACACCTGAGCTTCTGCAAAAAGAATACTACATCAGCTGTGACATGAGTAAATACATTGCTTACATCATCGATACCTTGAATCATGATACATCCATCAGCAGCCTGCTCAATCCAAATGAGCGCATTCAGAAGCTTGTAACCAAATACAAAAATAAAGAGTTATAATGGATAAGGGGTTCCGTAAATCGGAACCCCTTACTTTTGTCCATGTATTTTTTTGCAAAATGATTATTATGACTGGCTTACCTGAATCAGCTTTTCGAGTGTGGCAAGCGCTTTGCCGGAATCAATCAACTCTGCGGCAAGGCCTATTCCCTCCTGAAGGCTGTCTGCTTTTCCTCCGATATAAAGTGCTGCGCCCGCGTTCAGGAGAACTGCATTTCTCTTATGTCCCTTTTCTCCCTTCAGAATTGCCAAAGTAATCTGTGCATTCTCCTGTGGTGTACCACCTTTTAAATCTTCCTTTGTGCAGCGCTCCATTCCGAAATCTTCCGGTTTGATATAATAGGTTTTATACCATCCGTCACGGATTTCACACACTTTTGTCGGTGCACTCATCGAAATCTCATCAAGCTTATCCTGACCGTAAACGACCATACCGCGTTTTACTCCAAGGTTAATCAAAACCTGTGCCAAAGGCTCTACCAGATACGCATCGTATACGCCAAGCAGCTGCATGGTAGGTGATCCCGGATTGGTGAGCGGTCCAAGAATGTTAAATACGGTTCGAAAACCGAGTTCCTTGCGGATTGCACCGACATATTTCATCGATGTATGGTATTTTTGTGCAAAAAAGAAACACATGCCGGCCTCTTTTAACAATTCCACACATTTTTCCGGTGTTTGATCGATGTTGACACCGAGCGCCTCAAGACAGTCTGCCGTACCGCAAAGAGAGGACGCCGCGCGGTTTCCGTGCTTGGCCACCTTCATACCGCCTGCTGCCGCAACGAGGGCTGAGGTTGTCGAAATATTAAAGCTGTGTGCATTGTCTCCGCCTGTACCGACGATTTCAAACAGCTCCATATCTGTTTCAACCCTTGTCGCATGCTCCCGCATCGCTGCCGCACACCCTGCAATTTCATCCGTTGTCTCTGCCCTGGCACTCTTTGTCGAAAGCGCTGCCAGAAATGCTGCGTTCTGCGTCGGGGAAGTCTCACCGCTCATGATTTCATTCATAACCTGATAAGCTTCCTCATAGCTTAAGTCTTCTTTGTTTACAATTTTTACAATCGCTTCTTTTATCATCTTTTTATCTCCTCAATAAAATTTTTAAGCATTTGTTTGCCGTCCGGTGTCATAATCGATTCCGGATGGAACTGAACACCGTAAATCGGCGCCGTTTCATGCATGACAGCCATGACCTCTCCGTCGTCTGTGCGTGCCGTTACCTTCAGGCACGCCGGCAACGAATCCGCGTCTGCCGCCAATGAGTGATATCTTGCAACCGGTGCCTGCTTTGGGCAATTTGCAAACAGCGGACAGGAACTGTCAAACGTAACAAGCGACTGTTTGCCATGCATTAGTGTCTTGGCATAGGTTACCGCTGCGCCAAGTGCTGCACAGATTGCCTGATGCCCAAGACAAACACCCAAAACCGGAATCTCCTCTCCGAGCGTTCTGACAACATCCATAATGATTCCTGCATCTTCCGGTCTTCCGGGACCCGGAGACAAAATGATGCGGTCAGGATTTAGCGCTTTTATTTCCTCCACCGACATCTCATTGTTGCGGATCACCTTGATATCCGGCTCAATTTCGCCAATCAGCTGAAAAAGGTTGTATGAAAAACTGTCATAATTATCAATCAGTAATATCATTCGTCCACCTCCTGTGAAATCTCCAACGCTTTTAATGAAGATTTGGCTTTGTTGAGACATTCCTCAAATTCTTTCTCCGGTACGGAATCTGCCACGATTCCGGCACCGCTTCTGACAAACACCTTCCCATTTTTCTTATAGACGATGCGGATTGCAATACACGTATCCATGTTGCCGGTAAAATCGATATATCCGATTGCACCGCCATAGATGCCCCGCTTGTTGTTTTCGAGTTCTCCGATCAATTGACATGCCCTGATTTTTGGTGCACCCGACAACGTTCCTGCAGGAAGTACGGCCTCAATTGCATCAAGCGCATCATATTCCTTGCGGATATCACCGCGCACGGTAGAACCGATGTGCATGACGTGTGAATAGCGTTCAATCGAATGCAGTTTTTCCACTGCTACCGACCCGAACTCGCTGATTTTTCCGAGATCGTTTCTGCCAAGGTCCACAAGCATGTTGTGTTCTGCAAGCTCCTTTTCGTCTGCAAGAAGCTCAACTTCAAGCGCCTCATCCTCTTCCTTTGTCTTTCCTCTCGGTCTTGTTCCGGCAAGCGGAAACGTATGCAGCACGCCGTTTTCCAGTTTGACAAGTGTTTCCGGTGATGCGCCTGCCACCTCAACATCTGTTCCGGAAAAATAAAACATATATGGCGATGGGTTAATCGTGCGAAGCACGCGGTATGTATCAAACAAACTTCCCTCAAACGGCGCGCTCAGACGATTGGATAACACAATCTGGAAAATATCGCCTTCGCGTATATGATGCTTGGCTTTTTCCACCATCTCACAGTACTGCTTTTTGTCAAATAACGGTGTCACCTCCCCGCATATTTTTCCGCGCATATCCTGCTTCTTTTCCCCGGAAAGCAATAACGCTTTTAATTGTTTTAACTCTACAATCGCCTTGTTGTAGCCCGTCTCGGGATCATTAAGTGACATATTCACAATGAGGATAATTTTCTGATTGAGATGATCAAATGCAATCACCTTATCAAACAGCATCAAATCTACGTCCTTAAACGCCTCACTGTCTTCAACCTGACAGCGGACCGTAGGCTCGACATATCCAAGATAGTCATACGAGAAATACCCGACAAGTCCACCTGTAAACGACGGCAGATAATCAAAACGCGGGCTCTTGTAATCAGATAAAATCTGACGGATATAATCAGATGGGTTATCTGTCTTGACAGTGACATTGCCGACCTTCATCTCCCCTTCCATACATGTAATTTCGAATTTTGGCTCATATCCAAGAAACGTATACCGACCCCAGGCTTCATTTGCCTGCGCCGATTCCAACATATAGCAGTGTGTTGAAACATTTTGCAAAATGCGCATTGCCTCAATAGGCGTAATAAAATCAGAAAGCATCTCATGGCTGACCGGCAAAATACTGTACTTACCGCCCGCCGCGATTTCTCTGACCTTTGAAAACTCCGGCAAAACCTTCATATTATTTATCCTCCTTGCAAAATAAAAAATCCTTGACAGAATGATATATTCTGTCAAGGACGAATTCTTTAATCCGCGGTGCCACCTTGAATTCACGGAAATTCCGTGCACTTTGCGGGATACTAACATATCCCCGGCAATTGACGTATGCCCAACGTCGCAGAATACTCTGGATTGTTCCATTTGACTGCGCCCTCCGCGGTCCATTTGACAACTTGTTTCTCACCTGATTCTCAGCATCACAGGCTCTCTGTAAAGGCATGATTGCCGTTATCTCCGCTTCAACGGTTTAGCTTGTTAAATTGTTTTGATTTTAGCACTATCCTTTTGTGTTGTCAACCCCGCTACTGCAACATTTATGGATTTAGAATTATTCTTCCGTAACATCCTGCGCATCAACAACGACAATATCATTGAATTTATGTCCGCATTTGCTGCAGAATAAAGACTCCTCACCGAGCTCCTTGCCACAGTCAGGACAAATCTTTGTCGTAGGCGCTTCCTTTGTCTGGTCGCCGCCTGCATTTTTCTTTTCCTCTATCTTTGCGCGAAGCTCCTCGATTTTTTTCTGTGCCACTTTGATTGCTTCAAACTGCTCTGCACAATCGTGGTTTTCATCGTTGCCTTCTGCTGCAAACACAGCTGCACCAATGATTTCATACTGACGTTTAATTTCTGCTTCCTGCTGTCCGATCTGAATGCTCAGCGACGGAATCGATGCATAATTGACTGCTTTCTTTGTCACATCACTGTTTTTGACTGATTCGTAAGCTTCTCCGGCCTTCTCTCCAAGTTTATTAAAGAAATCCATGCTTATCCTCCTTTACCACTAAAAAAAGTAACTTTGTATTCCTACTATACAATACTTTTGTATTTTTTGCAAAATTATGATACTCTGTATGAAGTATCAATATGTCGTAATTCATTATATGTTACTACGGCTATCATTTTTAAGGAGATTTTACATGAAACGAAATGACTTAACACATAAACTGTTTCCTCTTTCTCTCTGTCTTGCAGCGCTTCTTAGCGGCTGTGCACAGACAGAAACAACCCAGATGACACCGACAACAGAAACCCCGAAAGAGGTGAAAGAATATACGCCGGACGACTTTACAAATGAACGTGCCAATCCTGTCAGCGTCTCTTATCAGACAATCACGGAAAACAGACCGGATGAAACAGATGCAACCATCTATTCTTCTCTCGAGTTTCCGGTTGTTTCAATCAAAGACAATGAGGAAGTGACGAACGTCATCAACGACACGCTCTCTCTCTATCAGGACTCATACAGGGAAAACTTTAAAAAATACCGCGATGAGGCTGCCAAAAAACGATTGGAAAATCCTCATACATTTGATTCCTACTCTTATATCTCGAACTTCCATATGCAGCGTGGGGACGAGCGTATTTTGTCGTTCACACATTCGGAATACATTTTAGGTGATGCAGAGAATCCACAGCAGATTACAACAACCGTCAATTTTGATACAAAGACGGGTGCACTGCTGACACTTTCGGATTTATCAGACGATACGAAACGCTTCCTTACTGTGTTAAAGCAAGAGATTATCAACCAGTGTAATTCCACTTATTACTTGGACAGCTTTACGCAAAAACCAAACTCAAAAGCGTTTGCAAATGTCGTGGACGGCATTCTGACAGATGACTACTGGTATATCGACCACTGCGGTGTCAATATTGTGGCCAATGATTTCAGTCTTGGCAGTATGATGGACGGCAATCTTATCTTTACGGTTCCGTTTGCCCACCTGGACGGTATTTTAAAAGAGGACTATGTTTCCGACAATGGATTTGTATACCCTGTTGTGTACGACAGCATGGCGATGAACTATTTGAATGACGATGAAGCGCTCGATGCCATTTGTCTCACGAGCAGTATTACCGATGAAAGCGGCATGCGTACGCCTTTTATCGCTATCAACGGCGTTGACTACACAGATGCAATCAAAAAAGCCGGCATTTCCGAATTTTATGGATTAACACCTTACTATTATTTGCTGGATCTCGATGAAAGTGACCGGTTTGTGGAATTTGCCATTTGTGATGCCGGACTTGACGATATCAACCAGACCTATATTTTCCGCTATACAGGCAACTCTGTAATATACCTTGGAAGTATTACGGACCTACCTTCTCACACAGCAGAATTTTATGGTGACAAAACGATGCGTTCCATTATGCGGTTAAATGCCATCGAAATGAAAAACGCATTTGTCACGTATGCATTAAAGGATGATGCCATCGAGATGGTAACACCTGAATGGTATTATCCGGAAGATTCGCTGACAAGCGATATCTATTCCCTTCACAATGTATTAAATCAGTTTACCGTCTACACCGACAAGGATACTTCTTCAGAGGCTTACACGTTAAAGCGGGCAGACGGCCCTGTCAAAATATTAGCGACAGACAACAAAGAATGGTCCGTCATCGAAACGGTTGAAGGAAAGGTATACTTTGTTCACTTAAACGACGGTCTCAACATTGATTCAGACGGAGAATCCATTCCGTCAACAGACCTGCTTGATAATTTGTTAATCGGCGGCTGATTCACACAAAGGCTTCCATCATAAAAGGAGCAGTCAGATAGCACCTGTCATTGACAGGATGCCTTCTGATTGCTCCTTTTTGCGTTCAAGTATTGCTTACGAATTCCATGATAACCGGTGCAGCTCACCCTCTCTTTGCATGCTTGCAAAGTTTTGCTGGCGAAGTGCCTCATACAGTACGATTGCGACAGAATTGGAAAGATTCAGTGACCGGATATCTTCCAGCATCGGAATACGGATGCACGTCTCCTCGTGGTCTACCAGAATCTCCTCCGGAATGCCGGCGCTTTCTTTTCCAAACATAATAAAATCATCCGGTCCAAACGTTACATCAGAATAACTTCTCTTTGCCTTTGTCGTTGCCATCCAGATTTTTGCACCCGGATTCTCCGTCAGAAACGTCTGATAATTCATGTAGCGATGCAGATCAAGCTTCGGCCAGTAATCCATTCCCGCGCGCTTCACTGATTTCTCATCGAGGTGAAATCCAAGTGGCTCAATCAAATGCAGGCTCGTTCCTGTCGCCACACAGGTTCTTCCGATATTTCCCGTATTTGCCGGAATCTCCGGCTCATGTAACACGATATGCATGTCATTCTCCTCTGTAAATAAGTTTCAAAAGTTCATCCGGCTTTACCGGTTCCAAGAATCGTTTCTCTTCCGCCGTCACAATCACGCGGTCATGACAGGCGCTCGTTGTGCCAAGATACGCTGCACGGATGCCGGCCTGCTCTAAACGCTCCACAAGTGCATTTCCGTCTTTGGATACCATCAGTAGCCCACCAAGCCCGTAAAGCTCATATGGGTTAAGCTCATATAACTCGCAAAATTCAATGGTCTCCTGACTGATTGGAAAGTGCCTAAGATGAATTTCCATGCCGACGTTACCTGCTTCTCCAAGCTGCCATAGCGCGCCAAATACACCGCCCTTACTGATTGGGATTGCCAAATAGTCTTCCTCCGTAAGCGTCAGCTCATTTTGTACGGAAAGCAGCTCCCTTTTTTCCAGGGCTTTTTGCACAAAGTAGTAAGGGAACCGCGCCGATAATTCTTCCTTTTTGAGCTGTGCCATCATCGCGGTTGCTCCGTTTGCAAGCGTCTTTGTCATCACAATATCCAAACCGGGTTCAATCTGTTTTCGCGTATGCTTGTCACTTCCAATCATGCTGACACTTGCCATCGGCGGCATAACCGCATCTACAACCTCTACCTGACAGGAAGTCATTTGTACACCTGTCTTTTCCAGCACTGCCGAAATTGCCCGGATCACGCGTTTTAAAAAGGCCTCTGACTGACGCGTTGTCAACGTGAGGGATACCATTGCGGCCCGCGGCGTGCCTCCACTTGCGACCATCTGATTATACGCATCATAAAATGCATATACAGCAACATCCTCTGATACAAACGCCATTTGCCCGAGCGCAAAACAATCTGCAAAAAAGGCACAGTTTTGTTCTGCGCCTTTTAAAATCCTGCTTTGCTCTATTGTTAAAACTTTACAGACAGAGCGGTCATAAATGCTCTGTGAAATCTTTCCTGTTTTCATATTCGCTCCGCTTCCCATCAAGGAGTGATCACTGTCACTCCGCCACCTGACTGGGCTTGTGCAGCAGCTGCCGCCGCCGCTGCAATCTGGCGCTGCTGTTCCTGAATCTGTGCCTGCTGTGCTGCCGCTGCCGCTGCATTTGCCGGCCCCGGCAAGGCTACACCTGCTCCTCCTGCTGCTACCGCTCTGCAATTATCAATGCTTCCGGAAGCAATCGCCGCATTGATGGCTGCTGCCACATTCGGATCGGCTGTTGCAGTACCAACCGTGGCTGTACGTGGTGATGGGGCATACGTACTCTTGTTGAATACTTCTCTGCTCTCCTCCACGCCATCAACTGTCACAATCTTCCAAAGCTGTGCCACATATCCGATATGTGCACTCTGCACATCAACATGTCCGACCGGAGATGCAGGATCCGGAATAATCTTTTCCCCTTCCGGAACGGTCTTTGAAATCGTCTCACTTTCAAATGTAACTTTTCTGTTTGATGGTCTTGTCTCAACACCATATACGGTAAATGTAATCTTCTTATCGGAAGTCGTGACACCTTCGATATAAACCGGATGCTCCAGATTATTCACAAACCGGAAGTCTTTTTCTGTTCCGGAAATCGCTGCGTCACAGGATGGATCAACATATGTTACAATCATCGAATGATTCATTCTCTGTGTCACCTCGAGCTCTGCACGGATAACCGCATTGTAAAGGGTTGTGGATACCTGACAGATACCACCGCCCAAACTCTCAACAACCATACCATTGCTGTAAGAACCGGCCATATAATATCCGTTTGCCTCTGTAAACGGGCTGACTGTACCATATGTTGAGAACTCATCACCCGGGTAAAGCAACGTACCGTTGATCAACTTACAGCCGTTTGCTACGTTTCCGCTTCGGTTTGATCCGGATGTGGAATAGCTCGTCGTAAATGTACCGAGAACGTCTTTCACCATAGAAAGCTCCTGCGTTGTTCCACGTGGCTCGGCAACCTGCGCAACAAGTTCAACCTCTGCATCCTGTCCATCCCATTCGCCATTTGTCAAAAGCTCTGTAATCGCTTTTTCGGAACCTGCCACGTCAATAACGACACCCGTCTGTCCTTCTGTCACAACAAATGCTCCATTTTCTCTGGAAAGTGTTGCGTCGACAGGGTCTACATTAAAGGATGCACAATCATTCTCAAGAATCGACCGGATCTTTTCGTCATCGACCGCCAGTGTCAGCGGCAGCACCATATTTTCGTGCTCGAGATCCTTTAACGCTTTGTATCTCTGGATAATATTTCCGCTTTTGCCGATACCGCCCGCTTCGTCGACAACCTCCGGATTACTCCAGCTCAGTCCCAATTCGCCGGCTGTTACCGTCAGCTTATTATTATTCATGCCATCGAGTGTGATTTTGGCATTTGACATTGTACTTACATATTCCGAAACGGCTGCCTCTGCCTCTAACGTAGACATACCGGAAACATTCACGTCTCCGATATAAATACCATTCTCAATCGTGGCCATTGTCGTAGCTGCCATAGACGGCATACGGACGCATGTCACCACGATTGCAAGAAGTGCAAAAAGCGGCACTGCTGTTTTTAAAAATTTTTTCATAGGGGGCTCCTTGTGTTATAATATCTATAGGCCAACTGCTGAAAGTGCAAGTGGCAATACCATTGCAATGATCAAAACTACAATTATTATGACTGCAATTGTTTTTTGTTGTTTTTTTCGAAACATAAAATCACCTCTTCTTTGAAAGGATATTATATATGAAATTCCCCTTCTTGGCAAGTTTTATCGTCTTCATAATTTGGCTGAAATACGAACTTGGAAAAAGTAATAAAAAGAATGTAAATGCGGAATCAGATTTTTGGGAAAATGAACAACGCGCGAACGAAGTTCGTAAAAAACCGCTCAATGATTTGGACTATATTGCGCTCCCAAAGGACATTTTGCCCTATGACATTTTAGCTGAACATCCGGATATTGTCAGCGCACGCGAAAAAATTTCTTCTTTATCTGACAAAAAAATAGTCAATCTGACAGGATTTACCAATACGGAATTGAAACTTGCCTATGGAACAGCAAATATTACACCTCTGACAGAATATGACGATAACTACGCGCTGCTCGTTTCCCAGATCCAGATTTGGGCAAATGTGCTCTGTGAAAACGGCTATGAAGAAGCCGCCGTTCCAATGCTTGAATTTGCCATTGAGACAGGAAGCGACGTCCGTGGTTCCTACGCGCTTCTTTTGGCATATTACCGGGCACATGGAAATACCGCCGGTATCTCACACCTAAAAGAAAAAGCGCAGTCCTTAAACAGTTTGTCAAAAGACAGCATCCTCAGACTTCTTTCTTCGGATAGCCAAACTGATTAACAAGCCGGTCGTACCTACGACTGGCTTCATTTTTGGTCAGACGCTCTAAATCCTCTGCCGGCTGCAAATTGAGCCTTTCATAAAAGGCTTTTAGCTGTGCAATTTGACGCTTGCTTGCCTTTGCCTCTTTCTTAACCTCATACACAAGCGCGACCGGTGCAAAAACATCCTTTTGTGCATCGGATAACGCATCCTTGTAAAACGTATGATGTAAATATTGATATAATTCCCATGTCGCCTGTACATCGGATAACGCTCTGTGGGGGTGATGGGTAATTCCCAGCCGCCTGCACAGATCAGGCAGCTTCTTGCTTTCCTCCTGCGCCAGAAAGCATCTTGCAATCCGCAGCGTATCGATGCCCTTTCTTTCAAATGACATCCCCTGATTCACAAATGCCCGTTTCAAAAAAGAAAAGTCAAAAATTACATGGTGCCCTATGAGTACACTATCCCCCGCAAATTCCAAAAATGCCGGCAGCACTTCCTCGATATAAGGCACATTCTGCAAATCTTCATCGGTAATGTTCGTCAGCTCCTTTACCTTATCCGAAAGCTGCACACCCGGATTCACAAGCTGACAAAACGACGATGTAACCGTTCCGTTCTCAATCCGGATTGCACCGATTTCTATAATTTTATCCGTCTTTGGATTCAGTCCCGTTGTCTCCAAATCGACAACAACATACGTTTCATTCATGGTCGTCCCTTTTTACGAGCGTATCGCCGCACCGTTTGAGCACAATTGTTTCCGCCTCATATGTGAGCGGATTGCGCCGCATATAATCAAACAAAACAAAGTCCGGTTCCGCCGCCGGCTGTGATAAATCTGCATCATACGCAAAAACTTCTATATGTGTCATGCGTGCCATCTGTCTCGCATCGTACTGTTCATAGGCGCTAAGAATATCATGGTTTGCCATCTGGTCCCGGTAAAACTGTCTCATTACGTCTTTATAGGCTGACAAATCCGGTGCAAAATCCGGTCTTGTTTTTGCGTTTTCCCGCAAGTAAAGATCCCTTGTCAAAAGCTCCTTGTAATAAGCGGTCTTTTCTGCAAAATGTGTTTTGACGAATTCTAATAGCACGTGGTAGCGGTAGCTTCTTGCAGGCGTCTGAATGTAGTAGCCTCTTTCTTCATAAAAATCCGCAAGCGCCTCAAACATCGCAAACGGCCTTTCAAATTCCAAGGTAAGCGCAGTAAGCGTCGTCCTGAACTGATTCGAATTGTAAAAAAGCTCCACCATTTCTTCGATCTGTTTTAAACGCAGAATTTCCGCATAGCTGATATCATTGGTGCAAAGTACTTCATACGGCGCATCATCCGTATACAAAAGCCCATAATCCTTGGCTTTCTGATGCATCTTTGATCCCTTCAGTACCTTCAAAAAGCCAAGCTGCAGCTGCTGTGGATGCATCCGGAAGACATCATCAAAGGATTTGCCAAAGGATGTATAGTCTTCGTGCGGAAGTCCCACAATGAGGTCTAAATGGATGTGCACATTGTTGCCCTCATGAATCCGTGCAACAATGCTGCTAAGCTTTTCGACATTCATCACACGGTCAATTTCCTGTATCGTCTGTGGGTTGGTCGACTGTACACCGATTTCGAGCTGGACAGCGCCCGGTCTGAACCGGTTTAAAATTGCAAGCTCTTCTTCGGAAAGCAAATCGGCCGCCACTTCAAAATGGAAGTTTGTGATACCGTTGTCATGCTCCAAAATATAATTCCATATTTCTTTTGCATGCGCTTTGTTACAGTTAAATGTCCGGTCTATAAATTTAACCTGGCTAACTTTTTGCGCAATAAAAAAAGCCAGCTCTTTTTTGACAAGGTCTATATCGCGCAGCCTAACGGTTTTGTCAATCGATGACAAACAATAGCTGCATCGGAACGGACATCCTCTGGATGACTCATAATAAATAATGCGGTTCTCAAATTCGCCCGGATTATGATATAAAAACGGGATTTTGGTCAAATCGATAAGCGCTCTCTGCTCATTTTGTACAATCTCTCCCTGTCCGCTTCGGTACACAATACCGGCAATTTCGCCGAGCGTTCCGGTTCCCTGATAAAACTTTGCAAGCTCCAAAAATGTCTGCTCTCCTTCTCCCAGGATAATCCCTTTGATTGCAGGCCATTTTTGCATCAGCCGGCAGGCATCAAAAGACACCTCCGGGCCACCAAGCCAGATATCCACCGATGGAAGCACCTTTTTAAGTTCCTTTAAAAGTATGTAAACGACATCGATATTCCAGATGTAACAGGAAATCGCAACTACCTCGGGTCTTCTTTGGTATAAATCTGCAATGATCTCTGCGGGCTGCTGATTAATTGTATAATTTGCAATTTCGATCTCTATATCGCCAAGTTGTCCGTATTGGTTCGCATATGCCTTTAAGCTGTAAACCGCCGGATTGGAATGGATATATTTTGCGTTGATTGCTGTTAAAATAATCTTTTTCATATCGCTTCTCATAGAATGAGGCGGTCGTTAAACGATCGCCTCAATTTGAATATCTTTTCTTGATGATAAATCAAAAAATTCTCCGTTACAGTTCACCGTTGGCTGTCCCAAATGGACAGGATTGATATAAATGATATCTCCCTCCATGCCATTTGACAGTTTGACGCGCTGGTTCACAAAAGAATTGACTACATTCTCAAGGAATGTCAGGATGTAATGCGGATCATATTTTTGTAATCCTTCATTTTCAAATGCCGTGATAACGGTAAATGGACACATGGCATCTCTGAAAACACGGCGGGAAGTCATGGCATCATAGATATCTACTATCGTCACAAGCTTTGCGAACTTTGATATTTTGTCTGATGTAAATCCATACGGATATCCGCTTCCGTCACATTTTTCATGGTGCTGCAGGGCGGCATCCTTGATTACCTGGTCAACTCCAAGCTTATCGAGTATTTTGTAGCCTTCCGTTGTGTGAATCTTGATGATTTCGTATTCGCTTTGCGAAAGTGCTGATGTTTTCTGTAAAATCTCCCCCGGAATGCGAAGCTTTCCGACATCGTGAAACAGTCCGCACGCTGTTGCGAGGCGTCTGTCCTCATCACTCATGCGTAGCCATCCCGCAAAAATATTGCATATGACTGCAACATTGATGGAATGTGCAAACGTCGAATCATCATAGTCTCTCAGATTCATGAGCATATCCATGGCACTCGTTGATGTGCCTGCACTCGTCACAAGTGATACCGTCTGGTTAATGAGCTCCTCTGCATCTATCTCTGCATTCTTATCAATGATTGCGTTGAGCGAATCCTGAAAGTGTAAAATATTGTCATCGTAATCTTGCTTGAACGCGATAAACTCCGGACTTTGTTTGACTCTCTCTTTGTATGAAAGTTGTTCTATGCTAACATTACTTGTCGCTTCGACTTCTTTATCTTCGATACGAATGGAAAAAATATCAAATGAATCGAGCTTTAAAATAACATTGTCTGTCAGCACAACGCCTGATGGCACAATCAATCTTCCATCGATTGCAAATACATCTTCTGCTGTCACCATACCCGGATGTAAATTCCGAACCTGTACCTTTTTCATATGCACCACCCCTTGAAGCACCCAAATTACTCTTTACTGCAAATCGCTTGCATATCACCGTCTGTTTTCAAACGGTCAAAACATCTCGATATGACGCGATGCAGCTACCATTATTTTACTAAAAGTACCTCACACTGTCAATGAACGTGCTCAAATCCGTGCATATTGCACAATTTATTTTTTTAGATATTTTTCTGTTTTATCAAGCAGCTCTTTTCCATGAATCCCCCTATGACTGTGCTACTATGGCATATGTTTTGTCAAAAATATCCCGATCAACAATGTAAACATCCTGAAGATCATCTGTTCTGACCGCCAGATAATCCCCCGGTTTTCCAACCATATATTTTTCTAAATCCCAGTTTGTAAATACCTTCACCGCCTTTTCAATTTGGCGCGCATAAATCCGAACATTCCCTGTCGGCATACAAACCCCTGCATAATCAATCAGGGAATGCTTCTTTCCGTCAAGTCTGTTTTTCATAACCGGCTCATACTGGTTATTGATTACACATTGGCTATAACAATATTTTTGATCGATTGGCTTATAAGAACGGTCAAATTTATCCTTTCGCTTTGGATACACCTCTCCGTTGATACCAATCATAATGATTAAATCCTCCTCAATCGTCATATCGATATCACCCTCTAGTGTGCGGATGGTAATCGGCGTACCGATTGGCAAAATATCGGATGCCTTAACATATCCCAGCGGAATGTTTTTCTTTTGATATTTCTCCATCTGGGTTACATCTGCTTCATATTCGTCCGCGTAGATCAGTTCAAAGTTGTTATAATACGCAATCATCTGATTGTTAAAGTATGCTTCCGCATGTGTTGTTCCATAGTTCTCTTCGTAAAGACGTTTGCTGATAAAACCACCTGCCTTTTGCAGATGACCGCCTCCGCTTCCGATATCTTTGGTGAGAAATGCCGCAAGCTCGCTGGCATTGACTTCCCTGACACAGCTCCGCACAGAAAACTTATATCCGCCAACCACTTCATTAAATACAACACAGGTCGTAATCTGGTCCACCTGCAGTAAAAAGTCACTGATCAGTCCCAAAATATTCGCATCACAAGGCTGTGATTTGATGACTGCAAACTTGTAATCTTCGTTGTGTGTACAGCGAAGCATTGCAATTCCGGCAATCTCAAGCTCTTTCATCGAGATATTGGAGTTGATGAAATATGTCACGTTGGCATGATTATAGACGAGCGAATCCTGCATATCGCGGTCAACAGGATTGTGCATCTCGGAAAAGCGGTTCGTATCTGTCAAAAGTCCGTAATAAAGTGCTGTCGCCAAATCAATGTTGTCATTGACCGCAAATCCCGCCTCTGTCAACATGCTCCAGACAATCGTAGAACAGCTTCCCATATCAGAAATAATATGCATGCGTGCGATGTCTTCTATCTCAATCTGGTGATGATCGATGACCGCCACATTTTCCGCGCGAAGACGCGTGACATTGCCCGCTCCATACTGACAATCAACGGTAATTAAAAGCCCCTTTACCGCATAATCCTCTGCTGCCTCCTTTGGCAGATACACAATGGGAATACTCAGTTTGTCAACCATAAGGCACAAATTTGCCTTCTGAATCTGATTCTGCCCACTGTATAATAATTTGACGGATTTCCCTTTTTCCTGAAAATAACAGTATAAGCCAAATCCTGCTGCCAGCGCATCCGCATCCGGATTGTCGTGACACTGGATTGTGATTTCCGGAAATTCCAAAAGCTCCTGTAGCATCATTGCCGGTTCCCCTCCAACGGTATTTTGATTTCAAATGTTTTCACATAGTCGGGACGTTCATGATATTGTATCAAACGAATATGTCCTCCATGCATTTCTATTATTTTACGACAGATCGATAGGCCAAGTCCACTCCCTTTTCCTGTTGTCCGGGCCTTATCTCCCTGCACAAACGGGTCAAATAAATGCTTCGCCACGTCTGTGTCAATCCGGTTTCCATTATCCGACACGGTAATGACAATCTGACGGCCCTGCTGCATCGCCTTGACAGAAACCGTCGTCTTTTGTGGATTGTGTTTGTATGCATTGGCAAGAAGGTTCCTGACTGCACGCTGGAACTGCACTTTGTCCACAGATGCGTAAAGTGCCGTCTCCGGAATGTCGATTTCAAGTGACATCTTCCGCTCTTCAAAATCCGTATACACACCTGCTGCCACTTCCCTTACGAGTTCATAAACATCTTCCTTTGTCCTTGAAAGTGCATATCCCGCACTGTCTAATTTGACATATTCAAACAACAGTGTCACAAGCTGTGAGGTCTGCATCGATTTATTGTAAATGCTGTCCAAATATTCCTGTCTCTTATCTTCTGACACTTCGCCCTCTGCAAGTGCCTTGGAAAATCCGGCAATCGTTGTAATCGGCGTCTTGATATCATGTGCAATATCAGACAGCAGCAGGTTTTTCTGCTTCTCCTGTTCCTTCTCCTCGCATAGGCGTTTTTGTTCCATTTTTTTGACGCGCTTGCTGACGCTGATTGAAAAATACAGTCCTGCCAGAATATACGGCGCAAGCCACAATACAACCATTGCGAAGACGCAGCAAAATGCCCCCAATAAAAAGAGTGCTGTATTCTGCTTTTGCAGGAGCAGGAAACGGTCGGAGACATACTTGACAATTTCGTTGCTGCACACCCATTTTATTACCACATCCAGCGCACCGTATGCTTTTCCTCCGGATAACATCAGTATGATATATGCAGCCGCAGTTTTAAACAACAGCCCGAAACTCTCCCGTATCGATGCCCCATCAAACAGTCCATTGATTTGAAACACATTTTCAATGACTGGTCCCAAAAGCCTTGCAAACAGAGCATTGTTGATTCCCTGCATGACGCCGACAAAAATGAGTACAACAAAAAAACGACGCAATATATAATTTCTAAGGTCTGCTTCTTCTCTCATACCTTGTTATTTCTCCATACGATATCCAAGTCCTCTGATGGTTTTGATATACTCTGTCTGCCCGTCATCCAGTTTGCTTCGCAGCTTACTGATACAAACCATGATATTGTTGTCTGCCACAATGAATTCTTCTCCCCAGCCGGCCTCATAAATCTGTTGCTTTGTGAATACCTTTCCCGGATTTTCCATGAAAAGCCGCAATATTTTGTATTCAACACTCGTTAAATCAATGGCGTTTCCATCTTTATAAACGACACATTCCTGTGTATCAAGCACAAGATTTCTTACGACGAGCTGCTTAACGGCTTCTGCACCTGCACCAAGTGAATAAAACCGCCTCATATTGGAGTGAATCCGCGCCATTGCCTCAAGCGGATTAAATGGCTTGGTAATATAATCATCGGCCCCTAAATCAAGACCGAGTATTTTCTCTTCATCATTCCCTTTTGCAGAAATCACAATAATCGGAATATTACTCTGCGCCCGAAGCCGCTTCATGACCTGATACCCGTCCATTTTGGGCATCATAATGTCCAAAAGCACCATATCGACATCTTCTTTTTCACATAGTCTGATGGCATCCTCCCCATTATCCGCCTCTATGACGCGATAGCCGTCTTTTTCCAGATATAGACGTAAAAGCAGTCTGATTTCCGCTTCATCATCGGCTATTAATATCGTATTTGCCATAATTCCCTCTTTTCCGCTACGAATGTTCCTACCGGCGTACTGCCCGGTTTGTTCACTGCCATAATAATATAAGGTCAGACAGCACGTGTCTGCCTGACCTCATTGTATCATGTTTTTCCATTACATTTCTACATATGTCTCATAAGTGTCTGTTACATTTCCGGATCTGTTTGAAAGCGTGCTGTACAAAGCCGCTTCTGTCTGGTATACATACGGATTGACATAGAAGATGCTCAAGATACCGCATGTAAGCAGGCTGAGAAGTTCCCATCCGATGAAAGAAAGGTGAAGAACAAATGTATTCCACTTATGTCCGTCCATCATCTCTTTACTCTTCAAAAGCGCTTCGTTTGTGTCCATCGTCGGGTCCTCTCCGAGTAAGTACGGTACAAGCATATATTCATAAGCCTTAATGATACCCGGAATGATGAGTAACAACGACCATAACAATATATATAAGTCTCTAAAGAACATCGTCTTTACAATCGCCATATAGTTTGAACCAAATGAAAGACCCATCTGACCGATCTGTGCTGTGCCATCCAAGTTATCCACAAAGAATTTCCGGCATCCTACCTGAAGCGGATTTAACAAAAATGCTGTAATACAAAAACCAATCACAAGTGCCACAACAACAATGACGAGCACTACAACTCCAACGGTTGCCGCTACTGCTGCAATATCAGCTTTTGAAATACTGCTGTCGTTTTTGATTCCGTCAATGGCATTTGAGATATCCTGCTTTACAGAAACTTCTGTTGAATCCTCAAACGTATCCTTCATATCCTGTACATCATCCTGGTTAAAGCTGTTGCTTCCTGCCGATGAACCACCGCCGCCGCCAAGTGTCAGGCCAAGGACAAGTGCCACAAGGACGCATTTCCAGTAATTGGCTGTAAATGCCTGTTTTGCTTTTTCTTTTAATGATTTTCTATCCCACATATCATGTTCCTCCTTTAGAAATGTGTTACCGTGTTCGGTTTATGCTTTTACTATACAGTGCTTTTCTTAACGCAAAAAGCGCGTAACCTTAACGTAGCCTTAAAATATAAAATTTTTGTTTCGGGATATTTTAAAATTTTTGGTAACTATTCAGAACCACATTCGCAAAATCGCATCTTCGATGCTTTCCTTTTGCTCATGTGGTTACTTCGCCATATAAATATTCATAAACATTCATTCATGCAAGCATGATGTCTGTTTATGAATATTTGCATGGCTCTGAATAGTTACAATTTTGAACATAGAAAAAAGCGGGTGATGGGAATCGAACCCACGTATCCAGCTTGGAAGGCTGGTGTTCTACCATTGAACTACACCCGCATGTTAACGAATTATGAAATTGCATGCCCAGAGCCGGAATCGAACCAGCGACACAAGGATTTTCAGTCCTTTGCTCTACCAACTGAGCTATCTGGGCGTCTATCAATGCTGGTGGCCGGGGTCGAACCGGCACGATGTCGCCACCACAGGATTTTAAGTCCTGCGCGTCTGCCTATTCCGCCACACCAGCAGATATCAGTGGATGGAGGTGGATTCGAACCACCGAAGCAAGTTGCAGCAGATTTACAGTCTGTCCCCTTTGGCCACTCGGGAATCCATCCAAATCTGTTAGAAAAAGTCCTAACAGAAAGTTATTATATCATATTTCTTTGTTTTTTCAAGTATTTTTTCATCCGGATAAAAATCTTGGTCTTGTTTTATTTTGTATGCTTTAATACGATTGCCGAAAATTTTGGAAGGGTAAGTGTAACCTTTCCGTTAATGACCGGATATTCCTGCTCTTTTGTGGAAAAGCCCTCATCTGTTGTGCGCATTAATGATTTCATCACGCACTCCCGTGGCACACCGCTATCCCAAACATGAAAACTCTTCGTTATCTCATAATCGTTGTTGTTTACAACAATCACACACTGGTCTGTGTCGTTAAAACGGCTGTACGCAATAATACCGCAGTCTCCATCCACGTATTTGTGAGAACCGGTCTTAAGCTCCTCATTTTCTTTGTGAATACGGATCATGTCTTTATGGAACTGAATCAGTTCTTTGTCCTCATGCCCCCAAGGATATGTGCGCCTGTTGTCGGGATCTGTAAATCCGCAAACGCCGGCCTCATCTCCGTAATAAATCGTTGGCGCACCCGGCCACGTCATCTGTATGAGCACTGCCTCTCTCATAACCGCTACATTGACACCGTTGTTGGCAGCCTCCGGAGACATGGAATTAACACGTCCTACCACATGATTGGTCCTTGTCAAAAATCTGGAATGGTCGTGATTGCTCAGCTCATTCATGGCAGCCTGCAAAGAAGCGGTCGTAAATGCTGACTTATGATGATGCATCGCACCCCAGAAGGCATCCGCATTGTTGAGAAGATCCCCTCTAAAGTCATCACTGTGTTTTTGCATTCCTGTTAAAAACCAGGTAAGCGGCTCCATAAATGCATCATAATTCATGACCGTATCCCACTCACCGTTTTCAATCCATGATTTTGGATCGCCGTAGTGCTCGGCAAGTACAATCGCATTTGGATTGGCCTGCTTGACTGCATTGTTAAAATCTTTCCAGAACTGATGGTTAAGCTCCGGACTGTGTCCCAAATCTGCCGCAACATCCAGTCTCCAGCCATCGACATTATAAGGAGGAGAAACCCATTTGCGTCCGATCTGCAGGACATATTCGTATAAATCCCTTGAACCCTCATAGTTTAACTTTGGAAGCGTGTCATGTCCCCACCAGCCATCATAGGTCGGGTTATACGGGAAATGATTCGGATCAAAAAATGAAAAATAATTGTGATAAGGGCTATCCCCGGCAATATAGGCACCCTTTTCATATCCCTCGAACGATTCGTAAATCCGTTCTCTGTCAAGCCATTTATTAAAAGAGCCGCAATGGTTGAACACGCCGTCCAAAATGACCTTCATGCCGCGTTTGTGCGCTTCCGCTACGACCTTTGCAAACAGCGCATTGCTCGCCTCTAAGTTTTTCTTATTGGCAACGCGGTTAATATATCTCGTTGCATAGCGGTTCTCAAACTGTCCCTGGGCAAGCAGCTCTCCTTCATCATCCACGATTTTACCGATATGCGGATCGATATAATCATAATCCTGGATATCGTATTTGTGGTTTGATGGGGATACAAACAGCGGATTAAAATAAATGACATCAATGCCAAGGTCCTCTAAATAATCCATCTTATCCAAAACGCCCTGCAAATCGCCACCATAAAATTCACGCACACCCATGGTTGCAGGATATTTATTCCAATCATCCACATGTGTAACATGCTCTCCAATGTAGTTGTACTCGTCTGTGAGGACATCATTCCCCGGGTCACCATTACAGAACCGGTCGACGTAAATCTGATACATCACCGCCCCCTTTGCCCAATTTGGTACACGCTGTCCCGGCACAAGGGTAAATTTGTTGTATTCCTGCACATCCTTGGCAACACCGCGCAAATCATAATAACAGACGATACGCCCAACAACAATTTCGAAATAGTAAGAAACCTTTACGTTATCAAGCTGAAGCTCATACTCAAAATAATCAAACTCTTTGTCTGAATCGTACTTCATCATGAGATGCTTCTCGTCCTTAATTACAATATAAACTTTGTCAATATTGTTGATTGCACTGCGGAACCGAATGGTTACAAGACTATATGGAGCCGGCTCTGCCGGTGAAACATAGCGCTCTGTCATATCAGAGAACAACGCTCTCTTATTTAAAACAGGCCGCATATTATTAATATAACTTGCTTGTTTTTGATTTGATAGAAAAAAATTATCTGCCATGAAAATCTCCCCCGAAGTTTTCTTCCTTTATTTTATAATAGAACTTTTGTTTATTCAAACATTTTGTTGTCATATCAGATATTTTTAATCGATTTTGTTTTTTATAACTGAAAAAGACAGCCGGGTAAGCTGTCTTTTTCGAGAAGGTATTTCTTCTTATGGGGTATAGCAAAAAACTATGTAATGTATTGGGGGGTTACAAGTGTATAATAGCATCCCTTCCCCTATTCGTCTACACTCAGCTTGCACAAAGTTTACAAATCAGCTTGTGTGATTTTATAAAAAATGCACAACACCAAAAAGGTGCTGTGCATAAATATGTGCTTTTCTTACTCTTTTGTTGTGAAAATATAACAAAACATCCCTTATTCAAAGAGTGCTTCAAACTCTTCTCTTGAAATGCGCTCTTTCTCAAGCAGAAGGTTTGCACAGGCATGTAATACCGCCTCGTTTTCTAAGATGAGCGCTTTCGCTTTTGCATAGCAGTCATCAATGATGGCTTTCACTTCCCTGTCAATCTCACCTGCAACAGCCTCACTATGATTTCTGGCATGTGCAAGGTCACGGCCGATGAAGACCTCATCCTGGTCATCATCATAATCAATGACACCAATGTTGTCTGACATACCGTATCTCGTCACCATACGGCGTGCTCTCTGCGTTGCCTTCTTAATATCGCTCGAAGCACCGGTTGTGATATCATCAAAAATAATATCTTCGGCAATACGTCCGCCGAGTGCTACCATGATATCCTCCAGCATTTGTCCTTTGGTCATAAACATATTGTCATTTTCCGGCAGATACATCGTGTATCCTGCTGCCCCTGCGCCTGTCGGAATAATCGAAACGGTGTAAACCGGATCCGTGTGCGGGAGAACATGGCATAAAATAGCATGTCCGGCCTCGTGATAGGCAGTAATACGCTTCTCTTCATCGCTGACAATCCGGCTTCTTTTTTCTGCGCCGATTCCGACTTTGATAAACGCTTTCTTGATATCCTCCATGCGGATGAAGGCACGATTGTCCTTCGCAGAAAGAATTGCCGACTCATTTAGGAGATTCTCAAGGTCTGCACCTGTAAAGCCGGCGGTTGTCTGGGCAATTTGTTTCAAATCGACATCATCGCCAAGTGGTTTGTTTTTGGCGTGCACCTCCAAAATCTCTTCTCTTCCGCCAACATCCGGTCTTCCGACCGCAATCTTCCGGTCAAAACGTCCCGGACGCAAGATTGCCGGGTCCAAAATATCTACACGGTTTGTTGCCGCCATAACGATGATACCTTCGTTTTCTCCGAAACCGTCCATCTCTACAAGCAACTGGTTCAGTGTCTGCTCACGTTCGTCGTGACCGCCACCCATACCGGTTCCGCGGCGTCTTGCAACTGCGTCAATCTCATCAATAAATATGATACAAGGATGATTTTTCTTTGCATCCTCAAACAAGTCTCTCACACGGCTCGCTCCGACACCGACAAACATCTCTACGAAATCTGAGCCCGAAATAGAGAAAAATGGCACATTGGCTTCACCGGCAACTGCTTTTGCAAGGAGTGTCTTACCGGTTCCCGGAGGTCCTTCAAGCAAAACGCCCTTTGGAATTCTCGCGCCAACCTTCGTATATTTGGCAGGATCCTTTAAAAAGTCAATGATTTCTTCCAGCTCTTCTTTTTCTTCCTTAAGACCGGCTACATTTTTGAGCGTTATCTTATTGTTTTCACCCGTCGACATGCGTGCACGGCTTTTTCCGAAATTCATCATTTTGGCGTTGCCGCCACCTCCGGCTCCCGGCTGCGTGGTAATGAGAATAAAGAAAAAGACAAAAACAACAACAATAATGAGTATCGGTAAAACATCCTGTAAAAACCAGTTATCCTGTGGGACACTGTCCATCTTATACTCGATGTCTTTTTTCTGTAATAATTGTTCCACCTCTGTAACATCTGACACATTCATGATCTCCTGCGTGCCATTTGTCAACACAAATTTGACAGTTCCAGTCGGAACCTCTTTGTTTGGGGTAATATATGCAGCAACGACTGCGCCGGCTTTGTAATCTGTCTCGAATTGTTTCCATGTATACCCTGTATCCGTCTGATTTAAATTGGATACCCACATAGCAATCAACATGAGTACCAGAATGAAAGCCAGGTAAAACCCTAATCCTTTTGCTTTTTTATTCAATCCGTTATCCTCCTAATGCGCTGTCTGTTTATTCTGAAAGATGCACGATTCCAATATATGGAAGATTGCGGTATTTCTGCGCATAATCAAGTCCGTATCCGACAACGAACTCATCAGGAATCTCAAAGCCCGTGTAATCAACATGCACGTCCACAACCCTTCTCTCCGGCTTATCAAGTAATGTACAAAGGCGCATGCTCTTTGGCTGACGCTCCTGCAACATATCGAGCAGATAACTGAGCGTTCTTCCGGAATCAACGACATCCTCAACAACAATCACATTCTTGTCGCGAATCGGCTCATCAAGGTCTTTTACGATTTTGACAACACCGCTTGACTTTGTCTCTGTTCCATAGCTTGATACCTGCATAAAATCAAGCGATACCGGCACGGTAATGCGTTTTGCAAGCTCACACATAAAGAAGCTTCCGCCCTTAAGCACACAGATCAGATGCACTTCCTGACCCGCATAGTCCTTGCTAATCTGCTCTCCTAATTCTTGAATTCTTTTGTCAACATTTTCTTCTGAAATCATAACAGAAATTGTTTCAGCCATCACTTTTCTCCTCTGATCGTAATCTCTAATATCCGTTTTGTCTGCTTTGTTACTTGATAAAAACTGCTCATACGATATCCGACCATCCATAAAACATGGGATTGCTCACATATCATTGCAATTTGCTGCCTTTGACTTGCCGGTATTTTTTCGTTGATCATATACGATTTCACTTTTTGGATATGGGTTTCATCCAAATAGAAAAAATCACCTGCCTGCCTTGTACGGACAACTAAATGTCCATTTATTCTATCATAATCAAACCATTTCGTATACTGATTTTGTGGAATAATTGCCGATTTATCGTATAATTTGACCTCAAAAATGAGTTCTCTTCCATCCGGCAAAACAATCTGTGTCTTCCCCTCGTCCGGACATACCTTCGTTTGCATGATAACATCCTGCTTCTCTGTCTTTGTTCCCCGGGCAAACAGCACGCCCCCGTATGTGCGTCTTGCAACCATTTCATACGGTAAATCTACCTGTTTTCCGACTTGCTTATGAAACAGGGAAAGGACATCCTGTACGTGAATATAACCTAAATCCTTACGGTTACCGCTTACCTGCTGCATCACATCCAAAAGCAGTGCCTGTTGCATATATGTGTGCTCACAAAAAAGTGCATCCGACACTACAACGCCTTCTTTCGTGTTTAACGTACATCTCTCCTTACACGAACTGCATGCAGCTTCCAAAAAATCCTGTGCATCCCGGCAAATGCCTGCCGTCATTGCCATATGCTCTATGACGGCATCGCTGATTTTGTCCTGCAATCGCGGCAGTACCTCATTGCGAAGACAATTGCGCGTGTAGTCATTTTGCAAATTGGTCTCATCAATTACATAGTGTAACCCTTCCGATGCAATGTATGCCTCAATCTGCGATCTCGTCACACAAAGCAGCGGATGGATGATATCCCCGTTTTTTGGACGTATGCCGCCAAGTCCTTTCATGCCCGTACCGCGGCACAGATGAAACAGCACCGTCTCTGCCTGGTCGTTTTTATGATGGGCAAGCGCGATTTTGTCCGCGCAGGTTTCCTTTAAAACGGTCCGAAAAGCGTGCATGCGCACATCCCTTCCTGCCTCCTCGATGGTCATCCTGCGCTCCCCGGCATAGACCGCCACATCTTCTGAAACGACGTAGAACGGAATGTTTCTTTCATGACAAAAAGAGCGCGCAAATGATTCATCCCTGTCTGCCGTCTTTCGCAGTCTGTGATTCACATGAACCGCACTGACGGTAATACCAAGCGCACTCTGATGCCTCCACAATGTATTGAGAAGACAAACCGAATCCGCGCCACCGGAGAACCCGACAAGAATATGCTCGCCCTTCGTCATCATATGCATTTTTTGGATATAGTTACATACGTCTTTCACACCATAACTATATTCTTTTTGGCTGTAAAAAGCAAGTTTTATCCCCGCTCACAAATATTGACAACAATCACGGTCATATCGTCGGCAATCCGTCCGCTCGAGGCCATTGTCGCCATTGTCAATATTTTTGCCGCAAGACTTTTTGGTTCGCTGTCATGCATTTTTGCAAGCGCTTCCGTAAGCTTTTCACCACTTTCATCACCGAGTGCTTCCAAAATACCGTCTGACACAAGTACGATTTGATCCTGGTCCGATACATAAAACCGTGCACTCTCTCCAAAGCTGCCGGGAATGATACCGAGCGGAAGCGCTTCAATTACCTTTCTTTCCACCTTATCCCGCCTTATTACAAACAGCGGCGCTGCTCCGCTTTTCCGTATGGTCGCTTCCCCTGAATACAAATCAAGCAGCATACAGTCTACAGAAACAGTCCGAAGCTTTCTGCAGCGCATACACAAAATATCATTTACCTGACAGGTCGCATCCTTAAGCGTCATACCTGCTTCCAAAAGCTTATCCAATAACTCCAATGTAAACGCCGCATCCTCCCCTGCTACCTCCCCGGAGCCCATTCCATCTGCAAGGGCCAAAAGACTCCTTCCGTCCGCGTAGTCAGAATATATAAAGTAATCTCCCGATACCTGTTCTCCTTCTTTTACCGCCTGCGCTTTTCCGACGTAATACTGATAATAGAGCTCCTCCCTGAGCACAATGCATTCCTTTTTATGATGAATATATGCCGGGTTATCGACATCCGGAACAAGCGGTTTGTGAATGATAGAGCTGACAAACTCTGCAAGCTCATTGGTTGAAAAATAGTCACCTTCTTTCGCCATACAACAGATTTCCATCTTGATTCGTGCGTAATTTTGCCTGCTGACCCGGATATCCTCTACAATCAAATCATTTTCTGTTAATTTCCTCATTAACTTTTTGATATATTTTTCATACCCCTCCACAGGCTCTATCGACTCATCTGCCATATTTTCAAGGAGATGTGAAAGACTTCTCAGCTGCCCTTCCATAATTTTACTCTGTTCATTTGAAAGGTTCTCCTGCCAAATCCGTTTCCGGTCTTTTCCGGAAGAAATGGTTTTCTCTTCGCTATAATAATCAGACAACTCCTCCAAAATCTGCGCATAAAACAACAAACGCTTCTGCCCTCTGATCGACAAGTAAGGTTCTCTTGATTTTGTAACCGTATCTTTATTCACGCATTCCTTATCTCCTTTCCCTGTGCTACCTACAGTATATTCCGGTAAACCGAAGAAAAACGTCAAAAAAGGTAGGAATCATCAAATTAATTGATTCCTACCTCTTGATACGAAACACAATCTCACCCGGATGCACAAGTCCTAATTTCTCCTTGGCAACCTCTTCGATATATGCATCTGTCTTTGTATAATTTTTGAGTGCCTCAAGCTGCTGGCTACGTTGCTGCTGCTCGGCAATCTGTTCATTTAACTCGGCAATACGTTCCTGGTATGTATCCTGTTTTGCCTTCAGCGTCATTCCGTTGTAGGAAACTGCCACCAATAATAAGAACACAACAATACCGACCAGAAACATACTGAAGCGATCTTGACTCTTCGTCTGAAAAGCTCTATGTCTCATCTGTCTTCTCCCCCGCGCACGTTGCCTGCTTACGAAGCTTAACGCGTTTACATAACGTAATCATAACCAATTTTTTTATGTCAGTCAACTTTTTTTTAAGCCAGAAAATTGGCATAAATAGCCACTTTAGGAAGTGTATCACTATATCTAGTATCTGTTTACATAAATTTGCAAAACAATCTACAAAATGTTCTTTTACAATTTTTTTGTAAATTTTAATTCCCAGGCACGCACCTGCAATTGCAAAATACCTTGGGATACCATCATTGAGCCTGTATAGCATCGAATAAAACCCATACAGGGAAACCATCCAAAATAATCCGTCTTCCACTGCAATAAAAAAATTGTTATGTACGAACACACGCCGAAGGACACGGATATTGTCATAGACAAAGGTCAAAACAATCCCGCACATGATATACTCGCCAAAAAAACGTAAGTCAATGCCGATATTTTCACTCACTAACGAAACAACCTGCTGATGAAGCCTTCTCCCTTGCTACCATAAGAAGCTGTGTCGGTATAGGTAAGGCTGTCAATCCTTCCTTCTACGTCGATTTCGCCTTTTTCCAGGGAAAGCCTGTTTACATGCAAGTCATTTCCCTTTATGGTAAGCATTCCTAACTCCGTCTCAAGTAACACCGTAGCCAGATCAAAACTGATGACGTCCAATACGCCTCCTATTTGACATGTTTTTCTTCCAATGAGACACAGCTTGTGTGATTTTTGTGCGTTTGATAACTCTTCCAAAATAAAAACCCCTCCTTTTTCTACTGTCTAGTATATTAGGCGGGGCATAAGCTTATGCTAGATATATTGAAACATTTCTTTGGCTTCTTCTTTCCGTACGGTCTCCGCTACCGTGAGCACTTCAACCGTCACGTCTTTATTGCCGAAATTGATTGTAATTTTATCGCCTACCTTTACATCCTGCGATGCCCTGGCAACCTTTCCGTTAACCATCACACGACCCGCATCACACGCCTCATTTGCAACGGTTCTTCTCTTTATCAATCTGGATACTTTTAAATATTTATCTAATCTCATCCCATTCTCCTTAAAAAAAAGAGATGAGGCAATTCTCATCTCTTTTAAGCATTCTAATTGAAAACGATAACAAATTAAGCGTTTACTAAATCTTTTAATGCTTTACCAGCTTTGAATTTAGGTGCTTTAGAAGCTGCAATCTTCATAACATCACCTGTCTGAGGATTTCTACCCTCTCTAGCTGCTCTCTCAGATACTTCGAATGTACCGAAACCAACTAACTGGATTTTGTCACCTTTCTTAAGCTGCTCTGCAACAACGTCTGTAAAAGCTTTTAATGCTTTCTCTGCGTCCTTTTTAGATAAATCAGCCTGCTCAGCCATAGCTGCTACTAATTCCTGTTTATTCATTTTTATTCCTCCTCTTACTGAGTTTGTATTTAACGTCTCCTAACGCCTAAATATATTTATACTTGCATTTTCTCCCTTTGTCAAGAAAAAATACCGATTTTGTGCGTTTTTCCAAAGATTTTTATCGCTTATTAGTCAGATTTTATCAAATCGGAAAAAGAATATGAGACATCTTTGGATTGTCCATCAATTGACAACGTATAACTCCTTGTCTGATATCCGCTCTTACGTACCGAAATCGTATGCTCCCCTTGTTTTTTGGGAAAGCTTGTCGGAATTAATCCAACATAATTATCATCGACATAAAGCTCTGCCCCTACCGGTGCGTCAATATTGACAACATAGCCATCTGTAGCCGGTTTTATGACATTATTTTGGGAAACACTGTTGTCAGAGACCGGCTTGTTTGTATCTGCTTTATTGCCGCTGACGTCGGTCTTTGGCCGTTCCATCACAACGTTAATGGTCGCCGATTCCTCCGAAACCCTGAAATACTTCGTTATTGTTGCATATCCATCCGCCCTGCATGTTATTTTGTGAAGACCGTATGTCAGCGAAATCGGATCGCTGTAATCTACCTGCTCCCCATCTATATAAAGCGTTGCGCTCTCCGGCGTAATTGTGAAAATAAGGCGACCTGTCTTTGCCGGTTCTGTGGACGTCACCTTTGCGACCGTTGTTGCATCAACAGACACCTCTTCTCCTCTTGCGATTGTCACTTCCTTCGTTCCCTGCACATCCCCTTTTGATAAAAGCATTGTATAGGTGCCTTCCGGAACCGTAAGCAGCATCCCCTTCGTAACAGGGCGGATAAAGCTTTGTCCGAGCTCAATCCATCCATCTTCAAACGCCTCTGCATTTTCGAGCCTTAAATATCCATGCCCTTTTGCAATATCGATACTGTAAACCGTATGTCCGATTGCCGAAACGGTAAGCACATCCTGATCACTGATTTCCATCAGTTCTATCTTTTTGCCCTCCGAAATAACAGGCATCGTCTCATGCATCGTGTAGGTCTCTCCGTGAAAGGTGATCTTATGACCGGCTTTATTGATTGAAAATGGCGTTACATTTTGGTATACATCCGCCTCTTTGTGCAGATAGATGCCTTTCGCTTCTTTTTTTTCATGCAAAAATGTGACGGTAAGCAATGCACCTTCCTGAATCTGTCCGATAACGAGCTCTGTTCCGTTTTTATCCTGTATTGTCGTTGCACCCGTGTAAGACAAGCGGTATGTTTTGCCCGTCTCAACATTTTGCAAATAAAGCTCTTTTTTTGCCTCATTGACGTCAATTAACACCGCTTCGTCGATAGAATCCGCCATGCTTGCATCATATGTACTTTCTTCTATGACCGGCTCCTGTTTTGCAGTCGTAACCGGCGTCTTTGCACTACAGCCCACTAACATAAGCGACAACAGCACAAAGCCCCATGTTTGTTTTTTCATATGCATTATTCATTCCTTATCTCTTTTTATGAAAGATATGTTTCTTTATACGCCTTTAAAAATGTCTGTTTTAGCGTTTCCATTTGGAGTAACGACTGTAATTTGTCCCACTGTCTTTTTGGCGGAAGCGCCTTTTTTTGTCCCATGTAGCCATTGGCAATCTTACAGTATTTCTCCGGAAACAAAAAGCTTGCATACAAAAGCTTATGCTCTTGTACGGTTAGCTCCATTTTTTCGCTATATGCATCAATACAAAGCTTTCCAAGCTCAAACGACCAATTATTTTTCTCGCAGATTTTTCTGACAAACAAATACAAGTCTTTTATCTGAAAATCGGGTCTCATTTTTTCGAAATTCTGAATCATGAGTTCTTTGTTACAAAACATAATATTATGGTGGTTCATATCCCCATGACAATACTGTTTCTCCCGAAGGACCTTCTTTTCGAGCATACTTTTTTCTGCTGTCGAAAGCACACAGCACGTCTCCATCGCCTGTTCATAAAAACGGTCATATTCCTTTAAAAACAGCAAATCAAAATCATTTTTGCTGCGGTTTTTGCGGATAAATTGCCGCGCCCGGTGCATTTCCCCAATACGCTTTTCGTATTCTCCGGAAATAAACCCCTCGCCCTTTCGAATCATCATATCATATTGTGCGTCTGTCTCGGCAAGCTCTAAAAGCTCATACTGCTCCTCCTGCGGCAAGGGCTGTTCGTCCTCATCGGAGACTGTGACGGGCAATACAACCTTATGCTGAATCGTAAGCGGCTTTGCTGCTGCCTCTTTCATTGCCTTATGGAGCCTGGCAATCTCCTGACAAGCCTGCCTGCACTGCGACTTATCTGACACAACGCATTCCCTTCCGGGCGTAAATTCTTTTACAAGGTATCTTGTTCCCTCATAATCTGTCTGAATCAGATTGTCCTTCCGGTCCCGAAACAGCCCTTCAATCTTTGGATAACCCGATTCCTTCAGCCTTTTGGTATATGCCTCCAGCCATTCCGCCTTGGCCTGCGTTCCTGTATACTCTTTCAGCGCGATTTGTCCTATACCGGTATCGGCGATGAGCATTCCTCTCCCTTTTTTGATATCCCTAAGTTCAAAATCGTATGCCTCAAACAATACCGCTGCGCGATCATTCATCAGACTCCCCCCATTCCAAAATCTTTTCGAAAGAATTTGTTCTATCCTATGAGGGAAATCCCAAAAATATGAAGTTTATCGTTCTTTCAGGTATGCAAGTAAGTATTCTCTCGTATTGCACGCCGGATCATCAATGACAAGCGCTAACATTTCATGTAAAATGGTTCCGATTTCCGGACCCTGCTTCACACCGTTTTCAATCAGGTCCTTTCCTGTAACGGCAAGCTTTTGCAGTGATACACACTGCCCCTTCTGTATGATTTGTTCATAAAGAGCGGTAACCTCAAAAAGCCGCGTTTGTTTTTCACTTCGTTTATAGTCACTTTGTGCATCTAAATCTGCCTGTTTGACTTTTAATAAAAGCGGAAAAATGTCCTCTCCCATACGGCTCAGTGCACGTCTGACATATTTTTCGCCCGGTTCAATCAAAACATCATGATTTGCAACAAGCTTTTTGACGGTATCTATCGTATCATTATCAAATTTGAGTCTGTGCAAAATCGTATCTGCGATTTTCTCGCTTTGTTTCGCATGTCCGTGAAAGTGGTCAATTCCGTCTGCATCTGTTGTAAGACAAAGTGGCTTTCCAAAATCGTGGAAAAGCATGGCCAAACGAAGCTTTTTCAGATCCTTTTCCGAATCTGCCGCTACTGCCTGCATCGCTTTTAGCGTATGCTCACCGACACTGTAGCAGTGATGCGGATTATGCTGCGCTGTCTCCATGACGCGGTCAAACTCCGGCATAATCACCTGACTGATGCCCGTCTCATACAAAAGGCGCATATACGCAGGGTGCTTACTTGTCACCAGCTTTACAAGCTCGACCTGTATACGCTCCGCGCTGATATTTCTCAGATTTGGTGCAAGATAAGACACTGCTTGTGCTGTCTTATCCTCAATCCGGTAGCCAAGCTGTGCTGCGAAACGGACCGCGCGCATCATGCGGAGTGCATCTTCCGTAAAACGCTCTTTGGGGTCGCCGACTGCCCTGATGATCTTTTGCTCTAAATCTGCTATCCCGCCAAAGATATCGACAAGTCCGGCACGTTCGTTATATGCCATCGCATTGATGGTGAAATCTCTTCTCTTTAAATCTTCCTCGAGCTTTGCGGTAAACGACACTTCCTTTGGATGTCTGCTGTCTTCGTACTCTCCGTCAATCCGGTACGTTGTCACCTCATATCCGATATGATTGCGCATAACGGTCACTGTCCCGTGCGCAATGCCGGTATCGATTGTCTTTTTGAATATCGCTTTCACCTGCTGCGGAAGTGCGGACGTCGTAATATCCCAATCGTTTGGCTGTCTTCCGAGAATACTGTCCCGGATACATCCGCCTACGGCAAATGCCTCAAAGCCTGCCTGCTCAATTTGGTGGATAATGTACGCAACATCGCCCGGCAACGTGATTTGAAACTGTCTATCCATATCAATTCCTATAATCCGAAATAAGCATCAATTCCATTTGCAATACCGGAAACAATTTTGTATTGGTATTCTGATGATGCCATGTTTAAATCTTCTGTAGGATTGGTCATATAGCCCATCTCTACGATTGTGACCGGTGTCTGACACCAGTTAATGCCTGTCATCGTATCGGTCTCCCAGACGCGTTCCTTCCTGCATCCGGTCGCTGCAACCAGACAGTCCAGAACACTAGCTGACAATGCCTTACTCTGACTGTATAATGCCGCATTGTACGGATTATTGCTCGTCTGGCAAATCGTCATGGCACCGCTTACACCGGAATTGTCTGAACCGTTTGCATGAACACGGATAAACGCATCAACCTGTGCATTGTTCGCAATCTGCGCACGCTCTGCGTTGCTGATATTTACATCATTGCTCTCCCGGATCATGAGCACCTCATAGCCTCTGCTCTCAAGCTCATCCCGAAGCTTTCGGGATACCTGCAGGGTTAATTCGTATTCTGCAAGACCGCTTGCCACACCGCTTGTACCACCGGAAACCTTCGCCTTCATCTCGGATGAACCCGGTCCGTTTGGCTCTTTTTCTGAGTTGCCGTGTGCCTGATGCCCCGCATCAATTGCGATAACATATCCCGTTGCCTGTCCCGGAAGCGGTTTGTCCTTCACATAATCGCTGCTTACATACAAATAATATCCATCTAATAAAATCTGCGTCCAGCCGTCCGCCTCAGAAACTCTTTGAAGGCTCTCACGATAGGAAGCCTTGCGGTATATTTCTGCATCCGTGCCCGGCTGCATGCGGATATTTACGACGTCAGTTGTCACAATCTCAGTCGTCTCTATCGTATCTGCATCCGGTGCCCTTTGTGGAAGTGCATTTTGCGAAACACCATTGTCAGAGACCGGTTTCATTTCCGGATGAACCTCCGGAACAACCGCTTCTAACTCCTTTGGCATCTCAGTCTCTGTTTCCGCCTCCTTTAGCGGTTCTTGTTGTAACACGGCGTTTGTTTCATCGGATGCCTTATCTGTTTCTTTATTTCCGCATCCCCAAAGTAGTCCCAAGCCCATCAGTAATATACATAACGTAATACATTTTTTCATGAATCCTGCTCCTTTAATGCAAGTGCTCTTAAGCTGTCATATTGTTTGTACATCTTTTGTACGCCGTTTTCCAATAGATAATAATGCATGATATACGGCACCAAAAGCACAAGGAGTGCGACAAATAACACCAAAAGCTGTGGCGAAAAAGAGAGATACATCATAAAAAACGTTCCAAATGCAAGGAGCGCAAAGGTCAGCGTCACAAGCAGATGAATGAGCCGTTCATGCATAAAAAATGCAAGCTGCTTTTCATGCTCGGCAAGGAGCGCCCCGTAGCTTTCCCCGGTATCATTTTGTATCAGAATCGCATCCATTCGCGCCATATATGCCAAAATTCTCTTTTTCATAGTATCCTCCAAACTGTGTTCGTTTTATCGGACAATTCTCCCAAATCTTGAAAAACATAAAAATCGTTCTATCAAGTGAAAAACGGCCTGCACCGGGAGGTACAGACCGTCAATTATTATTTTACAAGCATTGCAGTCTGTCTCGCAATTGCCATTTCCTCATCTGTTGGAATTACCATAACGGACACGCTGCTATCAGGCGTAGAAAGAAATACCTCTTCTCCACGTTTCTGATTGGCTGCATCATCAATCGTAATGCCTAGATAATTCAGATAACTGCATACTTCTGCTCTCGCAGCAGTGTTATTTTCACCAACACCGGCTGTAAACACGATGGCGTCAACACCATTCATGGCCGCCGCATATGCACCTACATATTTGGCCACGCGGTATGCCCATGTCTCAAGTGCTACCTTTGCAAGCTCATTTCCTTCCTGCGCTGCACCGGCAAGATCCCTGAAGTCACTTGAAAGACCACCGGAAAGACCGAGAACACCTGATTTCTTGTTGCAGATATTGATCACTTCTTCTGCTGAAATATGCTCTTTTTGTGCAATAAAGCTCACAATTGCAGGGTCGATATCTCCACTTCTTGTTCCCATGATAAGACCCTCAAGCGGTGTAAGTCCCATCGATGTATCGACACATTCTCCATATTGAACGGCTGAAACGGAAGCGCCGTTTCCAAGATGACACACGATAATTTTTAAGTCTTTGATATCCTTCTCAAGAAGCTGTGCTGCCCTGTGGCTGACATAATCATGGCTTGTACCATGGAATCCGTACCGTCTCACTTTGTACTTCTCATAATACTCGTTTGGAAGACCGTACATATATGCCTTTTTCGGCATCGTCTGATGAAAGGCTGTATCAAATACGGCTACCATTGGCACATTTGGCATCACTTCCCGGCAAGAACGAATACCAATGAGGTTGGCCGGATTGTGGAGCGGTGCAAGATCATTGCATTCTTCAATTGCTTTCATTACTTCTTCCGTAATGATGACACTCTTGGCAAATTTCTCACCTCCATGAACAATACGATGTCCGACGGCATCAATCTCATCTAAAGACGAGATGGCTCCGACTTCTTTGTCTAACAATTTGTCAATGACATAGGAAACCGCTTTTGTATGGTTTGGCATATCCATCTGCCATGTCTGTTTCTCACCGCCGGCCTTTTGGTGGGTGATTGCGCCATCAATTCCGATTCTTTCGCAAAGTCCTTTTGCAAGAACGGTCTCATTTGCACTGTCGATCAGCTGATACTTTAATGAAGAGCTACCGCAGTTGATTACTAAAACTTTCATCTCCATACCTCTCAATATATCTTAATATGCTCTACCCCAATAAACCATCTTTTTGGCCGGTTTGCCACAGCATACACAAGTCGGCGCAATGTCCTCCTGCTCAAACGGCATACAACGGCTTGTGACAGCCAGTTTTTCTTTGATGGTATCCTCGCATGCCTGCTCGCCACACCACATTGCTTTTACGAAACCGGACTTGGTCGCAAAAATCTCTTCGAACTGTTCCATATTTTTTGCAACATATGTATGTGCATCTCTATGTGCTCTCGCTCTCTCAAGCATTTCTACCTGAATCTTGTCAAGAAGCGCTGCCACTTCTGTCTCGAGATCCTCAAGCTTGCATTCTATCTTCTCTCTTGTATCACGGCGGACAAGCACGCATTTGCCTGCCTCGATATCCTTTGGTCCGATTTCGACGCGGACCGGAATACCTCTCATCTCACACTCTGAGAATTTCCATCCCGGACTCTTATCGGAATCGTCAACCTTAACCCTGAAATTTGATAAACGCTCTTTTAATGCAAAGGCCTTGTCTAAAACGCCCTCCTTATGCTGCTGAATCGGAATAATAATCACCTGTGTCGGTGCTACCTTTGGCGGAAGTACAAGACCGGAATTATCACCGTGTACCATAATGATCGCACCGATTAAACGTGTCGTTGTTCCCCAGGATGTCTGATGGACATACTGCAGCTTGTTCTCCTTATCCGTGTACTGGATACCGAACGCTTTTGCAAATCCATCCCCGAAGTTATGGCTTGTACCTGACTGAAGTGCTTTTCCGTCGTGCATCAGTGACTCAATTGTATAGGTAGCCTCTGCACCGGCAAATTTTTCTTTGTCCGTCTTGCGTCCTTTTACGACAGGAATTGCGAGAACATTCTCACAGAAATCAGCGTATACATTTAACATCTGGATGGTTCTTGCCTCTGCATCCTCTGCTGTCGCATGTGCCGTATGGCCTTCCTGCCATAAAAACTCCCTGCTTCGAAGGAAAGGTCTTGTCTCTTTCTCCCAGCGCACAACGCTGCACCACTGGTTGTACACCTTTGGAAGATCCCTGTATGACTGAATCTCATTTTTATAAAAATCGCAGAACAACGTCTCGGAAGTCGGTCTGACACACATTCTCTCCTGAAGCGGATTGAGTCCGCCATGTGTTACCCATGCAACCTCCGGTGCAAATCCTTCTACGTGGTCTTTTTCCTTCTGCAGTAAGCTTTCCGGAATAAACATCGGAAGATATACATTTTCTACGCCTGTCTTCTTGAATTCCGCATCCATCTGTGACTGAATAAGCTCCCAGATTGCATATCCTGCCGGCTTGAAAACCATACATCCTTTTACGCTTGTGTAATCAAGAAGTTCTGCTTTTTTGACAACGTCCGTGTACCACTGCGCAAAATCTTCTTCCATAGAAGTAATCGCTTCTACTAATTTCTTGTCTGCCATAATCGTCCTCCTACTGACACCTTTTATACTTCTATTTTCTTTCAAAAAATAACGCCGCTTTCCACCCCCGAAAAGGGACCGAAAAACGGCGGTATCACCTTTTTGACAATGTGTTTTTATCATAAAATAAACACTTGGCATTGTCAAGTTTACGCTATATTTTTACTTTGCAGCCTTCTCTGCTTTGATGACCTCCTGGAAATCTTCCATATCCTTTGCAATTTCCCCGCTTAAGTAAAGAAGACAAATCAGGTTTGGAATCGCCATAAGTGCATTTGCAATATCCGAGAAGTTCCAAACAATATCAAGTGCCGTTGTTGCACCGACATAAGCGATTAATGAGAAAATGATGCGGTATACCATGTTGAATTTTGGTGTATTTAATATGTACTCAAATGCTTTCTCGCCATGATATTCCCAGCCGAGGATGGTTGAGAATGCAAACAGTGCAATACCGATTGTTACAAGAACCGCTCCAAGCTCACCAAGCACCGTCTTAAATGCGAGAATCGTCAGTGCAGCTCCCTTGATCATCGCGCCTGACTCATCGACTGCTCCAAGAACACCGCTACTTGCAATACAAAGACCTGTAATGGTACAAACAACAATCGTATCCCAGAATGTACCTGTCATGTTGATATAGCCCTGACGGACCGGATTATCTGTATGTGCTGCTGCTGCGGTAATCGCTGCAGAACCCATACCTGCCTCATTTGAAAAAACACCTCTGGCCACACCAAAACGCATCGCATTCATCATGGCAGCTGTAATCGAACCGCAAAGTCCGCCGCCGACTGCCTGTACAGAAAATGCCATTTTGAAAATATCACAAATGCCCTGCGGAACGTTCTGGATATTACCGATGATTACGATAATACCGCCAATGACATAAAAAATAGCCATAAACGGAACAACGACACTGGATACTTTGGAAATCCATTTGATTCCGCCAACAATAATAATGAGTGCGATGATTGTAAGCACTACGCCGACTACAACCGGTGATACACCGAACGTCGCATTGATGGATTCTGAAATGGAATTGGCCTGTGTCAGGTTTCCGATACCAAACGACGCGATAACCGCAAACAAAGCAAACAACCAACCGAGCACGGAACCTGCTGCTTTATTTTTAAACGCTTTTTTCATGGTGTACATTGGTCCACCACTCATCTCACCATTTTCATTTACTTCACGATATTTAATCGCAAGCATACACTCTGAGAATTTTGATGTCAGACCAAAGGCTGCGGAAATCCACATCCATACAAGTGCGCCCGGTCCTCCTGATACCATCGCTGTCGCAACACCTACGATATTACCCGTACCAATTGTTGCGGCAAGCGCTGTTGTGAGTGCTGAGAATGGTGAAATATCTCCCGCACCACCTTCTTTTTTTGTTCTTGCCTCTTTGCTGAGTGTGCTCTTTAATGCATACCCAAGATTTCTCCATGGAAGGAATTTTGTACGGATGGTTAAGAAAATGCCTGTTCCCACAAGTAAAATGAGCATCACCGGTCCCCATACAAAATCGTCGACAACCTTTAAAACTTCACCCATTGCTTCCATTTTTCCACTCCTCTCGTTTTCCCTTATCAATCTTACCAAAACCAAAAAAGGGGACTACTAGCTAATTAGTAGTCCCTTTTGACCTCGTAAGTATAGTATTATATTACTTGCATCTTCAAAAAATGTCAATATTTTGTTATTTTGGCAGGTTATTTCGTCATGAAAGTTTGCCATTTTATCCGGATTTGGTAAATGCATGTCTGTAAAAATCTGTCGCAATGATTATATAAATTGGGCCGTAAATGACCCCAAGTCCGCCAAATACCTCCACCCCTACATACACCGACATCAACATTGCCACTGGCCAAAGCCCCATTTTATCACCAATCAGCCGTGGCTCTAAAAGCTCACGGAAAACTACAGACAACAAAAATAGCAGCAAAACAAGAATGGTTTGGCTATAATTCCCTATGAGTAACTGCCAGATTGCAACCGGAATTAAAACAAGCCCCGTTCCAAGAAACGGCAGCGCATCAAGAATTCCGGTTAATAGTCCGAACAACAGCGCCCGTGCAAGCGGAAACCCACATATCACGAATCCAACGAAACAAATGGCACTGATTCCGAGTATGATTACAAATTGTGCAAATGCAAAGGTTTTGATAAAAAGTCCCAATTGCCTTACTTCATTTTTGGCGTATATGACATATTGGTTATGGTTTCCCCATTTTTTGAGCTGGGAAAAGTCCTTGGACAATAACACCATACTGATCCAGGATATGATGAAAAAAATAAAAATGCGGATTGCTTTTTGCACATATCCGATGGATTCATTCATAGCGTTTGGAATCAAATCTTTTGATAGATTGGAAAAATACGTTTTGAAATGATATAAAAGTTCCTGTTTGCTAAATACATAATTTCCGATTTCATTGCAACTCAAATAAATTAGAAACGTTACAATCAGTGTGATTCCCGTAAATAACACGGCTGCCAATAGTCCTGTAACAACGCCCTTTGGCACATGCGTCTTTTGGGAGATGCGGCTCACCAAAGGGTCAGAGGGTGCCACCACGCAAAATGCAAGCACGAACGGCAGAAACAACGGAAGCACATATCGGAATGCACCATATAAGGCAATCAGAAATAATACAAAGTAACACATCTCTTTTTTTTCATTCCAAAAACTTCTCATAACAAAACCACCCTATTATCTTTCTGATATTAGGGTGGACTAATTTTCTTATCCTATTCCGGTTGTCGTCTTTTTCTTGACCTATTTTGGCCTTTTTGACATCAACGCTTTTTAAAATTATCCTGTCGCTTCCCACTCCGTCCGGAAAATCGGATTTTGGGGTGTTACCTCGCATACAACCTCTTTTTTTGTGCCCGGTTCCAGAAATGTCAGCTTACTTGCACACAGTGCTACATGTTTGACGCCATATGCTTCTGTCAATTTATTTGACATTTCGGAAGCATATTTCCGATCACCAATCAGTGACATACCCCGGCTTGCAAACTGTGCGCGGATTTGGTGAAACCGTCCTGTTTTCAAATGAATACGCACAAGCGCCAGATTCTCTTTTCTTTGCAGTACCTCATAGGTAAGCTCTGCACGTTTTCCTTCCTTTTCGGAGGTGATGACCGCACGTTTGTTGTCACTGTCTTTGCCTAGATAATCTACCATTGTAATTGATTCCTTAATCGGTAAGTCCTTTGCCTCATCGACACAAACAACAGCCAGATATTCTTTTTGGCATATTTTATTTGCCCCGGATAGCTGACTGCTGAGATTTGCTGCTGTATGTTTATTCTTCGCAAATACCAAAAGACCCTCCACCGGCTGGTCAAGTCTATGTACAAGTCCGACATACGGTATTTTCCCTTCCTTCCCGGCTAAATATGCCGTTACCTCACTGACTGCATCCTTTGCAAATGCATTTGCTGACTGCGTGGCAAATCCTGATGGTTTATAGACAATCAGATACTCTTTTGTTTCTTCTATAATATCAATATTCATGTTTTATATTCCCATTGCAATTTTTTCGTTTTTTTTTTATAATAATACGAAGAAATGGTAACGCTGTAAAGATTATTTTGAGGGGACTTTTATGAGTAATATACCAAGTCGACTTGAACAAGTTCTTAGTTTAAACAAACCGATCAAATGTCCATACTGTGGGGGAAAGCTTTTTCAGGAGGCTACCGGATACTTCCGTTGTCACGACTGTAACGAAGTGACGCTGGATGACTACGGCAAAGTGCGGGAATTTCTGGAACAGAACGGACCTACGCCATATCCGGTGATTTCCAATGTAACAGGTGTTAAAATGAGCACCATCACGATGCTTCTTGAACACGGTAAACTTGAGATTCCAAACGGTTCCAGCTATTATTTACAATGTAAGAGCTGTGGCTGCAGCCTCCGTTACGGGCAGTACTGCAGTTCTTGTGCCAAGGATGCGTTTAACCGGAATATGATTAACGTTGAGGTCATCGGACAAAAGCCATCGCAGCCGCCTAAGACCGATTTGAATCCTGAGATGAAAGGAAAAATGCATTACATCGGAAAACGCCGATAATTGCAAGAGGCTGTTCACGAATATCCGTGTACAGCCTCTTTTATTATATCTTAAAGCGGTATCCTACACCCCAAATTGTCTCAATATACTGTGGTTTCGAAGAATCATACTCTATTTTTTCACGGATCTTTTTGATGTGCACCGTAACGGTCGCGATATCACCAATCGATTCCATATCCCATATTTCCCTAAACAGCTCTTCCTTGGAATATACATGATTCGGATTTTCCGCAAGGAAGGTCAAAAGGTCAAATTCCTTGGTTGTAAAGATTTTTTCTTCCCCGTTTAAATAAACACGGCGTGCCGTCTTATCAATCTTTAATCCTCGTATCTCAACAATATCATTGCTCTTTTGGTTGCTGCCGATGAGTCTGTCATATCTGGCAAGATGTGCTTTCACGCGCGCAACAAGCTCACTTGGACTAAATGGCTTCGTCATGTAATCATCCGCACCAAGTCCGAGACCCCTTACCTTATCTATATCATCCTTTTTTGCTGACACGATGATGATCGGGATATTTTTCTCCTCACGTATCTTTTTGCAAATCTCAAATCCATCCATACCCGGGAGCATCAAATCCAGAATAATCAGATCAAAATCGCCATTCATGGCTTTCTCAAGGCCTGTATTTCCGTCTGCCGCAAGCTCCACCTCATACTGATCGATTTCCAAATAGTCTTTTTCTAACTCTGCAATCGCAAGTTCATCTTCTACAATTAAAATCTTACTCATCGTTTTCTACCTCATACTTTCTAAGTACAAAATGGATACAGGTTCCTTCCCCTTCTTTGCTCGTCGCCCAAATGTATCCGCCATGATCTTCTATTATTTTCTTCACAATGGAAAGTCCGATTCCACTACCGCCCTGCTTGGAATTACGGGAGGCATCTGTTCTGTAAAACCGTTCAAAAATGTTCGGAAGATCCTTTTGATTGATTCCTTTTCCGTTGTCCTCTATTTCGATGCGGATGGAATCAATCTCATCCAAAATACGAATCTCAATAATCCCTTCCTCTTTGTCGAGGTATTTTACACTGTTTCCGATGATGTTGTTGATCACACGCCTCATCTGCTCAGGATCTGCAATGACCTGCGTCTGAGACGGCACCAAATTCGTGAAATCCAACTTGATATTTTTCGATTCTAAGTCAAGTCCGACTTCCTCAACACAATCATTGAAATATTCCGCCACATTAATCTGGTGGAAATTGTACGGAATACGATTGGCATCGATATGGGAATAGACAGTCAGTTCGTTAATCAGCCTATCCATGTCATTTGCCTTATTATAAATGGTCTTGATATAGCGGTCCATCTTTTCGGGCGTGTCCGCTACACCATCCATGATTCCTTCCACATAGCCTTTGATGGATGTAATCGGCGTTTTTAAATCGTGAGATATATTGCTGACGAGCTCGCGGTTCTTTTTTTCATTATCGATCGTCTTTTCCATAGACTCTTTGAGCTTACGGCGCATGTCTTCATAATTGTGAAACACCTCACCAACCTCACCGCTATAACAGTTGGTAATCTTGTAATCCATATCCCCTGCTGCGATGTGCTGCATCGCCGCATTCATCTCCCGCATCGGTTTTACAAGCCCCGTCTGGATAAATTGCTTCATCAAGATTGCAATCAGTATGAGAATAATGACGATCACAAGCATCATATCGCCCCAAAAATATCTCATGAATTTGCTTTCAACAATCATGGTAATCTGGGGGTCATCCAGCACTTCCATAAGAAATTTGCGGATTCCCATATTTGCTATCCATGTAAACAGCAGCGGCAATATAATCATACAAACACAGGAGATATATAGCTTTGTGGATAATTTACTGTTTTTAAATCGTTGCCATAAGGATCCTTTTGGTTTCTGCAATGTCTTCACCCCTTCTGCTGTTTTTTATTGTAGCACATTCTTTGGAAAATACTATGGATTTCATAATTTCTTTATGGTTTTAAGAAAAAGTTTGGAAGTGATACAAAAATAGCAGCCAGCAGGCTGCTATCCTTATCATTTATCCGAATAAATATTTCTCCTGCTCCGGCGTCAGGACATCGATTTCCTTACCGAGGAATGCAAGCTTTCTCTTGGCTACATCGACATCTACCTCATTTGGCACGTCGATTAGTTTTTCCGTAAGAGAATCTGCATTTTCTACTAAGTATTTTGCAGAAAGTGCCTGGATTGCAAAGCTCATGTCCATAATCTCTGCCGGATGTCCGTCACCACAGGCAAGATTTACAAGACGTCCTTCTCCAAGAACACATACCCATCTGCCGTTTGGCAGCTTGTATCCCATGATGTTTTTGCGCATCTCCTTTGACTCTACTGCGATTTCGCGAAGTCTTGCCATATCGATCTCACAATCAAAGTGACCGGCATTACAAAGAATGGCGCCATCCTTTAATTCCATGAAGTCTTCTTCGTCGATTACCTTGTCACAGCCTGTAACGGTGACGAAGAAATCACCAAGCTTAGCTGCCTCTTTCATCGGCATGACATCAAATCCGTCCATAACGGCCTCAATTGCCTTAACCGGATCAATCTCTGTCACGATCACTCTTGCGCCAAGTCCTTTTGCACGCATCGCGGTACCTTTTCCGCACCAGCCGTATCCGGCTACAACGACGATTTTGCCGGCTACGATCAGATTTGTCGTACGGTTGATTCCATCCCATACAGACTGGCCGGTACCATAGCGGTTATCGAAGAAATGCTTACACATCGCATTGTTGACACGCACCATCGGGAACTTGAGTGTTCCGGCTTTAGCCATTGCTTCCAGTCTCAAAATACCTGTTGTTGTCTCCTCACAACCACCGATTACCTGCGGAATCAATTCTTTAAACTCTGTATGCATCATATGCACAAGGTCTCCACCGTCATCAATGATAATGTTTGGCGCAACCTTTAATACCTCTCTGATATGATGGTTGTATTCTTCATCGGTGCAGTCATACCAGGCATGAACCTCAAGTCCTGCCTTCACAAGGGCTGCTGCCACATCATCCTGCGTGCTGAGTGGGTTAGAGCCTGTGACATACATATCCGCACCGCCTGCTTTTAACACCTTGCAAAGGTATGCTGTTTTTGCCTCCAAGTGCACGGAAAGTGCAATTTTCTTTCCGGCAAACGGTTTTGTTTTCTCAAACTCCGCCTCCAGCGTACGAAGAAGATCACAATTCCGTTTTACCCATTCAATTTTCTGCTCTCCTGACTCTGCCAGGTTAATGTCTCTGATTTCGCTGCTCATTTGTTCCTCCCATTTTTTACTTATGATTGCTTTTATTCATTTACAACATTTCTGTTTTTGCCATCTAAATATGCTTCAATATTCAAACAAACTTCATCCACAAGCCGCATCCTTGCTTCCGTGCTTGCCCATGCCATATGTGGCGTGATGATAAGTTTCGAACTGTCTTTGATTTGTCCGAGCGGATTGTCATCTGCAATCGGCTCTTTCTCGAGGACATCAAGTCCTGCTGCCGCAATCTCTCCCTCGGTAAGCGCTTTGTAAAGGTCTGTATTATTGACAACCGGTCCTCTTGCAACATTTAAGAGAATCGCTGTCTTTTTCATTTTTTTCATTGCACTGTAATCAATCAGATTCCTCGTCAAATCAGAAAGCGGACAATGTACAGAAACAAAATCAGCACGCTCCAATAGTTCATCTAAGCTAACTTTTTGGTATTCTGTCGTCGTATTTTTTCCTGTGACGGAATAATAAATAACCTTACAACCGAATCCTTCTGCAATTCTGGCCGCACATTTGCCGATATTGCCCATACCGACAATGCCCCATGTTTTTCCGTCCAGCTCCACAAACGGCAGGTCAAAATTGGAAAACCGGTCCTGCGCACCATACGTACCGGATTTGACATACTCATCATAATGTCTTAAGTGCTCGAGTAAATAAAGTGCCATCGCAAAGGTGTGCTGTGCAACGGCTGCCGTCGAATAATTTTTGACGTTGCATACCTTGATGCCGCGTCCCCGGCAATATTCCAAATCCACATTGTCAAAGCCTGTTGCAAACTCGCAGATCAGTTTGACGTTGCTGCAATCCTTTAGTGTTTTTTCATTTAACGGTGCTTTGTTTGCGATGACAATATCCGCATCCCCTACATGCTCCGTTACCTGATGCTCGACGGTATTGCGATAATAGGTCACTTCCCCGTATTTCTCAAATCCGGTCACATCAATATCTGTGCCGACACTATTTCGTTCCAGTACAACAATTTTCATATTTTGTCATCTCCCTTTGCTGTTTTGCCATACATAGAGGAATGTATTGTGCATATATTGTTATTCTATAATATAAGAACCCTTGAAATCAATAGAGATTTTCTGTATAATTTTATTCGGTTGTATTACTATCTACCTTATAGTAATGCAAATTGTTCACTATTCAGAATTTAAGGAGGAACCTATGATGGTAAATTGGAACAACTTAGATACATTAAACGCTTACAAAAGCCTTGCTGCCAAAAAAGACAGCGTTGACTTAGTAACCGTTATGTCCGGCGAAAACGGTGCAAACCGTGCGAAAGCCTACAGCGTACCAATGGCTGGCGGCATGGTATTCAACTATGCGGCAAAAGCTGTTGATGATGCAGTATTAAAAAATCTTGCCGATCTTGCTACGGAGGCACAGCTTGTTGAAAAATTCGAAGCGCTTTACAATGGCGAAGTCGTAAACACCGGTGAGAAACGTCATGTACTTCATCATATGTGCCGTGGCCAGCTTGGCGAGGCTGTAAACGCTGATGGCGTTGACAAGAGAACTTTCTATACAACGCAGCAGCAAAAAATTGCAGAATTTGCAAACAAAGTTCACGCAGGTGAAATCACAAATGCGGCCGGAGAGAAATTCACAACAGTTGTTCAGATCGGTATCGGTGGTTCCGACTTAGGTCCTCGTGCGATTTATTTGGCACTCGAGAATTGGGCCAAAGTTAACAATACATTCAAAATGGAAGCAAAATTCATCAGCAATGTCGATCCGGATGATGCTGCTGCAGTACTGGGTTCTATCGATGTAGCACATTCCCTTTTCGTACTTGTTTCAAAATCAGGTACAACACTTGAGACACTGACAAACGAGTCATTCGTAAAAGACGCTTTGGCAAAAGCAGGTCTTGACGCTTCCAAACATATGGTAGCAGTTACAAGTGAGACTTCTCCGCTTGCAAAGAGTTCTGATTACCTTGCTGCATTCTTCATGGATGATTACATCGGTGGTCGTTTCTCTTCTTCTTCAGCAGTTGGTGGTGCCGTTCTTTCTTTGGCATTCGGACCGGAAGTATTCGCACAGTTCTTAAACGGTGCAGCTGAGGCTGATAAACTTGCTGCAAACAAAGACATTACCAAAAACCCTGCATTACTTGATGCATTAATCGGTGTTTATGAGAGAAACGTACTTGGCTATCCATGCACAGCAGTACTTCCGTACTCTCAGGCACTTTCCCGTTTTCCGGCGCACTTACAGCAGCTCGATATGGAATCAAACGGCAAATCAGTGAATCGTTTCGGCGAGCCTATCAGCTATGTAACAGGACCAATCATCTTTGGTGAGCCTGGTACAAACGGACAGCATTCCTTCTATCAGTTACTGCACCAGGGAACAGATATCGTTCCGCTTCAGTTCATCGGATTCAAAAACAGTCAGATTGGATCAGATGTCGTCATCGAAGACAGCACAAGCCAGCAGAAATTATGCGCAAACGTCGCTGCTCAGATTATTGCATTTGCCTGCGGTAAAAAGGATGAAAACAACAACAAAAACTTTGCAGGCGGTCGTCCTTCAAGCATCATCATCGGTGACAAACTGACACCGGAAACAATTGGTGCACTTCTTTCACACTTTGAAAATAAAGTTATGTTCCAGGGCTTTGCATGGAATATCAACAGCTTTGACCAGGAAGGCGTTCAGCTCGGTAAAGTATTGGCAAAACGCGTTCTTGCACACGATACAGACGGAGCACTCAAGGTATTCAGTGATTTATTAAATATCTAAACGATTTTGAATTGTTACATTATTAGACAGAAAAGAGGGATTTTATGCAGTATAGACCAACAGGTGTCTGTAGTTCATTAATCGAAATCGAAACGGACGGCGATATCATCTCGTCTGTGGCATTTACAGGCGGTTGTAACGGTAACCTCCAGGGCATTTCCAGTCTCGTAAAAGGAATGCAGATTGATGATGCGATTTCAAAATTAAAAGGAATACGCTGCGGTTTCAAAAACACATCCTGCCCGGATCAGCTTGCTATCGCACTCGAGCAAATCAAAAGTCAGGCGTAACGGGGGGATATCATGAAAAAAATCGTACTTACCGGTGGAGGAACGGCAGGACATGTTACACCAAACATCGCACTCCTTCCTTCCCTTCAAAAAATGGGGTATGAAATATCCTATATCGGCTCTTATGAAGGCATCGAAAAGCGTCTGATTTCAGACTTTGCTATTCCTTATTACGGAATAGCGACCGGAAAGCTTCGCCGTTATTTTGACCCAAAGAATTTTTCTGACCCGTTTCGTGTGATGAAAGGCTTTGCCGAGGCACGTAAGTATCTCAAACAGATTAAACCCGATGTTGTCTTTTCAAAGGGCGGATTTGTTTCTGTTCCTGTAGTGCGTGCAGCAGCCAGTCTGAAAATACCGTGTATCATCCATGAATCAGACATGTCACCGGGTCTCGCCAACAAGCTGTGTATTCCGGTTGCAACAAAGATATGTTGTAATTTTCCGGAGACCATGCAAAATCTACCGGCAGAGAAAGCGATACTAACCGGTTCTCCGATTCGCGAAGAGCTGCGCATGGGCAATAAGATTGCCGGACTTGATTTCTGTGGTTTTTCAGCAAATAAACCGGTCATTATGGTCATCGGCGGCAGCCTCGGTGCAGCCAATGTGAACGCTTTCGTCAGAGAAGCGCTTCCTGATTTGTTAGAAGATTTTCAGGTCGTTCATCTTTGCGGCAAAGATAAAGTTGACAACTTACTTTTAAATACCAAAGGCTACAAACAGTTTGAATATATCAAGTCAGAATTGAAAGATTTGTTTGCAATGGCTGATATCGTCATCAGCCGAGCCGGTGCCAATGCAATTTGTGAGCTTTTGGCACTGCAAAAGCCGAATATTCTGATTCCGCTTTGCAACGGAAGCCGTGGCGACCAGATATTAAATGCGCATTCGTTTGAAGCGCAGGGCTACAGCATTGTACTTGAGGAGGATGATATTACAAAAGACCTTCTCGTTGAAAAAGTAAGAGAACTTTTCTGTAACCGAACGCTCTATATTGATGCGATGAAGGAAAGCAAACAATTAGATGCCATTTCCTCAATTGTCAAAATCATTGATGATTGCGTCAAAACAGAAGATTGATTTTCAAAGGGACGTTTCCTATCTTAGGGAGCGTCCCTTTTTTATTGTAGAAGTCAGCCTACTCGATTCATTATGCGAACAATTTTACAAATACCATGTGCAATTTTTCTAGATATCTGTTTTTTTTCAAATTATGATAAAGAAAAGATAAACTTTTGCGTTTTATTTATGATTTTGACAAATTGTTTATAAAACTGAGATGAAGGGGGAATTGCGTATGGATTATTTGATTTATCTCGTCTATCCGATGATGCTTGTTTTACTGTTTTACAAATCATCGATTGCCAAACGAGGGGAATGGAATGACGAAGTCCTTTCCTTAAAACAGACAAAAGCGCTTCAGGCATATGCATCGATCTGCATTATGCTCCATCACATTGCGCTTACGACATGTGATAAAAATGTCGTACAGGAATTCCATAAGGATGGCCTGAATGTGTTCTTGCCGGCAGGTTATTTGTGCGTTGCGATTTTCTTTTTCTGTTCGGGATATGGACTTTATAAGAGCAATCAGCAAAAAGAACATTATTTAGATGGCTTTTTGGGTAAAAAATGTGAACTGCTCATTACAGCACTTTTCACCAGCAGCGTTATTTTTGTCGTTGTCAGAAGCTATCTTGACGAACGCATCAGCATGTCCCAGCCTTTTACAGTCGGTGGTCCTTATACGGCCAACCCTTATGCCTGGTATATGTATGCGATTTTAATTTTATACATCTCCTATTACATTGCCAAAAAATACTGCAAAACAGATAAAATGGCCTTTCTTGTAATCGGCATTATTTCCGCCTGCTATATGGCATTTTGTATTTATTGGATGTACGGTGACTGGTGGTACAATACCATTCCTCTATTTTTAATTGGTATTTTGGTTGCCAAATACGAACAGCCTCTGTTTGCAAAAATCAAAGCAAATTACATTGTTTGCTGTATCCTTTCCATCATAGGGTTTGTGATAACCTTTGTGATTGCGGAGTTTCTCGATGATTTTTACAAATATTTTCAAATTGAAAATGAGAACTATAATCTCTTTCTGACGATTTACTTATTTGGAAAAATCGGGTCAGGTATTTTATTCGTATTTATGATTACGATTCTTGGCATGAAAATTAAAATCGGCAACAAACCGCTTTATTTCCTTGGAAACTACACACTGGAGTTTTACCTGTTTCATGGTTTGTTTGTCCAGCTGTTTTCCCACTGCTTCCTCAGAGAAGTCGTAAAGAGTGCGTACTATATCCGCAATGTATTTATCAGAGTCATCATTACACTCATGTTATCCGTCCTATTCGCAGTTATGATGAAAAAGCTGCACGACCTGATTCATACTTTTTTACATACATACGTTGTCGAAGGTACCATTGCAAGATTGTGTAAACGAATCGCAATCATTGTGGTTATTTTGCTCATTGTTCTCATCCCGCTTTTATCGGTTTCAAATCGAAATAAGACAAAAGAAATGGTTGAACAAGTGAAGGCATATCAGGACGACAACATCCGTTTTGTCACAGTGGAAGGAAGTCAAATGGCAACCTACGTAACTGGCGAAGGCTCGCACACGCTTGTTATCCTTCCGGAAACCGGAAATATTTGTCCGACGCTTTCATTCCGCGCTCTGGCTGATGAGTTATCCAAACAATACAAGGTTGTTCTATTGGATTATCTTGGTACCGGATTTAGTGAGGCGCCTCAAACCGATAGAACATCAGAACAAATTGCCAAAGAAATTCATGAAGCGCTACAGGCACTTGGTATCACAACTCCGGTTGTGTTAATGCCTTATGGTGAGTCCGGAATCGAAGCTATGCAGTATTCAAAGCTGTACCGTGAAGATGTGGAAGCAATCATCGGAATCAACATGGATGTTCCTAATTATATGCAAGAGCAGCTTGTCAAAAACGATATATCCAAAATGAATTATATAAAAATGTGTGAAAAACAAGGCACCGTCGGATCACATATGCACTGGCTTTTAAACAAAACCGGTTATATTACATTTGAACTTCCGGTTATTGATGAATGTATGTCCGGCCTTAAAAGTGCCGAAACCACAAAGGTGTTTGATGAACTTTTCAAAACCAATTATATGAATGAAACCATGCAAAAACAAATGATTATGCAATGCGAAAATTACCTTTCGCTAACAAATGAAACATTTGCAGAAGACTTACCGGTACATATTTTTGTCGACAGAGGCAGATATCATGAAAAAATATACGGCGGATATGATTGGCCAAAATTATATGAAGAAACTTTTTCAAACCGGGATATCCAGGAAGTGGATGTCATTCTCGATTTGCCCCGCTACGTATTTTATGATGTAAGCAGATTATCCCGAATGATTACAAAAACACTCAATAAATGACAAAATGGCGGCTTTATGCCGCCATTTTTACTATTTTTGTTCTTTTACTGCTTTTGCGATGGAAACATCAACCTTGTGATAAGGAATCAGCATAGCCTGCAGAGCATGATAAATATCTGATTTGCCGGGCCATACTGTCTCTTTTAACCGGTTATGTTCGTCAAGCTGATGGAACCATGATCCGTGCGTGTGGTCAAGCACTGTCGTATCAAGATATTCCATAAAGGTTGCATACCAGTCTGCAAAATGTTTGTTTCCTGTCACGCGGTACAATACAGCAGAGGTATTAATGGCTTCCGCAAGTGTCCAGTGCATGCGGTCTTGCACAACCGGCTTTCCTTCCCAATCTGTTGTATATACAATACCCGGCTCCCCATCTGCATTCCATGCATCTAACACAGCCTGGTTAAATAGTTTTACTGCGTGGGAAATGTACTCGTTTGCTTTTGGCGAGTCCATTCCATACGTTGCAGTCGCCCACTGTGTAATCAGTCTTGCCCATTCAATACCATGTCCCGGGGTTGCACCATACGGTTTAAACGGATCGTCCGGTTTTTCCTTATTTTTTTCAAGATCCATCTGCCAATCACTTGTAAAATGCTCCGGAATACGATAATTATTTTCTTTCGCCCACAAAACGACACGGTCAATAATTCTTCCCGCTCTCACTCTATACGCCTCATTCCCTGTTGTGTCTGCCACCGCAAGAAATGCTTCGACTGTGTGCATATTAGCATTAATACCGCGATAATCATCAAGCTCCGTAAATTCTGTATTCCAAGTATCACACGATAACCCTTCTTCTTCATTCCAGAACTTTTCATCATAAATTGCGAGCGCTTCGGCAAGAAGTTCCTGCGCACCTTCTCTTCCTGCAAGAAGTGCACTGGTAGCTGCTAAAATAACAAATGCGTGTGCATAACACTGTTTGCTTGGCAAAACTTCATCGTCCTTTGTAAGTCCTGCATACCAGCCACCGTTTTTTGTATCCCTAAGTTCGCCTCTAAGTCCTTTTAAAGCCGCGTCCACGAGTGCTTCGCTTCCTGCATGACCAAGCATACTGCCTATACTGTAAACGTGTGCCATACGACAAGTAATCCACGTCTCTCTTGGTCTGTCTGTCCATGGGCTACCGTCATCACCCAAATAATAAGAGCCACCACCCGGCGATGGAAAACGATGTCCGAATGTAAACAATGCCTCTACATTTTGCTCCAAAAATTTTTTGTTTTCCTGTGTATCAATAAGATATTTTTGTTCCATCATCATCTCTCTACTTTTCATAATTTTTGATAATTGTGAAAAAATACACTTTGAACATACTTCAAAGTGTATTTCATCCTTTTTATTTAATCCACTAAAATCTCAAGATACCCAACCATATTTTTCATATCAAACTCCGGTAAGATTCCGGCTGTCGGATCAAGATATGTACCATCAAAATAAATCAGGTAATGGCTGTAACGTCCCATCTTCTCTAACAAAATCGCACAGTTTGGAAGTGTCACGGTCTCGCCTTGTGTATAGTGAATACAATGTGCATGCGGAATAAACAAATAATCAAGTGTATCCACTATTTTGCACATGTTGGCCTGCCATTCCCTGCAGTGCATAATCTCACACGCCTCATCCAATGTCACACCGGCAAGCATCGCAATACAAGTCTGTCCGCAAAGACCGTCAAATGGTTGCGTAACAAGCTCAACTGTGTCAATCTTACGGATTGGATTTTCTGTACTGTATGGACTATTCCCCAAAAAGTGAGAGGAAACGCCCAAAATTTCAAAATACATATCAAACACATCTTCTTTGATAATATCTGCCACATCATCTGTAATCGGAATGTTGTAAATTCCGTTTCCTACCGGAAGCAAATCACAGAAAAATGTCGTTTCCCTGATTTTTGCTTTGATGGAAAGTGTACCCTTGCTGTCGCAAACCTCCCATACATTAAAAGGAATTTTGATGATTTTCTGATCATCCTGCGTAACAATACTTGCTTTAAAACTGTACCTCATTACCTTTATCTCCTCGACTCTATCTATTTTGAAACAATTTAGAACCCCATTATTTGAATTGCTTCTCAGTTGATTATAGCATAGCAGATTTTACACAATAAAAAAACACATAATTTACACAAAATCGAAAAAAACATTTCACAAAAGAAGATTAGTATAATAATGGAAATTCAACGATATCAATTATCGTATTTGCCGTTACCTTCTCCATTTTGATTGGTGTATTTTTTGGATATTATCCTGCAAACAAAGCAGCAAAACTCAATCCAATTGAAGCACTCAGATATGAATAAAAAAGTGTCTTCGGCACTTCAACTCCCCTGCCCCTCATTCATGAGGGGTTAGGGGTTTTCTTTTTTCCTTAAATCCTTCATAATTATCTTATGAGTAACATACTTCAGGATATATTTAAAGACTATTATGAAGAAATGATTTATACTTTACACCCTCGCAAGTCTGTCATTGAAAATGTTGATCGCATGATTAACTGCGGTGACTCTTCTTTCGGCGGTGCAATGTACGGTTGTGCAAGTTGTGGCACTCTCAAATTCGTACCTTTTCGTTGCCATAGTAGATTTTGTCCTACTTGCGGTACTAAATATTCCATCGACCGCACTACCTCTATGTCTTTTAAGATAATCAATACCCGGCATCGACACTGTGTCTTTACGATTGATTCTGAACTCAGACATTTCTTCTTGGAAGACCGCGAAATGCTTGGTCTTCTTTTTGAAGCTGTTCAAAGTGTTATCTTCCGCATGTTCTATAAAGATAATAAAACAGAAGCTTTCACCCCTGGCTTTATCCTTGTCCTTCACACCTTTGGTCGCGATCTCAAATGGAATCCTCACATCCATTGTCTTCTTTCTGAAGGTGGTATTGGAAACAGCGGCTTATGGCGATCCAAAACACACTTCAACTACACTTTCCTGCGTAATGCTTTCCGAACTGCTCTTCTGAATCTCATGGAGAAAAAACTTGGAACAGCTTTCAAAAAAGTGAAAGCAAAGTGTTATCTTGACCACAAAGAGGGCTTTTATGTCTATGCAAAACCAAACAGATGCGACCCAAAAGTTGTTACAAAATACATCGGCCGATATCTTGGTCGTCCTGTCATTGCTACCTCTCGTATTGATAAGTATGATGGTGATAATGTAACTTTCCACTATAACCGGCATGAGGACGACCAGCTTGTTGTTGAAACGCTTCCTGCAATGGAATTCATCGCAAGACTAATACAGCACATCCCAGAAAAGCATTTCAAACAAATCCGTTACTATGGTTTGTATGCACGTAACCGTGAAAATGATAAAAAAATCAATCTGGCCATTGCCAAAGAAAAGCGAAAAGTCATTCTTTCCTTTAATCGTTGGCGTGATTGTACGCTCGCTTCCTTTGGATATGATCCTCTTAAATGTCCTTGTTGCGATAAAACAATGCTTTTTCTGGAGCTATATCACAATCATCAGCATATTTCTCTGAACGAAATGTATGAAAGGTCAATGGCTAAATTTCATTCCCGTGCTCCTGCCTAGCAACTATGCAGACTCCTCCATCTGTGCTAAAATAATCCTAAACTTGGAGGAAAAACTGATGACCAAACGTTCAGATGAAATCAGAGACAAGTACATAAAAAATCCACCTGAAGGCATGACCGCTGATGACATCCGCCACATGAGTGAGGATGATTTGCTTGATATGGATTACTTCTTAAACGAAGACGATGAGTTTGGTGAAGATTTTCCCGGAGCCGAAGGCTTCTATATCTTCTAAAACCTATCGTTTGCTTGTCGTGCCCGCCTCCGTGCGGGCTTTTTTCATATCAAGAGTTCTCCCGGGGAGAACTTTCCTATAAAGTAAGAAAAGGCGGCTGATAGCCGCCCTTTTCTTATTCTTCTTCCGTTTCTTTCGGAAGTGTTACTTCTTCATCGTCATCTACAACTGTTTGTTTGTCTTCCGGAATTTCTTCCATCGCTTCTTCAACATTGTCGTATTCTGTATTTCCGTCAGATACTTTTTCACGAACCTTTGCAATCTTGGCAACCTTTACATTCTCGTCAAGATTAATCATCTTAACGCCGGATGTAATACGTCCAATTAGGTTAAAGTCACTCATTCGTATCTGAATGATAATACCTTCTGTCGTAATCATCATAATTTCATGATCATCATTGACTGCCTTTACACCGACAACCTCACCTGTTTTTTCAGTGATTTTATAACATTTTACACCTTTTCCGCCACGTTTCTGCACGGTAAATTCAGAAAGGTCTGTACGTTTACCCATACCATTTTCTGAAGCAATGAGCAGAGAATCACCTTGATGGTCAAGCTGCATTCCGATGATTTCATCCTGGTCAGACAAATTCATACCGATGACACCCATTGATGCACGGCCGGTTGCCCTGACGTCTGTTTCCTTAAATCTGATACACATACCAAATTTGGTTACAAGGAAAATCTCAGAATCTTTATCGGTAGATTTTACTTCGATAAGCTCATCATCATCACGAAGGTTAATCGCAATCAATCCGTTTTTACGGATATTTGCAAACTCTGAAATATGCGTTTTCTTAACGATACCGGTTTTGGTAACCATGAAGAGATTCTTTTCTGCTTCCATATCTTTGATTGGAATAATCGCAGAAATTTTTTCTCCCGGATTTAACTGGAGGAGATTGACAATCGCTGTTCCTCTGGCAGTTCTTCCTGCTTCCGGAATTTCGTATGCTTTTAATCGGTAAACCCGACCAAAATTCGTAAAGAACATGATGTAATCATGTGTGGTTGTCATCAGAAGATCTTCGATATAATCATCTTCGATTGTCTGCATACCTTTGATACCGCGGCCACCACGATTTTGTGCCTTGAAATTATCAACTGTCATACGTTTCACATATCCAAGACTTGTCATTGCAATGACAGTATTTTCATATGGAATCAAATCTTCCATATTGATGTCATATACATCATATCCAATCTTTGATCTGCGGTCATCACCGTATTTATCAGCGATTTCTTTGATTTCAGAGCGGATAACACCCAAAAGTAAGTTCACATCTGCTAAGATTGCTTTTAACTCAGCTATCTTTTGGACAAGCTCTTTGTGCTCATTTTCAAGTTTCTCTCTCTCCAAACCTGTCAGAGAACGAAGCTTCATCTCTACGATGGCAGTGGCCTGCGCATCTGTCAGAGCAAAACGGTCAATTAAATTTTGTTTTGCTTCATTTGTATTGGCACTTGCTCTGATAATTTTAATGACTTCATCAATATGATCAAGTGCAATTAATAAACCTTGTAAAATATGATCGCGTTCTTCTGCTTTATTTAAATCATATTTTGTTCTTCTTGTCACAACTTCTTTTTGATGCTCCAAATAATATTTGAGCATATCGAGAAGATTCATTACCTTTGGCTCATTGTTTACAAGCGCTAAGTTAATGACACCAAATGTATCCTGAAGCTGTGTATGTTTATAAAGCTGATTCAAAATGACATTGGCATTGGCGTCTTTTCGAAGTTCGATAACAACGCGCATACCTTCACGGCTCGATTCATCACGAAGGTCTGTAATGCCATCTATTTTTTTGAGTTTGACAAGCTCAGCAATCTTTAATAGAAGATTGGCTTTGTTCACCATATAAGGAAGCTCTGTTACGATAATCTGGTTCTTTCCGTTTGAGAGCGTCTCAATATTTGTGACAGCACGCACTCTGACCTTTCCACGGCCGGTTCTGTATGCTTCCTCCGCACCTCTTGTTCCTAAAATGATACCACCTGTCGGAAAATCCGGTGCTTTTACGATATCAAGAATTTCTTCAATATCCGTCTCGCGGTTTTCAATTACATGATTATCAATAATTTTGACAACAGCATCGACTACTTCACGCAGATTGTGTGGTGGAATATTGGTCGCCATACCAACGGCAATACCGGTTGTACCATTCACAAGAAGATTTGGATATCTACTCGGAAGTACACTTGGTTCTTTTTCCGTCTCATCAAAGTTTGGAACAAAATCAACCGTATCTTTATTGATATCAGCAAGAAGCTCCATGGAAATCTTAGAAAGTCTTGCCTCTGTATAACGCATCGCAGCTGCGCCGTCACCATCGACAGAACCAAAGTTTCCGTGTCCGTCAACAAGCGGATAACGTGTATTCCACTCCTGTGCCATATTGACAAGTGCACCATAAATTGAGCTATCACCATGTGGGTGATATTTACCCATTGTATCACCTACTATACGGGCACTTTTACGGTGTGGCTTATCCGGTCCGTTATTCAGTTCAATCATGGAATACAAAACACGTCTTTGTACCGGTTTCAGTCCGTCTCTTACATCCGGAAGTGCTCTGGATGCAATAACACTCATGGCATAATCAATATAATAATTTTCCATGGTTTTTTTCATATCCACGTTTTTTACTTTATCATATTGTTTGTCAAATATTGTATCGTCCATTTTTTACCCTCAAATTTTGATTGCTTGTTAAATATCAAGATTTTTCACAAATTTTGCATTCTGCTCGATGAATTCTCTACGAGGCTCTACTTTATCACCCATCAAAGTTGTAAATGTGAGGTCAAGCTCTGACTCAGCTTCCTCATTCATCACAACCTTGAGAAGCGTTCTTCTCTCCGGATCCATTGTCGTCTCCCAAAGCTGCTCTGCATCCATCTCTCCAAGACCTTTGTAACGCTGGATACGGTTATTTTGGTCTCTTCCTACTTCCTTTAAGATGGCATCAAGCTCTTCATCGCTGTATGCATACCAGATTTTTTTATTTTTTTCAAGCTTATAAAGTGGTGGCTGCGCCAAATACACATATCCCTGTTTGATAAGTTCCGGCATAAACCTGTAAATAAAAGTCAGCATCAATGTTGCAATATGTGCACCATCCACATCGGCATCGGTCATAATAATAATTTTGTGATAACGTAATTTGCTGATATCAAAATCATCATGAATACCGGTACCGAATGCTGTAATCATCGCTTTGATTTCTGCATTGGAATATACTTTATCAAGTCTTGCTTTTTCTACATTTAAGATTTTTCCGCGTAACGGTAAAATTGCCTGTGTTGCACGGCTTCTTGCTGTTTTTGCACTACCGCCGGCGGAATCTCCCTCGACGATATAAATCTCACAATTCTCCGGATTTTTATCGGAACAATCTGCAAGCTTACCGGGAAGAGAAAGTCCTTCAAGTGCTGTTTTTCTTCTCGTTAAATCTCTCGCTTTTCTTGCTGCATCTCTGGCGCGCTGTGCAAGAATTGATTTTTCACAAATTACTTTTGCAACAGTCGGATTTTGCTCAAGGAAATAAGTCAGCTGTTCTGAAACAATGCTGTCGACCGCTCCTCTCGCTTCTGAGTTACCAAGTTTTTGTTTGGTCTGTCCTTCAAACTGCGGCTCCTCAATTTTGATACTGACAATTGCTGTAATTCCTTCCCTGATATCTTCACCGGATAAATTTGGTTCGCTATCCTTTAACAATTTATTGGATCTGGCATAATCATTAAAGGTCTTTGTCAGTGCATTTCGAAAACCGACAAGATGTGTACCGCCCTCCGGTGTATTGATATTATTTACAAAACTAAAACAGCTCTCGTTATACGAATCATTATGCTGAAGTGCTACTTCCACATGAACATTATTTTTGTCGCCTTCAAAATACAAAATATCATTGTAAAGCGGTGTTTTGCTCTTATTTAAGTAAGAGACAAATTCCTTAATACCACCCTCATAATGGAATGTCTGCTCAACCGGATCATCTCCCCGTAAATCACGAAGAACAATTTTGAGTCCTTTTGTAAGGAATGCCATCTCTCGAAGACGCTGCTTTAATACAGCATATTCAAAAACAGTCTCCTCAAAAATAGTTCCGTCCGGTTTAAATGTAACCTTTGTACCGGTTTTACTTGCATCACATTCGCAAAGCTCTTTTAAGTCATACATTACTTTTCCGCGCTCATAACGCTGTTTGTATACTTTTCCTTCCCTGCAAATCTCTACTTCAAGCCAGTCGGAAAGCGCATTTACAACCGATGCACCAACGCCGTGAAGTCCTCCGGATACTTTATATCCGCCACCGCCGAATTTACCGCCCGCATGAAGCACTGTAAATACAACTTCTACGGCAGGTTTTCCGGCTTTGTGATTGATTCCGACCGGAATACCACGTCCATTATCAATGACTGTTATTGTATTGTCCTGATTAATCGTTACATCAATCGTATCACAAAATCCTGCAAGAGCTTCATCTACTGCATTATCAACAATCTCATAAACAAGATGATGTAATCCTCTTGCTGAAGTACTACCTATGTACATACCCGGTCTTTTTCTTACTGCTTCAAGACCTTCCAAAATCTGTATTTGGTCTGCTCCGTACTCGTTAGCCATAAAGCCCTCCTAGTTTTCTGATTGAATGGTTCCGTTTTTTACTTTAAAAATTTTATTGATTTCAAAACGATTGTTTACAAATTCATCTATACCTGTACAGGTAATAATCGTCTGAATATCACCAATTGACTGTAATAAATAATTCTGCCGGCTGCTGTCAAGCTCTGAAAGCACATCATCCAATAATAAAATTGGTTTGTCCTTTGTTACTTTTTTGACCAGTTCTATCTCTGCAAGCTTCAGTGACAAAGCAGCTGTTCTCTGTTGGCCCTGCGATCCGTATTTCCTTATATCAATCTTTACATCATTATCACTGCTTTTGACAAGAAAAGATATATCATCCCGATGAGGTCCGACTGATGTCGTTTTGTATTTGATGTCTTTTTCCCTGTTTTGTTCCAAAACAGATTCAAATGCATCATCATTTACATCAGGCTCATAAACAATCTCTATTTCTTCTTTTCCGCCGGATAAATTTTTGTGGATATCATAAATGATTTCATTTAACTGTTTGACAAATAATCTTCTTCTCTCAATAATGGATTTGCCATAGGATATCAGTTGATTGTCCCAGATAGCTATTGTTTCTTTTAAATCATTGCTTAACGCAAAATCTTTTAATAATTTGTTTCTCTGATTCAAAATTTTTTGATATTGTGATAAATGATAAAGATAATATTTATCAAGCTGGCAAAGCTCCATATCAATAAATCTTCTTCTCTCACCGGGACCATTTTTGATAATACCAAGGTCTTCCGGAGAAAAGAATACGGCATTTAAAAGCCCCATTAGCTCTGCAGCTTTTTTTATCTTTTGTCCGTTAATTGCAATAAATTTTGATTTGCCGTTCTTTAAATGCATATCTATTTTATAATCGATATCATTTTTAGAAATCATGGTACAAATATGCGCTTCATCGTGATCAAAATAAATCATTTCTTTGTCTTTGCTGCCTTTATGCGACTTGGTTGTAGCCGACAGAAAGACTGCCTCAAGCACATTGGTTTTGCCTTGTGCATTATCGCCATATAAAATATTCGTTCCATGATCAAAATCAATATGTAATTGTTCGTAATTTCTAAAATGATCTAACTCTAATGCCTTAATTATCATGAAAAGACCTTATATGTAACAATTCAAATCCATGTAAATTTAAAAATTATAAATTGTTACACTATTTTTATAACCTCACCATCAAATTCTACAACGTCTCCGCTGTATAATTTTTTTCCTCTTTGAAGCTCTACTTCGCCGTTTACTTTTACAAGTCCGTCTTGAATAACATATTTGGCATCAACACCATTTTCACAAAGACCTGATGCTTTAAGTGCTTGTCCAAGTTTGATATATTCATCTCTTAAAACGATTGTTTCCATTTTGTTACCCTTACATAAAAACTTACGAATTTGTCACGGTGAAGTTTACAGGAAGAATTAAATAAATATAAGATTCCTCTGCATCTTTGATAAAACAAGGAGCTTTTGGGTTCACCATATACATATCAATTTTTTCATCATCAATCACCTTAAGTGCATCGATTAAGAATTTCGGATTAAATCCTATTAAAATATCTTTTCCGGTCTTGGTTATATCAATGTTTTCATCCATGCTACCAATGACTGATTGAATTTTAAGCTCCATATTAGAATCTGTGATTGAAACAATAATTGGTTTCTTATCCCCTTCTTTTACAAGAAGTGTAGCACGGTCGATACTGTTATAAAAATCTCTGTTCATCACAGAAACTTTTGTCTCATAATCAGAAGATATCATCTGGTCAACATTGAAATAGTTTCCTTCAATCAATCTCGATACAACCGTTGTGTCATCAAAATCAAAAACGATATGTTTATCCGTAAATGAAATATCAACATCCTTGTCTGCTTCTCCGGTTAAAATCTTACTGATTTCACTCAGTGTTTTTCCCGGAACAATGACTTTTTTATCTTCATAAGATTCTTTGAGTGTAATCTTACGAATGGCAATACGATGTCCATCAAGCGCAACAACACGAAGTGTATCCCCCTTGATTTCAAATAATTCACCTGTCATCATTTTGTTGTTATCATTGTCTGCTGTACAAAAAATTGTCTGTCTGATCACTTCTTTGAGTGTAAACTGTGTCATCGTGATGGAATCATTTTTTTCAACATTCGGTAAATAAGAAAAATCTTCACCTGATTTACCCATAATGTCAAATTTAGATTTTTCACATGTAATAATCGTATGAAAACTACTATCTGATTGAATGGTAATCTTATTATCAGGAAGCTTTCTGACAATCTCTAACAAAATCTTTGCATCAAGGGCAATGATTCCTTTTTCTTCAATATCACCTTTAATAATTGTCTCGATTCCAAGTTCCATATCATTGGCTGTCATTTTGATAATGCCTGTCTGACAATCAATCAGGATACACTCTAAAATAGGCATTGTCGTTTTACTAGGAACTGCTTTTGATACAATTTGTACGCCATTTAATAAATCTGATTTAAGACATGTAATTTTCATCGGTTTATAAATCTCCTTCCGATTTGTGTATAGAAGTTCGATGCTTATTATTTTATTAAAATAAAATAGTTATTCATATTCTTGATAATAATGGTTGTGGAAATGTTCATAACCTTATATATTATACCATTTTTCAAGTAAAATTGGTAGGCAAAAGTATGTGAAAAACAATTGTTTTATTCTCAGATAAGCTTTTGGTTATTCACATGTCACATTTTGTCAAAATAAAGAGAATATTAGATATTCGCTGTTATGAAATGATTTACACATGTTAATCGTTTGTTTTCCACATTAAGATGGGTTTATCTTTTTACGTATAATTTCTACCTTATTATATAGTTCTTCGTTTGTCTTGATTTCTTTTTCAATTTTTTGAACACCATGCATGACAGTTGTATGATCTTTTTTGTTCATAATTTTGGCAACGCCCTGGAAGGATATCTGGGTAATATCCTTAATTAAATACATGGCTATCTGTCTTGGAAGAACAATTTCTGCATTGCGCTTTTTGGATGTAATGTCATCAGGCAGGATATGGAAATGCTCTGCAACGACATTGATAATGTAAGCAGGTGTAATCTCACGTGGCGTATCAGGAAAAATGATATCTTTCAGTGTTTCTTCGGCAACACTCATATTGATTTCAATGTTGTCAATTCTTGAAGCTGCTATGATTTTTTTGAAAGCGCCCTCTAATTCACGGATATTTGACTTAATATTTGTCGCAATGTAATCAATAATTTCATCATCGATAATGTTATGATACATTTCATTGTTTTTACGAAGAATGGCCATACGTGTTTCATAATCCGGCTGACTGATATCAGCAATCAGTCCCCATTCAAAACGCGAACGGAACCGTTCATCTAATGTAGCCATATCCTTTGGTGGTTTATCGGATGACAAAATGATTTGTTTTCCGGCTGTATGTAATGTATTAAAGGTATGGAAGAACTCTTCCTGTGTACTTTCTTTTCCTATAATAAATTGAACGTCATCGATGAGCAAAACGTCTGTTGTACGATATTTTTCACGAAGCGTTGTCATTGTAGCAGCATTTCCGGAACGGATGGAATTAATCACTTCATTTGTGAATTCTTCACTTGTGACATATAAAACCTTCATATTTGGATTTTGTTGTAATATAAAATGTCCGATAGAATGCATCAGATGTGTTTTTCCAAGTCCAGGTCCACTATATAAATAGAGAGGATTGTATACTTCACCCGGTGATTCCGCAACTGCGAGTGCAGCAGAATGTGCAAACTTATTATTACTGCCTACAACAAACGTATCAAAATTATATCTTGGATTTAAATTTGCTTTTGATGAGTTGATATTATAAAGTGTGTCACGGTCAATGGAATCTGTTGTTTCTTTTTCGATGTTTTTTTCTAAAATAAAAGAAACAAGATAATCTTCTCCAAATAGTTCAGAGATGGTAACCTGGAAATACGTTTTGAATTTGTTTGTAATATAAGTAAGAGAATGTGATTGATCTGAAGGAATCATAATAATTACTTCATTATTTTCTACGCTGTGTAATTTTAATGGTTCAATCCAAGTATTGTAAGATATATTGGAAATATCATATTCTTTCTTTACAATTTCTTTAATTTCTTCCCATCTTTCTTTCATGTTTGTACCTAAACTTTCCTATTATTATGTTATCTGTTCATAGCCATGTAAGTATTCATAAAACCAGACATCATACTTGCATGAATTGGTTATAAATAGATAATGCCGTTTCTAAACGCAAAAAGGGCGCAAGAAACCTAATGTAATTTTAAATGAAAGAGTATAAAAATTCAAACAAGGTAAATTTAACTTAGAAAAATATACACAAAACAACTGTTTTGTATGTTATACACATGATTGTGTATAACTTTGTGTATAAAATATGGGGATAAGAAATGATGATAAGCCATGGATTTAAAAGCATTTTTTTATATGGACAATATTAAAACATAATGTGTAATCCACAACTTATCCACATTTTGTGGATAAAATGATTTAATTTTTTTATATTTTTTGTTTTCCATATTTTGTTCTTTTGAAAAATACAATAACAAGATGTAGACCTTCCATTATTTTGATTATTTTTTTTTTTGTGAAATTATGATAAAATCGCATAGAACAAGGGATTTTGTGCTTGACTAGCTTATTTTAGTTTAGTATAATCGACATGATGTTTTCTAACATAACCGAAAAGGAGGTGTATTTATTATGAAGATGACTTATCAACCAAAGAAAAGACAGAGATCAAAAGTTCATGGTTTCAGATCTAGAATGAGTACGGCAGGCGGAAGAAAAGTTTTAGCTGCCAGAAGAGCAAAAGGAAGAAAGAAATTATCAGCATAGGCCGCATTTATGTGGCCTTTTTTTCTCTGAAAGGGAAAACATATGAAATTTTCTAAGTCCCTTAAAAAAAACAGTGATTTCAGATATGTTTATCAAAATGGCAAATCGTTTGCCAACCGATATTATGTGATGTATGTGTTAGAAAACAATCAGGATAAAAATTATCTTGGAATATCTGTTAGTAAAAAAGTCGGAAACAGTGTTGTCAGACATCATATCTGCAGACTGGTCCGCGAAGCTTACCGACTACATGAAGAAATGTTTAATAGTGGTTTAAACATTGTAGTCGTTGCTAGAAAGAGTGCAAAGGATGTTAGTTACCAGGAAACAGAGCGTGCACTATTACATCTTGCAAAGCTTCATCATATATTGGTGGAGTAATATTAGAATATATGAAACGATTATTCATTGTGTTAATAAAATTCTATAAAAAATATATTTCTCCAATGAAAACAACCAAATGTCCTTATTTTCCAAGCTGTTCTGATTATGGATTAGAAGCAATACAGAAATATGGTGCGTTAAAAGGAGGACTTATGGCATGTTGGAGAATATTAAGATGTAATCCTTTTTCAAAAGGAGGATATGATCCGGTTCCATAAAAATGATTGGAGGACGTAGATGTTAAATATCTTATTAACGAAAGACTCTACTCCTATTATAGGACAAATAACGACATTGCTCGGTTATTTGATGAATGGAATTTTCAAATTATTAAGTGCAATCGGAATTCCAAATATAGGTCTTTCTATTATTATTTTAACATTGATTGTTTATCTTTGTATGATGCCTCTTACAATTAAACAGCAGAAGTTCTCAAAGCTTTCTGCCAAAATGAATCCTGAGCTTCAGGCAATTCAGGCAAAATACAAAAATAAAAAAGATAATGATTCAATGATGGCTATGAATGAAGAAACACAACGTGTTTATAAAAAATACGGTGTTTCTCCGACAGGAAGTTGTCTTCAGCTTATTATTCAGCTTCCTATTATGTGGGCACTTTATCGTGTAATTTACAATATGCCTGCATATGTACCAAGCATTAAAAGTGTTTTCTCAGGTTTGGTAAATCAACTTGTAAAGCAAAACGGCGTGGTAGAAGTACTGAAAACATTTAAAAATGCCAGTATGTACTCAAAGCAGTTTGAAAATGAAGCATTTGGTAACGCTTCAGAATACATGAAAAATACATTTATTGATGTATTAAACAAAGCTTCTTCTACAGAATGGGATTTGCTTGCCGATAAATTTCCTAGTTTAGCACAGGATATTCATGCAACGTATGAGCATTTATCAAGCTATAACTATTTCTTAGGACTCAATATCGGTAACTCACCGTCAGTTATTTTGAAGGATGCATTAAAAACAGGTTCTGTTGCACTTATGATTGGAGCAATTCTCGTTCCTGTTTTGGCTGCACTGACTCAGTATATTGGTATTAAACTTGCTCCACAGCCGGAACAGTCAGATAACGAACAGGCCAATGCAATGGCACAGTCCATGAAGACAATGAATTTGACGATGCCAATTATGTCAGCTGTATTTTGTTATACATTGCCAACCGGTATGGGTATCTACTGGATTGCCGGTGCTGTCATTCGTGGAATTCAGCAGGTTATTATCAACAAACATATCGATAAAATTGATTTTGATGAAGTGATTCGCAAAAATACAGAAAAAATGGAAAATGAAGCACGTAAAAAAGGTGTTTCCCAAAGTACACTTGTGAATGCTGCAAACAGAAATACCAAATCAATTTCATCAAGAGCAGGATATTCAAATGGCATGAGCCAGAAAGAAAAAGAAGAAGCTTACCAGAGAGCAATGGAAGCAAGAATAAATGCAAAACCGGGCAGTATCGCTGCAAAGGCTGCAAAAGTACAAGAATACAATAACCGTAATAATGGTAAATAGGAGTATTAGAATGGAATTTATTGAAGTTTCAGCAAAAACTGTGAATGATGCCATTACTGAAGCTTGTCAGAAATTATCTGTACCAAGCGAAAAATTAGAAATCGAAGTTGTTTCAGAAGGTTCAATCGGTTTCTTAGGTATTGGTTCAAAACAGGCAGTTATCAAAGTAAAAGTGAAAGAAGAAAAAAAATCAGTCGTTGAAGTAACAAATGAATTTTTAACAGATTTATTCAGATGTATGAACATCGCAGTTGTCATTAATGCCAAATACGATGAAAATGAAAAATCATTGGATATCGATTTGTCAGGCGATGACATGGGTGTTTTAATCGGTAAGAGAGGACAGACACTTGATTCAATCCAGTATCTGACATCCCTTGTTGTCAACAAAGATGCCGAGGATTACATCAGAGTTAAAGTTGATACAGAAAATTACAGAGAGCGTCGTAAACAGACACTTGAGAATCTTGCGAAAAATATTTCTTACAAGGTAAAGAGAACAAGAAGACCTGTATCACTTGAGCCTATGAATCCGTATGAGAGAAGAATCATTCATTCTGCTCTTCAAAATGATAAATATGTAACAACACATTCTGAAGGTGAAGAACCATACAGAAAAGTCGTTGTAACATTAAAGAAATAAGTTTGCTATAAAGGTCAAAATCACTTTGTGGTTTTGGCCTTTCTTAAAAGGGGTAAGTATGAGAAAAGATACCATTGCAGCAATTGCAACAGCGATGTCCGATTCCGGTATTTCCATCATCAGGGTAAGTGGTGAAGATGCAATTCCGATTGTGAACCGTATTTTTTTTACAAAAGGTCATAAACAGATTTTGTCAGAAGCAGAAAGTCATACAATTCATTATGGCTTTATTTATGACGGAGAATATAAAATTGATGAAGTCATGGTTTCTGTTATGAAAGCGCCAAGAAGCTTTACGACAGAAGATGTTGTGGAAATTAACTGCCATGGTGGTGTCTTAGTTACGAACAAAGTATTAGAAACTGTGATAAAAAATGGCGCCAGAATTGCTGATCCCGGCGAATTTACAATGCGTGCTTTTTTAAATGGACGCATTGATTTATCAAAAGCGGAAGCAATTATGGATTTGATTCATGCAAAAAGTGAGTATGCGCTTAAAAATTCCATGAATCAATTATCCGGTAGTGTTGCTAATATCATCAAAAATTTACGTGAGCAGCTCATTTATGAGATTGCTTTTATTGAATCGGCTTTGGATGATCCGGAGCATATTAGTTTAGAAGGATATGAAGACAAGCTGTCAAAAGTTAACGATGGCTTACTTTTTGAAATAGATAAATTGATTGAATCCGCACATGATGGTATGTTATTAAAAGAAGGAATTAACACTGTCATTGTCGGAAAACCAAATGTCGGAAAATCATCTTTCTTAAATGCATTAATAGGAAAAGAAAGAGCGATTGTGACAGATATAGAGGGGACGACCAGAGATGCCCTTATGGAAACGGTCAAAATCAAGGATATCTTACTCAATATCATTGATACGGCAGGAATTCGTGAAACAGAAGATATTGTTGAGCAAATTGGAGTGAATAAAGCAAAGGAATATGTAAAGGATGCTGATTTGTTAATTTATATTGTGGATTCCTCCAAAGAGCTTGATCAAAATGATTTTGATATTATGGAGATGCTCTATCAACGAAAAAGTATTATTTTATTAAATAAAAATGATTTAGAGACAAAAATTGACGAAATTAGCATTGCACAATATTTAAAAGATATTTATAGTAAAAATAACGGGACATATAATAATGAAATTCCGATTATTAAAACTTCTATGTTAAATAAGGAAGGAATGGATTTATTTGAAAAAATTGTCATGGATTTATTCTTTAGTGGACAGCTTAAAATTAATGATGAAGTATATATCACCAATATGCGTCATAAGGAAGCATTGATGGAGGCAGCTTCATCACTTCGTCTTGTCAGACAAAGTTTGGAAAATCATATGCCTGAAGATTTTTATTCAATTGATTTGATGAATGCATATACATCTTTGGGTTATATCTTAGGTGAAGAATTGGGAGATGATCTCGTTCAGGAAATCTTCTCAAAATTCTGTATGGGAAAATAAGGAATTGATTATGTTAGATATTAGAGATACAGTTGATGTTTGTGTCGTAGGTGCAGGTCATGCCGGTTGTGAAGCAGCACTTGCCTGTGCGAGACTTGGTTTAAAAACAGTCGTATTTACTGTCAGTGTAGACAGTATTGCACTTATGCCATGTAATCCAAATATTGGAGGTTCTTCCAAAGGACATCTTGTTCGGGAACTGGATGCACTCGGCGGAGAGATGGGTAAAAATATTGATAAGACATTTATTCAATCAAAGATGTTGAATGTTTCGAAAGGACCGGCGGTTCATTCACTCAGAGCACAGGCTGATAAACAAGCATATACGAGACAAATGCGTTTTGTTTTGGAAAATCAGGAAAACCTGACAATCAAACAGGCAGAGGTTTGTAAAATTCTGTCCGAGAAAGATCCGGAAACCGGTAAACAAAAAGTTAGCGGTGTACAACTTTTTAACGGTGGTATTTATCAGTGTAAGGCAGTGGTACTTTGTACAGGTACGTATCTGAATGCCAGATGTTTATGTGGTGAGTCAATCGATTATACAGGACCAAATGGACTGAAGTCTGCTACACATTTGACGGATAGTCTGGTGGAACTTGGTATTGAGATGCAGCGCTTTAAAACAGGTACGCCTGCGAGAATGGATAAACGTTCTCTTGATTTATCCAAGATGGAAGAACAATTTGGTGATGAGAGAGTCGTTCCATTTTCATTTAGTACCAATCCTGAAGATGTTCAAATTGATCAGGTTAGTTGTTATCTTACGTATACGAATGAGAAGACGCATGAAATCATCCGGGATAATTTAGACCGCTCTCCAATTTATGCAGGTATTATTGAAGGAACAGGTCCAAGGTATTGTCCATCTATTGAAGATAAGGTTGTAAAGTTTGCAGATAAAGAAAGACACCAGGTTTTTATAGAGCCGGAAGGTTTGTATACAAATGAGATGTATGTGGGTGGTATGTCATCATCACTTCCCGAAGATGTACAGCTTGCAATGTACCGGACAGTACCGGGAATGGAGCATTGTCAAATTGTCCGTCATGCTTATGCAATCGAATATGACTGTATCAAACCGAATCAGTTACATCCATCACTAGGATTTAAAAATGTGATTGGTTTATATTCAGGTGGACAGTTTAATGGTAGTAGTGGTTATGAGGAAGCAGCCAGTCAAGGTTTGGTGGCCGGAATTAATGCTGCAAGATTTGTTCAGGGAAAAGAGCCAATGATTATTGATCGTTCAGAAGGATATATTGGTGTGCTTATTGATGATCTTGTTACCAAAGAAAATTTGGAACCATATCGTATGATGACTTCCAGATCTGAGTACCGTTTATTATTGAGACAAGACAATGCTGATTTACGTCTTCGTAAAAAAGGATATGAAGTCGGTCTCATTACGAAAGAACAATACGAATATGTATTACAAAAAGAAAAGCTGATTGAACAAGAAGTAGAAAGACTTCATGCAACAACGATCGGTGCCAATAAAACGATACAAGCATTTCTTGAAAACAATAACAGCTCCAGTCTGAAGACAGCGACATCACTAGCGGAATTGATGTGCAGACCTGAATTAAATTATCGATTATTGGCAGACATTGATCCTGATAGACCGCTTTTATCAGATGATGTTATAGAGCAGGTTGAAATCAATGTTAAATATGAAGGGTATATCAAAAGACAGGCAAAACAGGTTGAGACATTTAAGAAAATAGAAAATAAAAAGATACCGGCAGAAATTAATTATGATGATGTTAATAGTCTTCGTCTTGAAGCAAGACAGAAATTGAAACAATATAAACCAATTTCTGTTGGACAGGCATCCCGTATTTCCGGTGTTTCACCTGCTGATATTTCAATGTTGCTCATTTATTTAGAAACATATGATTATAAAGGAAATCATCATGAGTAAATATGATTTTTCATTATTAGAAAAACGTTTAGAACAATTTGGTATTGTATTATCAACAAATCAGATTGCACAGTTTGAGACATATTATGAATTGCTTATCGAGTGGAATGAATTTATGAACTTAACGGCAATTACCGAGTTTGAAGAGGTGTTAATCAAACATTTCTTAGATAGTGTTTCATTATGCAAAGCGATTGATTTATCGGATAAACAATATAAGGTTTTAGACTTAGGTACCGGTGCCGGTTTTCCGGGTATTCCTTTAAAAATTGTTTTTCCTGATTTAAAGATTACATTGTTAGATTCTTTAAACAAACGTATTAAATTTTTGAATCATGTTATTGATACGATTGGGTTAGAACATATAGAAGCAATTCATGGTAGAGCAGAAGATTTTGCAAAACAGGATTGTTATAGACAACAATATGATATCGTTGTCTCTCGTGCAGTTGCAAATCTTTCTACCTTATCGGAATACTGTTTGCCTTATGTAAAAATGAATGGTTTGTTTATTCCATATAAATCTGAAAATCTACAGAAGAATACGATTGAAACCAAAAAAGGAAATCTCTCTGAAATGGAAGTAGCAAAAAAAGCATTATCTATTTTGGGAGGAGAGGTAGTAGAACAAATTGAATTTTATTTACCTGATACGGATATTTATAGAAACCTTGTTATGATCCGTAAAGTAAAGGACACAAATAAAAAATATCCTAGAAAAGCGGGTTTACCATCAAAAGAACCACTATGTTTCACGTGAAACATAGTATAATAAACTAAATAGTAACACAATATAATGTTTCACGTGAAACAATCCGACCCTAGATATTGGATAAATTTCCGTGAAACATTTTTTATTATACAGAAAATTTAGCGTGAAACATTTAAAATAATTAAGTTTGAAACAAAGTATTCGCCCTTACCTATATATCTGCTTGCAGACACGCTCTCGCTTGAACCTCGGCGTAGCGGTACATAAGGCTACAAAGAACGTAGCCTAAGTACCGACGCCTCGCTACAGTCTTAAGCAGATATATAGAT
>JAGKTY010000030.1 GCA_021153185.1 Lachnospiraceae bacterium
TCTGCATCAAAGATTGCATTCCACTCTTCCAGACCATATAACCAGTCTGCCTCAGCTGCAACCATGTTTTTGTAGAGGCTCTCTTTGTCAAACTTGAGGCTGACAACTGTATCCTCTTCCATCTCTTCGATTGGGTTTGGTGTCACAAGTGACTCGTCGATTCCGTCAAGGAATCCTGTCATCGTCATGATGTCAACGCCGTATTTGTCTGCGAGTTCTTTGACACTTCCTTTTACCTCTGTATCAGGGTCAGCAAGTAACTGCTGATAAATTTCTTTTTCTTTTTGGAAATATGCTGCCCAAAGTCTCTGCAGGTCTCCTTTGTTTGCCTTCTCTGAGTAGGCCATATCTCTCCACTGTTTTAATAATGCCATGTCTTTCTCCTTACGTATCTGCGGCACCGCCGCAAAAGATATTGCTATTATAAACTACTTTTTCAAAAAAAACAATTGCTTTCGGTCAACTTATTTGGAACTTTGTTCTTTCCTGACCTTGTATTTATCGTGCCTGCCGTCTGCGGATGTGTATTCCACGATGTAATAGCTTCCGTATTTTTCCAGATAGCATTTATAGCTTTCCACGCCCTCATTCGTCTCATAGGTCACATACGCAATATCGTCTTTTCTGAAATCAAGCTTGATAAATTTGTACGTTCCTTTTTGGAAGCGCTCTGTATGGGAAACGCGGCGGTATTTTGTCAGGTCATACCAGAAAATCTCCGAGTCATCCCCTTCTGTGAGCACCTCGTAATCATTGCTGAAATGCTTGCGCATAAAAGGACTGATGTTGTCAAGATATTCGCATTTCTCATAGATGCTCATTTGGTCAAGCCTGGTGAAAAACAGCCTGTTTGCAAAATACCCGGTGCCTGCTGCCAGAACAACAATCACACTGACAACCGTCACAAGAATGAGCAGACTGCGGCTTGTCGTCGAAAATCGTTCCATGCGCTTTTGCTCTGCATACCTTGGCATCTTGTCATTGATATAAATCATATCCGGCGCTTTTTCGAACGCAAATGCATCAAGCTCATTCAGGAACGTCTTTATGGAATCATATCTGTCAAGAGACAGTACGGAAAGCGCCTTCATCAAAACGTCGCTCTGTCTTTGTGTACACTCTGCTTTGCATACCCAAGGTGACTGCATCGGATCAACATGTTCACCGTTTACACGCTCATAAAAAGCCGGTGGCTTCACGCCGGTAATGCAATAATAGATGACAGCAGCAACGGAATACACATCTGTTGCAGGGCCAAGCGCTCCGCCCGGAACAAACTGCTCCACCGGTGCAAAATTCATCTCACGCGCAGTGTTTTGATCCAAAATCTCATGCGATGCCTCCTCCATCGGGTCTCCAAACCCGAGAAGAATCGCCTGTCTTTGTTCATTGATCACAATGGAATTTAAGCTGATCTTTCCGTATACAAGACCCGCCTTATGGATTTTTTGCAAAGAGCGCATCATAGGCTCAAGCATTTCCACGGTCTTTTCAAGCGAGAGCAGAAGACCGCCTCTTTTTTGAATAAACGTCGGAAAATCGATTCCCTCAACAAATTCCATGACAATATAAACTGTCCGGTTTTCCTCGAAGTAATGCACCACATTGCTCATTCCCTCAAGCGGATAAAGCTTAATCATTTTTTTCGCTTTTTTGATGGTGTTTTCACACATTTTTTGAAAAAGCGCTTCGTTTGACAGCAGGATGAGATCAACACGCTTCCTATCATCCGCATTCCGCTGTACAATTGCCTTTGGAAACAGCTCTTTAATCGCCATCTTTTTGCGCCTAAAGGTGTCCGTCACCTCGTACGTAATGCTCAGTCCGTTTGCGCCGAGCACGCGTTCGATGCGATATCTGTCTTGTAGCATTTCCCCTTGTCTCATTGTCTGATTCTTCACCTGACTATTTGCCTCCACTCATCCTGCCTGCTCTGAAAGCAACTGATTTAACGCTTCCTTTGCCTGACTGACATTTTGAAATTGAATCGCCGTCATACCGAGTTCTCTCGCCGACTGACAGTTCACTTCCCGGTCATCAATAAACACACATTCCTGTGGGTTTAATTCATATCGTTTCAACAATTCCTCATAGATTGGATAATCCGGCTTTATGAGCTGCACGGTATATGACATAATCCCGCCGTCCATATGCGACATAAAATCAAGCGTATCCATGCATTCTCTCCGCACTTTATCAAAAAAATTGGAAAGATAATAAACACGATAGCCGCGCCCTTTTAAATCTTCAATCCACGGAATTGCATAGTCCAAACGTTTTAGAATGCCCGAAAAATCGCGGAGGGCCATCCGAATCTCCGCCTCGACGGACGGATCGTTTTCCACAAATAAATCCACAACCGCTTCAACCGGCATCACGCCCCTGTCAAGCTCATTCCAATCCTCATTCATAGCAGTAGCCTTGGCTACCTTCTGAAAGACTTCTTCAGAAAAGCCAAAGCTACGATAAAATTCTTCCCAGCAAAACTCTGCAAGAACATTGCCGATGTCAAATACTATATTTTTAATCATACGCACTTATTTTGATAATGGACTCTGTCTGTAAATGATGTCATCACGTCCCGGTCCATTGCTTACCATTGTGATTGGGTAACCGATTTGTTTCTCCACAAACTCTACATACTTACGGCAGTTCTCCGGAAGCTCATCAAAGTTTTTGATGCCTCTGATGTCCTGATCCTTCCAGCCCGGAAGCACCTCGTAAACCGGTTTGGCTTTGGCAAGCTTATGTGTGACAGGGAATTCTGTCGTCACTTCCCCATCGATTTCATAGCCGACACAAACAGGAATCTCATCAAGATATCCGAGTACGTCAAGCACTGTAAAGGCAACATCTGTTGTACCCTGCAGACGGCATCCGTATTTGGAAGCAACACAGTCAAACCATCCCATACGTCTCGGTCTTCCTGTTGTCGCGCCATACTCACCACCGTCACCGCCGCGTCTTCTGAGTTCATCTGCCGCAGCTTCATCTAAAATCTCTGAAACAAATTCTCCGGCACCTACGGCAGAAGAATATGCTTTACATACTGTAATAACCTTTTCAATCGCATACGGTGGAATACCGGCTCCGATTGCACCATACGCAGCAAGTGTTGAGGAAGAAGTTACCATTGGGTAAATTCCGTGATCCGGATCTTTGAGCGTACCGAGCTGTCCCTCCAGTAAGATATTCTTTCCGTCTTTGATCGCCTGATCGAGGAACAACGATACGTCACATACATATGGTGCCACCATGTCGCGATAAGTATGCAGGGTTTCAAGAAGTTCATCCGGGTTTAAGAGTGGTTTGTGATATAAATGCTCAAGCAGAACATTTTTCGTCTCACAGATGCGGACAACTTTTTCTTTTAAAAGCTCCTCATCAAACAGTTCACTTACCTGGAAACCGATTTTGGCATATTTGTCGGAATAAAACGGAGCAATACCTGATTTGGTAGAACCAAAGCTCTTGCCGCCAAGACGCTCCTCTTCATACTGGTCAAATAAAATATGATACGGCATCACCATCTGCGCTCTGTCTGACACCAGAATCTTTGGCGTCGGAACACCCTTGTCCGTAATTGATTTAATCTCGTTAAATAACACCGGAATATTGAGCGCTACACCATTTCCGATAATACTTGTTGTGTGGTCATAAAACACACCGGAAGGAAGTGTATGAAGTGCAAACTTTCCGTAATTGTTAACGATTGTGTGACCTGCATTTGCGCCACCCTGGAAACGGACAATAATGTCAGCCTCTTTGGCAAGCATATCAGTTATCTTGCCTTTTCCTTCATCTCCCCAGTTTGCTCCTACAACTGCTTTAACCATATTCATTCTCCTCTTCATGCTGTATTTCGTGGACAAACGTCCCAAAAATCATGTTGGTGCGGGATTTCCCCATCACTTCATTATTATACACGATAAATCCTTATAAGAAAACATTTATTTTTTTGTTTTTGGGGAAAAAGACGCACGAAAGGCGGTTTCCGAAGAAACCGCCCCTCCATTAAAACATCGTAATCTCTTTTGGATTCGTTGCGTACTCAAGCGCTGTCTCTCTTGTGATGGTAAAGGAACCCATAAGACGCTTGAGGTCTGCACCAAGTGTGTGCATTCCCATTCCCATATTACTCTGAATCGTACTGTTAATCTGATGAATCTTATTATCACGAATCTGCGCTGCAACAGCGTCATTATTGAGAAGAACCTCCGTTGTAAGAACAACACCGCTTCCATCCGCTCTCGGAACAAGCTGCTGTGTACAAATACCTTTTAATACCGTTGCAAGCTGTGTTCTCGCCTGTGTCTGACCGTGTGGCGGATATGCATCCAAAATACGCTCTACCGTCTGCGCTGCACCTGTTGTATGTAACGTTGAAATCACGAGGTGACCCGTCTCCGCTGCCGAGATTGCAGCACTGATTGTCTCGTAATCACGCATCTCACCGACCATGATAATGTCAGGGTCTTCACGAAGTGCCGAACGGACGGCTGTCGCAAAATCATCAACGTCCTTTCCAACCTCGCGTTGGTGAATCATGGACTTCTCATGATAGTAAACGTACTCAATCGGATCCTCAATGGTCATAACGTGCATTGACTTGTTGCGGTTGATATAATCAATCATAGAAGCCAGTGTCGTCGTTTTGCCGCTACCTGTCGGACCCGTAATGAGGACAAGTCCTCTCGGCTCATCCACAAGCTTCTGTACGGCCTGCGGAATCTGCAATTCTTCAAATGTCGGAATGGAAGCTTGCAGCAGACGATACGATGCCGCAAGATTGTTTCTCTGATGATATACATTTGCACGAAGACGTGTGCCATTTTCGGCAAACAGTGCAAAATCGAGATCCTGACCGTTAAACACCTTTTCTGTCTGTTCCGAAGTCAGCGACTCTAAAATCATCGCCTTTGACTCTTCAGCTGTCGGAACATCCGGCAAAATCTCAAGTACACCAAATACACGAATGGCACATGCCGTACCAACCGTGATATGGATATCAGAAGCCTCGCGTTCAATAGCGTAGTTTACGAGTTCATTAAAATTCATAGATGTATCCCCCTTTTTTTGTTTCATCTATCATTGAATACCGTATCACATACGTATCAAGTTATACATTGATTTCTGCTTTCACACCGAGAAGCTCTTTGTTTGCATCCAGAATCGGCTTCACAACCTCCGCAAGGAATTTGTCAACCTGAACCGGAGCACGACCCACATACTTCGATGGGTCCATCGTCTCATTGAGTTCTTCAATGGAAAGTCCAAAGCTCTCATCTGCTGCAATCAGCTCCAAGAGATTGTTGTCTTTTCCCTCTTTCTTTACATTGGCGCCTGCTTCCATGGAAAGCATGCGGATGCGCTCATGAAGCTCCTGACGGTTTCCGCCGTTTTTCACTGCATCCATCATGATGTTTTCTGTTGCCATGAACGGAAGCTCACTCATCAGTCTCTTTGTGATGACTTTGTCATACACCACAAGACCGTCTACGACATTGAGGCAAAGATCAAGCACACCGTCAATTGCAAGGAATGCCTCCGGAATGGAAAGACGTTTGTTGGCAGAATCGTCAAGTGTTCGCTCAAACCACTGCGTTGCCGAAGTAATGGCCGGATTGAGTGCATCAATCATCACATATCTTGAAAGCGAAGCAATACGCTCAGAGCGCATCGGATTTCTCTTATATGCCATCGCAGAGGAACCGATCTGATTCTTCTCAAACGGCTCTTCCACTTCCTTTAGGTGCTGAAGAAGTCTGATATCGTTACTCATCTTGTGTGCACTCGCCGCAATACCCGCTAAGATGTTACACACCCTTGTGTCGACTTTACGGGAATATGTCTGGCCGGATACGGCATAACAATGCTCAAACCCCATTTTCTTTGCAATCATCGGATCAATCTTGTCAATCGTCTCCTGGTCTCCGTCAAACAATTCCAGGAAAGATGCCTGCGTGCCGGTCGTGCCTTTCGAACCGAGCAACTTCATCGTAGAAAGCACGTAATCAAGGTCCTCCAAATCAAGGCAGAATTCCTGCGCCCAAAGTGTTGCACGCTTACCGACTGTCGTAGGCTGTGCCGGCTGGAAATGCGTAAACGCAAGTGTTGGCAAATCTTTATATTTGTCTGCAAATGCTGCAAGTTCGCTGATGACATTCACGAGTTTTTTCTTAACAAGCTTTAATGCCTCTGTCATGACGATGATGTCCGTGTTATCGCCTACATAACAGCTTGTTGCACCGAGGTGAATGATACCGGCTGCCTTCGGGCACTGCTGACCGTAGGCATATACATGGCTCATAACATCATGACGTACCTGCGCCTCGCGCGCTTTTGCAACATCATAGTTAATATCATCTGCATGCGCCTTCAGTTCATCAATCTGCTCCTGTGTGATGACCGGCTCTCCATTTTGTGAAAGGCCAAGCTCCATCTCTGTCTCAGCAAGCGCAATCCAAAGCTGTCTCCATGTACGGAATTTTTTGTCAGGAGAAAAAATGTACTGCATCTCCTTGCTGGCATAGCGCTCCGAAAGCGGACTTACATATCTGTCGTTACTCATTTTGATATCTCCTTGTATGTAATATTAAACACTGATAAGACAATCATACCATGAAAGTATCCGTTTGAAAAGAAAAAAGGGTAGCAAAGCTACCCTTTATGCATTCAATTTTCCAATAAACTCCTTAACGCGTGCATCGTCAGAGCAAAAAATATCTTCCGGCGAGCCCTCTGCCCTCACAATGCCGTGTTCCATGAAAATAATGCGGTCTGAAAGTTCTCTGGCAAACTGCATCTCGTGCGTGACAATAATCATTGTCATCTTCTGCGCCGCAAGGTCTTTGATAACCTTAAGCACCTCCGCCGTCAGCTCCGGATCAAGTGCGCTGGTCGGCTCATCAAAAAACAGAATCTTTGGTGAAAGCGCAAGCGCTCTCGCAATTGAAACACGCTGTTTTTGACCACCTGAAAGCTGATATGGATAGGCATCTGCCTTGTCTGCAAGTCCAAGCTGGCTAAGTCTTTTCATCGCAACCTCTTTTGCCTCTTCCTTAGACATTAGGCCTGTCATCACAGGCGGCTCCATCACGTTGCGAAGCACACTGTAGTGCGGAAATAAATTAAAATTCTGGAAGACGAGTCCAAACGTTCTCTGTATTTCTTTTAATTCCGCCTTTGAAGCATATACGCTTCCCATACCTTCATCCTTTGCGGCAGCTTTTCCGGCATAAATCAAATCACCGCCGTCCATCTTCTCAAGCATGGTCGCGCATCTGAGAATGGTCGACTTGCCGGAACCCGATGGTCCGATAATCGATACAACCTCTCCTTCGTTTACTGCCAGAGAGAAATCTTTGATTACAGACAGCGCACCGAAGGATTTTTTTAAGTGGTTGATTCTGAGTAATTCCATTTCCTTCTCCTATCTGTAATAACTAAGTTTCTTTTCGATCTGTTCCATTCCCCAGGCAACGACAAAATTGAAAATAAAATAAAACACACCACCTACCATCAGTGGTACAACTGTCGCCTGTGCCGCAGCAATCTGTTTTGCAATCGTAAACATCTCCGCAACCGCAAGGACAAACGCAAGGGATGTATCCTTGACAAGTGTAATGACCTCATTGGTTACCGGCGGCAAAATACGTTTGATGACCTGTGGGAAAATAATATGGGCAAACGTCTGCACCTTGGTATACCCCAAAATGTGCGCTGCTTCATACTGTCCCACTTCCATCGACTCAATTCCGCTGCGGAAAATTTCCGCAAAGTAGGCGGCGTAGTTGAGTGTAAAGCCGATGATTACCGCAACCATCCGGTATCCCGCACCAATCTTGATATGAAATACGTAAGTCGGTCCAAAGTACACGACAATGAGCTGCAGCATGAGAGGGGTTCCCCTCATAATGGATATGTAAACCTTTGTAATTGTCTTAATGAGTCCGTTTTTTGACATTCTGCCAAACGCAACGACAAGTCCAAGCGGAAGTGAAAACAACAGTGTAAACACAAATATTTCTACGGTAATCACCATACCGGACAAGAGCTGCTGCATGATTGTAAGTAAGTTCATGATTAACCTCGGGTGTATTATCGCAACAATCCGGAACTATCGCTGCTTATTTTACATAGTTTGAAAGGCAGATTACATCCTCAAGCTTCCACTCTTTGGCAATCTGTTCAAATGTTCCGTCTTTTTCCATCTCAAATAATGTATTTTGTACCTGGTCGCGAAGCTCCTCATTTCCGAGCAGGAATCCAACGCCGTACTGCTCACTTGAGAGGTAATCGGCAAGAATTGTGTAAGCACCTTCCTCGCGCTCTGCAATCTGGTAGTTTGCAACACCGATATCCATGGCAACTGCATCGATTGCACCGGTCTCTAGATCCATGAACGCCGTATTGTAATCCGCATACTGAATCAAATCGTTAAAGCTGTCAAGAAGTGCTGTGTTGTCCTCGCTCTCAAGCGCTGCAAGTGCAGAAGACTCTTTCTGGACTGCAACATTTTTGCCTGCAAGATCTGCCTGTGATGCAATCCCGCTGTCTGATGTGACAACGAATACCTGACTGTTATCTACATAAGGAACAGACCATGTGTACTGTTCTTCTCTTCCCTCAATGGTGAAGCCATTCCAGATACAATCAATTGTACCGGAAGAAAGCTCCATATCCTTGCTATCCCAATCGATTGGCTGTTTCACGAGCTCCCAGCCATTTCTTTTACAAACTTCCTCGGCAAGGCTTAAGTCAAATCCCACATATTCGCCATTGTCATCCATATAACCGTATGGCGGGAATTCTGCATCAAAGCCTACTGTAAATGTTTTTTCCTTATTGCCGCAGCCCACAAGACAAGAAGCTGCCATACATACAACAAGAAGTGTTGAAATCAGTTTTTTCATAATTCTCTCCTTTTTTGCGCTACTAGTTTACTACACTAAAGTCGTAGCAATCGTATCATTTTGCCTGCGCACTGTCAACAGAAATATCAATTCTGCCCTCCGCTTTATGCCCGGTCAGAATTACAATATAGCGTCCCTCTTTTTCGGGAGCGACATCAAATGTTTTGGAAACAAGAATATCTTCATAAAAGATTTCGTTGTTATCAAGATCTACAACCTTAATCTCAACGCTTCCATCCTTCGTTTCTACAGCAAAATGAAGAACTTCTCCGTTTTTCAATTCAAACTGGCATGTATCCTCCGAATTGAAATATTCATACTCGAGTGCAAAAATGCCATACACATTCGTGCGGCTTAAAATGTTGTCCTCTCCGCAGCCGCAAAGCAACATGCACACACACAGCAATATGATTGCCGGTTTCATTGTCCGTTTCATCGTCCTTCTTTTTCCTCCCAGTCAGATACCATCTTTAGAATCTCATTGGCATACTGCGGATAATCTCCGACCAAATCTTTAATGATATTTTGCGCCCTCTGGGCATTTTGTGTACTATACTCAATCTGTCTCCTGATCTTCTGCCGTCTCATAATCAGGCTGTGACGGACCTCAACCATTTCCTTTGGCTCGTACAAAGCCTGTGCCTGCCGAAGCCACACAAACGGATCAAACAAATTGTATTTGCGAAGCATTCTGACAAGCTCCTGTTCATGGTAATCCAAGTTTTCTTCCGTCCGTATCATATGCTGCCTGATTTCTTTTTCTTTCAGATAGTTTTCCCATTCCTTCTCGAGCGTTGCAGCATTTGGCGTATCATATTTCAGATACAAAAAATCAAGCAGATTCGTATTATTTACATACCTGATTTTGACACGGTTTTGCAGCAAAATAATCTTGTTTAAATTCCCGGAAGCACTGTCTAATTCATGCAAGGTTTCCTGGTATTTTAAATACAGAATGGTCAATATAATCGCTGCCATGGCCGCCGTTAGAATATAACCAATCTTCGCCTCAAGCTCAAATCCAAACTGCAGCACAAGCAGCACCGATATACATGCAAACACAGCAAAAATACAAATTTGTGCCATTCCCCTATAATTTGCAAGCCCTATTTTCGCTTCCTGTTTGCGATACATATAAGCCTGCTTTTGGGCTTCTAACTTTTGCAAATCGCTCCGCACAAGCTGCTGATACTCCTCTGCCTCTTTGATTTTTTGGATGACATCAACGGTTTCCTCACCAAGCTGATCTATTTTTTGAAACGTTCCATCCTTAAGCATCAGCTTTCTTTTTTTGAACGTATCATGGTCGGCGTTCAGGCTCCAAATGGCCTTTGCCTCTTCACAAACAACCGCCTTTGCATCTCCCGGAAGATTCTCAACACGCTCTATATCCTCAAGATATGCATTTACGGTTGCATATTCCTTCTGGTATTCATCCATGTGCTGTTGCGCCTCGTGGATCTGCTCCAAACAGCTTTCCACATATGCAATTCTTTGCGCATCATCTGACATATCAAACTGCGCCCGGTCGAGCAGAATATCAGTTAGCTCCCGCTCATTTTCTGAAAGCTCCGGTTCCGCTTGCGGCCCGTTATTCTTTTTTCTGCGAAATAATGTTTGCCAAAATCCCATTTACAGCTCCTAAAAATTGGTATATCCCTGATATGCTTCCATAATCTGCCGGATCATATCATCCACCTGTTCCTGATACAGCTCTCTTTTGCCTGCTTCTATCAAATTGTCCGCCTGCAAAAATTCTTCATGCACCGTTGTCTGTTCAAAAAGTTGTTTTGCCGAAACAAAGAGCTTTGTGAGTTCCCCCTGCACCCGGGCATCAATCTGCTCTGCCTCCAGCCAGCTTTCAAACTCCTTTTCAGTGAGCGCAAATTTCATACAGGCACATTCATCTACCAAATCTGTCGTATATCCTTTGAGCAAGTACGCTTCGTGAAACAGTGCTGCTGCCTGTTTATAGTAAAACAATGCCGCAAGCGCGCAGCCCATATTGTGATAAATATCTGCACGAAGTGCATCGGAAAGCGGTTCCTTTTCACCCCGCTCTAACAAAATCCGCTGATAACCCTCCAGTGCGACCATATATTGCTTATTTTTGAAAAACTGATCTGCCTGCGTCTTTTTGCGCTGCCATGTATCAAGTGTCTCATACACTTCAATCCGTTGGCAGATTGCACGAATCTCCGTTTCTGGGCGATATGCCACAGCCGAGAGAATCGCGTATGCAAATGTATGAACCGCACGATTAAAATGCGCATATTGATAGAGCTGCTTCGATAGCTCACTCATGCCGCACTGCGTATCAATCCATGCAATCAAATTGTCATCCATCAGACTCTCATCAAGAAGTCCCGCATACTCACATAGAAAATAACACAGTTCTTCCATGGAGTAGATGCGAAGCCGTGCCTGGCTGATATAGTATGGTTTTTTTGCAAGGTTTCCCACGCAAAATTTTAGCTTACTCATCCTCTTCTCCTATCGCAATCTGTTTCACCCACTTCTGGTCAATTGGTGCAAAAAACGCTCCAAAACCAAGATCCGTTATTTCTATCGACACAACCGACGGTGCTTCCATAAACACCTTCATGCGCAATCTCGTGCTGCTCATTGGGCGTCCCTTTAATTCCGCCAATTCCACCGTCACGCTTCTAACATTGCCTCCCATAACCGGTGTGATGATAAACTCTACTTCATTTCCCTCTACAAGGATAAAATCCTTCTCATATGCAGCCTCATGCCAGGCGGTTCCCGCATCTAATACCGGTTCATAAACGACTTCATCACCATTTAACACACGAAGGCCGATGTTGGCCTGTAATTTTTCTTTGCCGAGAAGCACATATTCTGAAGAGATTGCACTTGGGCTGATCCGTTCCGCAGCAGCCAGTGCGGCGCCTCTGCTGTACAGATTATCTCCGCCAAACACTTTCTTGTCCCTGCACAAAAAGCCGAGCGATTTCTGATACCACTCTCCTTCAAATCCCGAGCCGACCAAATAGATGCTTTTAATCTGTTCATCCGCAAACGACTGACCAAGCAGTTTCAGAAGTGCCTGGTCGAGATTATCATAATACGCATCTTTTTGTGCCTGCAGAATATCCTCTTCCGGTTTCCTGATTCCGCTGTGCTCCATGCGCGCAATTTTGGTGACGATCGGTTTTGTTTTGCGGTTCATGGTGACACGGTAAGAGGTCATAAACGTATCTGTAAAATCAAACAGACAGACTTCATTCGATATGAGCTGCAGAGGCTGGTGAATCAAATAAAAGAATGCACTTTCCTCATGATTTTGGTAAAAAATCCGATCCTGCGCAATCTTGAGCATCCCAGCCGCTTCCTTGAGCGCCGCCAAAAACGTCTGGTCAATCGTGGACATCGTAATCACAAGTGCCTCTATCTGTTTACCGCCGAGCACAAAACCCATTGGCGCAAAGCTTTTTTTGATAAAAAGTCCCAGCAGCTCTGCTGACGTATAATCCCTTGTCTCCGCACCATCCGACACATGAATCGTGTCGCCACGCATGACCTTTTCATATAGATTGGTGATTTCGATTCCATCACCGCTTGTCACACACGAAATCGCTTCTTCTCCCACAAACCACTGGTTTACACCCTTGCGTTTTGCAAGGCGCAGTGGCATATTATAAAGCTCCTTATCCGTTCGGAAATTAAAGGTCTCCGGTTTGTAGCTTCCAAGCTGCATATAACTGATTTGAATAAAATCCCGACTTAAATCATATCCCAAAACAAGCCTATTATCTGACATTGTCTCTCTCCTAGCGAATTTCAAAAATCTGTTTTGTCATAAATGACTGACGCACATACTCATAGGATACCTCCCGTAGCGTTGCATCCTCTGATAAATCTTTGCACTGCAAAATCTGATTGATCATCTTAAGGCGTCCCAAAGCCGCCTCTTCCCGTTCGGCACCTGAGACAATTTTACTTTCTACCACATTTTCTTCTTCTCCCTCTGAAATGTAGTAGGATAGCTGTTGTGTTTCAAATAAATCAAAGCCTTCGCAATAATACCCATCATACAATTCTTTCATTTCCTTCACCTGATAGCTCTGCGTATCACTTAAGAAATCTCCAATCATATAATGAATCTGCACCTTCGTTCCCGGAGCCGTTTGGTATTCCACATAGGTCTTGTCCCCGCGCGGAATAATTCCCGGAATCATGTTGGCAAATTTCTGAAAGAACGGGAAATAGTATCCCATATGTACAAGCTCATTTAAATAACTCTGCAAATGCTTTTGTTCCTGCAGGCTAATCTGTCCCTGTTGTTCTGCAAGGAAATAGACTGCTGCAATTTTACAGATGAGTGGAAGCTTCTTTTGCTCTAACATCACCGCAAAAATACTCCGGTCAATCACCTGTCCCTTCGAAAAGTATTGATGTGCGTTGTTTTGTAAATATTCCCTAACGATGTCCGGATTGTGCTCCTGCGCATAGTAGTCGAGGAAAATCTCCTGTCTGTTTGAAACATAAGCGCCGCTATACAGAGACTGCACAATGATTTTGGCGGCGATTTTCAAACTCGGAAGGTTGCGGATTTTGGCTTCCTTCCAAATCGTCTGCATCGACTTGACACTTCCCTCATATTCATCCACCAGGAATGTGACAACGGCATCATCCGCCTTTCCCGACTTCAAAATGTAGTTAGCAATTGCTAACAAATCAGTCATGTCATCTCTCTGGTTTTTCATCAAATATGTAAAGATGGCACTTAAACAGCGGACAGAAACCTTTTCAAACCCATATTTGCGGATGAGATATGCAGCCTTGGCATCCTTTTCCCTGAGTATCAGATATTTGATGTACTGTGCGCGCTGCGCTGCTGTCATCCCCTCCTGATCGACGATATCCAAAAACGAATCGAGCGCTGAAAACATATTGTTGTCGTAATAGTGCTGCATCATTTGACACCCGATATGCTGTCTGTAGCTTCGTGCAAACTGTTCATCCCGATACACATCCAAAAAATAATCCATCTGCGCACTCGACACACGGTTCATCTCCTCATGCGTACGCACGAAAAAGAGTGCAAAGCCCGGATAATTGTCCAGATGCCTGTCAATCAGCTCCGCAACCTTAGTCTTATGGAAAAGTTTGCGGATGCTAATCCGATTGTCCCCAAGGAACCGGTTTCCCTGTTCATCTTCCAAAAGCACCGCATATTCATTATCAAATATATTGACGTAAGCATGTTTATCAGAGATTGGCACCTTGCGTTCACTTGCGACCTTTTGCTCAATCAAAACGATGTATTTCATGTTTGGAACATGCACTGTAATCTTATGTGAAAACAGTACATCCGCCATATGGATTACAAGACTTTTGTCCGTAACAAATTCCTCCAAATAGAATTCGTAAAGGTATGCCAAATCATCCGACACGTGGGACTGCAGCAGCTGTTTTCTGGAAAATTCGCGGATTGACTGTTCGTAGGTACTATAAATATCCGGAATTTCCTCACGGTGCTGTACAATCATATGATATAAGTATGCCGTATGAACATAATCCAAATCACAGCGGTAAGAGAAATACAACAGAATAATACGCGGAACAAGCGAATCGTCATCGAGGTCACGCGACATCATATAGTATTCATAAAGACTTGTGATACGAAGTTCTCTCTCAACAGCCAACGCATAATAACGGTAGGCTGTCTCATCCGTTCTGCGTGCCTTTATGAGCATCGTACAGACAGCCTGCAATGCTTCATCGTCCTGCTTTTCGTGATAAACCAATAAAAGTTCTCTGTTAAGAAGCTTTGAAAATGATTTCTCCTGCGTGCAAAGCTCCATATATCTAGCATACACAGCACCCTTAAGCAGCCCGTGTTTTCTTGCAAAACACATCGTCTGCATGCAAAAATCATCAAGCTCCTGCATGTATTTCGTCTCTTTTTGATAAATTGAGAGCACATCATAATAAAGCAGCGGACTTTTCACACCTAGCTGATGTGCTTTTTTAAGTGCCTGATAAAATGCGCCTGTCTCCTGCTCAGAAAACACATGCATTTGCCCAAGTGCATGAAGGGAAAACACCTGTCTTGGATACATTTCCGTCAGTCGTCTCATATCCTCAATACACGCCTCCCGCTCCCCCTCATTTTCAGAAAGCAGATATCCCATATATGTACGCATAATAACCAAATTGCGGTCGCTGCCGGATAAATTTCTCCGGTCCGGTGTTATATTCTCCCGCTCCATTTCTTCATCAATATGGCGCAAGATCCATTTTGATTCATTGGCATGTCCCTTGCAAAACAGAAGGATTGTCTGGAACATTTTGGGAATGAGTGCATTGTTATCCAGATTGCTGAGCTGGTTAATCACCTGCTCCGCTGCCTCCTCAAAGCCGCTTCTTGAAAGTCTGCCTGTACGTCTCTGAACGTAAAGCTGTTCCATTTGGGCAAGCATTTTGTAGTAATCATGCCGTTTGATGGCTGAAATTCCACCGGTTCTTGTCCGGTTCACCCTTATCAGATAGGTGATTGTCTCGTCACCATATGCCACTTCAATCGTGGCCTCCTGATGCAGTGCACTGATTCGTTCAGGCTTTATCACGAACCCAATCTCAAGCTGATTGCCTGCAAAATCATCGTCGGTATACTCTTCCCGTAAAAGCGATACAAACGGCTGATTTGACTTCACACGGATATGCGTATATCCCCATCCTTCTCTGGTCAGCTTAAAGCTGTACCGCTCTTCGATGACGCCATGTATTTCAAGCGGCTGCGAAATGATCGAAAGTGTAATCGGATACTTTTTCCCTGTTTTAATCAGGAACTCTTCCACACAACGTTTTTTGTTTTGTCCGCCTGCAAGCCCTCTGTAAACCTCCAGATACGCCTGGTCATTGCTTTCAAAAATACTCGAAAAATATGGATCAAAAAACAGTTCTGTCGCCTCGTCAAAGTGCATACGCGCCAGATTCACGAAATGAAACAGCCCCTTGATTTCACCGATGCTGCTCTGTAGCATCGCATTTTTCACTGTCACATAAAACGGCAGACTAAACTCACCAATTTCCGTCACAAGATAGAACTTTCCATTTACCTCATCTCCATCGGTCAGTCCTGTACTGTCAAAGAAATAAGACAATGTGATTTTCTCTCCCTCAAATTCACTTTCCACACATCGCATTCGTGTGTGCGTGGAGTGAAATAAGCCGGACACGCTATGGGCAGGCTCAACAACAAATGTGAGACTGCCCTGACTGTTTTCTCCTTCACGTACTACGATTTCCAATTTTTCTGTCGGATAAATCAGTGTATATTTACTTAATTGTTCTCTGTTTGTCCGCATCATACATAAACGCCGCCTTAACTTGTCTTTTCGCACTTTCCAAAAGAAAGCCCATGTTATTTCATTATAACATAGAATCCTGTTTTGGGCGTAATTTTTTTCGAAAAATGTTAAGTTCCCGGCTCAGAAATTCTGCTGACTCCTACAAAGATGGAACTGATTCCATACCAGGTCGGATAATCTACAATTCCGTTTGCCGGATATCCGAATATCCGCTGAAAATCTTTTACAGCCTGCTCCGTCTGCTTACCAAACACACCATCCGGCGTCACTTTGGTGATGGCAGGATAATTTCTTGCGATGCGGTTCAATTGATTTTGCATCTGACGGACCTTTTCCCCGCTCGAACCAATTGCCAGATTGTAACCCGGAAACGATGACGGAATGCCCGAAACCACATTCGAAGAATTGATATACATATCATTGCCATAGTAATAGCGGATAATTTCAATTGCGGAATATCCTTTATCCGCCAGTGTCTTGCTGCCCCATTGCTTCAGCCCCAGGCAATCCGCCTTCACGCCGTCACAGTACGATGTGAAAATCGGCTGCTTCACACCCGGTCTTGAGAGATAGTTATTAAAAATACTATCCACAATCCGGTCAATGTTGGCATACGTATTGCGTCCGTAAATCCATTTCTGGTCATACGCAGTCGATGATGTAATCTGGAAATCATACCCTTTGTTCCGATACCACTCCGTGTATACGCGGTTTAATGTAAAGGACATAATGCAAAGAATATTTGCATAAATAGCAGACTCCGGCCACGTTGCATAAATTTCACTGGATGCCACATTTTTGATGTAATCCGTGTATCTGACATAATAATTTTTGGCGTTGGATGACGGCGCACCATCATGAACAACAATTGTTTCGGGAATGACAACGCGGGATAAGACAATTTCTCCCGACTCGTCCATTTCTTTGTATTCCGGTTCCGGAATTTTTGGCGGATAATCCCCGTAAAGTGTATGCGGTCCGATCAGAACATCCTCTGTCAATTCCCCCTGCTGTTCCGGTTCCATTTCCAATTTCAACACAGCCGTACGATCTGCCAGAATTTCAACGCCTTCCACCTCAAGTTCCCGATATCCCTGCTCTGTTGAAAACACTTTATATTCTGAATATGGTTTCACGTCTCCCGGCTCCAGACTATATTCAATATCCGGCGCCTCAAGTTCAATTTCCTGCGTCATGCCGTCTTCATCTGACTCAAGTTCAGCAAGCGGTCTTGTATCATCCATTCCGGTCACAACAATTTTTGCACCTTTTATCGGAATAAATCCATTTTGCTGCGTGACCGCAAACCTTATTTTTCCCTTCATATCAAATTGCCCTTTTTTCTGTATGATATGTGGGTTGGGCGCTTTTCGTGCGTTTAATAGATGTCGTGATGGTCATTTTCCTCGTTGCCATAACCGAGACGTGATACGCTCCGCGCATCCCGCTCTGATTAGCAGTCGTCAAATGCCCATTCATGCAAGCATGATGGTCATTTTCCTCGTTGCCATAACAAAAAAGTGCATTAGCAAGGCAACCACCCTGTGCTAATGCACTTTTGATTATTATCTGTTCCTTATAATGCCGCTTTAATTGCCGCAAGCAGCTCGTCATATGTCTCATATGCCGGAAGCTGCGGATAATCTGCTTTAATCTGATCCGTGCTCTTAAATAAGAATCCGGCTTTTGAATTCAAAATCATACCAAGATCATTGTGGCTGTCACCACTTGCAATCGTGTCATAACCGATTGACTGCAGTGCCTTGACGGTAGTGAGTTTCGACTGTTCACAACGCATTTTGAAGCCTGTAATTTCGCCATTCTCCGCAACCTCAAGACTGTTACAGAAAATAGTAGGATAGCCTAACTTTTTCATGAGTGGTCCTGCAAACTGTGAGAATGTATCGCTGATAATGATAACCTGTGTTAACGCACGAAGCTCATCTAAGAATTCCTTCGCACCCGGCATCGGATCGATTTTGGCAATCGTCTCCTGGATTTCCTTAAGACCAAGACCGTGCTCTTTTAAAATGCCAAGTCTCCAGTTCATCAATTTGTCATAATCAGGCTCATCTCTGGTCGTTCTCTTAAGCTCCGGAATGCCACTCTCCTTTGCGAATGCAATCCAGATTTCCGGCACAAGTACACCCTCTAAATCCAAACATACAATATTCATGTGTTCCTCCCATGTAATGATATAGAATCTAAAACAATTCAGACCTATTCACAAAATTTCCTTATTATGATTATTTAAACAGTTCTACCCTGCCAACCTCAATCTCATTGATGACATAGTATGCTGTATAATCCTCCGGTTTTACATACACCTGAAGTGATTTGATTTCCTCTTCCTTATGCCCCTTGTGAATATACTGCTCTTTGATTCTTGCAACAACCGCATTCATTTCTGCTTCGTTTTGTCTATACTGAACAAAAACTTCTGACTTAATTTCACTCATACAATTCCCCTCCTTTGTAAAATCTAACGAATGTGTCAAAACCATTCAATCAACACTTACCTTGAGTATCATAATTCTTTTTTGTGCTTTCGTCAAGAAGGCAACCTTCTATATTACAAAAAAACAGATGGTCCATCCCTACGCAGGGACCATCTGTTTTTCGTTGCAGGCAAAGTAGCCTGCTGTAATAATGAGAGTGTATATTAATTAGCCTTTGCTAATTAATAACCCGTCATACAGACTGTTATTGCACCGTCTGTCCATAATATGCATTGGCACCGTGTTTGCGGAAATAGTGTTTATCCTGAAGTTCCTGCGGTGCCGGCTGGATACGCGCTTCAATCGTTTCAGCTCTGTATGCCATCTTTGCTACTTCCTCGAGCACAACTGCATTGTGTACCGCCTCATGTGCATCCTTACCCCATGCAAACGGTCCATGGTTTTTGCAAAGGACCGCCGGTACTGCCATCGGGTCTTTTTCCATACGATTGAATTCGTTCACAATGAGAAGACCTGTATTTTTTTCATAGGCATCGGCAATTTCTTCCTCTGTCAGAACGCGCAGACACGGAATCTCACCATAGAAATAATCTGCATGTGTCGTGCCGTAACACGGAATGCTTCTGCCGGCCTGTGCCCAGCTTGTCGCATAAGAGGAATGGGTATGAACCACACCGCCGATATCGCTATATGCTTTGTAAAGTTCCAGATGGGTTGGTGTATCGGAAGAAGGATTGTATTTGCCTTCCACCTTATTGCCATTCAAATCCATCAGTACCATGTCGTCCGGGGTCAGTTTGTCGTAATCCACACCACTTGGTTTGATTGCAAAAATGCCACTCTCGCGGTCAATCTCGCTGACATTTCCCCATGTAAATGTAACCAGTCCATATTTCGGAAGAAGCATATTTGCTTCATAAACTCGTTTTTTCAGTTCTTCTAACATGTCGTCTCCTTACATTGACTCTACTGCTGCCTTCTCGATAGAAAGACCGGCACTATAGAGCTTCATAAACTCATCAAATCCTGCAACATCTGTTGCATCCGGAGCAAGTGTGCTACCTTTTTGTCCTGCAAATACTTCTTTGTTTAAGAACTCTGCAAGACTTTCCTTGGCACCGCCTGCCATATAGGAAGCAAGAAGTGCAATACCCCAGGCACCGCCTTCTCCTGCTGTCTCCATTACAGTCACCGGAGAATTCACCGCTGCTGCCATAATGCTCTGTCCCACCCCTTTGGTCTTAAAGAGTCCGCCGTGTCCGATCATCTCATCCACTTTGACGCCTTCCTCTTTGAGCAGGATATCAAGACCTGTCTTGAGTGCGCCAAGCGCTGTGTACAGATTGACACGCATAAAGTTAGCAAGGTTAAATTTGGCATCAGGTGTACGCACAAACAGTGGTCTTCCTTCTTCAAAGCCTGTGATGTGCTCGCCTGAGAAATAGTTGTAAGCAAGCAGACCGCCGCAGTCCTTATCACCCTCAAGTGCCTTATTGTAAAGTGTACCAAACAGGTTGTTCATATCGACCGTCATACCCATGCTCTGCGCAAACTCTTTGAAGAGATTTACCCATGCGTTCAGGTCAGATGTACAGTTATTGCAATGTACCATTGCGACGAGACTACCGTCCGGTGTCGTCACAAGGTCAATCGCATCATAAACCTTGGAAAGTTCTTTCTCCAAAACAATCATCGCAAATACACTTGTACCGGCTGAAACATTACCGGTTCTCTGTGCAACGGCATTCGTTGCGGCCATTCCCGTTCCTGCGTCACCCTCCGGTGGGCAAAGTGGAATACCTGCCTGCAATTTGCCTGTCGGATCGAGAAGCTTTGCTCCTTCTGCGGTAAGTGTACCGGCCTGTTTACCGGCTGTGTATACCGCCGGAAGAATATCGCGAATCTTCCATGCGAACTGTTTGTCTGAAACCATCTCATCGAATTGATTAAGCATGCGATCATAGTACTGACCGGTTGATGGGTCAATCGGGAACATACCGGATGCCTCGCCCACACCAAGTACCTTTTCGCCTGTCAGCTTCCAGTGAACATAGCCGGCAAGCGTCGTCAGATACGAGATGCTTCCCACATGCTCTTCTCCATTCAAAATCGCCTGATATAAATGTGCGATACTCCATCTCTGCGGAATATGGTATGAAAATGCCTCTGTCAATGCTTCTGAAGCAGGCCCTGTGATGGTATTGCGCCATGTGCGGAACGGTACAAGAAGTGTACCTGCCGCATCAAATGCCATATATCCATGCATCATCGCACTAAATCCCATAGCGCCTACTGTCGTAAGCTCTACATCATACTGTTTTTTGACATCTGCTACAAGGTTGGCGTAGCAGTCCTGCAAGCCATTCCAAATATCATCGAGAGAATAGGTCCAAATACCATTCTCAAGACGGTTCTCCCAGTCATGTGCACCGGAAGCGATTGGCTGATTGTGTTCGTCTGTCAAAACTGCTTTGATACGTGTAGAACCAAACTCAATACCAAGGGCAGTTTTGCCGTTTAAGATTGCCTCTTTCATGTAATCTCCTATCCTTTATTCAAATTAGAATGAAGCCTCATTCCATCTAAGCTCGTTTTTGATTCCCCTGATTGTTGTGTCTTTATCAATGACAACTGCCTCGATACCCATTGCATTTGCCCAATCAACCATCTGGTCAACCGTCAAATCGTATGAGAATGCTGTATGGTGTGCACCACCTGCCAAAATCCAGGCTGTTGCACCAACCTCCATATTTGGCTGTGGTGTCCAGAATGCTGTACCAACCGGAAGCTTCGGCATCGGTTTCTCAACCTTCTTGCAGTCAACTGCATTGATCAACAATCTGAAACGATGTCCGAGATCAATGAGGGAACAAGCAACACCAGGACCTGCTTTTGATGTAAATACAAGACGTGCAGGGTCCTCTCTGTTACCCATAGAAAGCGGGCAAACCTTGATTCCGATATCACCGTCTGCAACAGAAGGACAAACCTCAAGCATGTGTGCCTGCAGGATACCTTCTTTTCCCGGTACCAGATTGTATGTGTAATCTTCCATCATCGAAGTACCTTTGGCACCTTCCATACCGGCTGTCATAAGCTTCATCATACGAACCATCGCAGCAACCTTCCAGTCACCCTCTGCACCGAAGCCGTATCCTTTTTCCATCAATCTCTGGATAGAAAGACCCGGAAGCTGTTTGAGTCCGCCAAGCATTCCAAAGTGTGTTACCACTGCATGATAATCATTGTCAACGAGGAATTTCTCGATACCGATTTCCTGCTGTGCCTGTACGGCTACATGGCGTTTGAACTCGTCAAGGTCTCTTCCTTCATCGATAATTTTGTATTTAGAATAGTACTCATCAACAAGTGCATCTACGTCCCCTTTTGGAACTGCATCGACATATTCTACAAGGTCATTTACACAATAGTGATCGATTTCCCAGCCGAATTTGATCTGTGCTTCAACTTTATCGCCTTCTGTAACGGCAACGTTATTCATGTTGTCACCAAAACGGCACACTCTGATGTGTGAAGATTCAATCACACCGATTGCTGTTCTCATCCAGCTGCCAATCTGTTTCTGGATGCTCTCACTTGCCCAGTGCCCCACGATAATCTTACGCTCGATACCCATACGGCTTACAATGTGACCGTACTCTCTGTCACCATGTGCTGACTGGTTTTCGTTCATGAAGTCCATGTCGATCGAATCATATGGAATCTCTTCATTGAACTGTGTATGTAAGTGGCAAAGAGGTTTTTTGAACTCTTTTAGTCCCAAAATCCACATCTTAGCCGGTGAAAATGTGTGCATCCATGTGATGACACCTGCGCACAGCGCATCATTGTTTGCATCGTTAAATGTCTTACGGATAGAAGCCTGACTGATCAAAGTAGGTTTGAGCACTACTTTGAACGGAAGATTGCCTGATGCATTTAATGCTTCTACAATCTTTGCAGAGTGATCAGCTACCTTTCTAAGGCACTCATCTCCGTATAAATCTTGTGAACCTGTACAAAACCAAAACTCGTAATCTTTAACCTTCATCTTTGCTCTCCTTTATATTTTCCGTACTAAAAGCCCTAATTGGCTATCGTGCATTTATTTTATCATATTGCCCGAAAAAAGGTTGCAATTTTATTATGATTTTGGTTAAGATTTATCAGTTCTTTACATTCAAAAAAGAAAAGCGGATACCACTTTCCGAAAGTGATACCCACTCATTGTCGTTGAACGTCATTTCATTTCTAAAAACGGAAAAACATGCAATTATGCCAACACCATCGTCCGCTTCAAACCATAATGTACAAGTGTCACGACATCAGGACCTGTGTGCGCACCGATAATCGGACTGAGCATCGTCACGCGGATTTTCAGTTCCGAATGTCTTTCAAGTAACATCTCCTTAAGCTGGTTTGCATCATCAATACAATCCGCACAGTTGATATATACCACATTGTACAGTTCATTTGACGAATCCAACATATAGTGCTCCTCGAACAGCTCCACAAGTCGTTTTGACGCCAGTCTTGCACCTCTTTTTTTGTCAACCGTACCAAGCTTTCCGTTCGCATCTACGGCAAGCACCGGTTTAATGTTGAGCGCAGTACCGACAATCGCTGTCGCAGCCGAAATACGTCCGCCGCGTTTTAGGTACATCAAATCATCCACGCGGAACCAATAGTTCACATTACCGACATGATCTCTAAGCCACTGCGCATTTTGCGAAAGCGTCATTCCTTTTTCTTTGTTGCAAAAAGCCGACTCTGCTAAAAGTCCCATGCCGCCTGTCGCTCCGAGTGTATCAACAATTTCTATCTGTGCGTCCAGAAACTCCTCTATGAGCAACTGTCTGGCTACATTAGCCGATGAAAAGGTATCGCTCAATCCGCTGGATAGTGATAAGTACAAAATTCCAAGCTCCTGCTCCAAAAACGGCGTAAAAAACTCTACATAATTGTTCGGAACAATCTGGCTTGTGTGCGTCGGAACCTCTTCCCTGAGTTTCTCATAAAAATTGTGCATCATCTCATCCGATTCCGGACCTTTACACTGAAATGTGTCTTCTCCGAGCACATATTCCATCGGAATAAACTTAATATCATGTGTCTTTATAAATTCATGTTCTATATCGAGCGACATATCTGAAACAATAACGTAATCCATATTTCCTCCGCGAATCATCCCTCTGTAACTGATTACTCCTGCACCTTTCTTAATCCTGAAACACCAAACAACAAAGGTTGCAGTTTGACCAATCAAATAATAACTACAATTATTGAAATTATATCAAATAATTCTTTCCAAGTCTACTGTCGGGAGGAAAGTTCACGTTTCACAAATCATTTCACCGAAGGCAAAATTGCGACGCCTTACTTTAGGAAAGTCCGCGTCATCTTATACAGCGGCAGCTTTACGTTCCCTTATCTGTTTTTGATTTCAATCCGGTCTAAAATTCCCTGCACGCTTACATTTTGATGCGTTAGGTACATCCGCATGACATCCTGCACAAATTCCCTGTCAGCGCCTGTTTTCTTTTGAATTTTATCGACGGAATACTTTTTATCGGTGTATTTCATGATAGATGCAACGAGCTTGTAGGTTTGCTTACCTTTTGCCGCCTTTGCTTCGCGTTCAGCATCACCCGCCGGGACGATTCCTCTATTTGCAGCATTCGCGATGAATATTTCACTCGAATAATCCAAGACACCCGTTTCACCCACATAGTCTTGCACGATTGTTTCGGCAGCGTGCCCGTAGTAAATGACACGCGGGTTTCGTTGCAACAGTTTCTCCCACATATCGCCAATCTGTGTATTTTGATGCATAGACAGCTCATACAGTGGATTTAAATCTCCCACAAACAGACTTCTGTCGTCGAGCCACAAAGAAATGCTGTCGTCCGTATGTCCCGGCGTATACAAAACCTCCCCGGAAATTCCAATCCCGGAAAGCAAACGCCGGCTATCTTTGATTGCAACATACTGCACCTTCTGTTCATCGATTGGCAAAAATCCCCTACGTTCATTGATTGCACCTAGCTGTTTCGTCAAAATAGGCGCGTCATCTTCCTCTGCTGCCAATGCATTCATAGCGCACATGCATTCTTTTTGTACATCAAATACAACTATGGGAATCCCCAAATTTGCAATCTCCTGCGCAATCCCCATATGGTCCAAATGAAAATGTGAGATCAAAAGGTACGCAATCTCCTGCGGCCTGACTTGATGCGCATCGAGTGCGCGGCAAAACATGTCAAAGGATCCCACGCGGCCCGTATCAAACAAAATGTACTTATCCAGCCCGCGGATCAGGTATGTATTTGTACCATTATACTTTAGTTTCGTCACCATATTTCCTTGTTTTGCTTTTCCCAGCCCCGCTCCTCTTTTCCTGCGGGGCCTATTTCTCCAGTTTCCTCATATAGGCCCCGCCAGACAATTATTCCATCGAAATCTGTTCAATTGCCTCGAGCTCATCTTGCGTAAACGTCACATTTTCCACCGCTTTGATGTTATCCAGAATCTGCTCCGGTTTGGATGCCCCTGCCAAAACAGATGTCACCACATCTTCTTTTAGGAGCCACGAAAGAGCCATTTCTGCCAGTGTCTGGCCTCTGCCCTTTGCAATCTCATTCAGCTTTTGAATCTTTTCAATCGTAGGCTTGTCAATACGTGATTCCTGCAGAAATCTTCCGTCAGTACGCACGCGGCTATCCTCCGGAATGCCATGCAGATACCGATTGGAAAGCATTCCTTGTGCAAGCGGAGAAAAGCAAATGATTCCTTTTCCAAGTGCCCCGGAAGCTTCTTTTAATCCATTTTTCTCAATCTCACGGTCGAACATATTATAACGGTTCTGATTGATGATAAACGGCACGTGCATTTCATCCAATATCGCAGCCGCCTGCTCAAGTGTTTTCCCATCATAATTTGACAGTCCGACATACAACGCTTTGCCGCTTGCCACGATTTGTGCGAGTGCGCCCATTGTCTCCTCAAGCGGTGTTGCCGGATCCATTCTGTGGTGGTAAAAGGACCATAATTATTGGCCAGATCAAAATGTGTAATTCCATGATCAAATGCCGTAAAACACATCTCCTCCATTTTGGCGTATACGCCTGTATCCCCAAAATTGTGCCAAAGTCCCAAGGACACTGCCGGAAGCAGCAGCCCGCTCTCGCCGCAACGTCTGTATACCATTTTTTCGTATCGTGTGTCACTTGCTATATACATTTGGGTTCTCCTTTTACGCATCCATATTAATCTAAATTCAATTTATTTCTCATAATATACTCATTGACATAGAACAATCCGACATCCACAAGTGCCAAAACGGCCCCGAGAATCAAAAACATGACTGAAAATTCTGTCAGACCTGCATCCATATCGATTTCGTCGAATACCATCGGGAAGAAAACCGTCGCAAATGATGAAATGATTTGAATAACGGTATACAGTCCGATATAGCAAGCGATGGAACCAATGACCTTTTGTTTTCTAAAAAATTGTCCAAGGCTAACTGCGGTATATCCGAGGAAAACATTGAAGATGCAGGAAACAAACATCGTAAAAATCATAGCAAAAACAAAATATGCCGTTCCTTCCGGCCATGTAATATTCTGCATAATTTGTTGAATTGCCTCAAAAAGACTTTTGCTTTCCGTTGCTCCAATAATGCCAATCATCACGGTTCCGATTGAAACAAGAATCACCAAAGAACTGATAAACTGCCATGCAACCGCAACGACTGTTTTGGATATGATCAGCATAGATGGCGTCACCGGGAGCGTCTGCATCAAATACCCCTGGTCTGTATAGAGATTTTGGTAAAACCGGATATAGAAATACAAGCTTACAACAAATCCCAATGCACCGATAGAGAGGAAAAACAGCACGCTGTACAAGACAATACCAACCGCTGTCAATCCGCCGCTTTCTGACTGGAATGCCTGATACATATTGGTATTAAAAATCAGTACACCTACAAATGCAAGGAGTAATACAAGTCCGTTGACGACTGCCATGAGTCTCCAGCAGTCATGCCACTCATGTGATATTAATTTCTTTAACATGCAAACACCTCCCTAAAATACTGGTCTACCGATTTTCCGTGATTCATACGGATATCATCCACTGTTGTCTGCTCAAGAATATGTCCGTCACGGATAAACACAACCTCATCTAAGATATTCTCAATATCCGAAATTAAATGCGTACAAATGATAATTGATGCATCCTGGTTGTAATTTGAAATAATCGTGCGGATAATGTAATCTCTTGCAGCCGGGTCAACACCCGCAATCGGCTCATCCAAAATAAAAAGCTTCGCATCGCGACTCATGACCAAAATGAGCTGTACCTTCTCCTTCGTACCTTTTGAGAGACTCTTCAGTCTTGCCTCCGGCTTAATTCCTAAGTTGTCTAGCATCGCATACGCTGTTTCCGGCTTGAAATCTTCATAAAAATCATCAAAAAAATCAATGATATCTTTGACGGTGCGCTGCGCGCTTAAATATGTGCGCTCAGGCAGGTAAGAGACGATCGCCTTTGTTTCCGGTCCGGGCTCACATCCCCCGATTAATACCACACCCTCCGTTGGTTTTAACAAGCCGTTGATCAGTTTAATCAGTGTTGTCTTACCACTTCCATTTGGTCCGAGAAGTCCAACGATTTTCCCGCTCTCAATGGTAAGATTTACATTTGATAATGCATTGATGCCCTTATTATAGGACTTCGTCAAATTCATGCATTCTACTAATGTCATGTTACATTCCCTCCTTTACCGCTTTGGTCAATAAATCGATTGCTTCGGCTTTTGCATATCCAAGCTCGCTCATTTCTTTCAAAAACTGTGACACGAGTTCTTTGGCAAGCCCCTCTCTTACACTTTGAATCTGCTGTGCATCCTCGGATACGCTGCGTCCGCTTGTGCGGTTTGTATTGATTAATCCGCTGCGTTCTAACTCAGTAAGCGCTCTTTGCATTGTGTTCGGATTAACACCTGCCTGCGCTGCAAGATCCCGAACGCTTGGAATTTTATCCCCCGGCTGGTAGCTTCCGGCAACAATTTGTTTGCTAAGCCGCTCTACAAGCTGTAAATAAATAGGCTTATCATCGTTTAAAATCCACGCCATAGAAGTTCCTCCTTATTTCATTTGACATGACACACCGCTTTGTATCATTGTCTTATTTACTTAATACAATAATGCAGTTTTTGTGTTTTGTCAACACTTTTTCGGAACATTTTCTTCCTGAGATTTCAACGCAACGCTCTTCATGACTTTCACACCTTATTCTTTCAATCATCCGGCAAACATTGCATTTAAATCGATGTCAAAATAGCGCTTCAAGTTATATGCATTCATCAATTTTCCGATTGGCGTGAACATATCGTCCGTCATATATGACTCTACAATATCTTGGTATTGCGGCATTGTAATTTCAACATCGCTCATCGCATCGCCCACTCTCATGCTCCATCTGCTACTATCAACATCTACAACTTGCGGATTCTCCCACAAGAGACTATAATCTAAAATCGCATTATTTCCATCATAGCTGTAAAAATAATAATTTTCACAAAGATGGTAAATATCGCTCGACATTATTTTCTGATCCTTGGGATTGATTTGAAGGATACAATGCTCTACCAAAGAATCCTCATATCCATTTCCTACGTGAAACATCGCACAATTCTCCATATATCCTTCTGCATTTTGCCATCCGACAAACAGTTCCGGTATTTCATCATGATTCATATCATATAATGAAAATGCTACACCTTGAATTGCGCCGCGGTCTAAAGCGCGATAATCATATCCATCTCCAACATAAAACTCCCCATTGATAAATGACAAAATCAATTTCTTGTAGGCTTCCTGCCATACCTCTTTATGTTGTATATCAAATATTTCTTCGTATTCTCCAAAACACGGAGCATTTTCTCTTAATTTTTTATAGTACTCGCTAAGATTTGCATTTGCAAATTCAATTCCGCTAGGACACGAGACTTGTTCGACATGTCCATCATAAAGTAGCTCCTCTTCCTCTGTCGAATCCATAAACGCCGTATATGCAACACGAACTTCCGTATACTCATCGCCAAATCGTTTATTGTTGATCGCATTAAACCCGTATCCATCGGATTGATATGCCACAAGTTGCTTCATATTTCCATCAAAATCAACATAATACGCATTTTCAAAAAGTCTATTTTTATACTCATCTCGATAAGAAGTGTAAAGGCACCCCGTGGAAGATAGTTTCAAATCCCACATATCTCCCTGTTTTGGTTCTTGATGAAACAGCTCATAAATTTTACCATCCTCCATATTGACTCCGAAAGCGGTCTTCCCTTTTTCTGAGGAAATAATCATATCATCATAACCGTCACCGGTTATATCCCCATATTGTATTGAAAGCAAATCATACTTCGCATTCACATAATTTTCTAAGAAACCTGCTGTTCCGTAATGGTTTTCCGGAAGCGTCCCCTTTCTGAACTGATCAAAAACCATATAATTCGGGAAAATATAATCGATCTCACCATATATTCCACGCGCATAGCCTAATTGCATCTGCTTTGCATCACTATTTACATTTGCAATCTCCTGAAGCGGCATTCTCTCATTTTGAACACGTTGATTTTCATGTATCATCTCATTGCTGATTCCAATCAGTGGCTGTTCCAGGAAAACATCAATATTAAACAATTCATTTTCATGCTCATAATGATATTTCTCTGTATTTATCCAGACTGTATACACATCACCATTTTGATCGGCAAAAAATGCCCGATTTTCTTCAAACTGACTATGATAAGGAACTGTTTCAGGAATTTCCTTCACGGAAATACCTAACATATCAACAAACTCTTTTACTGTCATTGGCATCAATTTGTCTTCTCCATCAACAGCAACATACCTGTTTGGGTACAAATCTGCAAAAATGCCCGTTGGTCCACTGTAATTTTCAGCCTTGTAAAGAACATCCCCCATTTTTGCTTCTTTGGTTTCCCAAAGCTCTACTGGTTCATTTCCATTTTTCATCTCTTTTGTCGCGTTTTCCTTAGCGCAGCCTGCCAGAGAAAATGCAATAAGCATCATAACCATACACCGAACTATTTTTATTTTCATTTCTTCATCCCTCCATATCAACAATTGAACGCTATTATTCTAAATCTGACCAGTCATCATCGCTATTAGCATAAAATTGAATATTATAGACCGGCTCATCTTCATCATCGTATTCATAACATACCAACACTCTCCAATACGGAACACCAGCCATGATATCCAATATTTCTTCATATGATTTCGTATCAGAGGTTGGAATCGCACGTTCCGGATTTCCCACATAATCAAACACAGACTCCGATGTTGCTACATCCGTTATCGCTATGAATTCCCCATCATAATAATATAAAACTGACATTAACGTTCCTTTATCCGTATGTAGGCTCGTGCCGGTTGCCGCAACTTCCTGAATATCTTTTATTCTGATGCCATCCGGATATTTATCCACAAATATACTAATATCTGTATTTTCGTCCAAAAGCAGAAGTTTCTGCTTTTCTGCCGACTCCTCGCCTTTTTCGCTATCATCTGTCACAGTTTCATCTTCTGCCGGCATTTCTTCACTTTCCATACCGGCATCCATGATTTCCCCGCTGTCCATATCATGCTCCATGATTTCCTCACTGTCCGTATCATTCTCTACAATTTCTTCCTGTGCAACAACAGGCTCAGGCTGATTATCCTTCCCGCTGTTGTGCAGATATATTCCGCCAGTCACTGCGACCGCCGCTGTAGCCAAACTGCCCGCAATCACTATTTTTGCTTTCATTGTCATTGTAGCTGCTTTCGTCACATGTGTAGCAGTTTGACCCTTTGCAAGCCGCAAAACAACATCACTTGCTGAAGGAACAACAAGTCCTTCTGCCATTTCTTCTGCTTCTTTGGTAAGAAGTAACAACATAAATGGTGCAATGGAATAAAGCTTTACTCCCTGCTCCTTTTCCACCCGTCCTACTGCGTCTTTGATTTTGCTCTTTGCACGATTCAGATGCGATTTTACTGTATTTACAGGTATTCCCAGTTCCTTTGCAATGTCATCTTGTTTTTGTTCGTTATAATAAACGCCTATTACACAAGCTCTCTGTATATCCGTTAATTCATCTATAATTCCACGAATCAATCTGATTTTTTCGGCATTATCAAAAATATTTTCCGGAATAAACGCTTCATCATCCTGAATATTTTCAAAATAACTGTTTTCTTCCTGCTCCGAAGGACTATCATACACCAGTACATCCTTTTTCTTTTTCAGATAAGCAAAGCATTTCCGGTTCGCAATTGTTGAAGCCCAAGACAAAAAATCCTTTTCATTCTGTAACTGAGATATATTTTTTACTATCTCGACATAGGTTTCCTGAAGCATATCCGCCGTAAGTTCCTGATCTCTTATAATATTTATCACACATGTATACAAATACTTATAGCTTTCTTCATATATACTTGAAAAAGCTTCTTCATTCCCGTTTTTGAAATCTACGACAGACTTCCAAAGTTTCTCCGATATCATCATTCGTTTTCTCCCTTCATGTTTACCTCATTTGATATATCTATTTTTGCATATTTTATCATTATTTCATTTTTTTCTAAAGAACCATCTAAATAAATATGTTGATTCCTTTTTATAAATATGGCATCCTTTACAGCTTGTGTTCCTGCCGATTTGCTTTGAATGACTCCCATCGCCGTATCAATTTCGTATGTCGCAGTATCATTTCTATACACAACATCCGACTTTACAATTCCTTCAAGTACCATGCTCTTTTTCTCCATTTCACCATGCCAACAATTAATAGTAGTAATATGCATTTCCATTTTTGATTACATGAGAATTTAAACTATCCATTCTATCATTGAATATAGACTGGCTTTCACCAATTTGCTCCAGAAGTTCATACGCTTCCCTGGTAGCCTCTTCGTTTTCATAATCGTCATAGCTATCATAATCATCATTGCTGTTATATTCAGTTGCTTCGTAGTCATATCCATGATAATAGGAATTTGCCTGATTCCATTTTGTAACTGCAACAATCAACAACGTTCCAAAAACAACCCACCCAACAACAAATGCAATCTTTTTATCTTTCATTTCCATTTTCTTATTCATATACTTATCTCCTTTAGCTTTTCATTTAGATACTGTAATTTTTTGATAATAGTTATATCAGTCATGCGTGAACGGTTTTCTTTGCGTTCAGTTTAAAACCGGCATTTCTTCACATTTTTCTTCCTCATGTTCCATACTAGGTTCATCCATTTTAACTTCATCTTTACTTGCTGCCATTTTCTTTTTAGACAAATAATTCTGTAAATACAATCCCGCAGTAAAATAAAGAAGTGTAATGCAAATTCCTGAAACCCGATTCGCGAGCATAACACCAACTGCAGTTCCAATGCTGATTGCTCCCTCAAATGCACTGTCAAAAATAATCATATGCTTATAAGCTATGCAGCTAATCACCCCAAACAATAATCCACACACGACCGACATTCCAACGAGTTCATCTGTGAAATCAAATGTTATCATAAGCACCGCACTCGCCATTGTACCAATGAAAAATGATTTAAAAAATATAAAAAATACAACAAGGGCATTTGCCAGCAAAGCACCAACACCGGCCAGCACAGTTGCCGTTAATAAAATCGCCAGATAGTGATTGGTTCCCCCACTTATGATTGCTCCTGCCAAAGCGCCAAACACTCCGCCTGAAAAAGCACCCACCATTACATTCTTAAAACGGAAAATCTTGTATCCAAAGAAACAATTCAATCCTCCAAACAACAGTACCGGAATGTAAAACATACTTACCAAATTCCTTACATAAAAAATAAAATTTTCAAAACCATTCATATTTTCTTCCTCCTATATGCTTTATTATTTTGGTTTACATCTATACAGAGCAAGTGAGTTGCAAAAAAGTTGCAGTATTTTTGAAAAAATTTTAAAAATATTTATTTTTTTACCGAACACGTAAAAAGCACCTCCAACTATCCCATCCACTGATGTAATCGTTGGAAGTGCTCTCAAATCCACATTTATCTCGGAATCGGTCCTACCTCATATCCCTTCGCCCTGAAATCATTGACAACGTCCTGCATAATCGCACAGTTCGTTGCACTCACTGCATGAAGCAGATAAACGGCTCCTCCATGCTTTGCTGCGGTCACCTTTTGGAATGCCTCTCCCTGATCCGGCTGATTCTCGGTATCATAATCCTTATAGGCATAGCTCCAAAGTGTCACACGATATCCAAGACTCTGGCAAAGCGCAAGCGTCTGCTCAGAGAACTCACCCATCGGCGGTCTGAACAGATACATGTCATATCCGAACTGTTCTTTCACATAATTGTGCAGCTCCGTAATTTCACTTGATTGCTCCTCAAGGGAAAGTGTCGGCATCGATTTGTGACTTACACTATGATTTCCGATGACATGGCCTTCATCAATCATTCTCTGCACGAGGTCCATATTTTTCTTGACATAGTCAAGCGTCACAAAAAATACTCCGCGGCAATCACTTGCCTTCATTGCATCCAAAATCTTATTGGTGTATCCATTTTCGTAGCCTTCATCCAATGTCATATAAATGTTCATCGAATCCTCTGCAATAAAAATGGCGCCATATTTGTCATATTTATCCTGCAGCATTGTCGCACCAGTCGGTCTGTTCTTGTCATCGACATTGACGCCCTGGCCATAGCCCTGCTTTGTTCCATCGAGTTCAACAATCTGCTGCTTCGTATAAATCGAGCCGTATGTACTTTCGCAGCTTCCGAGTGTATGACCATCAAAACTCGTCCATGTAGCCCCATCTGCATTCATCGACGCCTGTGGACTAACCTCCGGCGACTGATGCCCGGAAGCATCAGCGTTCGTTTCAACACTTGGTGCATCTGCCGGTGTCTCATTATCCTGCGCATCTGCAATCTGACCACCTGCGCTGTCCGCAGCGGCTGCCCCGCTGTTATCGGAAACAGAATTCGTATCCCCTGCATTTGCACTGTCATTTGTATCGGCGCTGTCTTCCTGCTTATCAAGCGTTCCCGTCTCCACCTGCCCGGTTCCCTGCGTAGCTTCCTCCTGATTTGTCATCCCGCTCTCACCTGATGACTTCCGGTACACTGCATACAACAGACAGGAAACCATAATCATTCCAACGAGTGACAATAATAAAATCATTTGACCCTGTCCCGTCTTCTTTCTTTTTCTTCTCTTCTTAGCCATAAGCGCTCCCTTTTTCTATCAATTTCGTCCGGTCAGGACGTTTCTTACACACTATAGTAACAGAATTTGATGCAAAATAGAATATCAAATCTCACTTTCCCAAATTCTGAATAACAGTCAGTTTGCCACTTCAACAACAGAGACGAGATACGATTTGCGTATCTCGCTCTGATTAGCAGTCGTCAAATAGCCATTCATGCAAGCATGATGGCTATTTTCCTCGTTACCATAACAAAAAGCCGATCAGTTTTTTCTGTCCGGCTTTTGTAAAATATGATTCTTGTTCGATTTATTTGATGACTTTAATCCATCCCTGTGGTGCTTCAATCCGACCCATCTGGATACCTGTCAACGTCTCGTATAATTTCTTTGTCACTGGTCCCATATCGCTCATGCCGCTTGGAAGGCAAATCTCTGTACCGTGGTCCACGATTTTTCCAACCGGTGAAATAACAGCTGCTGTACCGCAAAGACCGGCCTCAGCAAAATCTTTGAGTTCCTCTTTGTAAACTTCTCTTTCTTCTACTTCCAGTCCAAGATAATCCTTGGCTACAACCATCAGGCTGCGGCGTGTAATAGAAGGAAGGATACTGTTTGATTTTGGTGTGACAACCTTTCCGTCCTTTGTGACAAAGATGAAGTTTGCTCCACCTGTCTCTTCTACCTTTGTACGTGTTGCTGCGTCAAGGTACATGTTTTCATCATATCCCTGATGATGTGCATCCACGATGGCATGTAAGCTCATTGCATAATTAAGACCTGCCTTGATATGTCCTGTTCCATGTGGTGCCGCACGGTCAAAATCACAAATGCGGATGGTAAGTGGCTTTACACCGCCCTTAAAGTATGGTCCGACAGGTGTTGTAAAAATACGGAACTGGTATTCATCCGCAGGCTTAACACCGATTACCGGGTTTGAGCCAAACATGTATGGTCTGATATATAATGTAGCGCCTGATCCATATGGTGGTACATATGCTTCATTCGCCTCTACTGTCTTCACAACTGCCTCTACAAATTTATCCTTTGGGAAAACAGGCATCTCAAGTCGCAGACAAGATGCTTCCATACGCTCTGCATTTAAGTCAGGGCGGAAAGTAACAATATGACCATCCTCAGTAGTATATGCTTTCATACCCTCAAAACATGTCTGTGCATACTGAAGAACACCGGCACATTCACTGATGACGACTTTATCATCCTCTGTTAACACGCCTTCATCCCAAGCGCCGTTTTTGAAGTTTGATACAAATCTCTTGTCTGTCTGCAGATAACCAAATCCAAGATTACCCCAGTCAATGTTTTTCTTTTCCATTGTCTTTTATCCTTTCTGCCTCATTTATTTTGCATCTCTGCTAAGCTGTATTTTAGCACTATGAAAAAACGCTTGCAATACCTTAGCGCGCATTATGTTATAGAATGTATATCTATTATAACTTCGAGTTATGATGCCGTGTATTTCCCACAGACGGGTGACTGCCGGCATGTCTATTTTGCAACACGCTCGTATTTGACAAAGGCATACTCGATGTCAAAATATGTCTGCTCTTCACTTGTCGCTGTGATTTTCCATTCCGGGTCCTCATCGAGATTCGGGAAAAATGTATCTGCCTCATAGCTCTCATCAATTTTGGTCACATGTGCAACGTTACATTTGTCAAGGAGCTGTTTGTAAACAGACCCGCCACCAATGACATAGATTTGGTCATCCTCGTACTTCGTAAGTTCTTCCATCAGTTCATCCATGGAATGAACAACCGTTGCACCATTTACTTTATATTCGGTATCCTTTGTCAGCACAATGTTGATGCGTTTGGCAAGCGGCTGGGACTGCGGAAAACTCTCGAGTGTTTTTCTGCCCATGACAATCACTTTTCCCATCGTCTCAGCGCGGAACATTTTCATATCATTGGGAATGCGTACGAGAAGCTGATTCTTAAGACCGATTCCCCAATTTTTATCAACTGCAACAATCAAATTCATGTTTCTTCTCCTCTTAGCGAACTACCATTGTCTAAAGCCGGTGGGATTGCGGTAGCCCTATTTCAAATGCGCACTTACACTGCAATCGGAATGTCCTTAATCTGCGGCTCCGTCACATAATCCTCCACATGCAAATCGTCTGTTGTGAATGCATAGAAATCCTTGACATCCGGACTAAGCCACACCTTTGGTGCCGGGTGCGTCGGTCTGTCAATCAGTTCCTTTATGATATCAACATGACGGTCATAGATATGTGCATCAGCGATGACATGAATGAGTTCGCCCGGAATCATGTCATTCACCTGTGCAACCATCATAAGTAAAATTGCATACTGCGCCACATTCCAGTTGTTGGCTGCAAGCACATCCTGGCTACGCTGATTGAGCACCATGTTTAATACCAGCTCGTCACCCTCTTTTGTGACATTGTAGGTCGCCGAATAACAGCATGGGTCAAGGTTGCCTGTTGCCAGATCATGGAACTGATACAAATTGGTCATGATGCGCCGGCTGTACGGGTTTTCCTTAAGCTGCGTGAGCACATAATCCATCTGATCGATTTGCTGTCCCTTGTATGTGAACTTCTCACCGACCACATATCCGTACGCCGTGCCGATGCTTCCGTTTTCATCTGCCCAGCTATCCCAAATATGTGGCTTTAAATCATGGATGTTGTTGCTTTTTCGCTGATATATCCATAAAATCTCATCCATCGCAGATTTGAGCGCAGTTTTGCGGACCGTAATTGCCGGAAATTCTTTGCGCAAATCGTAGCGGTTCACCACACCGAATTTTTTGATCGTGTAGGCACTTTCGCCTGTATCAACCCACTTTGGTCTGACCTTTTCTCCCTGCGTATCTGTGCCGTTCTCAAGAATATCCCGGCACATTGATTTAAACACTTCATCTGCGTAACTCATAAAACTCCTCCGCCCACGAAAAGGGCTATTTTTTATCGATCCCACTTATCGCAGAGTGCAAGAATCTGATCTGCAAATTTGGCAAGATCTTTATTCGCACCGCCTTCGTTATGGGAAATAACCGCCATCAGGCGCTGACCTGCCGAAACAAGTCTCGTGTATGTGTTTGTAACAACATGCACTTTCTTCTTAACCGGAATACCGACTGCCTCTTTCTCAATCTGACCGGTGATCAGATCGAATACGGCGCCTGAAAACGGCGCATATGCCGGAATGCCGTATTCTGTATTCAGGCAAGTGGTAAACGCTTCACACACACTGTCCTCGCCGTGTACAACAAACACCTTTTTCGGTTTCTTCTCAAAGCCCTGTACCCAGCTTAACAGTCCGTTTTTGTCTGCATGACCGGAAAGGCCTGCAATCTTATCAATGCGCGCACGCACCTCAATCGGCTCGCCAAACAATCTGACCTCTTTCACACCGTCCACGAGCGCACGTCCCAATGTTCCGATTGCCTGATATCCGACAAACAGGACGGTACATTCTTCTCTCCACAAATTGTGCTTCAGGTGATGTCTGATTCGGCCCGCCTCGCACATACCGGATGCCGACAAAATGACCTTTGGTACATCATCAAAGTTGATTGCTTTCGACTCATCGCTTGTAATCGCAAGCTTAAGACCCGGGAAGCTGATCGGATTGATGCCCTGTTTGACAAGCTCCATCGCTTCTTCGTCAAAGCATGTATAAATATTTTTTTGGAAAATACCTGTCGCCTCAACAGCAAGCGGACTATCCACATATACAGGGAAATCTTCATACCCTGCAATCATACGGTCTGCCTTTATTTTGCGAAGGAAATACAGCATTTCCTGTGTACGTCCTACCGCAAACGAAGGGATAACAACATTGCCACCCTTATCAAAGGTTTCTTTGATCACCTTTGCAAGCTCTGCCACATAATCAGGACGCTCTGCCGTATGCAGTCTGTCACCGTATGTACTTTCCATGACAACATAGTCTGCCTCAGCCGTATTTTGCGGGTCTTTAATGAGCGGCTGGTTGAAATTGCCGATATCGCCGGAGAACACAACCTTTCGTTTCTCCGCGCCTTCTTCAAGCCATACTTCGATGCTTGAGGAACCGAGCAGATGTCCGATGTCCGTAAAGCGGATTTTGACACCGTCGCAAACCTCTACAATATCATTGTAATGACATGGCACAATCAACCGGATGGTGCCGTCTGCATCCTCCATCGTATAAACCGGCTCTACAATCGCTGCTCCGGCAGCACGTTTTGCCTTTCTGTTTTTCCATTCCGCTTCCTGCTGCTGGATGTGCGCACAGTCCCTGAGCATAATGCTGCAAAGATCCGCACTTGCATCCGTCATAAAAATGCGGCCGCGAAAACCCTTTGCATAAAGAAGTGGCAGCATGCCCGAATGGTCGACATGTGCATGTGTCAAAAAAACATAGTCAATCATTGCGGCATCAACCGGCAAATCTACGTTTTCATAGACATCAACGCCCTGCTGCATTCCGTAATCAACAAGAATATGCTTGTCATTGACATTGATATAATGACAGCTTCCCGTAACCTCGTGATCCGCTCCAATAAACATCAGCTTCATAAAAATGCCCCCTTTAACTTACACAAGTTATTTCACCACATCATTTAATGCCCGAATACCATGACCTGCTTTTGCGATAATAATTACGCGGTCACCTTCTTTGAGACAGGCATCCCCATCCGGAATGATGGTCTCTGCGCCACGCATAATCACTGCAATTTTGGCATCCTTGATTAATTTAAATTCCTTCGATGCAAACCGGATGTTTGCCTTTTTAAAATCTGCACCCACGACAAATTCGATTGCCTCACCAAGCCCCTTTTCCAAACGAAATACGCGTCTGATTCCGTTTGATTTATCGCAGTGCACGGTAACATTCCGGATAAAACCGACCAGCTTATCCACACAGATGACCGATGGTGATATCGTCGTGTCAAAATCGACTTTATCCAAAATCTGTTCGTATGCAGGGTCCTGAATAATGGTTATGATAGACGGCACGCCAACAGACCAGGCGTACATCGATACAATCATATTTTTATCTTCTTCATCGCCAATGGAAATACAGACATCCATCGACTTAATGCCCTCCTCGTCTAAAACCTCTGCCGTGATAAGCGGTGCATGTGCGATATTCGCCTCCGGAAGCTTTTTGGACAAGGCCACGCATCTGGCATGATCGTCATCCAGTACCGTCACCTCCTTGTGCTGCCCAACGAGCGTTTCTGCAAGATAAGCGCAGACCGTTCCGCCGCCGACAAGCATGATACGCTTTGCATTTGCTTTTTTGCCGCCAAGCTTCTCCATAAGCTTCGACGCCGCCATATCGGCGACAACCACACCAATGACATCTCCCTGTCTTAACGAAAAATCTGCATCCGGAATAAACAGATGTCCCTCGCGCCTTACAGTACCGATGATGACATCTTCATCGATCAGCTTTTGGAACTCACTCACCTTCATGCTGCGAAGTGTACTGAACGTATCAACCGGAATCTGCACATATACCGTATGCTCTGTAAAAAATGCATGCACCCTCACAGAGCCGTTCATGCCAATGTACCGCTCAATTTCATTGGCGGTTGCAAGCTTTGCATTCACCACATAATCTACCGAAAACTGCTTTTTGAGATAATCGGTATCCTCTGCGAAATCACGGTTGTTTAATTTCACCGCACCATATCGCGTACCACAGTCTTTTGCAATCATGACACTCATCAGATTCACTTCGTCTGAAGGTGTCAGTGCAATGATGATATCTGCCAGGTCTGCTCCTGCCTTAAGCAGCACTTTTTTGGATGTTCCGCTGCTGCAAATGCCGCTTACCTTGAGATGATTGGTCGCATAATCAACCAGCGATTGTCTCTCATCAATGACCTGTATGTCATGTCCCTCGCCGCTAATCTTGCCGGCTAGTAGCATTCCGCTCTTTCCGAGTCCCACAATAATAATTTTCATTTGCTTCCCCTTCTTTTGCATGTCGCCATGCGTAAATTATTTCAAAGCTATTGTCTTTCGCTCTGTCTTCTGATTCTTACTGCTTTATGTTTTTCAAGCTTTTGGTATACCGCTTTGGTCGAAAGTCCCTGCACAATGACCGTAAAGAAAATGGTGATATACGCTGCGTTTAAAACAAGCAGGTATACGTCTTCTTCCAAAAAGGACCGCGTACTCATGGCAAGCGCCAGGGAAAGACCGCCTTTGAGTGCTGTCCATGTCATCAGCGCCACAAATTCGGTAAGGCTGTAACCACCCGGAATATCCTTTCTGCCCGCCAAAAGGCTCGATAACAGCACCCCGAAAAACCTTGATACAATTACAATCAAAATCGTAGCCGGCGCAATAATATAAATCACGCGGCTCATGGAAACATCCAAAAGCGAGATGCCGATGAGTGCAAACAAAACGGCATTTAAAATTTCCTCGAGGCACTCCCAGAAGTCTTCATAACGGTTTTCTTCGTCGTCAACATTGCGTTTCCTTGCAATCCCTTCCATCTTGTATGAAAAATACATACCGCACACAACGGAAGCAATGACGCCCGAAAAACCAAAGTGCTCACAAATCGCATAACTAAGTGCCACATCAAATAAACTAATCATGATATGCATCACCGGATTTCTCGAAAGCTTCAAAAGATGAAAAAGCAAAAATGAAACGGCAAACGCAACAAAGACTGCTCCAAAAATCTCTTTAAGCATCACGATGACAAAATTCTCGCTACCGGCACATGTCACAATACTTCTGATGAAAACAAACAGCGCAACGCCCGTACCATCATTAAATAGCGATTCGCTCTCAATCACCGACGTCACATTTTTGGAAAGTCCGAGTTTATTTAAAATACCGGTTGCTGCAATCGGATCAGTCGGTGATACGATACAGCCGAGCAGAATGCAAATCCAAATAGACACCGGCAGATGGAACAGACAGGCAACGCCATAAAACAAGGCTCCAAACAAGGTCGATGAAATAACCGTTGTCAGAAGTGCCAACAAACTGATTGTCTTAATATTCTCTTTGAACTTGCCCATATTGACTTTGCCCGCGCCTGCAAACAGCATAAAGCAAAGTACCGTATCAATCAGATACGCTTCAAATTTGAACGAACCTGCTTTTTGTAATGCGTCTGTCAGCCATGAAATATTCAATATGGATGCAGCAATATGAAGCACAAGGCATATGATGGATGTAAACAATACAAGGGCTATATCTGACTGGAGTTTGATATAGCGCTCATTGACCACTCCAACTACTGTAATAAACAAAAAAATGATAATCAAGTACTCTAAAATACTCATCGATTGTATGCCACCTTTATAAAATGTAAGGATTTGGAGTCATATAAATTTGCCAAATAAAATGTAACGATTCAGAACCCCATTCGCAAAATCGCATCTTCGATGCTTTCTTTTTGCTCATGTGGTTACTTCGCCATATAAATTTTGAAAAACATATCCATTCATGCAAGCATGATGGCCATGTTTCTCAAAATTTGCATGGCTCTGAATAGTTACATTTTATCATATTATTTCATATATCACAATTTTTTTTCGTGGCATTGCCAAACACAGTCCGATTAATTGGTCACAACGGCTGGAGGGAAACATTTATTGACATTCTAAATGTCATAGTGTATGATGCAACTATATATAGTTTTTTATACTACATAGTAAAATATTGAAATTAAAAGGAGTTTCCATGTTTAAAATTGTATCCGATTCCTCATCCAATCTGCTTTCATTAGAAGGGGTTTCCTTTGCATCCGTTCCGCTGCATATCCTCGTCGGAGAGCAGTCTTTTGTAGACGATGAGACACTGGATGTCAACGCAATGTTTGATGCCCTCTCTTCCTATAATGGTCCATCTTCCACGTCATGTCCGAGTCCGAATGACTGGCTGAATGCCTTCGAATCATTTGAAACCGTATTTTGTGTCACAATCTCAAGCGGTCTTTCAGGCTCTTACAGTTCTGCATGTGCGGCAAAACAGATGTACGAAGAGGCGCATCCTGACAGAAAGGTATACATATTTGATTCGCTTTCGGCAGGTCCGGGACTTGCACTCATCATTTATAAAATCAAAGAGTGCATCCAAAAAGGATTCCCGGCACAGGAAATCTATGAAAAGGTATCCGCCTATCAGAGGACACTGCACATCTATTATGCCCTTTCCTCTCTTGACAATCTTGCCAAAAACGGACGTGTCAATCCACTTGTCGCAAAGGGCATCGGGGCACTTGGAATCCGCGTCATCGGTACTGCCACGGAGGAAGGCAAAATCAAACCGATCGACAAAGCGCGCGGCGACAAAAAGACGATGCAAAAGGTATTTGCTCATATGAAAGCGAACGGCTATCAGGGCGGACGTGTTATCATTTCCCACAGTGATTACTTTTCAGTTGCGCAGTCGCTTGAGACACTGATTCTTGATACATATCCGGATGCCGATATCAGCATTCAGGAAAACACCGGTCTATGCGGCTATTACGCAGAGCAGCACTCTGTCATCGTCAGCTTCGAAGAATAAAATATAGTAATTCCTCACCCGGAAAGCATCAATAAAAGGGCTATTGCACAATATATGCATAGCCCTTTGAACATGTTTATTTGATTTTTTGCCATCCGTTTGCATCGACTGTAAAAATCGCTGCCTCGCAATTATTCTGAAGCCCCTCGCCCCAGTAATGCGCATTGTCATTTCCCTCAATGTAGCACATTAATCCTTTGTTTAAGGCGCCGTGCGCAACAATCATCACCCGCCTGAATTGGTCCGAAAGCGGCTCGATAACCTCCTGCAAAAACGCCTGTGTCCGTGCTCTGACCTGATCAATTGTTTCCCCGTTTGGCGGCGGCAAGTAGCGATCCGGTGCCTCAAAAAAAGACCGGTACGGGCTGCGCTCGTCGCGCCACACACTATAGTGGACACCCTCCATATCACCAAACGAAATCTCTCTGAGGCGCTCATCTCTCACAATCGGGATATTGCGGTGTCCGCGAATCAGACACGCCGTCTCGTATGCGCGAATTAACGGTGATGAATAAATACAGTCAAACGCAACCGTCTCGAGCTTTCTGCCAAGTTCACCCGCAAGCGCCCGGCCTGTTTCATTGAGTTCAATATCTGTATTTCCCTGCAGCTTCCCTGCTGCATTCCAAACTGTTTCCCCATGTCTGACAATATATACTTCCATCGTCTTACTCTTTCTCTTGATTGCTGCAAACAGTTCACGACGTATCCCTTTGCATAAGCATGCTGTCAGGTTTCGGGACCGTTACACAATTTGTCTCATGTCATATGATAAATCTTCATCAATCATCTCAACCATAATCTTGGCAATGTGCGGATCGAACTGCGTACCTGCACCGTTTAATATCTGCGCACGCACCTTGTCCTGCGGAAGCACATCCCGGTACGAACGCTTACTTGTCATCGCATCATACGCATCCGCCACAGCAATAATCCGTCCAATAAGCGGTATCTCCTCTTGTTTGGCATGATTCGGATATCCCGTGCCGTCATACCGCTCGTGATGATACTGCGCGCCCTGCGCGTATTCCTCTTTGATGGAAACATCCTTTAGCATTTCATTGCCCATAAACGGATGCTTCTGAATCTCAAAGTACTCGGCATCTGTCAGTTTACCCGGCTTATTGATAATCTGGTTATCGATTCCGATTTTTCCAACGTCATGAAGAAGGCCTGCATAATAGACATCTTCGCTTTCTTTTTCCGTAAAGCCCATCCGAAGGGCAATCATGCGGGAATAGCTTGCCACGCGTCTTGAATGTCCCGCCGTATATGTATCTTTAAAATCAACCGCTTTTGCAAACGCTTCGATCACCTCATTTGACAAAAGCTCCAGTTCTCTATTTTTCTGTTCCAGAATTTTGGCGTATTTCAATTCTTCTTCCTGGATTGTCAGCTCATTTAACCGCTCTCTTGTCTCTCTGATGTTATTGATGCACATACGTGAAACAAGCATTAATACCGTCATAAATCCGAAGGTGATCGGAATCTCCGCCATGATTTTGGTATCACCATCCAGGAAAAGCCCCCTTGCCGCACACGTACCAAACATGATGAGCGCCGCAACGAGTGTGAATGCCTCACATAACCGCTTGTCCTCATAAAGTACACACAGAATAATCGGCAACGCCAGAAGACAAAATGACACCGAGAAATCATAATGTGTCACAACGACTGTACAACAAATCACAAAGCTTGATACAATCATGGAATACTTCTGTAATGTAAAATTGTCAGGGTTTTTCCTCATAATAAACTGCGCCAAAACAAACGCAATACAGTTTATCACTGTAGGCAGTGCCAAATAACGGAACAACTGTCTTGATATGGAATTGAGATCCGCATATCCGGCCGACTCATTAAAAAACAAAATCGCCTGATAGGTGCACTCGATGACAAACAGACTCAAAACAAGCGAAACTTGTATCTTTGTAATCGTCTGATGCCAAATCGTATAATCTTTATCCTGCGCCATGTCATCCTCCCAAGAATGAAACCATTCTTCCAAAACGCACAAAAGCATCCTGCATATCTTTGTAACTACCGGCACCCAATTGCCCAAACCACATCATAGGTGCTTTCTTTTTGCTCATGCGGTTACTTCTTTATTCTAACCAAATCCATAGAGACATTCAAGTATTAGTTGCCAAAACCGCTCCTTCATACATCGTTATTGCACCAAGCGTACACTTACATAACGCTCAGCACAATTCCGGCAATAATCACAACCGCACAAACAAGCTTATATCCTGTGTTTTTCTCTTTAAAAACAAACCTGCCGGCCAAAATGGTCACGATACAGCCCGCCTGTTTTAAAAGCGTCATAACGGTAACCTGGCTTGCTTCCATACTGTTTGCGACAAACAGTGCACGGTCTGCTATAACAAACATAATGGATAAAATCCAAACCCATTTGTTTTTGAGCGTCTTTTTCAGATCAATCTTTTCATGCACAATGATGGCATAAATGATATAAAACAGACACAGAAACAGCATATACCAAAACTGCAGCTGCGAACTGTTCATGTCCTTCATGAGAATTTTATCCATGAGTCCCGAAACAGCATTTAACAGACACGAAATAAGTGCCATCAGCACGACCAGGAGCGAAATATTTTCCTGCGTGCCGGTTGTCTTAAGCTGCCCGGTCCCCTCCGGTTCTGCTCCCATCTGCTTTGCAGCCGCTGCCGTTTTTCTGATTCTTTGTAAAAAAACATCCGGTCTGAACTTGAGCATCAAAAGTCCTACGCACACAAGGAGCAATCCTATGATATTATAAGTACTCATCACTTCATGCAGCACAAATACGCCGAGCATCGTTGAAAACAGAACGCGCGACAAATCCAGCACACCGTAAAAGCTGATTGGAAGTCTTTTGATTGCCTTAAATCCGCAAATCCAAGCAACAAAAATCACAAACGACTTGATTGCGATATAAAAATAATACTTTGGCGCAAGTCCCATCGCGCGCGGCGCATCCGGACAGACGAGCGCAAACGAAACAAGCGAATAAATCAGCAGTACCTCTATGGAAGAGCATGTCTCAAGTGCCTTCTTTTTGCATATCTCACGGCATCCTTTTAGTACGCCGTATAATAAAACGAGCCAAACCCACAACATAAGCGTTTATCCTTTGCATTCATCTTCTAACTTAGCGCCATCAAGCACCGTTTCTACAAGTGTATCTCCTTCATAGCGGAGCTTTAAGGAAAAGAATGCGCTTTGCTGCGCAAGAAGTCTGAAGAATACCTTATCCCCTTCCCAGATAGGCAAATCGTACACCTTTGACTTGTCCACCCACTCGAGCGTGCCCTCGTCGCATTCAATCAATTCTCCCGTAAACGCTGTCGCTGTATACAAAAACATATACTCCGTGTGAAATTGATCCGACAAAAATGTGACAATCCCCCGAAGTTTCCATGACGTTAAGGTCAATCCTGTCTCTTCTTTTACTTCGCGCAGCAGGCATTCCTCAGGCGTCTCATCCTGTTCAAAATGCCCGCCAACACCGATCCATTTATCTTTATTGATATCATGTTCCTTCTTCACTCTGTGTAACATCAAATATTGGTCATCCTGTTCAATATAACACAGTGTCGTCAAACTTGCTCCCATGTTTTTCCTTTGTCCTGCTTTCTTTTCAAGAACTTGTTCCTATCGTACTTAGAAAACATCAAAAATGCTAGCAATGCTCTTCAAGCCAGCGCATTGCATTGTAGGCATATACTGCGCTTCCTTTTGCAAGAACACTTTCATCAAATGTAACCATCGGATGGTGCTGCGGGTAACAGTATCCCTCGGATGGCTCCCCTGCAGCCAGTGCCAGCATAATAGAAGGCACCTCATGACTGACATACGCAAAGTCCTCAGAGCCCCCTGCTTTCGACGGCTTTCCTCCGGACATGGCAAGCAGTTCTCCTGCGCAAAACGCACCCTGACCGCCAAGTAATTCTTTGGTATAACGCGTCGCACGCTCGGAAAGTTCTTTGTCATTGACAAGTGTCGGACACTGTCTGACAAAGGTAACCTTCGCGTCCCCGCGGAACATTTTGGCAGTACTCTCACAGATTTCTACCATTCTGTCTTTGATAAACTGTCTCGTCTCTTCATTGTATGTGCGGATCGTGCCTGCCATTTTCACGCTGTCAGGAATCACATTGTCCGCGATTCCGCCTTGGATGGAACCGATTGTCAAAACCGCTTCATCCGACAGATTGAGTTCTCTTGCATGAATCTCCCCAAGTGCAGTGATGATATGCGCCGAAATCATAACCGGGTCAATTCCCTGATCCGGCATAGAACCGTGACAGCCCTTTCCCTGCACCTTAATTTCAAAACAGTCTGCCGCCGGTGCGCTCACACCACTCTCACACACAATTACCGTTCCTGCAGGCATTGGCATCGCCGCAGATACATGAATCATCAGTGCGCCGTCCACCTTTGGATTTTCCAAAAGACCGGAAGCAATCATATCCTTTGCGCCCTCAAACAACTCTTCCGCCGGTTGAAAATCAAGCTTTACGACGCCTCCCAGTTCATTCTCATGTGCTTTTAACAGCTTCGCCGCTCCAAGTAACATCGCCGCATGCATATCATGTCCGCACGCGTGCATATTTCCGTTTTGTGCCGCAAAGTCAACATCCGCTTCCTCTTTGACCGGAAGCCCATCCATATCTGCACGCAGCAAAAAGGTGCGCGCTCCGCTGCCGACGGTGGCAATAAGGCCCGCCCTGCCGCAATTGACCGGATTTAGTCCAAGCTTTTCCAATTCCTGTTTGACAAAGTCATGTGTAAACGTAAGGTCAAATCCCACTTCCGGATTTCGATGCAGTGACCGTCTGATTTCAATTATTTCCTGCTCAATTGCCTGTGCTTCTTCTAACAACTGTTTTGCTTCTATCATTTCTTACTCCTACCCGATACAATTTCATACATGGCAACCTATATCTCATTGTTGCATGTATACAGCTTATTTTCTGTTCATTGGTTCCGCTTTATGTATCAGAAACATTATTGTTATAAAAAACTTGCCGCATATGTTTATTTTGTGCAACAATTCAGAACCAATTCGCATCATCACCTTTTTAGGCTTTACGTCATATCGGTTTGCATTTTACGAATTGCTATTATTTTACCATTGTATGATATAAAAGTCCATGTTTGGACATCGCAATACATTTGCCAAAATAAAATCTTTTACGCTGCGATAAAGGCAAAACGAAGGAAAGAGGAAGTGACATGGACAAAAAAGAATAAGACGATTTTCAATCGTGAACTGTTCCAAATTGGACCGCCTTCGGCTTTGGCTGATGCGGTCCAATCATTTTTTCCATCCAAATCATATCGTACCATGTATCAAATTT
>JAGKTY010000009.1 GCA_021153185.1 Lachnospiraceae bacterium
TAGAAGAGATTGAGTGGTAGAAAGTTTCGTATTATTCAAAAGAGGATAGGAGTGTGCTAGTAAAATATAACGGTTATCTTATTACCTCTTTGGTGTGTAATGAAGATATTTCTAAGACCTATGTTGCACAATATATTAAGGAACACGGTATGGAGAAAGTCTCAAGAGGCGTATATATAACGGATGATGTGTGGCCGGATAAGTTGTTCGTTTTGCAACAAAGAAATGGTGCGATTATTTATTCCGGAGAAACAGCACTATATTTGCACGGTTTGACAGATAGGGAGTATTCATCTGTGTGTGTTACTGTGCCACAGGGATATAATGCGAGCCATCTTAAGGACAATGATTTTGATGTTTCGGTGAAATATGCTGCACCGGATTTATATAAAATAGGAATTTGTGAGATTGCATCCAGCAGTGGAAATCTGGTTAAGGTTTACGATAAGGAGCGTTGCATTTGCGATTTGATAAGGAATCGTAATAAGTATGAAGTACAAGTATTTCAAACGGCTATCAAGGAATATATGTCGTCTAAAGACAAAAAGCTATCGCAGCTGATTATATATGCGGATATCATGGGAATTCGAGATGAAGTGATGAAGTACGTGGAGGTGTTAGTGTGATTAGTTCATCAAGACAATTAAAAGATAAAGTGAGAAATATTTCGGACGGAAACAGTAATAGAATACGACTATAAATTGATGTTTGAGGATAGAACGATTTCCGTTCTTACATATAACAAGGAAACATTGCTTGCTGAGAAAATGCAGACAATAATAAATAGGGGAATCGCGAATACCAGATTAAGAGATTTTTATGATGTTTACAGTATCATGAACTTCTATGAAGAACAGATAGAGAAGCGGGTTTTATACGATGCATTTTCTGCTACCTGTGAAAAGAGGAAAACTATTTTTACCAAGGATGAAATAGAAGCTACATTACATTTGATATCTGATGATTTACATATGGAAGAACTTTGGGAGCAGTTTAAAAAGAGCAATTTTTATGTAGGGGAACTAGAGTGGAAAAGTGTGATTGATTATGTAGAGAAAATAATGAAGAATTTATGAATATCCTGCAGAAGAATATGCAGCCTGTGTATGATTCTGCCAGAAGACAGGGATATGAGGTTTGGAATAGAGGTTGATAATATGCGACTTAGAAATGTTGATTCCAAAGAATAATATGACAGAGCTTTATTTTGAGGAACCTGACATAGAAGGTTTTGTTAAAAAGTTGGACGGATCGGACTTTGAAATAGAGTATGCTACTGATAAGCAGATAAGGAAGGTACTGAAATGAACATACAAATTTTTGGAACCAAGAAGTGCAATGATACAAAGAAGGCTGAGCGCTTTTTCAAAGAGCGCGGTATCAAATATCAGTTTATAGATATGAAAGAAAAAGGAATGAGCAAAGGTGAATTTACATCGGTTGCTCAAGCAAATGGCGGCATTGAAAATATGATTAATTGGGACGGCAAGGACAAAGATATACTTGCACTTATTAAGTATATTGCAGATGAGGACAAGTTGGAGAAGGTTCTGGAAAATCCTTCTGTGATTAAGACACCGGTTGTTAGAAATGGAAAGCAGTCTACCTTGGGATATCAGCCTGAGGTATGGAAGGGATGGAGCTGATATGCGTGAGCAGGAACAGAGGAAGGTATCCTTCCGGGGAATAATTAAATTAGTACAACAGATCTAATGTGTGGAGATATTGCCTGGATAATCGTACTCATAGTATGACTGGATATAATCTTTTTCTTTCAGGTATTGCTGATGGTGAGTGTGCCATTGGTGTCAGGCACAATTAACACGTATATATATCCGATGGCGCACCCGGGGTATTGGGGAACCATGAACCGAGGCGTCAACAATGTTGAAAAAGATTGGATGCGAATAAGAAAGTAATAGTACAAGGAATGCATAGACAGAGAGGGAGGTGCCACGATGCCATTTAAGATTGTTCGTAATGACATAACCAAGGTGAAAGCGGATGCCATTGTAAATACAGCAAATCCAAATCCAATATGTGGCAGTGGCACAGATCTGGCTATCTATGAAGCGGCCGGGAAGGAGCAGCTTCTTGCAGAGAGAACACAGATTGGAACGATTGCGAGGGGAGAAGTTGCCGTTACCGGAGCGTATAGTTTGAATGCGAAGTACATCATACATACGGTTGGTCCGGTATGGGAGGACGGTGCTCATCACGAATTTGATATTCTGGAGAACTGCTACAGGAAGTCCTTACAGAAAGCCTTGGAGTTAAAATGTGAGAGCATTGCATTTCCTTTGATATCAACCGGAGTATATGGTTTTCCAAAAGACAAGGCATTGCAGATAGCAGTATCTGTTTTCAGCGAGTTTCTTTTGGAAAATGATATGCAGATCATTCTTGTGGTGTTTGATAAGAAATCATTTCAGCTTTCTGGTCAGATTGTGGGAGAGATTGATTCGTACATAGATGCAAATTATGTCAGGGATAGTCATAAAAGGGAGTATCCGGTACGAAGCAGGAGAAGTGCCAAGGTCAGGGAACTGTCAGAAGAAGCTTTCTATGGAGAAATGCTTCAAAAGAACCGGATAGAGGACACGTATCCTTTTGATGATGAAAGCCAGGTGTTGGCTGAACCATGTATGCTGTCTGCTGATATGTCTCTGGATGATCAGCTGGCAAATATGGGAGCTTCTTTCCATGACAAATTGTTTGAGCTGATCGATGCCTCACATCTGGATAATAAGGATGTCTGGAAGAGGGCAAATCTTGACAGAAAGCATTTTTCAAAGATTCAGTGCGACATGAATTATCATCCAAAGAAGAAAACGGTAATGGCTCTCTGCATTGCATTGGAACTTGATTTGGAGCAGTCAAAGGATCTACTTGCAAGAGCAGACTGGGCTTTCAGTCCGAGCAGCAAGGTGGATCTGATTGTGCAGAAAGCAATTATTGATAAGCAGTATGATATCATGCAGCTGAATGTAACTCTCTTTAAATATACGAATGAGATATTGGGAGTATAGCCATATATAAATTAGAAGCGTCAGTACAGGAATGTACCGGCGCTTTTTCATGTTTTCACAAGTGTCGCCTTCTTGGCGACCATGTAAGAAGTCTCCTACGATATACTCATATTGTAACAAGGAAACAGGAATTGCCGGAGAGTTTCCGGAGACTGGAGGAAAGATATGTACGGGGCGATTTTAGGAGACATTATTGGTAGTCCGTTTGAATTTGACAGAGGAGACAAAACAAAGGAATTTGACCTGTTTACAAGAGGATGTAGATTTACAGATGATTCGGTCATGACCATAGCAGTAGCAGAAGCATTGCTTGCTATCGGTCCGGATGCAAATGAGATGGAGATTGAAGAGGCTGTGATTGCCAATATGCAGGACTGGGGAAGAAGCTATCCTCATGCAGGATATGGTGGTAAATTCAGACAATGGCTGGGAGCAAGAAATCCCAAGCCATATGGAAGCTATGGCAATGGATCCGCCATGAGAGTATCAGCCGCTGGCTGGCTATATCCCACGATTGAGAGAACCAGGGAAGTGGCAGAAGCAACGGCAGCAGTTACACATAATCATCCGGAAGGAATCAAAGGAGCTGTAGCAACTGCAAGCTGTATTTTTCTGGCAAGAAATGGTGCAACAAAAGAAGAAATCAAGAGATATGTGGAACAGGAATTTCATTATAATCTGAGCAGGAGATTAGATGAAATCAGACCATATTACCATCACGTGGAAAGCTGCCAACAGACGGTACCGGAAGCAATTACTGCTTTTCTGGAAGCAGAAGATTTTGAGGATGCCATAAGGAATGCAGTTTCTCTGGGTGGAGATACAGACACCCTTGCTGCAATAACAGGAAGTATTGCGGAAGCTTTCTTTGGGATACCGGCAGTTTTGAAAGCGGAGTGCCGTAACCGAGTTGACCCAGAGATGAACAGAGTTCTTGATGCATTTGATGAAGTTCTGGGAAGAAGCTGCAGTTTGTTAAATGAGAAAATGCAGGGGAATGAACTAATCGAAAGTGCCGTTGAAAATCTGTATGTTATGCAGGATCAAGAGAGCTTTGTGGATGTGATTTCAGCCTTATGCTTCAGGATGAAAAAAAACGGCTGCGGAATGGTTCCTTTTGTAACGGTTGGCGAAGGAATGTTTTCTGATTTGGATATCTACAGTCTGAAAGAAGGAGATACCGTCACTCTTGACCATGAAGTCCGAATCCGCATGGATACTGTGGCCGCCGGAGATGGGGAAGAATGGTTTTACATCTTTACCAATGAGGAGGAAATACATAAACAGCCTGTACCTAACGTGATTATGGAAATTCCATTTGCAGATATATTTGACACTGCGGCAAGGAGTGACAGAGTTGCGGGAGTGGTCATCAATCCGTTTGGAAGGTACTTTAAGGCAGATAAGTTAGTTATTGAATGTATTTATGAAGTGTTTGAGAAAATGGAGGATTAAGCATTATGGAAAGAACAATCAGAGTAACAGGAAAAGGAAAACTTTCAGTGAAGCCGGATACAATAAGGCTCAGACTCATAATGGAAGGAATATATCCGGAATACGATGAAACATTACAGAAATCATCTGAAATAGTGGAGCTGCTGAAGGATCTTGTGGAAAAACAGGGATATGAACGCAAAGAACTGAAGACTCTGTATTTCAACATAGATACGGAATATGAAAGTTACCAGGATAGGGACAAGAGCTGGAAAAGAAGATTTCAGGGATATAAGTATGTGCACCGGATGAAAATAGAGTTTCCGGCAGATAATCAGAGGCTGGGAAGAATGCTTTATGCTCTGGCGCACTGTCCGTTATCACCGGAGTTTTCGATTGAATATACCGTGGCGGATCCGGAAGCATCGAAAAATGAGTTGCTCGGAAAAGCGGTTAAGGATTCCATGAAAAAAGCATCTGTGCTTGCCGATGCGTCAGATGTGAAACTTGGAGGAATTATAAATATTGACTATTCCTGGGGAGAGATCGATTTTGTGTCAAGGCCTTTACAGGAGATGGCCTTAAGATGCTGTGAACCGGATGAGAGTTATTCTTCCTCTTATGATATGGATATTGAACCGGATGATATTGATATCACAGATACCGTAACGGTGATATGGGAAATTAATGATTGATTGGGGGAGACCAATGTGTTTTCCGATGATGTCATCAATGCGGCTGCCCCTGTACCCGAAGTGGGAAAAACAGGAGCTTCCGATGAATGGATAGGCAACAGTATGGAAAATTATATCACTGTGGCATTTGAGGGAACTGACGGAAGTATTCCTTTTTCGGATCTGACATGGAATTTCCTGGGATGGAAGTGTATTGTCTACAAAAACGCCTCCTCGTATGATGTCGAAGGAAGCCTATGCAGCCAAGGCAGAGCTCATAGAACAGTTGCATAACATAAAATGTGGAAAAAATACATATTAACACTCATAAAATGTGAGAGAACATTTGATAAATGCTATGATTGTGTGATATATTATTCTGAGAGGAGGTAGAATCATGTATTTAAAAAGAAAAATAGATGACTTTCTAGTGAATTGGAAAGAAGATATATCGCATAAACCATTAATCATAAAGGGGGCAAGACAGGTTGGAAAAACAGAGTCTATATTACACTTTGCTAATGGTACCTATTCAAATGTTGTATATATAAACTTTGTGCTGGATAAAAGATTTCGTGCGATCGTAGGCGAGGGATATGACGTAGATACAGTAATAAAGAACATTTCTCTTGTTGATCCAACACTAACATTTGTTCCCGGAGAGACAGTTATTATTTTTGATGAAATACAGGAATATCCGGATGTGGCCACATGTTTGAAATCATTTAGCATAGACAAAAGATTCGATGTTATCTGCAGTGGTTCTATGCTTGGGGTTAATTATAAAAAGATTCATAGTAATAGCGTGGGAAACAAAACAGATTATGAAATGTATTCTATGGATTTTGAAGAGTTTTTGTGGGCAAAAGGATATACGCAGGAACACATAGATGACATTTTAAGGCATATGACGGAGATTAAGCCATTTAATCAAACTGAGTTAAATGTATACAAGGCATTGTTTCTGGATTACTGTGTATTAGGTGGGATGCCGGATGTAATCAGACGGTATATAGAAACAGGTACATTTTCCGGATCAACTGCTGTCCAGGAACAGATCAGGCTTGATTATGAAGAGGATGTTCGTAAATATGCAGAAGGGTTGGATCAGACAAAAATCATAAGTGTATATAGAAGTGTTCCGTCCCAGTTAGCAAAGGAGAATAAGAAGTTTCAGTTTAATAAAATTAATAAAAATGCCAGATCCAGGGAATATACAGGTTGCATCGAATGGCTGATTGATGCAGGAGTTATTACGGAGTGTCAGTGTCTTAGATATCCTGAGCTACCACTGAAAGGAAATATAGAAGAAGGGAAATTTAAGCTGTACTATCCGGATACGGGATTACTAATCGCGACACTTGATGAAGAGGCGCAGGAAGATTTACGCGTCAATAAGAACCTTGGTGTTTATAAGGGTGCGTTATATGAGAATTTTGTGGCGGAAGCATTTATAAAACAGGGATTAGGATTATTTTACTATAAGAAAGAGAATTCAACTTTAGAGGAAGATTTTTTTGTTAGGTCTAAAAATGAATTGCTGCCGGTAGAAGTGAAATCAAACAATGACAGATCAAAATCTTTAGCTTCACTGATAAATAATGAAAAATACAGTGATATAAAACATGGAATTAAGCTAGGTGATTTTAATGTGGGATATGCAAATAATATATATACGTTTCCGTATTTCTGTGCATTTATGATAAAAGCATTTGTAAAAATATTGGATTAAAAATATAGTGTAAGAGCAGGTGATAGTATGAAAAGAGATAAAGAAGCTTGTCACTGCAACAATGTGACATATGGAATGATCGAAGATGCAATAAGAGCTGGCGCGAATACGCTTGAAGAAATTCAGAATATGATAGGTGCAGGAAAATGTTGCGGAAAGTGTAAAGACTTCCTTGCATTTTTGATAAGAGATATGAAGGAAGAAATTGACAAAAGGTAGGAAGATTAAACGGAGATCATGATGAAAGCATATAAATTTTATGGTTGGGAGACTGCAGATGTTTGTGCAGTGAATGAAGAATACAAAGAAATAAAAAATCCAAAACACCTGTATGATTTGTTGTCAGAAATCTGGTGTGCAGATACCTGTGCGCCAAGAATGAGAGATGGCTGGTCAAAAGAAAATATGACGCTTGGTCAGTGTTCGATTACTGCTTTTCTTGCGCAGGATATTTTTGGCGGAGAAGTATACGGAATACTGAGAAGTGGTGGGAATTATCATTGCTACAATGTGATTGGGGATTGCGTGTTTGATCTTACGAGTGAGCAGTTCGGGGACGAAGTGTTGTCTTATGAGAATAATCCGCTCCAGAGTCGTGAGGTTCATTTCGCCAAGGAAGAGAAACGACTCCGATATGAATATCTGAAAGAAGCGTTGAAGAAGGCCATATGTGAAAGCTGATTCAAATATTTGATGAATAGGAGGCGATTTTTGATAGAAAATGAGATTTATAAGAAATCGTGTATCTTAGAGGAAAACGATTCCCAACTTTTTTCAAAGGTGTTATAATTGTGTTAGTTGGAAACAACCAATTTAAGAAGAAAAAGGAATAAAGGAGGGTTATCTATGGGAAGACTAGATGGTAAAGTAGCAGTGATTACAGGTGGCAATTCCGGTATCGGAGAATGTACTGCAGAGCTGTTTGCAAAGGAAGGCGCCAAGGTTGTTATTTCGGCAAGACGTGTAGAGCAATTAGAGGCTGTTGCCGACAAAATCAGGGCAGCAGGCGGTGAAGTGCTTGTAGTTCCTTGCGACATTTCTAAGCAGGAGCAGTGCACGGCAGTTATTGACAAAACAGTTGAGACGTTTGGAAAAGTGGACATTCTGGTAAACAATGCCGGCGTGGTTGACAGCGGAATCGAACCGATTGATAAGGTTACGGATAAGACAATAGATACCCTTATCGATATCAATGCAAAAGGTACACTTTATATGGCGCGCGAGGCAGCCAAAGTGATGGTGGAAGCCAAAGCAGGTTCTATCGTCAATGTATCAAGCGTTGCAGGTTATACAGGCGGTGGCGGTGTTGCTTACGTAGCCAGTAAGGCAGCTGTGATCGGTATGACCAAGAACATTGCGATGCGTTGCGCCAGCGAGAATGTGCGTTGTAATGCAATTTGTCCGGGAAGCGTCGTAACGCCTATGACAATGACGATGAAACAGGAGAATCTGGACCCGAATATGATGGGGGCTATGGCGAAGCATGCCGACCTGACTTTGCCTGTCTGCAAGCCGGTAGAGATTGCCAACACGATACTGTTCCTTGCCAGTGATGAGGCATCTGCCATCACAGGTCAGATTATCGTGATTGACCACGGCGCAAACTTGTAGTATATCATTTCAAAACATATAAAACACTTCGGTATGTAATACTATGTTTCATACTGGAGTGTTTTTTTATCTGTTGAGACATAATCCGAAAAAACCAAAATAAAAGTGCCGAAAAAACCAAAACAAAAGTGCCGAAAAACACCAAATGGTAAAAGGTCGAAATGATTTTTCACAGAAATTTCATTGAATTAACGAATCGTTGGAAGTACAATGAAATTCAGGTAGATCGAAAAGTTGATGAACGAAAAAGAATGAGAAAGGAAAATCGTTTATGAATCAATTTGAATTTAGAGATATCCTGCCACAAGAGGTGGAAGCGGCAATTGCAATCGAGCAAACATGTTTTCCGCCAAATGAGGCATGTTCGCCAAAAGCAATGACGGAGAGAATTGCAAAAGTGCCTGATTTATTTATGGTTGCAGTAGAAAAATCGACAGGTGAGATTGCAGGATTTTTGAATGGTGTATCCACGAATGAAACAACGTTTCGGGACGAATTTTTTACGGATATCAGCTTATGTGAGCATGCCGGGGAAAATATCATGCTGCTTGGGTTGGATGTATTGCCAAGGTACAGGGGCAAAGGACTTGCCCGTGCGATTGTCTCTGCGTACTGTAAACGTGAAAAAGAAAAAGGGCGCAAGATGCTTGTACTCACCTGTCTGGAAGAAAAGGTTCCGATGTATTTGAAATTTGGTTTTGCCGATCAGGGGATTGCCAATTCTTCCTGGGGCGGAGAAGAGTGGCACGAGATGACAATCATTTTATAATGTTTTGTGTGTAAAGAAAAAATAAAAATTGTTAAGCATTTCTAAATTATTAGCACTCTCTATTGACGAGTGCTAATTGCGGTGTTATAACATGTGTAGAACAAAGAAAGGGAATGAAAATTCCTAAACATTCCAGGTTCAAAGTAACAATAAATAACAAGGTAATATCTTATGAAAGAAAGGAAGGATGACTTATGTTGATGCCTAGTTTATTTAATGAGAGCTTTGATTTGATGGATCGTTTTTATGATCCTTGGTTCGGATTCGACAATCGCGAATTCAAAAACTTGGAGAAAAAACTCTATGGCCATAGAGCAAAGAACGTAATGAACACTGATATTAAAGAAAATGACACCGGCTATGAGATGACAATCGACTTGCCGGGATTTAGCAAGGATGAGGTTTCCGTCGATTTGCAGAATGGTTACCTAATCATCAGTGCAGCCAAAGGACTTGACCAAAACAAAGCCGAATCGGATGAAGAGGCGAAGAAGGGCAACTATATCAGACGTGAAAGATATGTCGGCTCTTGCCAGAGAAGCTTTTATGTGGGTGATGCCATTACACATGAAGACGTAAAGGCAAAATTCAAACATGGAATCTTGACGATTGATATTCCGAAAAAGGATGCCAATCAGGTTGAGGCAAAAAAATATATTGCAATTGAAGGATAATCAAGTTGAAATAAATCCATAATCAAAGCATAACAAACGAAAAAGAGGCAGCCGATGAGGCTGTCTCTTTTTCGCGCTTCGGGTACTATCTTGTAGAAAAGGCTCAATTGGTGTATGGTAAAGAGATATAAAGCCAGTCGTATGTTTGGACCAAAAGGTAGGAGATAACAGATGAGTCACATGCAAAAAGAGCATAGATACAACCTATTCAAAATTGTCGTACTGTTTTGTTTTTGCATATCGATATTCTTATATGTGCGGCTGCAAAAGGACAAGCCTGAATTTTACCTGCAGTGTAAAGTTGCGATTATCGCGTTTTATGTGCTGCTGCTGTTGGTCATTGTATTTAAAATTTGGAAGCATAAACGTTGCCTGGCATCCGATATGATGCGGATCGATTGTATGACAGGAATCGAATTCGAGAATTATTTGGGAGAAAAATTCCAATCCTTTGGATATGATGTTAGTGTTACACCTGCTTCGAACGATTATGGAGCGGACCTTATCATTCAAAAAGATGGCAGAAGGATTGCGGTACAGGCAAAGCGGTGGGAAAGTAAAATCAATAACACAGCTGTGCAGGAGGTGACGGCAGCAATCAAGTATTATCAGTGTGATGGCGGAATGATTGTCAGCAATTCGGAATTTACGGCGAATGCGATGGAGTTAGCCAAGGTTAACAATATCATTGTGTGGGAGCGGGATTGTCTGCAGAAGTATTTCGTTGAGAATGACTGGGATGGTGAGCTTGAGGAAGCTGTGACGTACAGAGTGTGGGAGCCGGAGATGGCAAGAACGATTCAAGTGACAGGAGTAGGAAGAATATCAGTCAAAGCTGACAAAGAGGAACTTTATGCAAAGGCGATAGCGGATGCACGAAGTAAGGCGGAAGCGTTGACAACGGCAGCAGGTGTTTCGCTTGGGGAAATTGTTTCAATTGTGTATTCAGGAGAAGACATGGTATTGTCATCTGGACAGTTTGATGAGACAATAGTTCAAGGAAGCGAGACACCGGAAACACTTGCAGCAGGATACGAACCTGTCACAGAGTCAGACGAAAAGAAAGTGACCGACAAGGTTACAGTTGTATGGAGCATTAGGAGCGGAGGTAATAAGGAATGAAGAAAAGATATTGGTTAATCGGTGCGGGTGTTGTATTGATTCTGGCAGCCGGGGTTATGCTACTAAAAGGAATCAGAATGTCTGTCAATATCGAAGACGATGGCAGTGCAGTGTCAATTATTGGAGGTGCGGATGGTCCGACTTCCGTATTTATTGCAGGGAAAATAGGAGGAGATGACGACGTGGCAGAGTACAGTTCTATTACAATGGAAGAAGCAAAAGAAATATTTTCGAAGGCAGGTGACTACATTATTTTGGATGTGAGACGTGCAGATGAATTTGCTGAGGGACATATTCCGGGGGCAATCAATATCGCGAATGAGGACATTGGTGATTCAAAACCGGAGGCACTTGCTGATGCCAATCAGGTCATTTATGTGTACTGCAGAAGTGGCCGGAGAAGTAAGGAAGCGTCGGCAAAGCTTGCAGCGCTTGGCTATACCAATATCGTCGAGTGCGGTGGTATTTTGGACTGGACCGGAGAGACGGAAAAGTAAATTGTGCAAGAAAAGCGTCTTTTTCAGATGATGAAAAAGACGCTTTTGTGTCTATGGGAGCGTTATTCTCCAATATCGGTGCTTCTAAAATTGGTAATCTGATATTTCTTCGGCGTGATGCCCATCTTTTTCCTGAATACTTCCGTAAAATAGCTCTGACTTGGAAAAGCAAGAATCGAGGAAATTTCTGCCGGACTCATCTCAGAATAAATGAGCATGTTGCAGGCAGTCTCGATTTTTTTGTCCTGGATATAGCCGCTAATTGTCTGGCCGGTTTCCTTTTTGAAAAGCTTTGACAAATAGGTTGGATTCAGTTTTGTATACGAAGCAAGTTGTTCTACTGTAATACGTGTATGAAGACTGTCATAGATATAATCGATACATTTGGCCACCGGTTGGGAGCAGACTTTTTGTTTGCGGAGATTCTTCATTCTGACCGTATAATCGACGCACATGATGTAGTGCAGGTCGGAAATGTCTTTTATGGAAGTATAGGAATCAGCCTTCTGGATATAAAAATCACTAATGGAATAGGCCTTGGTAAGTTCCAGCCCGCCCTCAATACAATATCTCGCTGCAAGTGCCGCAGTGACGACAAAGTGATATTTGATATTCTGCAGGGGATTATCGCTGAGACATCCCAGGCCTTTCTTTGCGCCAAGCGGTTCATGACACAATTCTTTTATCTTTTCAACATTGCCTTCTTTGATACATGTATAAAATTCAAGCTCCGGATTATACGGGGCGCGAAGCAATTCATTTTCACGTTGTACATATTCTTTGTACGCTTGTTCTTTTCGAAAATCCATAAACTAACCTCAAAAAAACCTTTTCGAATCATGTTTTGATGTTTTCTATTTCTTTTTTTAATCATAACACAAAAACGATATAAATGGAATAAAAACGATATAATATTTGAGTGGATAAGTGATAGAAGATAACTATAGGGTAACTTTGAATGTTTATTTTGTCGGGGTGTATGAAATAAACGGATTGAAATGTTGTGGAGGTTCGTATTATGAAGCAAATCAAACGCGGAATTGCAGTCATGCTTGCAGTGGTTTTGGTATTCAGTTTATTTTTAGGTACCAATCATCAGGTTTACGCTGCTGCATCAAAAACTATTGTAGTCAGCTCGCAGAAGCAGTTAAATGCTGCCATAAAGGACAAACAAATCACGAAAATTGTGATTAAAACAAAAGATAATAAGTCTTTCAAAATTAGCGGTGGCAAATTAAATAAGAAAAGTATTGTGATTAGTGCGCCAAAAGCGACTGTTTCTAACAGTGCAAAATGTAAAGGTATCACCATAAACAGTGCAAAGAAATATACAGAAAATGCCAAAAATAACAGCATTAAAGTAACAGCGAAAGATGTAAATATTGTTGTGTCAAAAAAAGCATCTGTAAAAAGTATTACACTGGATAAAAAAGGTGCAAAACCTGTGATTACAGTAAACGGAACTGTCAAGTCAATTCGAGTAATGGCAAAGGCAACCGTGACAATCGCAGGAACAGCAAAATCAGAGACGAAAATTGTTGTAAGTGCAGGTGCAGAGAACACAAAAGTTGTTGCAAAAAATGACAATACAGTTGTTAAGATTACAAATAATACAAACAGCAAAGTTGAAGTGGAAAATAAGGAAGGAAAAACAACTTCCGTTGAGGCGGGCGCATCTACAAAAGTTGACGTGAAAGACGATACTATCTTTGATGACAAAGATGATAAGGACGATCAGGATAGCGATGTTAAGCCAAGTCCGAGCGCAAAACCTTCAACAGAGCCATCGGAAGAACCGGCTGTAGAGCCGACGAAGGCACCGGGCGCTGGCGGCGGAGCTTCGTCAGGTGGGTCTACATCAGGTGGAGCTTCATCAGGTGGTGGTAGCGTAAAACCACCGGTGATTGGTTCAGATATCAATCGTACAGGATATACAGAAGTTTGGAAGGATGATTTTAATGGAACTTCTTTAAATAGAGAAGATTGGAATGTAGAGACACATGAGCCTGGATGGGTTAATGCGGAGCTTCAAGCATATGTTGATTCACCGGATAACATTCAGGTAAAAGACGGAAAACTTATTATTAAACCGATTCAGAGTCAGGATGAAAATGGTAATAAAACGTATACATCCGGACGTGTCAACACACAGGGTAAACATGATTTTACGTATGGTCTTTTTGAGGCAAGAGCAAAAGTTCCCGCAGGTAAAGGATATCTTCCGGCGTTTTGGATGATGCCTACAAATGAAAACCTGTATGGTCAGTGGCCAAAATGTGGAGAAATCGACATCATGGAAGTTATGGGACATGAGACTGATAAAGTATACGGAACAATTCATTATGGAAATCCGCACGGACAAAGACAAACTACGAAAAAGCTTGCATCAGATATTGCTGATTTTGCAAGTGAATATCATGATTTTGCTGTAGAATGGGAGCCTGGTAAAATTGTATGGTATGTAGATGGCTACAAATTCCATGAAGCAAATGATTGGTACTCAGCTACACCGGGTCAAGGCACAGTTTCTTACCCGGCACCATTTGATCAGCCATTCTATATGATTTTAAATCTTGCTGTTGGTGGTTCGTGGGTAGGATATCCGGATGAGACAACAACCTATGATGATCAAGAATATGCGATTGATTATGTAAAGGTTTCAAGAAAATCAAATGATTATTATGAAAACATTTTAAACACTTTACAAAAGCCGGTAAAAGCACCGGTTGTAGAGCCGGCAGACGGAAAATATGTGAAAAATGGAGATTTCGCGGTAGCAGAGGACTTAACAAGTGCAACCGGATGGCAGTTCATGACAGCACAGGGCGGCGAGGCACAAGCAGCTATCGTTGCAGATGAACATTTTGGCACAGGTTCAAAAGCTATAAAAATTAGTACAACAAAAGCAGGTAATGAAGATTATTCTGTTCAGCTTGTACAGGCAAATATTCCTTTGAAACAGGGGAACAAATACACGGTAAGTTTTGATGCTTATGCAGCAGAAAACCGTTCTATGATTGTGGATATTTCTGCACCGGATTTAAATTATGCAAGATATTTAAATGATTCAAAAGTTGATTTAACGACAGCTGTTCAGACATATACAATGCAGTTTGATATGACAGAAGCTGACGACGCCAATGGACGACTTGAGTTTAACCTTGGTAAAACTGCAGCAATTGGTGACGTATATATTTCAAATGTCAAGATTATAAAAGGAGATTCCTTTGAAATTAGTCACGACAAAACAGTTCAGGCTGACGGAAATTACATCACGAATGGTAATTTCCAACAGGATACTGAAACCGGCATAAAAAATATGCTCGAGTGGAATGTTGAAGATCGGACCGAAAAAGCCGTTTATGGTGTAACAGGCGTTGCAGACAACAGACGTTTCCATATTACTTCAGAGGGATGTGCATCTGTAGATCAGGTGGTTTTGAAACAGACAGAACTCCCGCTTACAGCAGGTAAATATGAATTAAGTTTTGACGCTTCGGCAGTAGATGTAAATAATCCAACAATCAAAGTGACGGTTGGTGGTCAGGAAAAAGAATTTACACTTTCTGAGGCGACGGAAACGTATACATGTAAAGTTGAAGTACCAAGTGATGCAGATATCAAGGCAATAGATGATATCATCTTTGCACTTGGTGTAAATGGAAAAGTTTTCTTAGATAATGTATATTTGATTGAAGATACCTTGATTAAAAATGGCTCATTTAATGCGGGTCTTGCAGGATGGGAACCATATGCAAACAGTCCAAGCAATATTAGCTATGTAGTGGATAGTATTAGCGAAGACAATGCGTTTGATATCACAATTCAGAATACCGGAGATGCAGATTGGCATATCCAGCTGAAACAGAATAATGTTGCACTTGAAAAAGATCAGTGGTATAAATTATCATTTGATATCAAATCAAGTATGGCACGAAAGGTATCCTATGCAATCCAGAGAGACGGTAGCAAACACAATGATGATTGGACACCATATGTGCAGGAAGTAATCGATATTGGTGATTCATATCAACATATAGTAAAAGTATTCAAGATGAAATTGGATACGGACCCTGAAAGTATCTTCAATGTAACAATGGGTGCGGTCGGTGGAACGCAAATTGAACAGCAGCACAGAATTTGTATTGATAATATCAATTTAGAAGTGACGGAAGCACAAGAAGAACCAATCGTGTCAATAGAAACTGGCGTTAATATGCTTTCGGGTGAACAGGATGCATGGATTCAAAATAAGCGTGAGGATACGTCAGTATCCAGTGATGAAAAATCATTTCTATATACAATCAAGTCGTTAGGTGAGGCATCATATGAAGTAGAATTAAAGCAGGTGAATCTTCAGTTTGAAGAAGGATGCAAGTATGAAATTGCGTTTGATGTGACATCATCTGTTGATAGAAGTATCAAAACAATTGTGCAGGAAAATGGTGGCTCTTGGACAACATATTCTGCTGATAATTTCAAAGTAAAAGCAGACACGCCGCTTACATATAAGCATTATTTTGAAATGCAGAGTCCAACCGATGCAAAAGCATTATTTGCAATTGATATGGGTAAAGTAAAAGAAGCTGATTATGGTACGCATACGATTCAGTTCTCAAACATTACGGTTAAGAAGATTACAGAGGAACAATATGCGCAGGGGCTTGAAGCTGAGCAGGCAAGAAAAGACGCAGAAAAGGCAGATGTTCCAAAACTTGGTTATACAGTCTTGTTTGAGGGGGCAGAAGAAATTCATGATTGGAGCAAGAGATGGGCGATTCCTGTTGATGATTGGTCAGCTCTAGAGGTAGGCGCAAAGCTTAAAGTGACAGCAGAAATGCTTCCAGAACAGGAATATGCAAGTTACAACTTGATCGATACTTCTTGGGTAAATGTGAAAGAAGGCATTGGTTGGGATTACGTAGCGGGCGAAACGCGCACGATGGATATTGAATTAACAGAAGAAATACTTGCAGGAGCAGGAACTGGTGGTCTTGGAATGCAGGGCGTAGGTTTTGTTGTAAAGAAAGTAGAATATATTCCGTTCACAGAGCAAACTGTGGAAGAATAAAAATGAAAAGGAGTTATAGGGCATTGAGCTCGATAACTCCTTTTTTATAAAAAAAACATTGAACAATCCGACCAATTCACGTTACTATGAAGTAGGATTATATACTGAATTTTGAAGAAGTGTAATATGTAAGAATGAATTGTTATTTATCGAGGGAAACTATGGACTACACCATCATCCGCTCCAATCGGAAGAGTCTGGCGATTCAGGTATACCCTGACCTGACAGTAACGGTGCGCGCGCCAAGACGGATGCCGGATGGAGAGATTGCGCGCATTGTAAAAGAGAAAGAAGCATGGATTGAACGGCAGCTTTCCAAATATGAAGCAGAACAAAAAAGTGCGCAGCAAATTGTGCCATTTACCGGGGAGGAGCTTCACGATTTGGCGCAGAAGGCTTTGGCATATATTCCCAAAAGAGTTGCATATTTTGCCGGGCTTATGCATGTTGATTACGGCAGAATCACCATCCGAAACCAAAAGACGCGCTGGGGAAGCTGCAGCAGCAAAGGGAATCTCAATTTTAATTGCCTGCTCATGTGTGCCCCGCCGGAGGTGATTGACTATATCGTCGTGCATGAGCTATGTCACCGCAAACAGATGAACCACTCGAAAGCGTTCTGGCAGGAAGTGGCAGCAGTACTCCCGGACTATAAAATGCAGGAAAAGTGGCTACGGACAGAAGGGAAAAAACTCATGCAACGCAATAGCGTATAAAAACACAAATATATTTATGCAAAATCCTAATATACATATTTTATTGACTTTGCCAGTTTAAAGCGTTATACTGTCAAAGGATTATTTTATTAGGAGGCGTATATTATGAAAAAACTTGTATCACTTTTGTTAATTGTTACGATGTGCCTTTCACTTGTAGGATGCGGCGATGCATCTTCAAGCAAAGTGTACAACATTGGTATTTGTCAGCTTGTACAGCATGACGCACTTGATGCAGCAACAGAAGGTTTTCAGACTGCAATCACAGATGAACTTGGAGAGGACGCAGTGAAGTTTGATCTTCAGAACGCACAGGGCGATTCTGCTACATGTTCAACAATTGTAAACGGCTTTGTATCAAATAATGTAGATCTTATCATGGCCAATGCAACACCGGCACTTCAGGCAGCACAGGCCGGAACAAACAGCATTCCGATTCTTGGAACATCTGTTACAGAATATGGCGTTGCACTCGGTATTTCTGATTTTAATGGTACAGTCGGATCAAACATTTCAGGAACATCTGACCTTGCGCCACTTGATCAGCAGGCAGCAATGTTCAAAGAACTGTTACCGGATGCCAAAAACATCGGACTTGTATATTGTACAGCAGAAGCAAACTCACAGTATCAGGTTGATACAGTGCAGGCTGAGCTTGAGAAGCTTGGTTACACATGTAAACAGTATGGTTTCTCTGATTCAAACGATTTAAGCTCAGTTGCTACAACAGCAGCAGATGAATCAGATGCGATTTATGTACCGACAGATAACACAGTTGCAGCAAACACAAGCATCATCGACAACATCTGTCGTCCGGCAGGTATCCCAATCATCGCCGGTGAGGAAGGAATCTGTCAGGGATGTGGTATTGCAACACTTTCTATCAGCTACTATGATCTCGGTTATGCAACCGGAAAGATGGCTGTCAAAGTATTAAAAGGGGAGAGCAAGATTGAGGAAATGCCAATCGAGTATGCTCCGCAGTTCACAAAGAAATACAACAAAGCAATCTGTGATGAGTTGGGTATTACAGTTTCAGATGAGTATGTTGAAATTCAGTAATCATTAAAGTTAACATATGGTAACAGGCAGCGAGGCTTTGGTCTCGCTGTTCTTGGTACAGGATAGGTAGGTTAAAATGAGTATTATGAACTTAATCGGTGCAATGCCGGGAACATTTGCACAGGGATTAATATGGGGAATTATGGCAATCGGTGTGTATATTACATTCCGCATTCTCGATATTGCAGACTTGACAGTAGACGGTACATTATGTACCGGCGGTGCGGTTTGTATTATGGCGTTGATGTCCGGAAAGAATGTATGGGTTGCACTATTACTTGCGCTGATTGCCGGTATGCTTGCAGGTTTGGCAACCGGTTTTTTACATACGTTTATGGGAATCCCGGCGATTTTGGCAGGTATTTTGACACAGCTCGGATTGTATTCGGTGAACCTGAAGATTATGGGCAAATCGAATCAGGCAATTAACGTCGATCAGTTTGATTTACTTGTTTCACTCCGATATATCAAAGGTGTTTCCTTTGTAAAAAATACATTGTTTATTGTATCGGTTCTGATCATCGTTTTGATTGTGATTTTGTATTGGTTTTTTGGAACAGAGCTTGGTTCATCAATCCGTGCAACCGGATGTAACGCCAAAATGGCGAGAGCACAAGGTATCAATACATCCTTTAACCGTGTCCTCGGTCTGATGATTTCCAATGGATTGGTTGCCTTCTCAGGCGCGCTCTTGTGCCAGTATCAGGGCTTTGCCGATATCAACATGGGACGTGGTGCAATCGTAATCGGTCTTGCCGCAGTCATCATTGGCGAGGCGATTTTTGGAAAACTATTCAGGAACTTCGGACTCAAGCTTCTGGCAGTCGGTCTTGGTTCTATCATTTACTATATGGTTCTTCAGGTAGTCATTTGGCTTGGAATTGATACAGACCTTCTGAAACTGTTATCTGCCTGTGTCGTTGCGGTTTTCTTAGCTGTTCCGACGCTGAAAAGCAGATATTTTGCAAAACCTGTAAAAAGAGGAGGCGATAAATAATGCTGGAACTGAAAAACATTCATAAAACCTTTAACGTAGGTACCATCAATGAAAAACATGCATTAAAAGGCCTCAATCTTGTTTTGGAAGAAGGCGATTTTGTAACAGTCATCGGCGGAAACGGTGCAGGAAAGTCTACGATGCTCAATGCGATTGCGGGTGTCTGGCCGGTAGATGAAGGTGCTATCCTCATTGACGGACAAGATGTGACAAAGCTTTCTGAGCATAAAAGAGCAGCATTTTTGGGCCGCGTGTTTCAGGATCCGATGAACGGAACGGCAGCGACGATGAATATCGAAGAAAACCTTGCACTTGCAAACAGAAGAGGCAATAAGCGCACACTTCGTGCGGGTATTAAGGCATCAGAGCGGGATGGTTATCGGGAAATGCTTGCGACATTAGGGCTTGGTCTTGAGGAGAGGATGACATCAAAGGTAGGTCTTTTGTCAGGTGGACAGCGTCAGGCTTTGACATTGCTTATGGCGACACTTAAGAAACCAAAGCTGCTTCTCCTCGATGAACATACAGCCGCACTGGATCCAAAGACAGCAGCAAAGGTTCTTGAGACGACAGAACAGATTGTGCAGAAGCATCATCTGACAACGCTCATGATTACACACAACATGAAGGATGCCATCGCGCACGGAAATCGTCTGATTATGATGATGGATGGAAATATCATTCTTGACATCAAGGGCGAAGAGAAGAAAAAACTGACAGTTGAAGATCTTCTTCATAAATTCGAAGAAGCAAGCGGTGAGGCATTTGCCAGCGACAAGGCACTGCTCGGATAAACGATTTGTATGGTATTGTTCTGATAAAATAATGAATTTTACGGTCTATTTTGCATATGTGAAATAGACCTTTTTATTTTTGCAAGGTTGTATTCATCTGTGTGTTTATTTTGCGCAATGAATTTGCCGATTTTATGTTATAATGTCAAATGGAGTGTAAATGATTCGCGAGAAAGAGAAATGGAGAACACTTTCAAACGACTAATTTGAAATGAAGAGGGCTCAGGTGAAAATATATGTCGCTTACAGGATATATCATCGAAAAGTATAATTGTATGACGGATGCCTATACGTGTAACCGACTCGTGGAGGAAGCACAAAAGGAAGGAATCACCCTGCGCATTGTAGGCGTTTACGACACGGTGGTGACAGAGCAGGCGATTTGGAATGCCGGGAAACCATTAAGTCCTTGCGATTTTGTCATCAACAGGTACAAGTGGGGTAAAACGAAAGAACAGATCAATCGGCTGGCGAAAAGGACCTATAATGCGATTGACGCATATACAGTCTTTGTCAATAAGTATGAGCAGGTCAGAAGGCTTCATTCAGAGGCGTTTTTGATGCCGAAGTATTGTCTGGCAACGGCGATGCTTCCCTTTGATTTGCTCGCACAAAAGCTTGGCTTGCCGTTTGTTGCAAAGGGACTGGAAAACTCCATGGGGGAGGAAATCATTCTTGTGAGAGACCAAACGGAATATGCAAAGCTCCTGCAGCAGTATTCCAAAGACAAAGAATGGTTGTTTGAGGAATATATCGGGACAAGCTACGGAAAAGATATGCGTTTTTATAGTATCCGTGGCAATGTAATTGCCTGTATGAAGCGGCAATCCCAAGGGGATTTCAGAGCGAATGTTGCACTTGGTGCAAGCGTGAGTGCCTTTGAAGTCACGCCGGAGATGAGACAGATTGCAAAGGACATTTATGCGCAGACCGGTCTTGATTTCCTCGGTATTGATTTATTGTTTGGAACGCAGAAACCATATTTTTGCGAGATCAATGTCATGCCGGGAATTGAGGGAATGGAGAAGGCAACCGGGGTGAATGTTGCAAGAGAGATCATTCGGACAATTAAAGGTGATTTTGCCAATGAATAGAAAAGAAGCTGAGGATTTTGTATACCAATCCTATTTAAATGCGCAGACATATCAAGATTATGAGGCAAAGGATTCAAAAAAGAGGAGGCCGGAGCTTTTAAAGGATTGTATCCGGGCAAAAGCGGGTACGCCATGCACGGTCGTGACAGGAAGCAAAGGGAAGGGCTCTGTTGCAAAAATGATTGCCGGGATGTTGCAGCAGGCACATAAAGTCGGTCTGATGACGAGTCCGCACATTGTCGATTTTTGTGAGCGTTTCCAAATCGATGGGGTACCTGTCTCGGATGAGGACTTTGCCAAATATATGACGGCAATCAGGCCGCAGATTGAGGCAGCGTCGCAAAACATTCCGCCGGGGCAGTGTATTAGTCCGATGGGAATCCAAACGTTATTTGCACTGGAGTATTTTGGGGCGAAGGAAACAACGTTTGACGTCTTTGAATGCGGCAAGGGCGCGAAGTACGATGACGTCAACAATGTGGTGCACAGGTATGCCGTGATTAACCGTATTTTTGCAGAGCATACAAGAGAGCTTGGAGATACCTTGGAAGCGATTGCAGAGGATAAAGCGCATGTGATCAATGGGGAGCAAACGTGTGTATTTGTGGCAAGGCAGACTGAAGAGGTGCTTAAAGTGATTCAAAAACGTGCGTCAGACTATGGCGCCCCTCTCAAAGTATATGGTATCGATTTTCATGCCGGACAGATTCGATATACAAAGCAGGGAATGACGTTTGATGTGGATATCGGCGGAGTCAAGTATCACGATATCACGGTTCCTTTGCTGGGCAGACACCAGGCGGAGAACTGCGCGCTTGCGATGGCATTTTGCAAGGAAGTGCTTGGCGATTTGCAGATTGAAGCGGTTCGGCAATCAATGAAAACACTTGTGTGGCCGGGAAGAATGGAGGTCATTTCAAACGAGCCGTTCATGATGCTTGATGCCTGTATCAATCCGGCGAGCTGCGCGCATGTAATCGAGGTGCTCGGGCATCTTGGACTTGACCGTATTGTGTGTATCATCGGGATTCCAAAGGACAAGGATTATGCCGGTGTCGTGAGAAAGATGCATGCAATTTCTGACAAGATTATACTGACACAGTCGCAAAATCCGCATTACCTGTTTTCACAGGAGCAATGTGACACGATGGCAAGGGAAGGAATCGAAACGGTATGGAAAGCTTCTGTCCCGGATGCAATTTCGTATGCAAAGACGACAAACCTTCCGATTGTGATACTTGGAACGACATCGGTTGTATCGGAAGTGAAACAATACCAAATGCAGTGGAGGAAATAAATATGGCAATTGAAAAGGTAAGAGATTATTTCAGATTATATGGAATGGAAGATAAGATACAGGAATTTGATGTATCGAGCGCGACAGTAGAGCTTGCAGCGCAGGCGCTTGGCTGCGAGCCTTGCCGGATCGCCAAAACACTTTCTTTTATGGTGGATGAAAAACCGATTCTGATTGTGGCAGCAGGCGATGTGAAAATCGACAATCCAAAGTACAAACAGCAGTTTCATGCAAAAGCAAAAATGCTGGGCTTTGAAGAGGTCGAAGCGCTGATCGGACATGCGGTTGGCGGCGTCTGCCCGTTTGCGGTGAAGGACGGTGTGACAGTGTATTTGGACGAATCCTTGAAACGGTTTGAGACGGTATTTCCTGCGTGCGGCAGCAGCAACAGCGCGATTGAATTGACAATTGAGGAACTGGAAACATATGCAAATCCTGCAGCGTGGATTGATGTGTGTAAATTAAGTTAATGCAAAAGAAAAAGCAAAACTTTTTATATAAATTTTTGAAAAACCCCATAAATTTCCAATCGATCCTCCGTATATAAGATATCAGCAAAAAAACTGCGTGAAGCAGGTGTGATATCAAATACGGAATCGGGAGGAATGATTATGAAGAAGAAAGAAGTAACCAAAATTGTTGCGTTATTGATGACAGGAATCATGATGGCGGGGAGCCTTACAGGATGCACAAGCAATACAGCCGATGTGGCAAGTCAGGAAGCTTATGAGACGGGTGACGTAGCGTCAGAAGCAAGCGAAGAGACAGCTGAGGCATGTGGGGAATCAGATGGGGATGAATACAGGCTGGAAACAGAAGTAACGCAAAATGCGCCAAGCGTCGAAAGAGGAGCAGCTGCGGACGCATCTGCGTCTGTTGTGTGTGAGGAGTCCCTTGCGGATATGGCGAGCGCAAAGCAGGCGCAAAAAAACGAATTTACAGGATATGAGTGTGATTACGCCGAGGAGTGCTATGTAGAACCGTATGACTGCGATCCATATTACTGTGCTCCTTCTTATGGCGAGCGTTATGAAGAAGTACAGGAGAAAGGATTTTCGATTGTACAAAGTGAGCCGCTTTCGACTTTTTCCGCTGACGTGGATACCGCATCGTATGCGAATGTCAGAAGAATGATTGAGGATGGATATCAGCCGGAAGAGATTGCAAGAGATGCTGTGCGCGCGGAAGAGTTTATCAATTATTTTACATATGATTTGGAAAAACCAAAGATGGGAGATAAATTCGGCATTACGACACAGTTGACTACCTGTCCGTGGAATGAGGAGCATGAGCTGATGATGGTCGGAATGCGCACAAAGGATATCGATTTGAGCAAACGTCCAAGCAGCAACCTTGTATTTTTGCTCGATGTGTCAGGTTCTATGGATGAGGACAATAAACTGCCGCTCCTTCAGAAATCGTTTTTGCAGCTCGTTGACAATCTGGGCAAACATGACCGCGTGTCAATCGTAACCTATGCAAGTGGTGTGGAGGTTGTCCTCAAAAATGCAAGAGGTGACGAAAAAGAGAAAATAAAACAGGCCATCGAATCGCTTTATGCATCCGGGGGAACAAACGGCGAAGGCGGAATCCAGCTTGCATACAAATTAGCAGAAAACAACTTTATCAAAAACGGAAACAATCGCGTCATTCTTGCAACAGACGGTGATTTGAATATCGGAATTTCCGAGCCGGATGAGCTGGAACGCCTCATCGGTGCCAAAAAGGAAAGCGGCGTATTTCTTTCCGTACTTGGCTTTGGTGACGGAAACATCCGTGATGACAACATGGAGCGTCTGGCTGACAAAGGAAATGGAAATTATGCCTATATCGACTCTCTGTTTGAGGCAAAGAAGGTGCTTGTGGAAGAAATGGGCGCAACGCTGAACACGGTAGCTAAGGATGTAAAACTTCAGGTGGAGTTTAATCCTGCAAAGGTAAGCGAATATCGCCTCATCGGATACGAAAACCGGATGATGGCTGCACAGGATTTTTATGATGATACAAAGGACGCAGGAGAAATCGGTGCAGGGCATCAGGTCGTAGCACTTTATGAACTGATTCCGGTTGGCGCAAAGAGCGATATCAAATTGAAATACGGTTCGCAGACGTCAGGCGCTGCAAAATCAGATGATGGCAAATACAGCAATGAGTACGCAACCGTAAAAGTTGCCTATAAGCAACCAAACAGCAGTAGCTCAGAGATGCAAAGCAAGGTTGTGACAGTGCGCGACCGTGTGCCGGAGAATGAGAAAAACATTCATTTTGCAGCGATGGTTGCAGAGTATGCGATGCTTTTGGCAGACAGCGATTACAAAGGCAGCGCATCGTTTGAAGGAATCATTGAGCAGTACAATGCGCTGCAGGACCAATCCGCATTTTGGGATGAATACAAAAACGAGTTTTACTATCTCGTAAAAACAATGTGCAAGCGTGCATAACAATTTGAACGCAATAGAATTTTTTTTCGGGCCGATGGTCACTTCTTAAGGGATAAGGAGTTACCATCGGCTTTGGGCGTTTGGACCATAAGTTTTCACGTTTTCCTTGACCGTATGCCTAGAAATTGTATAATAAATAAGGGAGTCGATGTTTGCCTATCAGCAAAACATGACATGTCAATGGGGACAGAAGGAAACAGAGAAACGTTTGAAATGAGGAGATAAGTATGTACAAAGGAAATGAAAAGATAACAATTTGTGACCATCCACTCCTGAAGCATAAAATCACAATGCTTCGCATGAAGGAAACCGGAACAAATGAATTCCGTAAACTTGTAGAAGAAATCGCAGTTCTGGAAGGATATGAGGCGCTGCGGGATTTGGCGCTTGAGGATATCGAGATTGAAACGCCGATTGAGGAGGCAACTTGTCCTGTGATGGCAGGAAAGAAACCGGCAATCGTACCGATTCTCCGTGCAGGACTCGGAATGGTGGAGGGACTTTTGACACTTATGCCGGCCGCAAAGGTTGGGCATATCGGTATGTACCGTGATGAGCAGACGCATGAGCCGCATGAGTATTACTGCAAGCTTCCAAGTCCGATTGACCAAAGAAGAATCTTTGTCGTCGATCCGATGCTTGCAACAGGCGGCTCTGCAGTTGACGCCATCAATTTGATCAAACAGCGCGGCGGAAAGGATATTACATTTGTATGTATCATTGCTGCACCGGAAGGCTTGGAAAGATTGGCAAAGGAGCATCCTGACGTCAAGATCTTTGTCGGAAATCTTGACAGATGCTTAAACGAAAACGCGTACATCTGCCCGGGTCTCGGCGATGCGGGAGACCGTATTTTTGGTACGAAATAACAACAAAGCGTTTGGAATAAGAAGCGCAAGATGAGATCAAAGGAGAGGAAGTATGAAACTAATTTATCAGGTAGAGGATAAAGTGGCATTTGGTCCGCTTGTCGTCTTTGCCATTCAGCAGCTTTTGGCAATCATGACAGCAACACTTGTTGTGCCAATCATCATCGGAAACGGAATGGATTCGGCAGCTGCATTATTTGGAGCAGGTGTCGGTACGTTAATCTATATTTTATGCACTGGCAAAAAGAGCCCGGTATTTCTTGGTTCGTCTTTTGCATTTTTAAGCCCGATGGCTGCCGCCTTTGCAGGCGCAGTTTCCGCTGAGGCGGGATTTGTCGGAATCATTCTCGGTGCGTTATTTGCAGGACTTGTCTATGTGGTCATCGCACTTATCGTAAAGATTGTCGGCGTTGCCTGGATTGACAAGCTCATGCCGGCTGTAGTCATCGGACCGACTGTTGCAATTATCGGACTTTCCCTTGCCGGAAACGCTGTCGGTGATTTGACAACCGGTGGCTTCAAAATCACGCAGGACATTGACGGCGCCGCTACGCAGGTGGCAGCATCATCACCGCTTCTTGCAATGATATGCGGACTTGTCGCTCTGTTTGTGACGATTCTTTGTTCCACATTCGGCAAAAAGACACTCAAATTAATCCCGTTTATTTTTGGTATTTTAGCAGGCTATCTGGTCAGTGTAATCTTTACACTCATCGGAAATGCAGCAGGCGTCGATGCGATGAAAGTCATCAGCTTTGATGCGTTCACGAATCTGACAGCATATGGTGTTGGGCTCAGTACCTTTTTCAGGGTACCGGACTTTGCATTCCTGAGATTGACAGAGGGCTTAAAAGCAATCGATGCATCATATATTGCGACAATCGCAGTTGCCTATGTGCCGGTTGCATTTGTTGTGTTTGCAGAGCATATCGCAGACCACAAAAACATCTCTTCCATCATTGAGCGCGATTTGTTAAAGGAGCCGGGACTTCACAGAACACTTCTTGGTGACGGTATCGGTTCTATGGTTGGTGCATTCTTCGGCGGTTGTCCAAACACAACGTACGGTGAGTCGATTGCCTGTGTGGCAATCACAAAGAACGCATCGGTATACACCATTTTTGCGGCTTCCATCGGTGCGATCATTATTTCGTTTTTCTCACCGTTTATCGCATTTGTCAATTCCATCCCACCATGTGTTATGGGTGGAATCTGTATGGCACTTTACGGATTTATCGCGGTATCCGGCCTTAAGATGGTACAGGGTGTCAATTTGAATCAGAATAAAAACTTATTTGTTGTTTCAGTCATCTTAATTGCCGGAATCGGCGGGCTGACAGTAAGCTTTGGAAAAATCACAATCACATCAGTTGCCTGTGCGTTAATCCTTGGCATTATCACCAATCTGATGCTCAGGGGCGCACCGGAAGAAGAGTAGCGCATGAAAAAGAAATTACTTGTCTTTGATATGGACGGAACCATTTTAAACACAATAGAAGATATCACAGATGCAGTAAATTATATTTTGACAAAATATGACATGCCGCAAAGAAGTCTTGAGGAGGTCCGGTTTTTTGTCGGAAACGGACTGCTTAAAACGCTTGAGCGGAGCGTACCTGAGGGAACGGATGCGGCATTCATTCAGGAGATTTATCCGGAATTTACTGCATACTACAAGGAGCACGCAGGGGTAAAGACGAGACCTTATGATGGCATTACCGATGTAATCCGCGCGCTTAAACAAAGCGGATACAAGCTCGCTGTTGTCTCGAACAAACGGCAGGAGGCGGTCTTGGAGCTTTGCGATCTGCATTTTAAAGACTGTTTTGATATCGCAATGGGAGATCAGGAAGGAATGCAGATTAAGCCGGCACCGGATATGGTGTTAAAGGTGCTTCATGATTTGGGCATTTTGCGGGAGGAGGCTGTGTATATCGGCGACTCCGATGTAGATCTTTTGACGGCCCAAAACAGCGGACTTGACTGTATTGCGGTCTCCTGGGGATTCCGCGGAAGAACATTTTTGGAAAAGCACGGCGCAAAGATCATTATCGATGCGCCACAAGAAATAGAAAGTTTTGTGTAACGATTCAGAGCCGTGCAAAGCTCCGGAAAATGGACATCATGCTCGCACGAACGGACACAACATGAGAGGGTAAAAATATGCCGGTTTTTGATTTTAATCAGGAAAAGAAAGAAGCAGTAAAAGCGGAAAAAACATACGAACTTGTCTATACAAGCGATAAGTTTTCGGACGCAGAGCATCCGATTATGGTGCTTGATAACAAAGAGGGCAATTTGGTACATCATTCGTCGGGCATGTTTGCAGCGCCGGTTAAGGGCACCGCTTTTTTGTATGAAAATGATGGAAAAGAGACATCGCACGATATTTTAAAGCTCGATGCACGCTTTGAAAATCTGATGAAATGGCTTGGTGAGAATCACATCATGGTCCGGTTATCGGGTGCTAACACGCAGGAAGGCTATGCTGTTTACAAGATTCACGAGACGGGTGTGGCGATGCGTGGCACAAAGATTTCGGGAGAAAACGGATTTTTGCAGTTCATGATTGAGCGTCTCATTCAGAGTGATGCACCCGAGGATAGTGTTGTCGATATCGACGATATGGAAGATTCTGATGATATGAAGCTGACGAGCATCCAGAGTATCACAGATTATCTGATGTGTGCCGGCAGCACACTTCCGGATAACATCCGGATGTGGGCGAGAAGAAACTTAGCGGTGGCAAAATCGACAGAGGTCACACCGGAAGAGAGGCGTCATGCGCAGAGAGCACTTTCCATTATGCTCAACATCCAGTGGAAAAATACCAAATTCCAGCCGATTGACCCGGTCGAGGCAAGACGTATTCTCGACGAAGAGCTTTATGGTCTTGAGCAGGTTAAGCAGCGTATTATCGAGACGATTATTCAGATTAACCGTACCCATACACTTCCGGCTTATGGTATTTTGCTTATCGGTCCTGCCGGAACCGGTAAATCCCAGATTGCGTATGCGGTAGCCAAAATCCTCCGGATGGCATGGACAACACTCGAGATGAGTTCGATCAACGATCCGGAGCAGCTCACCGGCAGCTCACGTATTTATGCAAACGCAAAGCCGGGTCTCATTATGGAGGCATTTGCCAATGCAGAGAGTTCGAATCTGGTGTTTATCATCAACGAGCTCGATAAGGCTTGTTCCGGAAAAGGAAACGGCAACCCGGCAGACGTGCTTTTGACATTGCTTGATAACCTGGGATTTACAGATAACTATATCGAATGTAATATTCCGACGACCGGTGTGTATCCGATTGCGACGGCAAATGACAGAAGCGCGATCAGCGCTCCGCTCATGTCGCGTTTTGCGGTGATTGAACTTCCGGATTACAGCATTGAAGAAAAACGTGTGATTTTTACAAAATTTGCACTGCCGAAGGTTTTAAAGAGAATTGGGCTTAGAAGCGACGAAATCAGAATTACAGACGAAGGTCTGGATGCGGTTATGGATATTTTCAAAAACACATCCGGCATCCGTGACATTGAGCAGGCAGCCGAGCACATTGCAGCGAATGCGCTGTATCGCATCGAAGTTGAGAAGCTTGACTGTGTCACATTTGATGCAAAGATGGTACAGGAACTTTTGGCATAACAAAACCAAAAAAGGACGGTTCCAAGAACCGTCCTTTTTATGATTTGGCTACCTATTTGGTATTTTCTTTTTTGAGTTCATTCATTCTCATCGCACGAACCTTGAGTGGAAGTCCCCATAATGTAATGAAGCCTTCTGCATCATGATGATCGTACATATCACCTGTTGTGAAGGAAGCAAGTGATTCAGAGTAAAGTGAATATGGAGATGTCGTTCCATTTTTGATGATGTTACCTTTGTAGAGACGAAGCTTCACTTCACCTGTCACATACTGCTGTGTCACATCGACAAAAGCGGAAATTGCTTCACGGACCGGTGTGAACCATTTGCCTTCGTAAACGATGCTGGCAAGCTTGCTGCCGAGCTCTAATTTGAGTGCGATGGTATCGCGGTCAAGCACGAGTTCCTCAAGCTGCTGATGTGCCTCCATGAGGATTGTTCCACCCGGCGTCTCATAAACACCACGGCTCTTCATACCAACGACACGGTTTTCTACGATATCGACAATACCGATACCATGCTGTCCGCCCAATTTGTTGAGGGCACGGATGATATCTGCAACCTTCATCTTTTCACCGTTTAATGCAACCGGAACACCTTTTTCAAAGCTGAGTGTAAGTTCTACCCCTTCATCAGGTGCTTTTTCCGGAGTAACGCCAAGCACGAGCATGTGGTCATAATTTGGTGCAAGTGCAGGATTCTCAAGCTCAAGACCTTCGTGGCTGATGTGCCAGATGTTGCGGTCACGGCTGTATGACTGGTCTGTTCCGAAAGGAAGGTCAATGCCGTGTGCTTTACAGTATTCAATCTCTGCTTCACGGGAATCCATCTGCCATCTGTCGTCACGCCAAGGAGCGATGACCTTGATATCCGGAGCAAGTGCTTTGATACCGAGCTCAAAACGAATCTGGTCATTTCCTTTACCGGTTGCGCCGTGGCAGATTGCAACAGCGTCTTCTTTGCGGGCAATTTCTACTAATTTGGCAGCGATGGTTGGTCTCGCCATAGCAGTTCCCATTAAGTATTTGTGCTCATATACGGCGCCTGCCTGTACACATGGCATAATATAATTTTCACATAAATCATCTACAACGTCCTCGATGTAAAGCTTTGAAGCGCCTGAAAGCTGCGCTCTTTCCTCAAGTCCGTCAAGCTCTTCTCCCTGTCCACAGTCGATACAGCAGCATACGACTTCGTAGCCGTACGTTTCTTTTAACCATGGAATCACTGCAGTTGTGTCAAGTCCGCCTGAATAGGCCAAAATCACTTTTTCCATATGTTATCCTCTTTTCTTTTATGGACACACGGTCCGTATTTATGATATAAACCAACCTAATCATAACAAAAGCACCATAAAATGACAAGAATGATTTGAAACGGAACACAAAAAAGAGCGTTCAAAATGTGTTTTTGTATTTTTGAAAAAAATATGCTTCACTTGTGCTGTTTTCTGTTATACTGAAAGGTAACGAATCAACGAACAATTGCAGGATAGATTGTTGTACACAATGTAGATGGAGAATACGATGGAATACAAAACAAACGAAGAAATCTGTCAAGCCATTGACCGGTTTTTCTATGACAACAAACCAAAGGAAGCAGAGGCATTTATGCTGCAAATGCTGGCGCAGGCAAAGGAGGAAAAACTCTTCGACCGGATGCTTCTTTTATATAATGAACTGATTGGGTATTATCGCCAGACATCGGAAAAGGACAAGCTGAGGGATGTCATTGATCAGGCAATTGAGCTCGCAGCCAAGATGGGGCTAAATGGAACCATTCCGTTTGCCACAACGATGATCAACGCTGCCAATGCCTACAGGTCGATGGGCGAGATTGCAAGTGCGCAGAAGTGCTACGAGGAAGCGGAAGCGGTGTATGGCGCACAAATCCATGAGGGCAGTCACGATGAAAACGATCTGCTGCTTGCAGGTCTATACAACAATATGAGCCTGATGTATCAGGAGCTTTCTGATTTTGAGAAGGCAGAGAACTATCAGCTCAAAGCACTTGCGCTTGTAACAAAGCTCGATTCGTGGTTTGAGATTGCTGTTTCACACGCCAATCTGGCAAATACGTATCTGCTGGCGCGCGATTATGAAAAGACAAAGCAGCATGCCGAGCAGGCGATGGAGATTTTTGAGGCACATGATCTAAAGGATCCGCATTACGCAGCTGCGCTTTCCGCACTCGGCAATCTGTATTTGCAGCAGGGCGATAAGGTGCGGGCCAAAGAGATGTTCCTTACCGCGATGGAGATTATCGAAGCCAAGATTGGCAGGAATTCGCAGTACGAAAGGCTGAAAGAGTTTGTAAAGCTTTGTGAAGATGGACAAAATGAGAGTGAAGCAGAAAAACGGAGTGAAACGATGCGCGGATTAGCATTGGCAAAACAATATTATGAACAATATGGCAAACCGATGATTCATGACCGGTTCCCGGAATATGAGAGCAAAATCGCAGTGGGACTTGTCGGGGAAGGATCGGATTGCTTTGGATATGATGATGATTTTTCCAAAGATCACGACTACGGCCCGGATTTCTGCATGTGGGTGACCGATGAGACGTATGCGCAAATCGGGGAAGCGCTGCAACGTGCATATGATAAACTCCCGCAGACATTTATGGATGTCACGAAAACTTCGACAGATATGGGAAGCGGAAGAAGAGGCGTTCTTAAGATATCTGATTTTTATCATAAATTCCTTGGAACGGACGATATCACGAAGTTAGACTATGCTAATATTCCGGACTATGCACTCGCTGCTTTCACAAACGGCGCGGTGTTCCGGGATGACGAAGGTATCTTTTCGGATGGCTACCGCAAACTGAAGGCAGGCTATCCAAAACAGATCAGACTTCTTAAATTAGCGGAGGATGTGGCGAATGTTTCGCAGTGCGGACAGTACAACTACGGCCGCATGTTACAGCGGGGTGATACGCTGACAGCAGGTATCATGCTGCACGATTTTTGTAAACATGCGATGAAGCTGTATCATCATATGATGAATGCATATCCGCCGCATGACAAGTGGCTTGCCAAGAGCACGTCGCTTCTGCCGGGCGGAGAAGATGTTGTCTCGATGCTAAAGAGCATTTTAAATGCGCATGCGAAAAACGATACGCAGGCAGTACAGGCGATGGTGGAGCGGCTCGCACAGGCGTTTGCCGACTCTCTGTATGCAAGTGGTGAGATTAGCGATACGGATTCGTACATCGACCACCATGTGCAGGAGCTCTTATGTAAGGCAGGCATTGCAAGTCTTGACAAGGAGACACTTGTTGAGATGATTGCGAGACTTGAGTTTGAGGCTTTTGACAAAGTGCAAAACGAGGGTGGAAGGGCATCATGCCAAAACAACTGGCCGACCTTCTCCATTATGCGAAAGAGCCAGTATCTGACATGGAACATGGAGATGCTTATGCAGTATTACTATGATTTCAAGAGAGAGTATGAACTTGGCCATAACCTGATTACAGAGAAGTACGGACGTATGATGGAAAGCACAGACCCTGAGAGATATGCAGAGATTTCTGACAATTTCCCGGAGCTGACGGATGAGAAAAAAGCAGTCATCGAGCAGATTGTCGGCGTACAGATGCAGATGGTGGAGGCGTTTGGCAAGGAGTATCCGCATGTGGTCGGCAATGCACGAAACCTGCACACCTACGAGGATGAAATATATGATACATCGTATGAGACATATTTGCGTGGTGAAATCAGCACGTACTCGGATAAGATGCTGCAGCTTTACGGACAATTTGTTGTGGAAAAAGCGATGAGCGGACAAAACATTGCAAGACTTACCATCGAAAATACAGCGATGTTATATGGATATGAAACGATCGATGAACTCGAGAAGGATATGAAAGAAGAGGGATAAAATGGAGCGCATTATCAACAGTTTACTGGAAACAGACATGTACAAATTCTCAATGGGACAGGCAATCTATCACCAGTTCAGTGATTACAAAACAACCTGGACGTTTAAATGCCGGAATGAGGATGTTCGCTTTACCACAGAGATGGTGGAAGAAATCAAGGAGCAGATTAAAGCCTATTGTGACCTCAGATTTACAGAGGAAGAGCTTGCATATCTTGAAAATATCAAGTGGATTAAGGGCTCCTATATCGACTTTTTGCGCATCTGGAAACCGCGCTATGACGATTTTGAAATCACGCAAAATGCACCGTGCGGGCTTTCGATTGAGACAAAGGGTACTTGGCTCAATACGTCGATGTACGAGATTCCGACGCTTGCAATTGTCAATGAAGTGTATTTCAGAATGGCACATGACTATGATGCGTTAATGGAAAGCTTCAAGAAGCGTCTTACAGACAAAATTACTGCGCTGCAGAACGATTCACTCGGCTATTGCTATGAGCTTGGTGCGTTCAGCGAGTTCGGCCTGCGCAGACGTCTTTCCGGCGAGGCACAGGAGCTTGCAGTCAAGATGCTTGCGGAAAATGCCAAGCGTTATCGGAATTCCACATTTGTCGGCACGTCGAATGTATATCTTGCAATGAAGCATAACCTGACACCGGTCGGAACGATGGCACATGAGTGGATTATGTGCGTCGGACAGGGAAACCACAAACACAATCCGGCCTACTCCAACTGGTATGCGCTCGATGCATGGGTAAAAGAGTACGGTATTTTGAACGGAACGGCACTGACTGATGCCATCACAACAGACTGTTTCTTAAGGGACTTCCAGCTGACATATGCCACACTCTTTAGCGGCGTCAGACATGACAGCGGAGACCCGTTTGAGTGGGGCGACAAAATGATCGAACACTATAAGAGTCTCGGCATTGACCCGAAAACAAAAATGCTCTTATTTAGCGACAGTCTTGATTTTGAGCGCGCAGACAAGATTTTCAGATATTTTGACGGCAAGGTAAAGGTTGCGTTTGGAATCGGAACGTATATTGCAAACGATACGGATGTTGAGCCGCTCAATATCGTCATGAAGACAACCTACTGTAACGGTATGGATGTGGCCAAGATGTCAGACATCGACGGAAAAGGCATGTGCAAAAATGAGGCATATGTACATTATCTTGAGCGGTGTATCAAATGGAGAATGGATAACGAGAAATAACAGCTGATTCGTAAGCACGTGATAATTTTTGATATGAAGTCAATTACATCTGTGTTAGAAACACTTTTTAATTCGCACAAACTAAATAAAGAGGACTGTCTTGTGCTGCTTTCGCAGCTTGATGAGGAAGGCGTGAGGGAGCAGCTGAGTGCAGAGGCAGTCAGACTCAGAAGGCAGTATTATGGGGATAAGGTTTTTACAAGAGGACTCATTGAGTTTACGAACATTTGTAAAAACAATTGCTTTTACTGCGGCATCCGGAGGGACAATGCAAACGTGAACCGGTACCGGCTGTCGAAGCAGGAGATTATGCAGTGCTGCAAGGAAGGGTATGCGCTGGGCTTTCGTACGTTCGTACTGCAGGGCGGCGAGGATGGATTTTTTACAGATGATGTCATGTGCAATATCATTTCTGAGATAAAAGCGCACTATCCGGAGGTGGCCATTACACTTTCGCTTGGGGAGCGGGAGATGGAAAGCTACAGAAGAATGAAGCAGGCCGGAGCGGACAGATATCTGCTCAGACACGAGACGGCGAATGAAGCACACTACCGGATGCTGCATCCGGATGAGATGAAGCTATCAAATCGTAAAAGCTGTCTGTATGCGCTAAAAGAGCTGGGCTATCAGGTCGGGGCAGGCATGATGATTGGCTCTCCGGGGCAAACGTACGAATGTCTGGCGGATGATTTGGTATTTCTGCAGGAGCTAAAGCCACACATGGTTGGAATGGGGCCGTTCATTCCGCATAAGGATACGTGTTTTGCAAAAGAGCAGGCCGGAAGCGTGGAGCTGACACTTGCGATGCTTTCGATTGTTCGGATTTTGTTGCCGAGTGTGCTGCTTCCGGCGACAACCGCACTCGGGACACTTGACCCAAAGGGGAGAGAGAAGGGACTGCTTGCAGGCTGTAATGTCGTCATGCCCAATTTATCACCGGTCAAAAACAGGAAAGATTATGCGCTGTATGATAATAAGATTTGTACAGGGGATGAATCAGCACAGTGCATCAAGTGTATGACAAATCGTGTGGAAGCTGCAGGATTTCATCTCGTTTCCGAAAGAGGGGATAGCGCCGCGTATGGCGATGACGCAGATTTCAAATATTAAAGAAATCTTAAGATTTTACTTGATTGACAAAATGCGATTTCGTTATATGATAAAAGGGAACTAAGGAAAAGAGGTAAAGGGATGCATAAATTTAGTAGAATTTTTTGGGGCGTCGGATTTATTTCGCTCGCTCTGTTTTTGGTTTTGAGCCAGTGTGGTCTGATTACGGCAGAATTTAGTGTTTGGAGCGTGGTTGTCGCCTTCTTGTCAGTTGCCATGTTTTTAAGCGGACTTGCAAAGAGAAGCTTTGGAGCCATGTTTTTTGCGGTCGGTATGGCGTATGTGGCGTTCGGCGAGATGATTGGTCTGCCGTACATCGGCGTCTGGACGATGCTGACAATCGTTGTGCTTTTGACCATCGGATTTAATTTCATTTTTCCAAAGAACTTTAGAGGTGTGTCGAAAGACCGGTGGGCGGATTATGAGGATGGCGAAACAGTCGGAGAGTATCAGAAGGCAACCATCGTCGATGAAGAAGGATATGTGAGATGTTCCAATTCGTTCGGTGCACTTGTCCGCTGCGTGGAGACCTCGGATTTTAAGGGTGGACGGTTCACCAACTCATTTGGTGAACTCAAGGTGCATCTGGATAGAGCGCATATTACATCCGGACCGGTGACGGTCAATGTTTCCAATTCGTTTGGCAGCCTTGTGATTTACGTATCAAAAGAGTGGAATGTGGTTTGCAATATTTCGACATTCCTCGGAGATGTGCAGGAACAGAACAGAGCGGTCAACGCAGATGGACCGATGTTAAAACTTATTGGAAATGTAAGCTTTGGAGATATCATCATCGTGTATGTATAAAAGAAAAGTGTCGCTGCGCGGCACTTTTTTTAGTTAGGTAGTACGGTGATTAAAAGTTAAGCCCGATTTATGCACAATCATACAAAATTTGCGGTCAATCATACTGGTGGACTGACGAAGAACAAGGTATGCTTAACGGGTAGGGGGGAGATTCAATGGCAGATATTCGTAGTGGTGGTTGGGAATGGTTGCATTATGATGAGCCTGATTTTCAGGTCATGTATCGCGTCAACGAGATTCCGGCAGGGTGTGCGCTGGATGATATTGCCATGCACTGGCATGATGATGTCGAGTTCATGTATGTGACGGAAGGAAAAGTTTATCATTATCTGGGCGATGAAAAGCTCTGTATTCACAAAGGGGAAGGGTTGTTTATTAATGCGCGGCAAAAGCATCTGATTGCATCGTCGGAAGAAAATGCAAAGCTGTGCTGCCTCATTTTTCATCCAATCATCCTTTGCGGAACGGAGTATATCGCGCAGAAATGCGTGTTGCCGCTGATTAATGACGCGGCATTGTCTTATGTCGTGTTAAAGGAGACGGTTGCCTGGCAGAAAACGCTTCTTGATACACTTGCAGATATGGCGCAGTATGTACAGCAGGAAGCGGGACATATTCAGATGATGCGCAGCATTTATGAAATCTGGGATTTGCTGTTTCAAAACCTGATAGCAATCAAACAAAAGAAAGAAGAAACGAATGCAGACATTGTCTCGGTCAACAAGATGGTTTCGTTCATACATGAAATGTACCGAAACAAAATCAAGCTTTCCGAAATTTGCAAGGCGGGCAATGTCGGCAAGACAAAGTGTAACGAACTATTTGATTTGTATTATAATGTGACACCGATGGAGTATCTTCGCAACTATCGTCTTTCAAAGGGGGCAAGCTTACTTGAGATCACCGATATGTCAATCACGGATATTGCATATGAGGTTGGTTTTTCGGACGGCAGTTATTTTTCAAAGATGTTCAGTCAGCAGATTGGCTGCACGCCACAAAAATATCGAAGTTATGGAAAGGGGATGAGCAAGTATTATGAGCAGAGCAGGTATTCGGGTATACCTACAAGTTTATAAAACGCAGATCATTCGCAGTATGACATACAAATTTGAGGTATATGGCAATATTCTCATGCAGTCGATTATCATGCTTGCGAGCGCTTACTTCTGGAAAGCGTTATTCAAAAACAGTGACACGGTCAAGGGTGTCGATGTGGATACGATGCTCATCTATACCGTTGTCTCAGCGATGATTTCGGTTGTGCTCACGTGCAATGTGGAACGGCGTATTATGACAAGTGTGGACAAAGGAACAATCGCAATTGACATGATGCGGCCGGTGAATGTGTTTGGTGTTTTCCTGGCGGAAGATATTGCAGGAATCACAGCACTCGTATTTCAAAACATGCTTCCGATTCTGGTAATCGGCTGTCTTTTTATCAAGCTTCCGACACCGGCCGGTCCGGCGCATTTTGCGTTGTTTTTGGTCAGTCTGTTCATGGCGTTTTGGATTAACTGGCTGATTGCCTGTATGTTTGGCATGATTGCATTTTGGACACTCAATATGGATGCGCTCATTCAGGTCAAAAAGCATTTGATCAGGCTGCTTTCGGGAAGTATTATTCCGCTATGGTTTTTCCCGGCATGGCTCCGCAACATCCTCGAGTGGTTACCGTTTGCTTACTTATATCAGTTGCCGCTTGATTTGTATATCGGGAAATATCCGGTTTCATCAGCGCAGTGCCAAAGAGGTCTTTGCGTGCAGCTTTTGTGGCTCGTGCTCTTGACCATGGGATTTTTGTTTTTGCAAAAACGTGTCACAAGCAAAGTCATGATACAGGGAGGGTGATTTGATGAAACTACTACGGGAATTATTTCATTATCTCGATGTTACAGCAGCGAATATCAAAATCGCGTTCTTAAGTATCATCGAGTATCCGGCAAACATCATCGGATGGCTTCTGTCAAACCCCATTCAGTTCCTTGTTGGATTTGCGACCATTCAGTTTGTCGTCAACGAGTTTGGTGCCATCAACGGCTGGAATTACGGTCAGCTTGCATTTTTGTACGGCTTGTCTGTCATCTCGCATGCACTTTCCATGATTTTCTTTGTCAACGGCTGGTTCATGGGCTGGTGGGTGCTTGACGGAGAGTTTGACAGAATGCTTACGAGGCCGATGAGTGTCGTATACCAGTTCTTTTTTACGAACATCAATATTTTTGGAATTACCGATTTGGTGCCGGGTGTCATCGTATTTGCGTATGGCTGCCAAAAGATTGGATTTTGCTTTACACTCGCAAATGTGTTTCAGATTCTCGTGCTGCTTGTCGGCGCGACACTCATTCGGGGCGGCGTGTATCTGATTCTTGGTTCGACATCGTTTTGGACGAGGAGTGCAATCGATTTTGGTGCCTTTACACAGGAGCTTTTTGATAAGACGACGATGTATCCAATCTCCATGTATCCGGAAGCGTTCCAGTTCATTTTGACGTACATCATACCGATCGGATGGGTGTCTTTTTACCCGGTTTCCGGTCTGCTCGGTATTGAAAATGGATTGGCAAACGGACAGGTGGCAACATGGATTACGTTATTTGCCGGCATTTTGACCATGCTCGTGGCAGCCGGCTTCTTTAAGCTTGGACTGCGCCGGTATGAGAGTGCGGGAAATTAAGGGGAATCATATGGAACAGGAAAAAGTAGTGATAGAAGTAAATCATATTTGTAAACAGTATAAAGTGCTCAAAAAGGGCGAGGGCATCAAGGGCGCGCTCAAGGGACTTGTGACAAGGGAGAGCAGGCTTGTTCCGGCGGTCGATGATTTGAGCTTTCAGATTAAAGCGGGCGAAATTGTCGGTTTCATCGGACCAAACGGTGCCGGAAAGTCGACGACCATCAAGATGATGTCGGGCATTTTGACGCCAACGAGCGGGGAAATCCTGATTAACGGCATGGATATTCAAAAGAAGCGGAAGGAAGTCGTCAGAAATATCGGCGTCATTTTCGGACAACGCTCGCAGCTCAATTGGGATTTGCGGCTCGGAGAAAGCTATGAGCTGCTTCGGCATATTTATCAGATTGATAAGGCGCAATATGAGGAGACGCTTGATGTGATGGATCAGATTCTTGGCATTAAAGAGCTTCTCGATAAGCCGGTCAGACAAATGTCGCTCGGTCAGAGGGTCAAGGGAGATCTGGTTGCTGCGATGCTGCATTCACCGGATGTGCTGTTTCTAGATGAGCCGACGATTGGTCTTGATATCAGCTCCAAATACGCGCTTCGGAAATTTGTGAAAGAAATCAATGAAAAGCGCAAAACGACAATTATACTCACAACGCATGACCTTGCGGACATTGAGCAGCTTTGCGACAGACTCATTATCATCAACCACGGACATTTGATGGAGGATGGAAATTTATCCGAAATTGTGAATCGCATTGCTCCATATAAAACGCTTGTGGTGGAATATTACGATGAGTATGCGCCGGAGCATGACAAGTGCGAGCTTTGTTTCCACGAGGAAAACGTCGCGAAGTACCGGTTCGGCAAAAAAGAAATAACGGCCGCAAGACTCATTGAAGAGCTGTCTGCGAAAGCGCAAATCAAGGATGTCTCGATTGAGGAAGCCGGCATCGACGACATTATCCGTGTGGCATACGGACAATAATAGATACAAACCGTGATTGGAAAGCGAGCAATCACGGTTTCTTTGCGTCATAGGAAATTCCTATAACGCAAAAAGCTTTGCAAGGATGTGCACGTGTTTTCTGTTTTTCACGAAAAGAAGGCTTAATTCCGGATTATTTTGTATATATTAGAACAGTCATTTTAGTTGAAATAACCGGAAAGAATTGTTACACTTAATCAGGAAATATTGTCGGTTTTTGTCGATTTGACGCCGCGTATCGTGATAAAGCAAGACAGCGGTTGGGCGGAACGGGCGTTTCATCGTAACAAAGCAGAGCGGATCATCATGCAGGAACAAAAGGATTGCGAACAAGTACAACAAAATAGCGGGGAAATGAACAGCGAAGGACAGAACCATTCTGTTCAAAAGCTTCGGGATATGTTTCGGCTGCTACCGTGCAAACAGGTGGTAGCCTGTTTGTGGTTCCCGGTAAGTCTTTTCTATCTGGAAATCGTCCTGGCGGCAGCCACAGGCGGACTTGGGCAGACGAGAAGCTGGTTTTATCTGGCCATCTTTTCATGCAGCTACGGAATGGTCGTGTATGGACTCGCTTCGCTCATCAAACAAAAGAAGGTGCTGTATATCGTGCAGGCTGTCCTGTTGTTTTTGATATCGGCCATATACATTGCACAATATCTGCTCTATTGTCAATTCCGCATTTTCTATGATTTTAATACGATGTTTGCAGGGGCTACGGATGCAGTCAGTGATTTTTCGGGAGATATTATCTCCATCATGGTGTCGGAAGACGGCTTATGGCATATTGCACTTTTCCTGTTCCCGTTTGTACTGTATCTGTTTGTGGGCTTTCTGTTTACGTCAGGGTATGAAAAGCGGATTCGAAGCAGTGCGGTCTTGCTTGCGGGTGCGGTGCTTGCATTCGGACTGGGTGTGTGCGCGGTTTGCACGCCGGAAGATGACCGGAACGCTTTCCTGGTGGACTACAATTATCAGGCATCTGTTCAGCGATTTGGCATGCTCACCGGACTTGGCATGGAAGTGGCACATCTTACGCCGCACGGCAAGGCAGTCGTGGCATTTGACCTCGCCGGGGAGGCACAGGTTTCCGCGGAGGAACAAAATGGGGCAAAGAAGCAAAATGAGCGTGATGAAAATCTGACTGCGGAGGAATCAAAGGATGTGGCGCTTACTGATCAAGGTGAACGCGCGCAAAAAGATGGCGGGGCAAAGCATGATGCTGTTGATAAACAGGACGTAGCGGACAAGAAGGCGACTGCTTCCGACAAGAAATTAACGAATAAATCCGGCGAGAAGGAAGCGGGCGGGTCCGATAAAAAAACAGGCAAGAAGTCAAAGAACGAATCCGGCCAAAATGCATTCGAGGAAACCGCATCCGCAAGCGAATCCGGAAAGAATCAGATAGACATCGATTTTGAAGCACTTCAGGCCAAAAAAGGAACTTCGTATGCCGAGCTTGATGCGTATGTTCAGGCACAAAGGGCATCGTCCAAAAATGAATTTACAGGTCTTTTTAAAGGCAAGAATCTTATTTTTATTACAGCCGAAGCATTTACGGCGGAGGTCATTGATAGAGACCGCACCCCGACGCTGTACCGTCTTGCGACGAAGGGCATGCAGTTTACCGATTTTTATCAGCCGGCGTCAGCAGGAACGACAGGAGGCGAGTACGCCAATCTGTTTGGAATGCTTCCGACGGCGGGCGGAAGCTCAGTAAAAAAGACGCAGGATCACTATAACTGGTCAACGATGGCGTCCCGTCTTTCGGAGGAGGGCTATTACGGGAAAGCGTTCCACAATCATGATTACACATATTACGACAGACACAAAACACATGTGAACCTCGGTTTTTCAGATGGATTTACAGGAAAAGGAAATGGACTCGAAGAAGTGATTACGCCGCAGTGGCCGGAGAGTGACTTAGAGATGATGAAGGGAACCTTTTCGACTTATCTGAAAAAGGAACCGTTTTACGTCTACTATATGTCAGTCAGCGGACACAGCCTATATACGTTTGGCAAAAATGCAATGGCCAAAAAGCACCGGGACGAAGTAGCAGACCTTCCATATTCCGAGCCGGTGCAGGCATATCTTGCAGGCCAGCAGGAATTTGAGGAAGCGCTCTCTTATCTTGTCGGGCAGCTAGAGCGTCTCCATATGGCGGACGATACGGTCATTGTCATCTCTTCCGACCATTTTCCGTATGGCCTTGACCAAGATTCCGGGGAGCTGAAATATTTGCAGGAATTGTATGGTCAAAAAGTGGAAGACAGCCTATACCGCGACCACAATAGATTGATTATCTGGAGCGGCTGTCTCGAGGATGAGGCGCCGATTGTCGTAGATTCGCCAACATCGAGCATAGATATCCTGCCGACGCTCTGTAACTTGTTTGGCGTGCGGTTTGATTCCAGACTCCTCCCGGGTCGTGATGTGTTTTCGGACGCCGAGCCGCTTGTATTTGACCTTGGATACGACTTTAAGACAGACAAGGGAACGTACATTGCAGCAAAAGGCAAATTTACGGAAGCGCCGGGGGTACCGGAAGTATCAAAAGAGTATATAAGCCGCATACAGACCATTGTGCGCAACAAGATTACATACAGCAAAGCAGTGCTCAACGAGGATTACTTTCGGTATTTATTTGAAGATAAAGAGAAATTGAATGCGAATCAGAGCGATGAAGATATCTTGGATGATAAAAGAGAATGATAAAAATGTTTCAGAACAAAATGAGTAAGGGACGGCTAATTTTATTAGTGCATGAAATCATGTGATGGAATAGAACGAAAGTTGACGGATTTGGATATAAAATGAACGAGAAATTGATGCAAAAGACAATTGTGGTATGGGCGGGTGCGCTGATTTGCTGCATTCTTTGGGGAAGTGCATTTCCCTGTATAAAGTTAGGATATGTATGGATGCAGATTGATACAAATGACACGGCGGCGCAGATTTTATATGCGGGCTGCCGCTTTACACTGGCAGGCGTTTTGACCGTGCTGATAGGCTCCGTGATGCAAAGGTCGTTTCTATATCCGGGAAAGCAGGCGGTTCCCAAGGTGCTTTGCCTTTGTATGTTACAAACGGTGCTTCAGTATTTGTTTTTTTATATCGGATTGGCGCACACAAGTGGAGTAAAGGCGTCGATTATCGAAGGCATGAATGTATTTGTGGCTATTTTAGTGGCAAGCCTGTTATTTCATCAGGAAACTCTTACGATGCGAAAGCTGATCGGCTGCTTTGTCGGGTTTTTCGGCGTCGTGCTCGTCAATGTTTCAGGGCAGGGACTTGATTTGCACCTTAGTCTGCTCGGCGAAGGATTTATTTTTTTCTCAACAGTATCTTATGCATTTTCTTCCGTGCTCATCAAAAAATACAGCAGGGAAGAAAATCCCGTCATGCTCAGCGGCTGGCAATTCACCATTGGTGGCCTCGTTATGGCACTAAGCGGACTGCTTATGGGTGGCAGGTTACATGCGCTGACTTTTCGAAGCGGCGCAATGCTATGTTATCTTGCGTGCGTCAGTGCCATCGCATACACGCTTTGGAGTCTGCTTCTAAAATACAATCCGATTTCAAAGGTGGCAGTTTTTGGATTTATGAATCCTGTTTTTGGCGTCATTTTATCTGCCATTTTGCTGGGAGAAGCAGACACGCTCGATCCTCGTGCACTGCTTGCACTCGCACTTGTATGTGTTGGAATTTATATTGTGAATCGGAAAGAAAGCAGCGCTTAGGCGTTTTCAAGGGAAAGAGTAAAAGGAACGAACATGGAATATCAACACATTATTCATCCAATTGCGCCGGTTTTTGACAAGCATTCGGGCATTTTGATTTTGGGAAGCCTGCCTTCTGTCAAGTCACGCGAGCAGATGTTTTTTTACGGACATCCGCAGAACCGTTTTTGGCGCGTGATGGAAGCATTGTTTCAAAGTGAGCCGCTACTTACGGTGGAAGATAAGAAGCAGTTTTTGCTTGCACATCATATTGCGCTTTGGGATGTCATATACAGCTGTGATATCAAGGGGAGTGCAGATAGCACGATACGCAATGTCGAGCCGACTGATTTAAACCGAGTTATTCAGAATTCAAATGTCAGACGCGTGTTTTGTAATGGAAAGACTTCGGGTAGCTATTATGCGAAATTTCAAAAGGAGCGGACCGGAATTGAGGCCGTCACGCTGCCGTCGACCAGTCCGGCAAACGCAGCCTGGAACCTCGAAAGGCTCGTTGAGGCGTGGCGCTGTATTTTATAAGGGGTGCAAGGTTTAGAAGCGAAAGCCTGGAAATTGCGCCCAAGTGTGTCGAAAAGCATTAGTTTGGGTGCAAAAACAAGCAAAATCAAGCCGGAAATTGCGCCCAAGTGTGTCGAAAAGCATTAGTTTGGGTGTAAAAACAAGCAAAATCAAGCCGGAAATTGCGCCCAAATGCAGCGAAAAGTATTAGTTTGGGCACAAGATTAGAATCGAAAAGCGCAAGAATAAAAGCGAGAAGCCAAGTAGTATAGAGAAAGCAAAAGAAAATCCCCCAAGAGATTGGGGGTTTTTGACATCATAATTATTTGAAAAGCGCATCACATTCATCGACAATTTCTGCAATGAGCGCCGGCACTGTCGTCATCTCATTGATGCGGCCGACGTTGGCGCCGCAGAAGAACAGGCCGTCTTCTATGTTTCCTTTGACTGCCTCGATGAGCGCTCTGGAAATGCAGTAAGGCGTTTTGTCACCGTGCGGACATGCCTTGAGGCAGAGGTTACAGCGCTGTGGCAACAGCTTGCCGCCTTCATGAATCCGCTTAATCAGCGGACTGTTTAGTGCACGTCCCGGAAGACCGACCGGACTTGGCACGAGGATGGCATCTTCTGCTTTGGCATTGATTATCATCTGCTTGTAGCCCTCCGATGCATCGCATTCTTTGGTGGCAATAAATCTTGTGGCAATCTGTACACCACTCGCACCGGCGCGGATCAGTCTTGCCATATCGCTTCCGTCAAACACACCGCCTGCGACAAAGACAGGTATTTTTCGTCCGTATTTCTCTTCAAATGGGATGAGTTCTTTCAGCACATCCGGCAGAATCTCATCAACGCTCTGCGCTGTCCCGTTTATAAGTGCATCTTTTTTAAAGCCGAGATGTCCGCCTGCCATAGGACCTTCTATGACGAGAAAGTCCGGAATCACATCGTAATCCTTCTCCCAGCTTTTGCAAATGACCTTGGCGGCTTTTCCGCTTGAAACAATCGGTGCGATTGCAACAGGCGTTCCTTTGACAAGAGAAGGAAGTGCAAGCGGAAGGCCCGCGCCGGAGATGATTGCCTGTACGCCGCTGTCGATAGCGACCTGAATCATTTCCTCATAATAATTGGTAGCAACCATGGCGTTGATTGCGACAATACCATTGCCGTCTGCGTATTCAAGTGCGTACTTGATTTCATTTCGAAGTGCGCGCTTATTTGCTTCAAGCGGGTTGGTATCAAAATCCGGTTCCCGGTAGCCGCAGTTGACTGTACTGATGACACCCATGGCGCCTTCCTTTGCAACAGCGCCTGCGAGGCGGCCAAGCGATACACCAACACCCATTCCACCTTGGATGATTGGTGTTTTTAGCTGAAACTGACCAATTGAATTCATGCTTCAAACTCCTTTTTTATAAAACAATAGAAAAAATTCTTTTTCAAAAAAGAATTCCCCGCAACCAATCATAAGAATCATGAAAGGAAACGTTACAAAATGCATCCTTTCCTACGAATCATTCAGACTGCTTAAGCGAACTGACACAAATCAAAATGAAATGCATGATAGGACACCTTTTAAAGGGAATTGAAAAAAATACGTTAAACACATCATAGTCTCGCAGAAATGTATTGTCAACTAAAAAAGTTTGAAAATCAAACAAAAATATATTGACAGTCAAAATAAATCGTTGTATAGTGCGAATTGAAGAGTTTGATTATCAAAATATTTGACTGTCAAACTAATGCAAATAACAACAAATTATTTCAAAAAAGGAAAGGAAGAACAAACATGTTAGAGAAATTAGTAGCAATCATCGAGGAAAAATTAAACGTAGAAGGAATGGAAATCACAGAGGCAACAAGCTTCCAGGATGACCTTGATGCAGATTCATTAGATTTATTTGAATTGACAATGGCACTCGAGGAAGAGTTCGGTGTAGAAATTCCATCTGAGGAGCTTTCAAGCTTCACAACAGTAGGTAGCGTTCTTACATATTTAGAAGAAAAAGGTGTACAGGCATAATATGAAAACAAAGATTACGGAGCTTTTGGGAATTGAATATCCGATTATCCAGGGTGGTATGGCATGGGTTGCAGAGCACAATCTTGCAGCAGCTGTATCCAACGCAGGCGGACTTGGATTGATTGGTGCCGCTTCTGCACCACCTGAGGTTGTTCGCGAAGAGATCCGCAAATGTAAAGAGCTGACAGACAAACCGTTTGGTGTCAATGTCATGCTGCTTAATCCAAATGCGGAAGAGGTCGCAAAGGTCGTTGTAGAGGAAGGCGTAAAAGTTGTTACAACAGGTGCCGGTAATCCGTCCAAATTTATGGAAATGTGGAAGGCAGCCGGCGTTAAGGTTATCCCGGTCGTTGCAAGTGTTGCGATGGCAAAGATGATGGAGCGTGCCGGTGCGGATGCAGTCGTTGCAGAGGGAATGGAAAGTGGCGGACACATCGGTTCTACTACGACAATGGCACTTGTTCCACAGGTTGTTGATGGTGTTTCGATTCCGGTTATTGCAGCCGGTGGTATTGCAGATGGCAGAGGATTTGCGGCAGCAATGATGCTTGGCGCCGAGGGTGTTCAGATGGGAACAAGATTTGTGGCAGCCAAAGAGTCAATCGTACATGCCAACTACAAAGAGAAACTCATCAAGGCAAAGGATATTGATTCGACAGTTACAGGTATGTCAACAGGACATCCGGTTAGAAGTATCAAAAATAAGATGACAAAAGAATACTTGAGACTTGAAAAAGAAGGCGCTGATTTCATGGAGCTTGAAAAGTTAACATTAGGTTCCCTTAGAAATGCGGTTATGGATGGCGATGTCATCAACGGAACGGTTATGGCTGGTCAGATTGCAGGTCTTGTAAAAGCAGAAGATTCTTGTCAGGATATTATTTTGGAAATTATGAACGACGCAAAGAAGTTGCTCGGAAAATAATGCGGCAAAGGTAAGAAAAGAGGAAGAAAATGGGTAAGACAGCATTTATGTTTCCTGGTCAGGGCGCACAGTACTGTGGCATGGCAAAGGAATTCTACGATAATTTTGCAGAGGCGAAGGAAGTATTTGAAATCGCAAGCAAGGCATCTGATTTGGATGTTGCAGCGCTCTGCTTTACAGAGGATGACAGATTAAACATCACAGAGTATACACAGATTGCAATGCTTACGGCAGAAGTCGCAATTTTGAAGGTGCTTGAGGCAAAGGGCCTTTCCTGTGATGTGGCAGCAGGACTTAGTCTTGGAGAATATGGCGCGCTCGCAGCGGCCAATGTAATGGAGCTTTCTGATTTGTTCCGTGTCATCAGAAAACGTGGACTTTATATGCAGCAGGCTTACCCGGAAGGCGGCGCAATGACAGCCGTTCTTGGAATGGACGCATCTGTAATTGAGAAAATTTGCGAAGAGACAGAGGGAATTGTTTCCATCGCTAATTATAACTGTCCGGGACAGATTGTCATTACGGGTGAGAAAACAGCAGTGGATGCTGCATCAGCAAAGCTTACAGAGGCAGGCGCAAAACGCTGCATTCCACTCAAAGTCAGCGGTCCATTCCACTCAGCTCTCCTTGAGGGAGCCGGAAAACAATTGGGCGAGGTGCTTGCAGATGTTACGGTAAACAAACCAAGTATTCCGTATGTCAGCAATGTCAAAGCAGACTATGTCACAGAGGCAGACGAAATCAAAGCACTTCTTGCCAGTCAGGTTTCAAGCTCAGTCAGATGGCAGCAGAGCGTAGAGCGCATGCTTGCAGATGGCGTAGATACGTTTGTCGAAATCGGACCGGGCAAAACGCTGACAGGATTTATGAAAAAGATGAATAAGGAAGTTACGGTAATGAATGTCGACAAATTAGCTGACATGGATGCCGTATTGGAGGCATTGAAATAATGGAAGGAAAAATTGCACTTGTAACGGGCGCTTCGAGAGGAATCGGAAGTGCAATCGCGCAGAAATTGGCAGCAGCCGGCGCAACAGTGATTGTAAATTACAGCGGCAGCGAGGCAAAGGCGCAGGAAGTAGTCGAAAAAATTAAGGCAGCAGGCGGAAATGCAGTTGCAATGAAATGCGATGTTTCTGATTTCGGTGCCTGCAAAGAATTAGCAGATGCTATTTTAAAAGAATTCGGAAGATTGGATGTTCTTGTTAACAATGCAGGAATTACAAAAGACGGCTTAATCATGAAAATGACAGAAAGTGATTTCGATCAAGTCATCGCAATCAATTTAAAAGGTACGTTTAACATGATTCAGAATTTCAGCCGTACATTTTTAAAACAAAGAAGCGGAAAAATCATCAACATTTCTTCCGTCAGTGGTGTGATGGGCAATGCAGGACAGGCAAATTACTCTGCATCAAAAGCGGGTATCATCGGTTTGACAAAGAGCGTAGCGAGAGAGCTTGCAAGTCGTCATGTGTGTGTCAATGCAATCGCGCCGGGATTTGTTGAGACAGATATGACAGACAATATGCCACAGGCTGCAAAGGATGGTATGACACAGATGATTCCGATGGGACGCCTCGGTGCGCCGGAGGATATCGCAAATGCTGCCCTGTTCCTTGCAAGTGATGCGGCAGATTATATTACAGGTCAAGTGCTTTGTGTAGATGGAGGAATGGCAATATGAGTTTTGAAGGAAAAAGAAGAGTCGTTGTAACCGGTCTTGGCGCAGTAACGCCAATCGGCAATACAGTAGATGATTTTTATAAAGGAATGCAGGAAGGCAAAATTGGATTTGCACCGATTACAGCTTTTGATGCATCAGAATATAAATGTAAGCTTGCAGCAGAGGTAAAGGATTTTGATCCGACACTTTACATGGAAAAAAAGGCTGCAAGACGTATGGAAAAATTCTCTCAGCTAGCAGTCGCTGCTTCCGGCCAGGCTATCACAGATGCCGGTCTTGATATGGAAAAAGAAGATCCATTCCGTGTGGGCTGTGCAGTTTCAAGCGGTATCGGAAGTCTTCAGGCAATGGAGAGAGAGACAAAGACACTCAATGAAAAAGGACCAAACAGAGTTGGTCCGCTCCTTGTTCCGATGATGATTTCCAATATGGCAGCAGGAAATGTCAGCATTGCATTCGGCCTCAAGGGAAAAAGTATCAATGTCGTAACAGCATGTGCTTCCGGCACAAATGCAATCGGTGAAGCATTCCGTACGATTCAGTATGGTGATGCAGATGTCATGGTTGCAGGTGGTACGGAAAGCAGTGTGACACCTATCGGTATCGCCGGATTTGCAAGTCTGACAGCACTTTCAGCAAGTGAAGATCCAACGCGCTGTTCGATCCCGTTTGACAAAGACAGAAGCGGATTCGTCATGGGTGAAGGCGCAGGTGTTGTCGTACTTGAAGAGCTTGAGCATGCAAAGGCGCGCGGCGCAAAAATTTACGCAGAGGTTGTCGGATATGGCTGTTCATCAGATGCATATCACATCACATCGCCTGCAGAGGATGGCGCAGGTGCGGCGAAAGCAATGACAAACGCAGTTGAGGATGCCGGCATTTCGACAGACGATATTACATATATCAACGCGCACGGAACAAGTACACATCACAACGATTTGTTTGAGACAAGGGCCATCAAGCTGGCATTTGGCGAGCATGCAAAGGATATCAGAATTAACTCAACCAAATCGATGATCGGTCACCTTCTCGGTGCTGCCGGTGCGGTTGAATTCATCGCTTGTGTGAAACAGATTGAAAATGGCTTCATTCACAAGACAGTCGGCCTTCAGGAGACAGAGGAAGATATGGACCTGAACTACTGTAAGGAAGCTTACAACGAGGAAGTTCCGTATGCACTTTCCAACTCACTCGGATTTGGCGGACACAATGCAAGTATTCTTGTGAAAAAGTTTGAGTAAGATAACAAAGCGTCATAAAAGAGGTAGAATATGTCAGTTTATACAACAAAGGAAATTATGGAAATCATTCCGCACAGATCGCCGTTTTTGCTCATCGATACGATTGAGGAATTGGAAGAAGGCAAGCGTGCGGTCGGCAAAAAATGCGTGAGCTTTAATGAGCCGTATTTTGCAGGACACTTTCCGAGCAATCCGGTCATGCCGGGTGTATTGATCATCGAGGCAATGGCGCAGGTCGGTGCAGTTGCCATGCTTGGAATGGAAGAGTGGAAAGGCAAAACAGCTTATTTTGTCGGAATTGATAAAGCAAAGTTTAAAAACAAAGTGTTGCCGGGTGATGTCCTCATGATTGAGACAAAGATTGTGAAAGTCAAAGGCCCGATCGGTATGGGCGAGGCAACCGCAACAGTAAATGGCAAGCTCTGTGCAAAGGCAGAACTTACCTTTGCAATTGGTGATTAATCAGATATAATACAAGGAGAATGAACGTGAGTAATTGGCGGAGATTTGGCAAAATGCGTATGCCTTCCAATCTGTATAATCAGTTAGAGCAAAGACTGAAAGGTAGCATGGAGGCTCCGGCTGAAAAGCAGGAGAAAAAAGAGGAGAAACCACAGAAGAGTGATGCGACAGTAAGATGTCCGAAATGTGGTAAGATTTTAAACAAAGAGCGCGTCAAAAAACGCAAATATGTATGTTACGAGTGTGAAGGATATTTCCGTGTCACAACCAAAAACCGTATCCGGATGGTTGCAGATCCAAAATCGTTTGAGGAATGGTTTGCTGATATGCCGGTGAGCAATCCGCTTTTGTTTAACGGATATGAGGATAAGCTGCAGGCTGCACGTGAAAAAACAGGACTCAACGAAGCGTTTACAGTCGGAAAATGTACTGTTTTCGGTGAGCCAATCGTGCTTGGTGTGTGCGATGCCAGATTCCTGATGGCAAGTATGGGCCATGCTTATGGTGAAAAAGTGACTGCTGCAATCGAGCGCGCAACGGAGGAAAAACTGCCGGTATTTATTTTCTGTTGTTCCGGCGGTGCCAGAATGCAGGAAGGCATCATTTCCCTGATGCAGATGGCCAAAACATCTGCTGCAATTGAAAAACACGGAAAAGCAGGCCTTCTGTATTCCACGATTTTGACTGACCCGACAACAGGTGGTGTGACAGCGAGCTTTGCAATGCTTGGTGATGTCATCATGGCAGAGCCGGGCGCTCTCATCGGATTTGCCGGTCCGCGTGTCATCAAACAGACAATCGGACAGGAGCTTCCGGAAGGCTTCCAGACAGCTGAATTCCTTGTGGAGCATGGCTTTGTAGATGGCATTGTCAAGCGTGAGAACTTGAAGAAGACGATTTTCTTCCTTGTAAAGAGTCATCAGCAAAACGGAAAAGCATCTTGGGCTAATTTTGATGAAAATGCGGCCAAGTTTGAATTAAACGAGATTTTAAAAGAGCAGACATGGCATGAAAAACCTCGTTCAGCATGGGAAAAGGTAAAGACCGTCCGTCAGGTGGAGAGAGCTTCTGCGCTTGATTATATGAGATTTATCTTTGATGATTTCGTGGAGGCACACGGCGACCGTTATTTTGCAGATGACCCTGCAATCGTTGGCGGTATCGGATATCTGGATGGACAGCCTGTCACAATTATCGCAGATGTCAAAGGTAAAACCTTTGCAGAGTGCCAGATGCGCAACTTTGGTATGCCGCTTCCGGAGGGATACCGCAAAGCACTCAGACTGATGAAACAGGCGGAGAAATTCAATCGTCCGATTGTCAGCTTTGTCAATACATCCGGTGCGTTCTGCGGCCTTGAGGCGGAAGAACGCGGACAGGGTGAAGCCATTGCCAGAAACCTGATGGAGATGGCAGGCCTGAAAGTACCGGTTCTGTGTATTTTAATCGGAGAAGGCGGTAGTGGCGGTGCACTTGCGACTGCAGTCGGCAACCAGGTATGGATGCTTGAAAATTCAACGTATTCCATTCTTTCGCCGGAAGGATTTGCTTCGATTTTGTGGAAGGATTCATCGAAAGCGCAGGAAGCGAGCGAGGTAATGAACATCACTGCGCAGGATTTATTGCGACTTGGCGTTATTGAACGGATTATTCCGGAATTTGGCGGTGCGACAGACGAGACAAAAGAAGCCATTGCGGATTATATGAAAATTGAGATTAAGAGATTTTTACAGACATTTGACGGAATGAGCGGCGAGGAAATCGCACAGCAGAGATACGACAGATTCCGTGTATTCTAATGGATGTAACTGAAGGAGTTAGATTATGACAATAAAAATTGCAGGAACAGGTAGTGCTCTTCCAAATAAGATTATGACCAATAAAGATTTGGAACAGCTTGTGGAAACCTCTGATGAATGGATTCGGGAGCGTACAGGTATTTGTGAGCGAAGAATTGCGCAGGGGGATACCGTGGCATCACTTGCAGCAACGGCATGTGAGAGAGCACTTGCGAATGCAGGAAAAAAAGCAGAAGATGTAGATTTGATTCTCGTGGCAACATGCTCGCCGGAGCAGCTCCTTCCATGTGCAGCCTGCCAGGTGCAGAGCATCATTGGAGCACAGAAGGCAGTGGCATTTGACTTGAATGCTGCATGCTCCGGATTTTTATTCGGACTTGCGACAGCGTATTCATACATCACGGCGGGCCTATACAAAAATGCGCTCGTTGTTGGCAGTGAAGTACTTTCCAAGATTGTGGACTGGACAGACCGCGGCACATGTATTTTGTTTGGTGACGGTGCAGGTGCTGTCTATGTGGAAGCGACAGAAGGTCCGGAGGGATTCATCGGCTTTGCACAAGGCTCTGATGGATCAAAAGGCAGCGTGCTGTCGTGTAATGAGCGTACGGATAATCCGGAGGAAGATATCTATGTCCATATGGATGGCCGCGAGGTTTATAAGTTTGCAACAAGACAGGTTCCAAAATGTATCGTGGAGGCAGTAGACCGAAGTCAGTTATCATTGGAAGATATCGATTTATTTGTGCTTCATCAGGCAAATACAAGAATTATCGAGTCGATTGCAAAACAGTTAAAGCAGGACATCTCGAAGTTCCCGGTGAACCTTCCGAGAGTCGGAAACATGTCTTCGGCAACCATTCCTGTGCTGCTCGATGAATTAAACCGTGATGGTAAATTGCAAAAAGGACAAAAAATAGTATTATCAGGTTTTGGTGCAGGACTGACGTATGGCGCCTGTGTGCTCACCTGGCAATAGGAGGATTTATGGCACGTTCAAAAAATTATGAACTCAATGAGCTTTTGGTGAACCTGTTCAATAACGTGATGAATATGGAAGCCAAAGCGATTATTACAGAAGAATTCAAAGATATTACAAATAATGATATGCACATCATCGAGGCGGTCGGCATCGAACAGCCGAAAAGTATGTCGATGATTGCCAAACGGCTGTCTGTAACGGTTGGTACGCTCACTGTCAATATGAATAGTTTGGAAAAAAAAGGATATATTGTTAGGGAGCGGAGTGAACAGGATAAGCGCGTCGTGCTTGTCACACTGACAGAAAAGGGACGGAAAGCATTTTTCCACCACAGAGACTTCCACAAAGCGATGATTCGCGCTGCTGTGAAGGGACTTGATGAAACAGAGATGCAGACGCTCATAAAATGCTTGCAGCAATTAAGTGTATTTTTTGAATCCAAAGAATAAATAATCAACATACAGAAAACTCGAAGCGAAGGGGCTCAAACAAAGTATTGACTTTGCAAACTGCTGGTTGTATTATAGTAAACAAGCAGACGTAGTATTGCATACTACATGACAAGGTTAATTATGTTTGAGCCTTTGTTTTTTATAAAATCTACTTAGAGGGGAGGAATCGAGTATGCAGATTTCATTAAGAGATCCGGGAAGTGCATTAACGCATTTTGTGGCACTTCTGTTAACGATGGGTGGTGCATTGCCACTTCTGATTAAGGCAGCAGGGGAGGGTACAAGTATTTTTGTTGCCATGCTGGTATTCAGCCTTAGCATGATGATTTTATATGCCGCAAGCTTTTTGTATCACGCCGTGACGCTTTCGCCGGATATTGTAAAGATTTTTAGAAAGATTGATCATTCAGCGATTTTTGTTTTGATTGCAGGAAGCTATACACCTGTATGTCTGATTGTGCTGGAGCCGAGATGGGGTATTCCGATGCTGATTGCAATGTGGGGACTTGCGACTGCCGGGATTGCTGTGAAGTTCATGTGGATTACGTGCCCGAAATGGTTTTCTTCCACAATCTATATTCTGATGGGATGGGCATGTATTTTTTGTATGAAACCGCTCATGAATGCCATCACGCCTGAGGCGTTCTTCTGGCTGCTCACCGGCGGAATCATTTACACAATCGGCGGTGTGATTTATGCACTCAAATTGCCTATTTTTAACGCAAAACATAAATATTTCGGTTCGCACGAAATCTTCCACCTGTTTGTGATGGGCGGCAGCCTGTGCCATTTCATTTTCATGTACTCGTATGTAATCTAGTGGCACCCGGGGACGGGGTTTGGGGTCCAAAACGTATAGCGACCATCAAAAATTTGCGTCATCGCAGTTGCGGTGGCGCTTTTTGTTAGGGCAACGAGGGAAATGGTCATCATGCTTGCATGAATGAACATTTGACGACTGCTAATCAGAGCGAGATTCGCGAAGCGTATCTCGTCTCTGCGCAAGCAACCGTATGTTTATCCGAATGTGCCGAAAAGGTGCCTAAAATGTATGCTTTTGGTTTACAAGTGGTCGGTGATTGGGATATGATAGATAATATCAAAATAAAGGAGCACTATTTTGAGAAAGCGGATTTTTGATATTATTCAAATTGGAAATAAATCGGACTTGCCAAGTACGTTGTATGACTACTTTATCACGGTCGTCATCATCCTGAATCTCGTTGTGACGTTCTGGCTGACATTCCGCATTCCAAGCGGCACGATGGAACGGCTCAAAGTGATAGAGTTTGTCACGATGTGCATTTTTACGGTGGAGTTTTTGCTGCGCCTTTGGAATGCGAAGTTTTTATATCCGGACAAAAACGCATTTGCTGCAATCCTCAAATATTTGATTTCGTTCTATGGATTGATTGATATTTTTACCATTCTGCCGTATTTTCTTCCGGTGGAGACACTCTACGGAATGGGAGCACTCCGTATTATCCGCGTGGTGCGTATTTTCCGCCTGTTCCGCGTCAACACGCAGTCGGACGCATACAATGTCATTGTGGCGGTTCTTTTGGAAAAGAAAAACCAGCTCGTATCGAGTATTTCGCTCATTGCAATTCTCATGCTGTCGGCGTCGTTTTTGATGTACAGCGTGGAGCACAATTCGCAGCCGGAGGTGTTTGACAATGCATTTGCCGGACTTTGGTGGGCTGTCTCGACGGTGCTTACGGTCGGGTACGGCGACATTTATCCGGTGACAACGATCGGGAAGTGTATGGCAATCGTGATTGCCGTGCTCGGCGTCATGTCCACAGCGATTCCGACCGGTATTTTGAGCGCCGGATTCAGCGAGCATTACAAACTTTCCAAGCTTCGCACAGAGGATCTTGACGAGACATTCCGTGTACTCATTGACGGCAAAAATGTGTGGGCCGGTCAGCCGGCTGAGACACTGCAAAAACTATATGGGATTCGCGTCGTTTTGATCGTTAGGGACGGGCAACATTTAAAACCGGAGGGAATCACAATCGAAGTGGGCGATACCCTCGTGTGTATGGTGTAATTTAAGCAAAAAGGAGATTACCAATGAAGAAAAAAGTAGTTATCGCATCGCTGCTTGTCGTGGCGACAATGTTATTTGGATGTGGAGCAGATAAAAACACACAAAGCAATCAAAACCCGGCGATGGAGGCGACAGACGAAGCGGCAGGAAATGCGCATTTACAGGAAGAAGGCGACGGAAAAACGCAGGACGGCGCGACGTCAGATGAGGCGGGTGATGCATCAGAATCAGCGGAAAAAGCAGCAAGTAGCCGCGTTGTCGGCGGCCTAAATGATTCGGATGCCGTTTATTTCGTGTTTGATGACAAACATATTGAGGAAGGCTACCGCGCCGCAAATAAGGATGCCTATATCACTTCGCTTGTGACGATTGATCAGACAATTTTCTTTGCAGAAAGTGAGTACAGCTTTGCAAATGCAGACAACTTCAGCCATATTTATCAGCTGGAAGCAGGCGGCGAAGCCAAGGATTTGCTCGGGGCGCTGTCTTATTCGGATATCAAGTTATTTGCGCGAGACGGAGGGCTTTATGCCAATGTGACACTTGGCGCAGACGAGGATTTCAAGATGGTTGAAATCAGTTACGAATCTGCAGGTAATACGTATCGGGAGGCATCCCGAAGAGAGCTGTCGGAGGAGGAAGCGGCAGACATCAATCTGTATTCGAAATATAGTGATTTTGAGCTGGAGCATCAAGTGAATCTGATCAAAGAAGTAGATGCGCAGCACGTTTATTTTGCGGCAGATAGCGAGCAGCCATACGGACTTGGGACGGTCACGGTGTATGTCGGCAACCCGCAGAGCGGAGAGCTGCAGCAGCTGTATCAATGCGAGGAGGCACCGGGCATTCCGAACTCGCAGGGCATCGGAACGGTCGGTTTTCAAATCATAGACAATGTGGCATATTTCCGTGATACAGACGGAAAGCAGCTGATCTGGTGCGCCTATGATTTGGACGCTCCGGAAAACGGCAAACAAAAACTGAGCGGTGGCGAATTGACGTTTGAGCATATGCAAAAAGGTACGGTCACATATGAAAGCGAGCAAAAGAAATGCGATGACTGTGATATGATTGTGCATTCGTATTATGTGGAACAATATGCACTAAACAGTGATCAGCCAAACGCTGAAAAAATCAACCAAAAGTTAGCGGACTATTACGAAGAACATCTTGCCATGGGACAAGGAATGGGCGAAGGACTGACAGAGGAAGACATTTCGTATATGCATGCGATGTCATACGATTCGTCTTACAACTTTACATATAAGGTGTCGGATATTCAGACGATCGGGCATTATCTGGAGGTCAATTTTGAAGGCTACGAATATATGGGCGGTGCACACGGATATCCGCTTCGCGACCATCTGCTGTTTGATTTGAGTACGGGCGAACTTGTGAGTATGAAAGACCTCTTTAGCGGAAGTGAAAGCATCTTCAAATCGATTGTTGCCGAATGGACGTTGAAAGATTATCAGAGTGGGCAAAAAGGATATTTCGAGGCAGACAGTGACGAGGCATTTGAGCAGTCAGTGTTTGATGCGGTCACGTTTGACCATGGAATGTATTTCACAAATGAAGGAATTGTCATAGAATATGCACCATATGAAATGGGGCCGTATGCCGCCGGCTATATTGAGGTTGCCATTCCATACAGTGCGTTAAAAATTGATATGACGAAGTAACCATGAAATAAAAATAAACAACATTACATGAATTTTTTCAATCTCCGGTAGATTGCGGCAAGTGGCAGACCGACCACGTTGTTGTAGTCGCCGGAGATTTCTTTTACATGAATTGCGAAAGGTCCCTGGATGCCGTAGCTGCCGGCTTTGTCAAACGGGTCGCCGGAATCGACATAGCGTGTGATTTCCTGTTCATCAAGCGGATAAAAGGTGACATCCGTCTTTTCATAAAAACAGTCGGAGAGGATGTCACTGCATGCGTCCTTTTGATATAAGATGGTCACGCCCGTGTACACCTGATGGGTGTTGCCGCTTAAAAGGCGCAGCGTCGCGATGGCATCCTCGCGCGAGGAAGGCTTTCCAAGAATCGTGTCGTCATGGGCAACGACAGTATCAGAGCCAATGACAACGAGTGGCCTTTCGAATGAAAAAGTTAGCGACTGCTCACGCATTACTTCAGATGCCTTTTGCATGGAAAGCTCTTTTACGACTTCAAAAGGCTTGTCGCTTGTAATGTGTTCCTCCCCCTTGGCCGGGATGATGTCAAATGTATAACCGCCCTGCATAAGAAGCTCTTTTCTTCTCGGCGATGCAGATGCCAAAATCAAATGAAAGTTTTGCATGTAGGTCTCCTTATTTTGATACTCTTTTCTAAGTATATATAACGATCCGTCAATAGACAAGTAAAAACGTTCGTGCTATCCTATATAGTAGGGTAGCAAAGGAGGGGTTTTATGGACGCACAATTAAAGGCAAAGGTTGACCGGTTTGTCGAAATGGTCAAAGAGAGCGACAACATTGTATTTTTTGGCGGCGCGGGCGTGTCGACGGAGAGCGGTATCCCGGATTTCCGCAGTGTCGATGGGTTGTATCATCAGCATTACAAGTATCCGCCGGAGACGATTCTCAGTCACACCTTCTACAGACAAAAGCCGGAAGAATTTTATGAATTTTACAGGGACAAGCTCATCGTGGAGGGCGTGGAACCGAACATCGCACACAAAAAGCTTGCCGAGCTCGAGGCAGCCGGAAAGTGTAAGGCAGTCGTGACTCAAAATATTGACGGACTCCATCAGGCAGCCGGCTCTAAGGTCGTGTACGAGCTTCATGGAAGCACACTCCGCAATTATTGTGAGAACTGCGGCAAATTTTATGGAATAGACTATATCAAAAATACAGAGGGCGTACCAAAGTGTGAATGCGGCGGTCCGATTAAGCCGGATGTCGTGCTATATGAGGAAGGGCTGGATAACGCAACCATTCAGGGCGCGGTAGCAGCGATAGCGGCGGCGGACATGCTCATTATCGGCGGCACATCGCTTGCGGTGTATCCGGCAGCGGGGCTGATCGATTACTATAGAGGCAATAAGTTAGTGCTTGTTAACAAAACTGCGACACCACAGGACGCAAAGGCGGACCTTGTTTTGCACGGCAGCATCGGAGAAATTTTTTCTCATATTACAATTTAAGGTAAACGGATGGAGATTTTTGCACTATGGATTATGCAGTAGGTGATATCGTCAGATTAAAAAAGAAACACCCGTGCGGCAGTTTTACATGGGAAATCCTGCGAGTTGGTGCGGATTTCCGCCTCAAATGCACGGGATGCGGACACCAGATTATGGTTGCGCGCAAGCTTGTAGAAAAAAACACAAAAGAAATACAAAAAAAGGTTGAAAAGTAATTTCCTTTGTGGTAAAGTATATCTCTGTGATATATTATATTTCCTTGCTTCGTACATAGTATGAGGCCAGAGACCAAAAGGAGGTAACAAGCATGAGCAAATATGAATTAGCCGTTGTTGTAAGCGCTAAAATCGAAGATGACGAGAGAGCAGCTACTTTAGACAAAGTAAAAGCACTTGTTGAGAAATTCGGTGGACAGATTACAAACATTGATGAATGGGGTAAGAAAAGATTAGCTTACGAAATTCAGAAAATGAAAGAAGCTTACTACTACTTCATTCAGTTTGATGCAGAGACTACAGCTCCGGCGGAGATTGAGAGTCGTATCCGTATCATGGATAATGTCATCAGATTTTTATGCGTAAAACAGAACGAGGCATAAGAGAAAGTAGGAATTTATATGAATAAAGTTATTCTAATGGGACGCTTAACAAGAGATCCTGAAGTCAGATATTCTCAGGGTGAGAATGCGATGGCAATTGCCAGATATTCGTTAGCTGTTGATCGTAGAGTCAGCCGTAACAGTGCGGATGGCCAGAGCGCAGATTTTATTAACTGCGTTGCATTTGGCAGATCCGGCGAATTTGCAGAGAAGTATCTCCGCAAAGGAATGAAAGTGATGGTGGAAGGTCGTATCCAGACAGGAAGCTACACAAACAAAGACGGCGTTAAGGTTTACACGACAGATGTTGTTGTTGAAAATCATGAGTTTGCGGAAAGCAAAGGAAGCGGACAGGGCGACGGCGGTTTTGCACCGGCAAGCGCACCGGCTCCGGCACCGGCTGCAGCAGGCGATGGTTTTATGAATATTCCTGACGGAATGGATGAATTGCCATTCTAATATGGTATAGGCGCTTTTTAGAATCAGAAATGGAGGCAAATCATGGCTTTTAATAAAGCAGAGAAATCCGATTCTCCAATGAAGAGAAGAACCGGTATTCGTCGTAGAAAAAAAGTATGTGTGTTCTGTGGTAAGGACAACGTAATTGATTACAAAGATACAAACAAATTAAAAAGATACGTTTCAGAGAGAGGCAAAATCCTTCCTCGTCGTATCACGGGCAACTGCGCAAAACATCAGAGAGCAATCACAGTTGCAATCAAGAGAGCCCGCCACGTGGCCCTTATGCCATATACTTGCGATTAAGCAGAATTGGCATCTCATACAAGCTTATTCAGACCAATTGTTTCGAAAGAGACAATTGGTCTTTTTTTTGATATAATGTAGAAAAAAGGAGAAAGCCATGAACAAAAAAGTCAGCGTCATTGTACCGTGCTATAACATAGAAAATTTTATCGAACGTTTTTTTGCGTCCCTGGAAAATCAGGTGATGCCGCTTGAGGAATTCGAAATCATCCTCGTGGATGATTGTTCAAAAGACCACACGTGGGAAAAAATCTGTGCATTTGAACAAAAGCATCCGGAGCAGGTGATTGCCATCCAAAATGAGGTCAATAGCAGGCAGGGCTTTAGCCGCAACAGTGCGCTTTCGTATGCGTCAGGAGAATACATCGCATTTTTGGACGGCGATGACTGGGTGGAGCCTGATTATCTGTCAGCAATGTATGAAAAAGCAGTGGCGTATGATTGTGATATGGTTGTGTGCAATGCGTGGCGCGATTTCGGAGATGGGGAAAAGTACGAAATGCATAAGGCTGAGATGCAAAAGGAGCGGTTTTTGTCGGTTGATTCCCCGGAAATCAGAAAGCGTCTCATTGAAAACGCTGCGTTTGGTGTGACAGCGTGGGGCAAGCTCTTTAAGCGTTCGTTCTTTATGGAACATGCGCTTTATTTCCCGGAGGGAATGGTATTTGAAGATGTCGGCTGGGGCATATTGCCATATCTTTATTTCACGCGCGTTTATGTGATGGAGGATTATTTGTACCATTATTTTGTCAATCGCAACTCCGTTGTCCTAAAAAAGGGACAGGACTACTATTATGATTTATTTAAAGCAAATTATTTTAAGTATGAGCAGCTGCAAGAGCGCGGCGCTTTTGATAGAATGCGGGACGTTTTGGAGTTTGACTTCATTGTGAGTTTTTATCTGTCCGCGCTCAAAATGTTCGGAAACCACTATGACAGCATTCCTGCGCAGGCGTTTGAGGAACTGCAGCAATTTATGCTGACGCGTTTTCCGGATTGTATGCACAATCCATATATTCAGACCAATCTGGATGAGCGAAGCCGGATGCAGATTTTTTTCCTCGACAAAAAGATGTCGCCAAAGGAGCTTTCGGAGCTGCACCGCATTTTGTCGATGCGTGCATAAGATGCGGGCGAAAATTGGACTTTATCGCAAAAAAGCGATATAATAAAAAGTAAAAAACGATTTTAGGGGAAAAGTATGATTGGATTTAACGCGGCTCCTTTTGTGGGCAAAGAGTTTGAATACATGAAACAGGCAATCGATCATCATAAGATTTGCGGTGATGGGGAATTTACCAAGAAATGCAAAGCATGGATTGAGCAAAACACAGGCACGGCAGAGGCACTGCTTACGACATCGTGCACACATGCGCTTGAGATGGCAGCGCTTCTTTGTGATATCAAGCCGGGGGATGAAGTGATCATGCCGTCTTACACATTCGTTTCGACGGCAGATGCGTTTGTGCTGCGCGGTGCAACGATTGTGTTTGTGGATATCAGACCGGATACGATGAATATAGACGAGAAGCTGATTGAGGACGCGATTACGGAGCGGACCAAAGCGATTGTCCCTGTGCATTATGCCGGTGTTGCCTGTGAGATGGACACCATTTTGGAGATTGCAAGACGCCACAATTTGTATGTGGTGGAGGATGCAGCGCAGGGCATTATGGCGACATACAAAGGAAAATCGCTCGGAACACTCGGTGAGTTTGGATGCTACAGCTTTCATGAGACCAAGAATCTTTCGATGGGAGAGGGTGGCGCATTGCTCATCCGCGAACAGCAGTTTATAGAGCGCGCTGAGATTATGCGTGAAAAAGGAACGAACCGCAGCAAATTCTTCCGCGGCGAGATTGACAAGTATTCGTGGTGTGATATGGGCTCATCCTATCTGCCAAGCGATATGAATGCCGCTTATTTGTGGGCACAGTTTGAGGCGGCTGACCAAATCACTGCCAAGCGTATGTCTATTTGGAATGCATATGATGAAGCGTTCCGTGATTACGGCCGTTTCGAGGTGCCGTATATTCCACAGGAATGCCAGCATAATGCACATATGTATTACATAAAAGTGAAGGACTTAGAGGAGCGGACAGCGCTCATTGCGCATCTTCTTTCACACGATATCCGTGCAGTGTTCCATTATGTGCCGCTTCACTCATCACAGGCAGGGCGCAGATTCGGCAGATTCCACGGAGAGGATGTCTATACGACGAAGGAAAGCGACAGGCTGCTCAGACTGCCGATTTACTACAGCATGAAGCCGGAAGAGACCGCGTATGTAATCGAGCAGGTAATGGCATTTTACGGGAAATAGGAGCGCTATAGACCATCTCAAACAGAGATGTGTCATGTTACAAAGGAAGAGGAAAGAACGATGTTTTATGTACCGGACGGCACGCAGATGTGCGGTTTTTATGAATGTAAAAGTTGTGATACTAGATTTTTGGATTTAAAAATCATACCGAGGATGATTTGCCCATATTGCGGCGAGGCGCCTGATATGGAAATCGGACCGGACGATGAGATGCCACAGTGTAAGGAGGATGCTATGCTCCTCCAGGTTGTTGAGGGACAAGAGGAAGTCGAAAAAATGGACGGGTTATTGAGCCTTGCCGTCACAGGCGGAGATTTCGACTGGCTGTAAACAGGCAGAGGTTATTTAGGAGGGAATATGAGAACAAAGGTATTGATTACAGGAAGCCAGGATACAATCATTGACGATTTTTTTACACATACGGAAGAAGTGTTCCAGTGTATGTCATCGTCTATCCGTATCAATGATTTGTACACGCATGTACAGTATTTTGAGCCGGAGGTGTTCGTGTACTGTCTTGGCAAAAATAAGGACCTTGATGCGGAAGTGATTGCGGCGGCAAAGGATTGCATGAAGTATACAGAGACGATGCTGGCGCTGATTGGGGAAAAAGAGAGTCTTGCGGCATTGCCGGCTGAAATCATCAATTCGGCGGATGTGCTCCTGACGAAGCCAATTTCCATCAAGAAGATCCAGGTGAGCATCGAACGAGAATTGGAAGAAATAAGACTTGCCGCAGAGCGGAAAGAGCGAGAGAAGCTTGAGGCAGAGCGCAGGAAAATCGAGCAGGCGAAGCAGGCAGAACGCGAGGCACAGAAGGCGGCAAGAGCAGCTGAACCAAAACATATTTTGGTCATTGACGATGATCCTGTCATGCTCCGCACGGTCAAGCATTACCTGGAGGAGGATTACAATGTCGCGACAGCGCCTTCCGGCAAAATTGCGATGAAATTCTTAGAGCAACGCAAAACGGATATCATTTTGCTTGATTACGAGATGCCGGATATGAGCGGACCGGACGTGCTGATGCTCATTCGGGAAAACGAAAATTGCAAAAATGTGCCGGTTGTCTTTTTGACCGGGGTAACAGACAAAGCCAAGATCAAAGAGGTGCTGGCAATGCAGCCGGACGGTTATTTATTAAAACCGGTCGATCAAGACAGACTACATGAAACCATTCACAATCTGATTGAACAAGGGGAGTAATATGTCGTTAGGGGATTACATGTTTGATGATCAATCGATTAAGCTGACGGAGCTTTTAACCATTGAAGAGCTCAATCGTGCGCAGGATATCGTTGCCAAAATGGCGCGTGTTGCGACAAGTGTGGCGGATGAAAACGGAAAGCTGTTGACAAGTGGAAGTGGATTTTCACGTATCTGCTCCGAATTTTGCTATAGCACACCGGAAGGGCGCAGACGCTGTGAAAAATGTGCCAAACGTGGCGCAGCGATGTGTCTTGAGCGAGGAAAGGCCGTGCATTATTACTGCCATGCGGGCATTGTGGAGTTTGCCGCACCGATTATGCTTTATAACCGCGTCATTGGTATCTTTGTGGGCGGACAGGTGCTTCCGGAGAAGCCGGATATCGAAAAGATGAGAAAGACTGCCAGAGCGATCGGCGTTGACGAGAACGAATTTGTAGAGGCTGCGCAGGAAATCGATATCGTTCCGCAGGCAGCGATCGAACGATGCGCCAACTTTATTTATGACTTTGCAGATTTGCTTTCACAGATGGCACATCGCGCTTATATCGTCAAACAAGAAGGTCTTGTCGCAATGCAGGCGGCGACCGCCAAGACAGACTTTCTTGCCAATATGAGCCATGAGATCCGTACGCCGATGAACGCGATTCTCGGTATGTCCCAGCTTGCACTTCGTGAAGATATGTCAAAGCGTGCGAAGGATTATGTGGGGCAGGTCGTGAATTCAGCCAATATGCTTCTGACGATCATAAATGATATCTTGGATTATTCAAAGCTCGAAGCAGGTAAGATGTCAATCATTCCCGTCGAATACGAGCCGCAGAAGCTTATTCGGGAGGTTTCGAGCATCATTGCCAACCGTATCGGTGTAAAGCCGATTGAATTGATTGTCGATTTTGATCCGACCATCCCATATGAACTGATGGGAGATGATGTGCGTATCAAACAGATTCTTGTGAATCTTGCCAATAATGCAATCAAATTTACACAGGAAGGTCAGGTTGTTCTTTCATTTAAGAGCGAGACAATTGATGCGGATACCATCTTGCTTAAATGCGCTGTGAAGGATACCGGAATGGGTATCAAGGTACAGGATATTGAGAAGCTGTTTAATTCGTTTGCACAGGTAGACAGCAAACGGAACCGCAAGGTAGAGGGAACCGGACTTGGACTTGCCATTGTAAAAGAACTGGTAGAAGAAATGGGTGGCAGAGTTCAGGTTGAGAGTGAATACGGAAAAGGCAGTACGTTCTCATTTGCAATCCCGCAAAAGGTCGTCAATGCGGTTCGAAGCGTGGAAGTGCTTGCTGACTGTCCAAGTGTCCTCGGGGTAATCGAAAATCCGTATATTAAGACGCAGATGCAAAAAGATATGGGGCTTCTTGGCGTGCAATATATGGAGGTGGACAAGGAGTCCATGTATGAAATCCTACAGCAGATGAGTGTTGACTTTATCTTTATTGAAGAAGCCAATATGTCAGAGCACCTGAGGCAGGTTGCGAGCGAGCATGAGGATATGAAGGTTGTGATTATTTCAGATTACAACCATTCAAAACATTTGGGCAGTGACTCACAGGTGATTATGAATAAGCCGATTTCCATTTTGAATACGGCAGCAGTGTTATTACACAAATCCGTTGGCGTCGAAGCCGTGAAGCCAAAGGATGTCATGCTTGATTTCAGAGCGCCGCAGGCGGAGGTTTTGATCGTCGATGACAATGAGGTGAACCTGGCGGTTGCAGAGGGACTTTTGGAACCGCTAAGGATGCAGCTTGAGACGGCAACAAGCGGTGAGGAAGCAATCATGAAAGCAAGCAGCAAACAGTACGATATCATTTTTATGGATCACATGATGCCGGAGATGGATGGTATTGAGGCGATGCAGGAAATCAGAAAGATTGACGGCTACGAAGAATGTCCGATTGTTGCACTGACTGCCAATGTGCTTACGGATAGAAAGAAAGCATTCTTAGAAAGCGGTATGGATGATTTTGTTGCAAAACCAATCGAGCTCGCCGCTATTTTAGAGGTTTTGAAAAAAAGACTTCCAAAAGAAAAAATTGTTGCAATCGATAAGCATGAGAGACTTTTGATGGCAGCGCAAAATGTAGATACCGACAGCGGATTATCCGGTATCACATTCTTAGATACAGAGTTTGCGATGAATCTGCTCAAGTCAGAAACGCTTTACTGGAAGGTCCTCAAAGACTACTATCGTATGATTGAGAAAAAGCTAGCCAAAATCAAACGGTGTGAGGAGAGTGAGGAAATCGGAACGTACATCGTTGAGGTGCATGCGCTCAAGAGCTCTTCCAAACAAATCGGTGCGCTTTCTCTCTCCAAAAAGGCAGAAAACCTCGAGGAAGCAGGCAATCGTCATGACATTGAGACCATTCATAAGCTGACAGATGAAATGCTTGAGGAGTACCGCAATTTGGAAACATCACTTGCACCGTACTTCATCGAGATGGCTTCCGATCATGTCGCCGATGCAGCAGGCACGCAGCAGGCGGCGAGCAAGGAAGAGATTTTGGAGCAGATTCATGCCATTGGAGATGCGCTCGATGCCCTCGACTTTGATCTGGCACAGGAACTTGCGGAAAAAGTTGCCATGATGCAGCTTTCCGGCGCGGACAGGGCACGCATCGAGGCACTCTCAAACGCCATTATGGATATGGATTTTGATGCATGTACTTCTTATTTGGAAGAGTGGGATAACAAATGATAACGAGCATCTATTTTCTGTTTGTCTTTTTGCCGCTTGCGCTCTGTATTTATCATCTTGCGGCGGCAAACTATAAAGAATACATATTGGTTGTTTTAAGCTTTGTCTTTTATGGGCTTGGCTGCCCTGATTATGTGCTGCTGTTTGCCGGCGCGACGTTTGCGACGGTGTGCATCGGACGGATGATGCACCGCACTACCGATAAGCGCATGCGCTGTCTGCTGCTCATCGTGGGCATCGCAAGCAATCTGGGACTTTTACTGTACTACAAATATAAGGATCCAGTGGTCGCCGCGTTTTCCAATTCGGCACAAAAGGACACTGCGGCGATACAGATTGTCCTGCCGCTTGGCATTTCGTTTTTTACATTTAAGGCGGTTTCCTATCTGGCAGATATTTATACCCAAAAGGCAATCCTGTCAGAGCGTATCGTGAGCGATATGGTGTATTTGTCTTTTTTTGCGCAGATACAGTCCGGCCCGCTTGCGCGCTACAACGACATGAGACAGGGCGAAAGGTGCTCCTTTGACGGGACACTCTTTGCAAATGGTGTCTTCCGGTTTTTGATCGGATTTAGCAAAAAAATACTCCTTGCCAATATGCTGTTTCATATTACGCGTGAGGTGTTTGCGCTGCCGATAGACAAGCTTCCGATGAATCTTGCGTGGCTTGGCGCCATCTGTTTTTCCCTGCAGCTGTATTTTGATTTCGCGGGGTATTCCGATATGGCCATCGGACTGACGGAGATGTTTGGCTATCATTGCAGGGAGAATTTTAACTACCCGTACATGACGGAGTCTGTCACCAAATTTTGGAGAAGATGGCACATTTCGCTTAGCGAATGGTTCCGCGACTATGTATACATACCGCTTGGCGGCAGCAGAACGAAGAGAAATGTGCAGGTTTATTTTAATCTGCTCATTGTATGGCTCTTAACCGGCATCTGGCATGGCGCTTCCATGCAGTTTGTCGTCTGGGGGCTTGGCTATTTTGCGGCGATTTGTCTGGAACGGCTGACGGGGCTTCCTTCGCGCATCACGTCAAAGTCGGGCAAATTTGTCTACCGCATCTTGACGCTCTTTTATATCAATTTTCTCTGGGTGCTTTTCAATTCGCCGAATCTGACATACGGACTACAGTTTATCGGGCGCATGATTGCAGGTGGTGGTCATCAGGCGCTTCATTTGCGTGCGGGTATTTTGCTGTCCGAATATGGTATCTTTATTGCGGCGGCCATTTTGTTTTGTTTCCCGGTCGTGCCGAAATGTGAAAAAATCATGAAGCGGGACAGGATAGCGGGCGCGATTTTTGATATCATAGAAGCGCTCGTCGTGCTCCTCGCTTTTGTGTTATCGCTTTCCTTTGTGGTTGCGGGACAAAACAATCCGTTTGCATATGCTAACTTCTAGGGAGAAAGCCAAATATGGAACAGAAGAGTCTTGTAAAAAGAATAATTGCATATGCCGTGGTGATTTTGCTCATCGCTAATTTTATCATGCATGCGTCCTTTTCGGAAATCGACAGCATGCTCCAGTATGTTGGCGCGAAAGGAATGCGGCAGGAGGAAGCGGATGAGGCAGATGCGCTGGATGCATCGTATTTGGAACAATTCCGGTTGAAGCAACGGCTCATTGATGTAAACGGCTATCTGACCAAGCTTCTCGGTAAGCGGGAGGTCATGGGCATGTACATCACAGATGATGCGCGCATTCTGACCGCGTATGATGAGACTTCGACAGATTACGAATATGAGCAGACAGTCGATTTCTATGCGTTTTTAAAGGCCAATGACATCCGGTTTTTATATGTGAATGAACCAATTAAGTATCTGGACGATGCGGCGTTTATGGAAAGCTTTGGCGCAGAGACGTACAGCAATCAAAATGCCGATTTGCTGCTTATGAGGCTTCGGGATGCAGACGTGCCTGTTTTGGATCTAAGGGAGGAACTCCTGGCGGATGGCAAGGATATCGGGGAGATGTTTTACCGGACGGACCATCACTGGAACGTGCCGGCGGGACTTTGGGCATCAAAGCAGATGGCCGAAGGGCTGAATACGTATTGTGGGTACGACATTGACGTATCGATTTACGAGCCTTCCAATTATGAAGTGACGACGTATGAGGACTGCTGGCTGGGAGAACAGGGACGGAAAGTCGGAAGAACACGTGTGGGGCTGGAAGACTATCAAATGCTTGCGCCCAAATTTGCGACAGATTTCTCATTCAAAAGCGGAACACAGGTTGCGTACCAGGGAACCTTTGATGCGTTTTTGAGGCCGGAGGTCTGTAATGCGGAAAACGACATTTACGAGTCCGAATCGTGGCATTACGCCTACTCTCGCATCAACTGTATCAACAATCAGGCCGACAGCGGCAAAGTGTTGTTTTTGTGTGACTCGTATGACCAGGTCACAGAGCCGTTTCTGGCGCTTGGGGTGCACGAAATGGATTCGGTTATTTTGCGTGATTGCGGGGATGAATTTCCGCTCAGGGACTATATTTTGGAGCAGGGGTATGACACAGTGCTCGTTGCATACACGCAGTTTATGATCGGCGCACATGATGATGCCACTTCGTCAAACTATCGCATGTTTACATTTGAATAAAAATGCTTTAATATAGAACTATATTAACTGGAATTAATACGATATTGGGGACGGGGAAGTAAATGATGAAAAGCAAACATAGGATAGCGTTGCTCTTATCACTTTTAATAATATGTGTGTTGTTTGCGGTAACTGTTGCGGTGAATCAGGAGTTTAATGCAAACTATCATGTACTTGAATTTGACGATCGTATCTTGGAGGAAGGCGGCGTCAACGATGATATCTTATCGGTGAGAATTGCGCCAAGAGGATATCAGACGAGCGAACTGAGTTCGTGGTACCATACATATCATACGACAGAGGACGGACGTGGCGATCACAACTCGGTCGGTACAATTTATGAGATGGAGATTACAAATCTGACGCCTGATGCAGTGTCTGAATGGACAGCCGAGATTACGATACCGGTCGATACGATGTTCAACTCCGGATGGAACGGTGTGTTTGAGCTTCACCAGGATGTCAATGGTGACGAACAGGTTTACGCATTTGACAGTGCCAACAGTTCGCAGGAGAATATACCGCTTGATTATATCTGGGATCAGGGTGTGCTGCTCATTCCTCTTGCAAAGGGCGATTATTTCGTTTATCAGCCAAGCGTGACATCGAGCGAGACACCGATTGCGGGCTCTAACCGGTTTGCCGATGATTACACGAAGAAAACAATCGGATTTATTACGTATACAGAAGGTGTCAATACCAATTATGTGTTGAATTTTGCAAACGGCAGCATCACGTATAAGATGTCGCGAAGTATTTTCCATGAAAAACTGTTTATCCTTGCGTGCATCTTATTATGGATATGGATTGTTCTGGCCGTATCGATGCTCATCGTGTCATTTAAGATGAAAAAGGTCGAAAAAGAACGCCTTGCAACAGAGGCGCTGATCCATAAATTTGAGATGGATGATCTGACCAAGACATTTACGAGACAGGCGTTTTTCCACTACGGGGAGAAGCTCTTAGAGAATACGGAAGAAAAATATACGGCTGCGATTGTGGAGATTGACAATTTCAAAATTATGCACAGTCAGTATGGCGAAACGATTTGCAATGAGCTGCTCATTTATGTGGCGGACTATCTGATGAATCTGTTCCCGGATGGCTATGTCGGACGATTCAGCCGTTCGAGATATGCCATTATATTTGAGGAGAGAGAAGGCTTCGAGGTCGAAGCAATCATCGACCAGGATATGATTAAGGCATCGCCTATGCCAAACATGGTATTGAAGCTCGGACTATATACGCCGATTGACACGAGCGTGACCATTCGCAGATGCTATGACCGTGTATCGCTCGCACTGCAAAAGGTGCGCGGTATTTACGGACAGAATATTGCATACTACGATGACAGTATGGAAAGCCAGCTGCTCGATGAACACAAAATCGAGGAGTATATGGAGGTCGCGCTGCTTGAGCGGCAGTTTCAGGTATACTACCAGCCAAAGCATGATGCAGGTGATAAAAAGCTCATCGGTGCTGAGGCGCTTGTTAGGTGGATACATCCGAAATACGGCTTCATGTCACCGGGACAGTTTATTCCGATTTTTGAGCGGACAGGCTTTATCACCAAGGTGGATGCATATGTCTTTGAGAAGGTGTGCCATGACCTGAAAGAGTGGCAGGATAAAGGAATTGCCAATATTCCGATTTCGATCAATATGTCAAGAAAAGACTTTTATGAGGATGAGTGGATCACGCAGCGCCTTGCAGTCGTCGATGCGCTTGGCATCGATACGCAGCTGATTCACATCGAGGTGACGGAGTCACTGTATGCCGAGGAAGCAGACGTCATCAAGGATAAAATCGACAGGATCAGAGCGCGCGGCATCAAGATTGAGATGGATGACTTCGGTAACGGATATTCTTCGCTTGGTATGCTTGCGGGCATCTCGCTCGACGTACTCAAGCTTGATATGTCCTTTATCCGTGATATCGAGACGACGGAGGTCGTGGTGGAGAGCATCATCGCACTCGGACATAAGCTTGGACTCAGTATCGTAGCGGAAGGTGTCGAGACGGAGAACCAGTTTGAAATCGTCAGAAAGCATGGCTGCGATTACATTCAGGGATACTATTTTGCAAAGCCTATGACGAAGGAAGAATTTGAAGAATATTTGAAGAAGAATAGTTGAGACTGATACAACAAAGGGACGTATCGTTGTCTCGCGCTATCGTAAGCGTGAGACAAGATTCGTCCCTTTTTTATTTCGGGTTAACATGTACCATGATGTGTTTGACTTTTGGAAATTGCTTCTCGATATCATCGTGCACCGCTTCTGCGATGTCGTGTGCTTCCTGTAAGGTGTAGGAGCCATCCAGCTGAATTTCCAAATCGACGTAGATTTTGTTTCCAAAGATGCGTGTCTGGAATAAATCGATGCCCAGTACTTCATCGTGTGACAACACACAGTCAGTAATCGCTTGTTCAGTCTCTTCATCGCAGCTGTGGTCGACCATTTTATCCATGGCATCTTTAAAAATACCGATGGCGGCAGCCATAATAAAGAAGAAAATGACCAGGCTGGCTACGGAGTCCATGATGGGAAGTCCATGTCTGGCAAATGCGATACCGATAAGCGCACCGATGGAAGAAAGTGCGTCGGAACGGTGATGCCAGGCATCTGCCATCAGAGCGCTCGAATCAATCTGCTTGGCATGGTATTTGGTATATTGATACATTACCTCTTTGCCGATGATGGAGACGATTGCGGCAGCAAGCGCGAGCACGCCCGGGACAGCGATTGTCTCGTAGGAACCGGAAAGGATGGTGCGCAGCGCACTGACGCCGATGGCAAGACCGGTCAGTGACAAAATCATCGTCAGGACGATGGCGGCGACGCACTCTAAACGTTCGTGACCGTAAGGGTGCTCCTTGTCAGGCTCCTTGGACGCAAGCTTGATACCGAGCATGACGATGAGTGTGCTGAAAATGTCGGATGCTGAGTGAACGGCATCTGAAACCATGGCAGCGGAATATGCCCATAGACCTGCAATCAATTTGAGCACGGAAAGTGCAATGTTCCCGGCAATACTCACATAGGATACGCGGTTTGCGACTCTCTGAAAGTCCTCAGATGGGGATACCATCTCCTCAAAGCGTTTTGTTTTTTCCATAACAGGTTACCTCCTAAAATAGATAGAATAGATAGCTCTCTATGGCACTATGTTTGATTATGTGGGACTTGCGATATGCTGAAAAAAGAGTATAAAAAAGCCCACGAAATCAGTAATAGCAACTACTGTCCCGTGGGGCGTATGCGCCACTGTCACTAGTGTGACCCGACTCCATGACATCTGTCACGGTCTGTTCAGTTTGTACTGTAGATTTACATGCAGTGCAAAGAGTTTTTATTACTGTATCATAACCACTGTATGTTGTCAAAGGGTTTTTTATGATTTAAAATAAGGAAAAGGAAGGATCCTTTTTACAATTGCATAACAAACAACCTGGCAAATGGAGGTGCGCTTATGGGTTACACGAAAGAACAACGTATGAAAGCAGTTGAAACGTTTATCGCCAATGACTTTTGCAGGGAAAAAACTGTCAGAGAGCTTGGTTATCCGTCGCCGAAAACACTTTCGGAATGGTATTATCAATACCGTCATAGAGGGCGGGTCATGGACGAGGACAATCACGCCTGTATGTACTCGGCAGAACAAAAAATCACTGCCATTGAACGCTATTATGCCAACGGTAAAAATGTGAAGCGCACGTGCCGCGAACTGGGGTATCCGAGTCGGACGATGCTCGTTCGGTGGGTTATGGACGAGGAAAGGATTCGCCAAATGCAGCAGGAGGAAGAAGTGGATCACGTCGATCTCCTCAGTGAAACCGAACATCTGAAAAGAGAGGTTGCCTTATTAAAGGAAGAAGTCGAAAACCTAAGACTTGAAAGGGAACTGCTTCTCTTTGCGTCAGAAATGTTAAAAAAAGAAGAGGGCATTGATTTAAAAGCGCTGCCGAACTGCGTGAAAGCCATGGTCATCAATGCCCTGCGCAAAAAATACGAGCTTTCAATTTTGCTCAAGAAATTATCCATGGCAAGAAGCAGCTACTATTATCAAGCGAAGCATATGCAGGTGGACAAGTACGCGCATTTGCGGCAAATTGTCACACAGATTTTTGTAGAAAATTATTGTATCTATGGATATAGGCGCATCCACGCGAAGATGAGGCAGCAAGGCATCGTCGTGTCTAAGAAGGTTGTGCTCAAAATCATGAATCAGGAACATCTCTATGTCTCCTATGCCAAACGCAAAAAATTCAACTCCTATCAGGGAGAGATATCCCCTTACGCCCCAAATATCATCAAACACGATTTCCGCGCCGACAAGCCGAACGAGAAGTGGATTACGGACATCACGGAATTCAAACTGCCCGCAGGGAAAGTATACCTATCACCAATGCTCGACTGCTACGATGGAATGCCGGTGGCTTGGAAAATCGGCACATCGCCAAATGCAGAGCTTGCAAACTCGATGCTCGATGCGGCGATTGCGACGCTGCCTGCGGGTGCAAAGCCAATCGTGCATTCAGACAGAGGTGCGCATTATCAATGGGATGGATGGCTTAAACGAATGGATGCGGCCGGACTTACGAGGTCGATGTCGCGGCGAGGGCGGTGCGACGACAATGCTGCGTGTGAGGGGTTCTTTGGTCGGCTTAAAAATGAGATGTTTTATGGAAGAAACTGGGGCGATGTATCACTGGATGCGTTTAGCGAGGAACTCAACGCATATATTGTCTGGTATATCACGAAGCGTATCAGCACAACACTTGGAGGCATGAGTCCGCATGAGTATCGAAAGGCGCAGGGAAGCGGCGGCCCTTGACGAGCCCGGTTCGAAGTGGTATCCTACGGGTAAGCAAACATCGTCTATGCAAGTAGCAATCCGCGAACGCAGTCTTTATTCTTAAATTCAAAGTCGATTCTTGCTTAAAAATCAAAACCTTACAAACGCAGGAGCGACCGGATTTAAGATAGCCGCAGGCACTCCTGTCATAACGAAAGGAGAAGCCTATGGGAAAACAAGACATAGCGCAAAAGAACTATCTTTCAAACAATGCAAGATTTGCGGATTTATTCAATGGCACACTGTATCATGGCAGACAAGTGATTGATGCGTCAGATTTAAATGATGCAAATCCTGTGCTCTCCATGGTGGAAGGCAACTGTATCATTGAAAAAATCTGCGACCAAATGCAGAAAAACAAGTTCTGTATCTGGGTGCTGGAGAACCAGACAACCATCGATTACGCAATGCCGCTTCACGTGATGCTGAAGGAAGCGATGGAATATGACAGCCAGCGCAGAAAAATCGTGGATGCAAACCGTGAACGATGGAAACGGGAAGGAC
>JAGKTY010000094.1 GCA_021153185.1 Lachnospiraceae bacterium
CCGATATTGAACATTGCTGATCCATGTAGCACCGGATAGACTTTGGCTTTTGCCACAAGAGCGATTATCGTATTCCAATAATCAGCCGGTGAAATTTCGCTATCCGCCAAATATCGTTCTAATATATCGTCGTCATGGTTGCATACAAATTCTTTGTATTCTTCCTTTATATATGTTTGGGAGCAAACCGGATAAACCGATCCATCGACAACAGTTTGCATAAACAGGACATCTTGCGACAGATTTGTTTTTATATCCATATACAAACGCTCCAAATTCACACCGGCACGGTCAATCTTATTGATAAATATAATTGTCGGGATTTGCAGCTTTTGTAAAGTACTGAACAGCAACTTTGTCTGCGCTTGTATGCCTTCCTTTGCGGATAAGATGAGGACTGCTCCATCAAGCATTTTGAATGTCCGCTCCACTTCCGCAATAAAATCCATGTGTCCCGGAGTGTCAATGATATTGCATTTCACTCCATTCCAGATAATAGATGTCGTAGAAGCCCGGACAGTAATTCCTCTACGTTTCTCTATATCCATAGAGTCCGTTATGGTGTCACCATTATCCACACGGCCGCACTTTTCCGTTGCTCCACTGGCAAACAGCAGATTCTCGGTTACGGAAGTTTTTCCTGCATCAATGTGAGCAAGAATTCCTAAATTTATAATATTCATTTGGATTAAGCAATAATATACTACAGTAGATGCATTGTCGAAACGCACCTTTTAATACCTCCTCGTAGCATATGAGAACTACAGGATTACTAACTCGTATTAATATGTATATTATTACTGCCGCATAACGATTACAAAATTACACAAAACCTCGTAGCATATGAGAACTACAGGATTACTAACTCGTATTAATATGTATATTATTACTGCCGCATAACGATTACAAAATTACACAAAAAAATATATCTAACAAAAGTGGGAGGATTTTTTAACTTTTTTTACCATAGACATTTTATTAGGGAAGCGTAGGTTCAACTGGCAAGTACAAATAAGTAGAAATGTTTGAACAACACCGTTTTAGGAAGTTGAAAAATCAAGTTTCTCTCTCGGTATAGCGTTTATTTTGGCCAATATCTTCTGAGCCCACTTTAAAAAGGGGGCATATTTTGAATCCAGCATGACCAGTGTGGTCATGCTGAGTGAAACATAGCAATCGGCTTCGCAGGTGAATACCTTTCGAGAAATTGCCATGAAAGAGCCGAAAGCTTCTCTGACAGGCCCGAAAAGGGCAAATATTGATCTTTGAAATGTTGAAATCTGGAATATTACCATCCTTCGGAGGTTCATCCACATACATCTGCAATATGCATGCATACGATGTTTGAGCAAGCCCCTATATCGGGTCTTGCCATTACGTGTATGAAAACTGTATTGGAACATGGCGGCTTCTACGTTATTCCGTTTATGCTGTTCCTCCAAAGGAAGGCTTTCTATCTGCTTCCTTAGCTGATAGGCTTTAATGTCTTTGTCTTCAAAGTAACGCCAACCGGTTTTGTTGTTCCATGGGATTCTCCATCGCTTTCTGGAGCCCTGCTTTGTGACGGCTTTGACTGCCTCGTAGGTGTTGCCAGTAGCAATTTCCCTGACGGTAAGACCATCCTCGTCATGTGGTATCAGTTCCCATCTGCATCCACCTTGCATCTTACCTGTCTTGAGCTGCATGGCATTGTGGTTCTTTGCAAACTCTCGATTGTCTGGACTTTGATAGGCACCATCTGCATACAGGTCTTCAATCGTAGAATCCGTGACACGTTCACTGTTTTCCACAGCCTCCTGAAGGAAATGGCAGTCTGCAAATACTGCAGTTTCAACCTGAACGGAAGTGATGATGTTAGGCTTGCCTTCCTCTACAGTCTCTGTGATGTTGGTCACATAGCCTTGCACCTTCTGGTCGTTCTTGGCACGATAGGTTGCATCAGGATCGTTAGGATTCTGAAGGCTGTCTGCCTTTACCTCCTTCTTGTCTCGAAGTACAGCCTTTCCGTCCATTACGACATACTGTTCATCAAACAGACGCTGAAGAAGATCATGTGCAGGAGAAGTAGCAGGAAAAGCTGCCAGCATCTCCATGATGAAATTACCAATTCTGGCAAGATTGCTCTGAAGCGTATCAGAGTCAGAGCGATAAACTGTCTTGGAGGAATCCTCTTTCAAGTATTCCTTTGCCCGTTCTTCCTGCTCTGGGGAGAGATGGGTAAGCGTGCATGTCTTGAGGAACTTGACCAGAGTTGTATGTATCAGTTCATAGCGAGACTGGCGAGCGATATTGCTGCCGATAAGCTTACTGTCCATACGGACGCATTTGCCTGATATCTTGAGAAGACGTACCTGATTGCCGGCAAGCTGCTCGAAGCAGAGCTGCATCAGGTCATTGCCAGTTCTTTCCTGATATTCACAGATGCGGCGGCGAAACAGATAATAGGTATCTATTGATGGGGTTACATCAGTCAGAAGTTCCATGCCGAGAGCCTTTCTGGTAAGAAGGTCAAACTCGCACTTCTCAAACAGATCCTCGTCGCTGCAACCGAATCCCTCCTTTAAGACAGACATAGCCACGAGTATGCGGATGGAAGCGTTTGGGCGGCCGCTCTTCTTGCCTTCTGGAAACAAAGGCTTGAATATCTCCTCATCAATCTTGGTTGTCACGAGACTATAAAATTGGTTATGCCATGCGTTGGGGGCAGAATACTTCTTTGAAGCACGACTTCCTAACTGCATTGAGGGAGCCGTGAATATATCTAACTGAGGATTCGGATCTGTCTTTCTAAACATAATTTTTCTGTTTGATTGATGATGTAAAGATACGAAAAATATTCCAGACAACAGCATAAATCAGGGATTATTTTTCGTGAAATATAAATATTTTAAACAGACCTTACTTTTTAAAGTGGGCTCAGTAATAT